>CAMIWN010000005.1:0-111010 GCA_946402445.1 uncultured Bacteroidales bacterium
TCTCGTTGGCGATGACCTCATCGAGGCTGTCGTTGAAGGTCGGGGCTTTCACGTCACGGATGACACCGATGGCAACTGGGAAATGAGGCGGGGCCATGTGGGCCAGCATCATGTGGATACCAGTGTCCTCGGTGGTCTTGTCGTGGACGAGGATATCCTTTTCGGTGATACCATTCTCGCCAATCTTAACCACTTCGAGGTGATTGCCATTCAGGCGGATACCTTTATCACGGTTCTTGCCGAAGATCAACGGCTGGCCGTGTACGCATTTCACCTGCATATCGTCGCGGACGTCTTTGCCGGTGATGTTCTCATGCACGCCGTTTGAGAAGATCATGCAGTTTTGCAGCACTTCGGTGACGGCGAGACCATCATGATGATACGACTCCATGAAGATGTCGGTGAGTTCTTTGGGGTTGACATCCACACCACGAGCGAAGAAAGTCGCTTTGGCACCGATGGCGAGCTCGCCAGGGTTGAACGGATCCTCGTAAGTACCTTGCGGTGAGGTCTTAGTCTTGGTGCCACGGAAGGTGCAGGGTGAGAACTGGCCCTTGGTCATACCATAGATACGGTTGTTGAACAACACCAGGTTGATGTCGATATTACGGCGGCAGGCATGGATGAAGTGGTTACCACCGATGGCGGTACAGTCGCCGTCGCCGGTAATCATCCACACGGTGAGGTGCGGGTTAGCCAGCTTCACGCCGGTGGCGCAAGCGGCGGCACGACCGTGGATGCTGTGGAAGCCGTAGGTGTTCATATAATAAGGGAAGCGCGAGGAGCATCCGATGCCGGACACCACCACGATGTCTTCCTTCTTCACGCCCATCTTGGGAAATACGTCTTGCATGGCTTTCAGGATGGCATGGTCACCACAGCCGGGGCACCATTTCACCACCTGGTCACTTGCAAAATCCTCTTTGGTCAGCTGGATAGCTTGATTTTCGATATTCTGATTTTCCATGGTCGTATTATTTTAAGAGGTCGTTAAACTTAGTCTCCAGCTCATTGATTGTGAACGGCAGACCCATCACCTTATTATATTGTTCTGATTTATATTCCGGGAAGTTCATGCGGAGGTACTTGGCGAACTGGCCGCGGTTGATTTCGCAGACCACGATTTTCTTGTGACCTTTCAGCACATCCTCGGTGTTGCGAGGCAGCGGCATGATATAGTCGAAGTGAGCGTGAGCGATCGACTTGCCTTGTTCCATGAGGTTCTCGACGGCGGTACGGATAACGCCGAAGGTGCCACCCCAGCTGACGACGAGGAGGTCAGCGTTGGGGTCGCCGTAGAGCTCTTGCAGCGGGATGTCATTAGCCACGCGGGCGACTTTCTCTTCGCGGAGTTCGGTCATGCGTTGGTGGTTCTCAGGATTGGTAGAGAGGTTACCCTTGCCATCTTCCTTCTCAAGGCCACCCACACGGTGACGCAGGCCAGGAGTTCCCGGGATAGCCCATTCACGGCGGAGCCATTTCTCATCGCGACGGAACGGCATGTAATCGGGATCGTTGGCTTTGGCAATCGGAGGATTGATAGTCGGGAGGTCAGCCATCTTGGGGATGCGGAACACCTCAGAGCCATTACCGAGAGAGCCATCGCTGAGCATGATGACGGGGGTCATGTGCTCGAGGGCGAGACGGGCAGCTTCGAAGGAGGTATAGAAGCAACCAGCGGAGCTGCGGGCGGCGATGACGATCAGAGGAGCGTCGCCGTTACGTCCGTAGAGTGCCTGCAACAGGTCGCTCTGCTCAAACTTGGTGGGAAGACCCGTTGACGGACCGCCACGTTGCACATCGATGATGACCAACGGAAGCTCGGTCATGACAGCCAGACCCATAGCCTCACTCTTCAGCGAGAGACCAGGACCTGACGTGGTTGTGACAGCAAGGCATCCCGTGTAGGCAGCGCCGATGGACGACATGATGCCAGCGATTTCGTCTTCAGCCTGGAAAGCTTTGACGTTTAAGTTCTTATATTTTGTCAACTCTGCCAGAATGTCAGTGGCAGGGGTGATAGGATACGAGCCAAGGAACAGGGGACGACCGGATTTCTCAGCGGCAGCCATCAGACCCCAAGCGGCAGCGGTATTGCCCGTGATGTTGCGATACTTGCCCTTTTCGAGGTCGGCAGCTTCCACCTTATAAGTATTGGTGAAGAGCTCCCAAGTGTCAGCATAATGGTAACCAGCATCAAGAACGGTGCGATTAGCTTTGATCACCAGGTCCTTACCTTTGAATTTGTTCTCAAAATAAGCGTAAACGGTATCAAGTTCACGATTAAACAGATACATCACGATGCCAAGGGCGAACATGTTCTTTGATTTCAGCATCGCCTTGTTATCCATGCCGAAGTCCTTCAAAGCCTCTTTGGTGAGTTCTGAGATGGGGGCTTTCACCACCTGATAGTCGGCGAGGGTACCGTCCACAGTAGGATCTGCTTCATAGCCAGCCTTTTCCAGGGCCTTGTCAGTAATGGAGTCGGTGTCGATGATGATAATCGTGCCAGGGCGAAGCCAGCGCATGTTGGCTTTGATGGAGGCAGGATTCATAGCGACGAGTACATCACAGAGGTCACCCGTAGAATGAATGGGCTTATGTCCAAAATGCACCTGGAACCCGGAGACACCTGCGACAGTGCCTTGCGGAGGACGGATCTCGGCGGGATAATCCGGGAAGGTGGCGAAATCGTTTCCGGCGAACGCCGTCGAATCGGAGAAAAGATTTCCGGTAAGTTGCATACCATCGCCTGAGTCGCCCGCAAAACGGATCACGACATGCTCAAGAGCAACAACTTTACTTTTTCCTGTCATAACTATAGATTTAAATTACAAGATTTATTGTTTCAAGATATTCTTTGGTATCTTTTTTGTTTGCGCCTGCAAAGGTACGTTTTTAATTCGGTTCATCCTAACATATATACAAAATATTTTTTCGCTTTGTTTTTTAGACTATTTCTAAATTGCATAAAACCTGACTCGGATAACAAACAAACCAGTATATTTGCAGCCTCAAAAATTGAAACTAACACCTAAAAATTAAAAACTATGGCTTACAAAATCACAGACAAATGTATCGCTTGCGGTACCTGCATCGATGAATGCCCTGTTGGCGCAATTTCAGAAGGAGACATCTACGTCATTGACGCTGATTCATGTGTCGGTTGCGGCACCTGCGCTGGCGCTTGCCCGAACGATGCTATCGTTGAAGACTAATCATTTAAACAAATCGTGTGCATTAAAAATGAAAAAAGCCTGTGAAAACTGGCTTTTTTCATTTTTTTCACACTTTACATGAAAGTTTGGCAAGTAATTTGTTATCTTTGCACGGTCTTTCAAATTGAAAAGCATTTTTAATCATCATTTATTTTAAACATTCAATTAACTAAATTCAAACAACTATGAAGAAATTAGCTTTGGCACTCGTGTGCCTCGTGAGCCTCGCCTTCTTTGCAAGCTGCGATGATCCTCAAGTTCAAGATCCCAAACCCGCCATCAGCATCCTCGCTGAAGAAGGCTACATCCAAGATGGTGACATCATCGACCTGGACGCACCTTATCTTTTCGGCTTCAAAGTGGCCTCCAATGCTGAAACGGGCGTTGAACTCTCACAACTCCTTATCACCATCGACGATGAACCTTGGGACACCCTCGACCTGACGGGCAAAACCGAAGACATCTACAGAGGTTCCATCACCTACAATGCCTCCCGTGACTCCATCGTGGGACAAGGCGTCATCAATGCCACTCTGACTGACGCTAAGAACAACGTTGCCACTGCCTCCATCAGCTACAGCATCAACCAACCTTTCGTGCTCCTGAACCCTACTCCATTTGAATGGTTCCGCTTGGGCAACAACTATCCCGACATGACCGAATTCGGCCTGAAATGGGAAAAGAACCTCAAAGTTACCTATGCTCAGATTCAGCCTCTCGATGGCGTGAAGCTCTACATCTTCAGCGATCCTACTGTTTGGGAAAACACCAAAACTGATGTTGACAAGAAACGTTTGATGCAGACCGCCATTGAAACCATGCAAACTTCCGAAGTTTACAAAAACGTCTCCACCACTGCTGGCGGCACCTATAATGATGTCATTGCCACCATCACCACTGACGGCGTGTTCCATCTGATCCATGTGACCGAATGCAACATTGGCGCATTTGAATCCCAAGGCTATCCTATCACCATCAAGGGTGAGTCCAAATAATCAGGATATCCATCCCATTAAAAAAAACAGCGTCTCGGTTGAGACGCTGTTTTTTTTATTCTGCCAAGGCATGACTGATTTTCCTGTTAATCTCCAACAGGCGTTTCTCATCCATCTTGACCACTACCCGGTCGTAAGTCATCAAGCCGTTGAGTTCCGTCTCACAGTCGGTGGTTTGCGTGTACACCGCGGCAGAGAAGCCCTGAAACGCCATCCTATACAACAGGTCGGCATATTGCACGTAGGTGTCAGTCACCTGTTTCTCACTGTCAAACTCCACATAGCCCCATCCTTGGTCTTTCACCCAAGTATGGCCTTCCACTTTACGTCCGATACCCCCATACTCGCCTAACACCGTGGCACGGGTGGGATCGTAAAGCACCATCTTCGGCTCGGGATAATGATGCAGGTCAAGGATGTCGCCGCAGGCATAGAAGTTACCCCCTGACGCAGGATTGACCAGACGGGTGGGATCGAGTTTCTTGGTCATCTCCACAATCTCTGTGGTCTTGAATTGACCCCACGACTCGTTGAAAGGCACCCAGACTCCAATGCAGGGTTGGGATTTCAAACTTTCGATGATTTCTCTCCACTCTTTTTTATAACACTCCTCTGATTCCATGCTTCGCAGACTTTCAGGGCCGTCAAAATAACGATCGGTTTGCCATCCAGGCCCGCGTCCTCCACTCGGCATGTCCTGCCACACAATCATCCCCAGACGGTCACAATGATAATACCAACGGGCAGGTTCCACCTTCACGTGCTTACGAATCATATTAAATCCCCATTCTTTAGTCTTCTCAATATCGTAAGCCAATGCCTCATCGGTAGGTGCGGTATAAAGGCCATCGGGCCACCATCCTTGGTCGAGAGGGCCGAAATGAAAGACCGGTTTGCCATTCAAGGTGAGTCTGACAATGCCGCTGTCATCTCGCTTCGTGCCAAAGGAACGCATGGCGAAATAACTATTCACAACATCGATTGGCTTTCCGTTTCGCAGGACGGTCACTTTCATATCGTAGAGATAAGGGTGTTCAGGTGACCAAGTGCGGAAATTTTGGGGCATCATCACCTCCACGGGTTGTCCGCCGAGGGCTTTGCCCGAGGCGACCATTTCCCCATCCATCATCACCTCAACCTGATAGAGGTCATCGTTGGTAAGTCCATGGAAGTCAGGGGTCACCGTCACAGTAGCCTTGTCGAGATCCGGAGTGGTCACCAGCGAGGCGATGTAGCTGTCAGGTACCGGCTCGAGCCACACGGTCTGCCAAATGCCCGTCACAGAGGTATAGAAAATCCCCCTGGGGTTATTCACCTGCTTGCCATGTGGGATAAAGGAATCATCGGTGGGATCCCAAACGCGCAGGACGAGACTATTCGTTTTGCTGCTTAAGGCTTGTGTGATGTCGAAAGAAAAGGGCGTATAGCCACCGGTATGACTTCCCACTTTGATGCCGTTGACCCAAACATCGGTCATCCAGTCCACAGCGCCGAAATGCAACAAGACCCGTTTCCCTTTCCATTGTTTTGGAACCGTAAAGTCACGTTGATACCAAAGCACCGAGTCGGCACCCACTTTTTGCTGCACACCCGACAGTGCGGATTCGATACAGAAAGGCACCAGGATCTCGCCTTGGTAGGCCGATGGCTGTTTAGCATCCTTGGGGGCTGTGGAAAAATTCCACAATCCGTTGAGGTTTTTCCACTCCGTCCGGGTCATCAAAGGACGTGGATATTCAGGGAGCACATTATCGGGAGTCACCTCCGATGCCCATTTTGTTTTGATTTTGTCGCCAGCAGGTGCATATTGCGCTGTCGCACACAGGCAGGACAACAATACGAGAGTTAAAACAAGAAATTTCATATATTTATAGATAATTATACAACTCCCCTTTCCGTCAAGCTTTGAAAACGCTCCGCTGCTTCCATCAGAGCGTTGATAGCCCTCACAACAAGGTCCGGTGAAAGATTATTTCCATCGAGCCATTGTTCATAGCAAACCCAGACAGATGCACGTTGACGATCATCCTCGTTAAACTCATACAGAGAAGCTTTCACCACCCGATAGTTCCAGTTAATCATATTACAAGCCATCAAAGCCTGGGCATAGTTCTCATCCGTGACATCAAAGATGCCCGGTAAGGTCAGGCGGAAAAACAACGGCTCATCCGCGTCATGCCATAGCAAGAAATTCCAACCTTCATAACGGAAGTTCAGACCCACTTTCGACCTTGACGTTTCAATGCCATTGGCTTCCAGATAAGTCAGCAACAAGTCTTTCGCTGTCAATTTCCTTTTTCCTGTCATTATTTAAAGCCAATCTTACTCTTGGTTGCGTATGTCGGGTTTTTGTATTTCAGGACATCAATCAGGATCTTTTGGCTGATGGGCACATCCATGTAAGCGGCTGTCATAGCAGCCTCGTTAACAGCCTCGGTGATATCACCCGCAACGAAATCCTCTGACAGCCTAGCCAGTTCTTCATAATCAATCTCTTCGCATGGACGGTCGGTTAGATGCTTTTTGAAGATATCCTTTCTTGCCTCAAAATCAGGTTGTTGAACAAAGAACACACGGTCGATGCATCCCGGTCGCATCAAGAAGGGGTCAATTTGCTCCGGCTGATTTGAAGTCGCAACCAGCAAAATCCCGTGTTGAGCGCATCCGTTAAGCAGGGAGAGCATGGCGACACTTTCCTTGGTGACGTTCTCAGTTCCCGGATTCGGAATCAAGTATTCCAGTTCCTCGAGACAGACCACGAACGGAGCTTTGAGTGAGGCCGCGTCGAAAATGCGCTGCAAGTTACTGATCACATTAGGCTGATAGATATTTCCGAACTCCGACGATTTCAGGATGGTGTAATTGAATCCCAGCTCCTCAGCGAAGCTTTCCATGACAAGGCTCTTACCACATCCGGGAGGACCATACAGCAGGATGCCGTTCACAGGTAACAACTTGTATTGCTGTGCCTTTTCAGGGTTTTGAAGCCCGAATATCACCTCTTTGCGAAGCTGTTCCTTCAACTCATCGCGTCCAGCCACCTGGTCGAAACCATTGCCCGAACCTTTCTTGAACAGAATACGCGCCGCGCCTTGCAGTTCCGACTCAGGCTTCCCAGCATCAGCATCCTGATACTCAGTCAATCCCGAATTGACATCGGACTCCTCTGGGATCAACCGCTCCACCAATGCGTTGAAAAACTCTTCCGCTGAAGAGAAACGTGAAGTGACTCGCAACGACAAGGCCTTTTTCAAGATTTCCTGCAAGAAGTCAGGAATATGTATTTCCTCGGTGTCAAGCACTAAATCCGCTTTCCTGGCCTCTTTGACTTTTGCCTTCACCAGGTTTTTATCGTTATAGCAGTCAGCCAAATCCACTTCCCAAGGTGCTTTCCCAAACAACAGATAATACAGCAAAGCACCCACGGAGAACACATCCGACTTCGGCGTGTAGATTCCACGATAGGTTTCCGGAGCACGGAAGAAAGGCGCGAGATCACCCACAAAGAAATTAGGGCGGCCCATCACCATATAAGAGACATGCCCCAAGTCGATGATTGTAGGCACCAACATGCCATCCTCAAGCTCTTTAAGCATGATGTTTGAAGGACGGATATCGTTGTGAAGCAATGCTTTAGAGTGCATATATATCAAACCGTTCAGGACACAAAGGATAATCTGCATGGCATCCTCGGAATCGAAAACGCCGTCTTTCTCCAAGGACTCATCCAAAAGCTGCCCTTGATAGAACTCCGTCACCAGATAATGGTACTCTTTATCGCCCTTGCGGAACCCACCATTATCCACATAACGGATGATGTTGTCGTGTTTTTCCTCATTCAGCTCTTTACAAAAGACAATCTCGAAGACCTCTTTCCTTTCAAAAAGCTGGGAGGCTGACATACTTCCGAAATCGAAAACTTTGCAGAAATACAGCAGGTCATCGCTGCCATAAACGGTATAAGATTCAGCGGCGGCTCCTTTTTTAATAAAGGAGTTAACAATATATTTTCCTATTTTGTCGCCTTTTTTTAATAATTCTGACATGAGAATGAAGAATTATGAATTTAGAATTATGAGTTAGTATTTCAATTGATAGGTTAAGCCGAGGTAAAAACGGTCGAAGGGTTTTTTGACTTGCAGTTCATTATCCATTCGGATGAAGCCAGTGATGGACTGACGGCGGGTGAGGCGGTAGTTCACTGCGAAAGTGGTTCTCAGATGATCCACGAAGCTTTCTTTGGAAAGAGCGCGCAACCTCCAGAAGCACTCGGCAGAGAGGGTGTATTTGAAACGGCTTCCCATTTGTTGATACGTGGCTTGCAGCTTGTTACGCCAATACCATTTGGGGTTCACCTGATAGTCACCGGTACGCTCATCGCGGAACGTGCAGAGGAAACGGCTACGGTAAGTGAACTTGAAGCGTTGGAAAGTCTCATAATACGAGAGGTCAACACCCGTCCTCCATCGATGATCGAAATACCCTTGATCGACGTGATGTCTGACATAGGCGCCATGGAGACCCAGATGGAGCCTCTTCCCTAACCATGGGATTGGTGTCACCGGAGTCTCGAAAGTAAGGCCAGTGAGCCAACGTTCCAGATGGGCACCTTGATAGCCTTCAAAACGAAGTTCCTCTTCCACCTCCACTTCGGCGTCTCCCCACAACGGGGCAGCGTATTTGGCTCCCACAATGGCACCCATATCCGTGGTACGCCCACGCTGAGCGGCTGATGGCAAAGAAAAAGCCAACAGCATCACCAGCGGGAAGAAGAACCACCGGCATACGTTTTCCGTTCTCCGATTCGCGTTCCCCACGTTCAAAAATCTTTGAGTTTAGTGAATGTCCCAATGGTGCTGGCCTCGCCAGGAAGAGGCTTGTACCAGATTTTGATATATGCCACATCACGCAGGAAGTCGATATGGCCCACTTCCATCCTTTCCACCTTGATGCCGGTACGTTCCTCGAGGTCGGCTTTCAGCTCCTCCTCTCGCCCATGCTTCACCAAGTCGATTTTATCGTAAAGAATCACCTTTTCTGAAAGATTCTTCATGTGCTTGTTGCCCTCGAAGACCCAGATGGCAAGAATCACAAGGAAGTTGGTGAGAAAGAGCTCAGCATAACTGGTGGTGAGGGCTTGACCATTGATGATGGAGACCCCCATGACCACAAAAAGATAAGTCATCTCACGAATACGCAAGGTTTCTGTACGGTATCGAATCATGCCAAAGATAGCGAAAAGACCTAATGCATAGGCGACGTTCATCTTCATGTTCTCCATCAAGGTGATGATGAGGAAAATGACCACGGCGAAAAGCATAAAGGTGAAGTAATAGTCGCGACGTTGTGATTTCTTGAAATAGAAGCACCGGATGATGATCCAACACACGACAAAATTGAACACGAAGCGCAACAGCAGTGTCCAAAGGCTGGTGGTATCGATTAAAGGCACACCGAGGAAATCGGTTTGCGTGACACCGCCGCCAAATTCCCGAGCAATATCCGGGTCGAAGTTCTGTATGGATTGTAATAACAGCATAGTTATGATATTAATGACAAAGCTTTCAACTTATTGATTCTTCTGAGTTTTTTCTTGAATCGGTTCTGTTTCACTTCGGGACGTGTCATGCAGGTACCGATACAATATTTACTGATTTTAAAGGGTTTGATTCGGAGGTCAAACAGCACCTCTTTCAGTAACGACCTGGCTCTTCCATCTTGTTTCAACTCCATGACCATCAAGTCATCCATCGAGGCAGAGGCACCCGTGACGAGGTTGTTGAAACACAGGTTGCAGTCGATGGTAAGACGTTCCGTTTTCTCGTAGTTGACCAGGGTAAGCCTGTCGAACACCGTCTCCAAGTGTGGATTCAGGCAATTCACTGGATAAGGTTGGTTCTCTTGGAGGAAGCTCACGGTTTGAGGTTCTTGTAAGATGTTGGAGGTAGGTTGAATGGCAATCCGTTTCTTTTTGGTTCTGCCCTTGTTGGTCTTATGTTTCACCTCACAGAAAGACAGTTGTGAATCGACGTAGGTACGCACTCTTACCTTGTCGCGAACCAGGTGACGGTCGTGATGAATCATGTACATCGACAGTTCAGGGGTATCGTAATACACGGTTCGATAGGGTGACAGTCGTTTCCCTTCGACTTCCTGGGCATAGTAATGCTCATAGATCCCATGAAGGATGGCCTTCAGCTGGGCTGAGGTCACCAGAAACTTGGTGTCAACCCGATTCATGAGACGCACCTCTTTCATCTCCTCCAGGGTGATAGGGTTCATGGCATCCACTATGTCAAGGATTTCAGTGTTCACTTGGCGATATATTCATATTCTTTGATGGACTCGAGTTTGCCATTCGGGTAATAGTTGAGCTGGCGTTTTTTGGAGCCATCGGCGTCGTATTCGAACTTACGGATTCGCACCACACGGTCGCGGTCGTTGTATTCAATCTCGCGCAGCACTTTGGCGGTGATGTCACTGTTAGGTGGGTATTCACTGACCACACGCGACTTCTGGCCATAGCTGGCATATTCAATCTCCTCGATCTTACGTCCGAGCGAGTCGTAGGTCGTGACATGGTCGAGGAAAGCTTGTTTGCTACCCGCTGGGGTATTCCATTCCTTGACCGTCATGCCTCTTCTGTTTTCACGCTTGATGATGGTGCTCTCCGACACCGACTGGGACCACAGTGGCAACGCCAGTATTCCCAATAATAACAACAATATTATTCTCTTCATTTTTTATACCGAGATTAAACCCCTACGGGGTAGCCTTTGCTCTCTAAATTCTAAATTATTAATTCTAAATTAAACCTGAACTCTCACCACAAAGGTAGTGTCAGGAGTCATTTCAAGGATCTGTCCTGCCTCAACGGTGATGGTGTCGATTACGGGTGATGGGACCTCCATGACATTTTGGGTATAGGTAATCACCTCATAACTACCGGGGAGAACCTTCTGGAAGGCGAAGACGCCATCGAGGCCGACACGGGTATCATCGAAGTGATAGGACTCGCCAAGTTTACGGAGATAGACCCGATGTTCGTAAGCCCAGCCCTCGCCGCGATAGCTTTCATTATGGAAATACATGGCCCACACTTTGCCTTTGACGATAGCCGTTCCGTAAGCTTTGCCGTCGTGGATATAGATTGTGGGCACTTGTGCGACGGCGCCTCGGTCGAGTGTCACCGTCTCAGAGACAGGCACACGGTCACCTGTGGGGAGGGTGGAATAGGCAAACACGGTGTATTGGCCAGGGTTGAGATACTCAAACTGATAGAGGCCATCATGGCTGGTCTCTGTGTCATCGCCATAGAAATCGTCGTCCCCATACACGATGAAGACATCTGTCTTAGCCGCATCGATGGTGTCGGCATGAAGCGTATAATCGTCGTCGGGATGGTGGACGAGTTTGACATAACCACGCACGATGCCTGTACCGCCCTCCCCTTCATGGGAGTTACAAGCGGTAAACGCCATGGAAAACAGCGCGACAATCCATAAAAGAATCAAAACCTTTTTCATAAAAACAAACTTCAATCAGGGTGTAAAGGTACATATTTTTAAGCACATAGAATCCCTAATCCAACAAAAATCACTCCAAACGGGATAAAATTTAGGTTGGATTAGAGATTCTTGCGTTCGATGTTGTCGCATGCGCGGTTCAGGACGCGCACAAAAGTTTGCAGTTCTTCCTCGGAAATACCCTCAAGGATCTCATTGACAGTACTGATCGCCACAGCTTTGGTGTTCTCTTTCATAGCCATTCCTTCTTTGGAGAGTCTGATGTTATTGACTCGCCGGTCGGAGGCATCCACTTCCCGCTGCACAAGACCTTTTTTTTCCAGGTTATCGATAAACTGGGTGACAGAGTTCTTGTCTTTTTGGATGATATAAGCAATATTCTGCTGCGTCATCTCACCTTGGTTCCAAAGGGCGTCCATGACGAGAAACTGTTCAGCAGTGAGATTAATCCCATTGGCTTTAAAGGAAGAAGCCAAATGCTTTTTCAGCTTGCAGTTCAGGATGTTGACGAGCACGCCAACTTGTTTAATCAGCATCATAACAGAATCCCAATATAATCAAGGAATGCGCATATTAGGAACTTCAGTGCCATCATAGAAGCCTTGGTCCAGTTTCTCTTTCACTTCTTTGAAGGCATTAAGAGTATAGTTAACATCTTCCATGGAGTGGGCTGCCGTCGGGATGATACGGAAGATAATCATGCCTTTGGGGATGACGGGATAGGTGACCACAGAGCAGAAGATGCGGTAGTTCTCGCGCAAGTCCATAGCGATGTTGGTAGCCTGTACCACGTCGCCTTTGACATGCACCGGGGTGACGCAAGCCTCTGCGGGTCCGATGTCGAAGCCCATCTCACGGAACCCGTTCTGGAGGGCGCGAGTCACCGTCCACAACTGGGCGCGGAGACGGTCACCTTCCTCGCTACGAATGATCTCGAGACGTTTCTCGCAGCCTTCCACAATTGCCAGAGGCAAGCTCTTGGCATACATCTGTGAACGCATGTTGTAACGCAAATACTCGATGACATGTTTCGGTCCCGCCACAAAGCCGCCGATGATAGCCATGGCTTTGGCGTATGCGCCGATATAGATGTCGATGTCATCCATCACCCCGAAATGCTCTGATGTGCCTCTTCCGTTGGGACCCATCACGCCGAAGCCGTGAGCGTCATCAATGAGGATACGGAAACTATATTTCTTCTTAAGAGCCACAATGCCAGCCAGGTCGCCCAACGCGCCCGTCATGCCATACACGCCCTCGGTGATGACCAGGATGCCTCCACCAGTCTCTTTCACCACTTCGGTGGCCACCTGAAGCTTCTGCTCAAGACTGGCCATGTCGTTATGGCGATATTTGTATTTGTTGCCAAGATGGAGACGAATGCCATCGAGCAGACAAGCGTGAGCCTCGTTGTCATAAACGATGACATCATGTGCACTGGTCAGGGTATCGATAGTTGACACAATGCCCTGATAACCAAAGTTGAAGAGATAGGCAGCTTCTTTCTTCTCAAAGTCGGCCAACTCTTTCTCAAAATGCTCATGCATACGGGTATGACCCGACATCATACGGGCGCCCATAGGAGCAGCAAGACCCCAGCGGGCGGCACCTTCGGCGTCCGCCTTACGAATCGCCGGGTGATTGGCCAAACCCAAATAATTATTCAAACTCCAGCAAAGCACCTCTTTGCCATTAAAAACCATACGGGGTCCCAACTCGCCTTCCAGACGAGGAAATGCAAAATAACCATCAGCGCGCTCGCGATATTGTCCAATCGGGCCGCCTGAATCTTTCGCTATTCTTTCAAAAATATCCATCTCTTCTTTAATTAAAAATTGATAATCTAGATTAAGAGTTTACAAAGCACAAAATTAGTAAATATATTGATTATCCCAATCATTACTTTTAGTACTTTTGCAAAAAAAGAACAAAAAAAGAAAACAAGATGCCATGTTGGATTTGAAAAACAAACACGCCATTGTGACGGGGGGCGGCACCGGTATTGGCCGATCCATCGCCTTGCATCTGGCCAAAGAGGGCTGCAATTTGATTCTCACTGGATTAGGAATAAACGACTTGGAAAAAGTCAAAGAAGAGTGCGAGCGTTTAGGGGTCAAGGCATGGGCCAAGGAGACTCAGTTGGACGATTATAGTTCCATCGACGCATTCTATGAATATGTGGCAAGTCTCGGCATGAGTATCGACTTGTTTGTGCTGAACGCGGGCATCTCGCAACGCGAGAAGGCCTTGGAAACCGCATTCAGCGTGGATGAGAAAATCCTGAAAATCGACTTCCTTAGCGGGGTGTACATGGTGAAGAAGTTTGGCGACATGATCAAAGCCTCTGAGCACGTGCAGTTCTCCGTGACCACTTCCTTGTCGGGATTGTTCGGATTCCCATTACGCAGCGCTTATTGCGCCGCCAAGCATGCCCTGTTCGGCTTTTACGAGTCACTGGAGTTAGAGTACCCGAACATCCATGTAACCTTCCTGATACCCGGGCGTATCAACACCCAGATCAGCAAGAGCGCCTTGATGGGGGACGGCAGCTCACATGCCAAGATGGATGCCGGGCAGGCCAACGGACTCGACGTGGACCGCTGTGGAGCCATCGCCGTCAAGGCCATCAAAAAACAAAAACACCGTAAGCTCATCGGCAAAAGCGAATTACTCATGGCCTATATCCATAAATGGTGTTTACCTCTCTATTATAAACTGTCAAGAAAAATATCAGCGACATGAAAGAAAAAGTAATCTGCGGAATACAACAAGTAGGCATCGGGGTCAACGACTTCGTGGAAGCCTGGAAATGGTATTATGACCACTTCGGTTATGAAATCAAGATTGTTGATGATGAAGGGGTTGCGGAGCGCATGTTGCCCTATACGGGTGGCAAGCCACAGCCTCGCCGTTCGGGCATCGCCATCAACATACGAGGGGGCGGCGGATTCGAAATCTGGCAGCCGAAAGGACGCGCGTTGAACTATCTGAAAGAGCCGGTGCGTCTGGGCGACCTAGGCATCCTCATCGCCAAAATCAAAGCTCCCGACATCGAAGCGGCCTACAACACCTTTATTAATAAAGGACTTGATATTATCAGTCCCCTCCTCACCTCCCCTGCCGGACAGAAGGAGTTCTTCATGAAAGACCCTTACGGCAACTTGTTCCAAATCGAGGAAGACCACTATGTCTTCATTAACGAGAGCAAGACCACTGGAGGGGCTAACGGAGCCGTCATCGGGGTAAGCGACATTGAGCGCTCACTGCCCTTTTACAGGCAGCTCTTGGACTACGACAAGGTGGTCTTCGACCAGACGGGTGTTTTCGATGACCTGAATGCCCTGCCTGGCGGAGAGAAAACGTTGCGCCGTGTCATTCTTGAACGGTCGAAGCCCATCGAAGGGCCGCTTTCGGGCATCATGGGCACCTCCCATCTGGAGTTGATTCAAGCCATGGACGGCCCAGGAAAGAAGTTGTACGAAGGTCGTTTCTGGGGGGATCCCGGCTACATCCATCTCTGTTTCGATGTGCGCAACATGGAAGCCGTCCAGGCTCAAGCCGAGGCCATGGGGCATCCTTTTGTCTGTGATAGCGGTGTCGATTTCGACATGGGCGACGCAAACGGACATTTCACCTACGTGGAAGATCCCGACGGAACACTCATTGAGTTTGTGGAGACTTTCAAGATTCCAATCGCCAAGAAGCTGGGCTTGTACCTCAACCTGGCCAACAAAGACGACCATAAGCCGTTAGGCATCGTGAAACTGTTGCGATTCGCGAAAATGAAACGCGAAAACATCCGCTAATAAAAGAGGCGCCATCACGGCGCCTCTTTCATGAAAAATAAAAACAAACTTAAATTATGAAAAAAATGAAGATTTCAAATCAAGATTACTTGATGCCCAACTTGGCTTTGACATCCTTGGTGACATCAACAGCGTCCGTGCCAACATAGACGGCGGTACCAGTAGCCAAGTCGAGGATATAGGTATAACCCTTTTCTTTACCAACAGCATTGATGGCATTCTGAATCTTCTCGAGAAGCGGAGCCAGCAACTCAGCGCGTTTGTTCTCGAATTCAGTCTCAGCATTGCCTTGGAAAGCAGTGATACGGCTTTCAAGGTCCACGAGCTCTTTCTCCTTGGATTGTTTCACCAGATTTGACATGGTTTCAGCATTTGACTGATAGTCCTGGAGTTTGTTCTGGTACTCGGTGTACATGGTCTTGAGTTGTTCTTGAAGCTCATTGTAATGAGATTCGAGGCTTTTTTCCGCTTTGGCCTTATCAGGCATGGCATTCATCACCTCGTTGGTATTCACATGAGCGATTTTGATCGTTTGAGCGCTTGCCACAGTGTTCAGGGCGAAGAAAGCGGCGACCAGGAAAAATACTTTGAAAATCCTATTCATTTTATGGGTTTTTAATGATTTTTACTTAATAAACTGATGATTGAGGGCGCAAAGATAGGGAAAAACTCCTTATCTCCCGCAAATAATCAATTTTTCTTGCCAGCGTTGAATGAGGAACCACCTGAAGCGGCGCCAGCGTTCGAGCGTTTACGATCCTCTCTGCGAACCGTTTGCATCACGTTGCTCAATTGGTCAAGCACATCGTCGCTAATGTCGTTTTTATCAGACGCATAGAGGATGGAAGTGCCAGAAGCCAGGTCGAAGACGAAGGCATAACCTTTCGTTTGGGAGAGCTCGTTAAGAGCGGTGTAGATCTTCTCTTGAATGGGTTGGACGAGTTCGGAGCGTTTTTGATAGAGTTTCCCTTCCGCGCCGAAATACTGCATCTGAAGATTCTTGGCTTCTTGTTCTTTGTTGATGATTTCTTGTTCGCGGGCGTGTTTTTGGTCTTCCGAGAGCAGCACCATCTCAGTCTGGTATTTCTTGTACATCTCCGAAACCTTGTCATAAATTGCCTTTACCTCATTTTGCCATTGGGTTGACAAGGCATTGAGTTCTTCCTGGGCATCCCCATATTCAGGGATGTTGTTCAAGATGTAATCGGAATCGACATAAGCTAATTTCTGTCCGCCGATCTGGGCGTTCACATTAAAGGCGCCGCAAAACAAAATTACGGCCATCAAAAACAATGATTTAACAGTTTTCATGTGTAGTATGATTTTTTAATTGTTTTCCAAAAAAGATAAATTACATCAATAACCGTGCCGATTTCATCTCTCATCAGTCAATAGATCCACCAATGGAGAAGTGGAACTGACTTCCTGAGGCATCGGAAGCCCCTGGCACCGCGTCAAATCCATAGCCCCAGTCAAGGCCAAGCAGACCGAACATCGGGAGCCAGATACGGAGACCGACACCAGCCGACTTATACACATCGAAGGGGTTGAAGTTATTGAATCCCAACCAGCAGTTACCGGCCTCGAGGAATCCCATTGCATAAATGGTGGCAGTGGGATTGAGGGATAGCGGATAACGCAGTTCCATGGTGTACTTGGTGAAGATGTTGCCACCCGACATCATGGATGACGTACTGTTGGAATAACCCGGGGTAAGGGCTTCGTTCTTATAGCCACGCATGCCGATAATCTCACGGCTGTCGAAGAGCATGCCGCTGGAGGAGAGTCCGTCGCCACCAAGATAGAAACGGTGGAATGGCGTAGGTCCGATGGCGTCGCTGTAATGTCCCAAAAAGCCAAAACGAACACGAGTCATGAGCACAAGTTTTTCATAAAGCTCGGAATACCAGACTGCTTTAAATTTCCATTTATGCATCTCAATCCAACGGTATTTTTCATCATCAGAAAGGGAGGAATAGTCTTTGTTGCTGAAAAGCGAGACCGGGGGTGTGATTTCGAGAGAGAGTTGCACCTCGGACCCGCTGCGGGGATAAAGCGGTTGACTGACGGAACTTCTTCCCACCGTGAAGTTATAGCTGATGAGATTATAGTATCCACTACCTGTACCAAAGCTGAGTACATTATAGTTCTTCAGCCTATAACGCATAAACGACAGTCCTTGGTAGAGCGTAAAGTAATCATCAGGCCATTTCAGGCGCTGTCCGAGGCCAAGGGTAAGACCCGTGACACGGAAGAAGCCGAATTGTTCGCTACTTCTCTCATAGCCATTGGAGTAGTACGACTGGTAGATAGAAGTGGTCAAGGAGTTAGGTTTGCGCCCACCCAGCCAAGGCTCGGTGAACGAAGCAGCATAGTAGATGGACCTCGTCCCGTACGTGGCCACCTGCAAGGACAGTTTCTGGCCATCACCACCGGGGATAGGCTTCCAAGCGTCTTTCTTGAAAAGGTTTTTGGTGGAGAAGTTGTTGAACGAGAGCCCTGCCTGAAGCATCAACATGTTGTAGCCCCATCCGGCCGAGAAGGACACCTGGTCGGCACTGGCTTCTTCCACCTCATATTCAATATCCACGGTGTTGTCATTATAATTCGGATGTATCTGGGGGTTGATGCTTTCTTGGTTAAAGAAATTCAGGGTGGCCAGCTCACGGACGGTACGGGTGACATCGCTACGGCTGAAGAGCTGTCCGGGGCGCGTGTACATCTCTCGAATGACCACATAGTCGTTCGTCTTCGTGTTGCCTTTGAGGCTTATGTTGCTGATGCGAGCCTGTTTGCCTTCGTTGAGACGGATTTCAAGGTCGATGGAGTCGTTTTCCACCTGTACCTCCACAGGATCCACTCTAAAGAAGAGATAGCCGTCATCCATATACAGAGAGCTGATATCCAGTGTCGTCTCGCTATAGGTGAGATTGGCGTTCAGAAGTTCTTTGTTGTAAACATCGCCCGGCTTGATACCGAGAACACTGTTCAACGTCTCGTCAGAATATTTGGTGTTGCCGGTCCACTGAATATTACGGTAGTGGTATTTGTTGCCTTCGTCAATCACCAAGTCGATGCCGATGTTACGGTCGTCGATAGGGTACACTGAGTCTCTTAGGATAATGGCGTCACGGTAACCTTTGGCGTTGTATTTCTCGATGATTTTCTGTTTGTCGTCGCGATAATTAGACTCGAGGAATTTGGAGCTTTTAAAGATACGGGGTCTGTAATTCTCGTAAAAATACTCTTCCACGCGAGTGATGGCGCTCAGGGGTTTGAAAGTGAACACGTCGGCGACGGCGTTGACGACCATAGGACCGAGCGGATCCAGCGGATTGAAGACACCTTTCTGTTTGGTTTCTTTCATGGCGGAGAGGATCTGTGCGTCAGAGAGGTTCTCATTGCCCGTCACGTTGATCTTGCCAATTTTCACTTTATGGCCTTTATCGACATCGATGATAAGGTCCACGTAGTCAGTCCGAGAGGTATCAGGGACTTGTTGGATGGTGACCTCCGCGTTGAGATAACCTTTGTCAGCGTAATAATCCTCGATGATTCGGCGGGTCTTGGTCTCGAGGTGGCTGGTGGCGATATCCCCTCTTGAGAGGTTGATTTTGTTACGGATGTCGTCCGCTTCCGATTTCTTGATACCGTTGAACGAGAATTTGGAGACGCGGGCGCGCTCCTTTACCACGATCTCAAGAAAGATTTTGTCACCAATGATGTTGGTAGCGTTGATGGCCACATCCTCGAACATCCCTTGTTCCCAGATTTTGCGGATGGCCATAGCGAAGTCGTCGCCCGGGACATTGAGTGACTGCCCCACCCTCAGTCCGGAGAGCATAGACAGGACACTGGGGTCAACGAATTTTGTGCCTTCGACGGTGATGCCTGCTATCTCATACTTTTTGGGGTTGCTATAGTCGATATCGGAGAGGTCGTCACCAATTCTAATCTGAGCCTTGGCGGGAGTGGTCATGAAGGCCATCCAAAAAAAGAGCAATGCAGGGAGGAAGGATAGTATGGGTTTCTTCATCAATTTCATCATTTAATTTGTTCGCTTGTTTTTCCGAAACGGCGTTCTCTATGTTGGAAATCGAGGATTGCCTGGTAGAGGTCGTCTTTTCTGAAGTCAGGCCAGTATTTATTTGTAAAATAGAGTTCTGAATAAGCCAGTTGCCAAAGCAGGAAGTTGCTGATGCGCAGTTCGCCGCTGGTACGGATGAGGAGTTCCGGGTCTGGCACCTCGCTAGATGGGAAATAAGAGCGGAAGACCTCTTCGGTGATGTCTTTAGGGTCGAGTTGTCCTTCTTTGGCGGCGGTGGCAATGCGACGCGCGGCCTCAGTGATCTCCCAACGTCCCGAGTAGCTCAGGGCTAAGTTAAGCACCATACGTTTACAATGTGCGGTGGCTTTGACTGCATCCATCATCAGTGGATAGACCTCACGAGGCATCCTATCCATGTCGCCAGTGAAGATGAGGCGGATGTCGTTTTTGAGCAGGGTGCTGACTTCGTTTTTGATGGTCTGTCCCAACAGGAGCATCAGTCCGTTCACTTCTTGCGCCGGACGGTTCCAGTTCTCTGTTGAGAAGGCATAGAGGGTCAGGTATGATACGCCAAGTTCCGCGCAGGCCTCGTTGACCTCGCGGACTGACTGAATGGCGCTTTGATGTCCGAAGAGACGAGGTTTCCCCCGTTCTTTGGCCCAGCGTCCATTGCCATCCATGATGACGGCGATATGCTTTGGAAGGCGATTTACGTCGATTTGTTCTTTCAGTGTCATATCAATAGTTTATTATCCTACAGGCCGTACCACCAGGTAGCGGCAGTTTCCAGGTGATAGCGAGACTCAGACTTCCGAACCAGTCTTTCGACTGTGAGTTGCCGCGTTGTTGTCCCTCATGGAAGAAACCCGTACGGTCGGTGAGGTCATAGCTGGTGAGATAAGCTGGATCCAGATTATTCGGGTCGCCAGTAATCACCGCATATTCGAAGGCGGGGGCACCATTCTGGTCCTGGCCAGCTTTGCTGACAAAGATCCGATGTTGGTCATCCGCGGGATAAAGGTCAGCGATTCCGTCCAGATAATCCGTTAAGGTATAATGCATCCTCCACTCGAGGCTGGCGGCGAGGTGCTGGCTCAGCGAGAGCTTGCAGCCGAAGCCGAAAGGGATGGAGAAGCTGAATCCGTTTCCGATGGCCTGTGACCATACAGCGTTGAATTGCTCGAGTATCTTACGGTCAGCAGAACCAGCAAGGGTCTGCAGCACGGCTTTGTCAGGCTCATAAGGGCCAACTTTATACTTGAACACGGAGATACCTCCAAAGAGATAGGGCGAGATGGAGCTGCCATTCCGGCCCGTATAGTAGTCGAGGAAGTTGAACTCCGTAATCAGGCTAACGTCGTTGACGACGGAGCGGAAGTTCAAGTCACGTATTGGGCGCCATTTTGCCACCGCGTCACTGCCTTTCAGCACCGCATGGGTAAAGTCGGCACGGAAGGCCCAACGCGAGTCATAGTTGAAACGAACCAGTCCTCCAAGCTCGAGGTCAAACTGGTTGAACATCTTCCACGTATTGATATCATTGATGGAAGTGGTCATGCCACCATGAGGCCCAAACTCGAGGGTTTTGGGGGACTGGGCATAAGAAATCTTCCCTTGACCCAGCAGGATCAAGCCTATCGTCAACAGCCACAGATGCAGTCTTCGCTTCATAATATAAAAGTTTGCAAAGTTAAGACTTTTTTTAACGTGACAACGCAAGAAATCAATTTCTATTGTCTTTTCCCCAGGAGAGCTTGTTGCGGATGGTGCTGAAGAAATCGGTATCAGCCATTCTGACGGTCTGGATGGCGAAGTCGGCTTTTCTGACGACGAGCTCCACGGAGGTGTCGAGGGCGCAGACTCTTGAATCCATGCTGAACACGAATTTCTTCTCCCGTCCCTCCACATGGATGCGGACGACGCTGTCGTCAGGGATAACGATGGGACGTACTGTTAAATTGTGTGCCGCGATAGGTGTGATGACGAAATTCTTGGAATCGGGGGTCAGGATGGGGCCGCCAGCACTCAGCGAATAGGCGGTAGAGCCGGTAGGAGTTGCCATGAGGATGCCGTCGCCCCAGTAGGTGTTGAGGAACACGTCATTGACGAAGACCTTGATGGCAAGCAGTGAATGCTCGGGGTTGCGGATGATGTTGATTTCGTTGAGGGCATAGTTAACGGTGTCGTGGAAGACCCCTTGTGGAGCCACCAGCTCCAACAGCGAACGCTGTTCTGTGGTATAATTCCCCTTCAGGATCTCCCCCACTGCCCTACCGATTTCCTCTTTGGCGACGCTGGAGATGAAACCCAGTCTTCCCATGTTGATTCCCAGCACAGGAATGCCCGAGTTGCCCAGCAGGGGCACTGCGTCGAGGATGGTGCCGTCACCACCGATGGAGAACAGCAGGTCGGCCTGGCTACTCAGCTCCTCATGGGTAGAGAAGGTACTGATTTCCATGCCTGATGGGATGGCCTCTTTCAGCCATTCCATGAAAGGAGCGTAGGACGACACCGTGGTTCCCGAATGCTGAAGGTCATCGAGTAAACGACTCATATAAGGTTTGTTTTCAGCCGATAAGTTCCTTCCAAAGAGTGCAATTCTCATAGTTCTTTCGTTTTTAGACATCTAAATATCTCATCAGCAGCGAGTAACGGTCAAGCAGGTCGCCGCCCTCGTTGGGTGAGCTGAAGGTGTTCACCACATTGTAGTTATATCGGTAGAAGCTTTGCACGATGCCACCGCATTCAGCCTTGTTGACCAGCAGGAAGACCATGATTCTTCCCGGATCCTCTTCTATGGGATCGACGGAAAGGGCCAGAATCTTTGCATCGTCCTCTTCCACGATACGGGCGATTTCGGAGAGGCTGTAGTCGTAGGCTCCCATCTCCAGCTGGATGACACAAGCTTGTTCCCGTTCCAGCTGTTTCATCATCAACTCTCTAATCTTCAGTTCCATAGCTCCAATCTTCGTTGTTATACATTCTGATATAGTTCGCATAACGCCAATCGGCAATGTCGCCCTGTTCCACGGCTTCTTTGACCGCGCATCCCGGTTCGTGGGTATGGGTACAGTTCGCGAAACGGCATTGGCTCATCCGTTCACGCATTTCCGGGAAGCGTTGGGCCAGGGTCTCGTTCTCCATGTCGTAAAGAGCGAATTCTTTGATACCTGGGGTATCGACGATCCATGCGCCGAAGTCGAGGTGGTGCATTTCGGCGAAGGTGGTGGTATGCATCCCTTTCTTATGGACATCGGAGATGGCACCAATGCGGAGGTTCAGGCTGGGGTCGAGGGCGTTGACGAGGGCTGACTTACCCACGCCGGAATGACCCGCGAACAGGCATATTTTGTCCTGCATCAGCTGTTTCAGCTGATCCAGCTGAAAGCCTGTCTTGGCCGAGACCCCGAACGAGGTGTATCCTATATTGGAGTAATACTCCATCAAGAGTGCCATTTCGCCGATTTGGTCCTCATTGTAGAGGTCGCATTTGTTGAACACCAGGGCGGTGGGTATGTGATAGGCTTCGGCGGTCACCATGAAACGGTCGATGAACCCAGTAGAGGTACGAGGTTGAGCGATGGTAGCCACGATGACGGCAAGGTCAACGTTAGCGGCGATGATATGGGAGGCTTTGCTGAGGTTGACCGACTTGCGGACGATAAGGTTATCACGTGTCTCGATGTTTTTGATGACCCCAGTATCCTTGCCCGGTTCTTGTTCAAAGGCCACATTATCGCCGACGGCCACCGGGTTGGTGGATCGGATGCCGTCGAGGCGTATCTTGCCACGGAGACGGCATTCCCATTGCCGTCCTGTTTCATCGAGGACAATATACCAGCTGCCCGTTGACTTTATTACTTTGCCTTTCACGGTGCAAAAGTAATAAAAATCCGGAACAAGGAAACAGGAAGACAGAAAACTGGTGAAGCCTCTCGTCGTTGTAGAAGCGGAAGTATCCGTCCCGCGTAATAGGGTTCCCGTTGCTGCACGACCTTTCCCAATTCGGAGATAAAGTTAATGTTTATTTATCTTCTGCTAAACTCGTCGTAGGTGCCGTATGGCGGCCACATGTGGATGTGCTTCATGTCTTCGGTGGGAGGGAAGAACAAGATAGACGAGTGTCTGTTTTTTTCTAACTCTTCCATATCAGACAAGCTTATATCATAGCGTTGTAACACCATATTGTGTTTTAGGACCGTGTCCCATGAATAATAATCAAGGGTGTCAAGGTCGATAATAAAAACGGACAGTGTGTCAACTGTTTTTATTTTATGAATAGTTTCATCAACAGTTTCGAAAACAGTGCTTGAAACACCTATTTCTTGCCATAGAAGCGCCGTGTCTCCGAAACCATAGGGATCCCCAGGAATTAGCGTTGTTAATAGTGTGTCTGGATAGTTGTAACCAAGAAAAGAATAAACTCTTCGGTCGCTTTGATTGACAAAATAAAATGTGTAAATAGGGTCACAGCTAGTCAACAAAAACAAGAGGCATGTAATGACTATTGCTTTTATAAGTTTCATAATGTAGAAATTTTAATTATAATTTGTTAAAATATTTGTTTATTGTCTTGAAAAATCAGTAACTTTGAAGAAAATTTCCTACGTTTTCTATGGTTACTGATTTCAAGACAACGGACAAAGATAGCGATTTATTTGACACGCTGCTCACCCATTTCGGACAAACCATCAATCTGGCACAGATAAAATTCCTCTCAAAGATGCTCAAGGCCATCGTCATATTGCGCACCGTCAACTTCGCCAAGCTCGCCACGGCCTTCGGTGGGAAGGCGGATGCCTTGTTTGGAATGTCCTCCATTGACTGTCTCGTGGCCGACCGGGAGTTCGTCGGATGCAGATGGGTAGGATGGCTCAACGACTACCAGATACGCTACCATCTACGCATCCGCGAGAACTTCTGGGTCCACAACCCCAGCAACGGGAAGGACTTCAAGGCTTTCTGGGCTTTCCTTGGCTTAGGGGTAAACACGTTGGCAAATAGAGACGTGCTTCAAATCCCTAAAATCCAGCGGGTTCATTGTCGAGGATACTCATCTTGCCGACATCCTAAGGATAGAAAGACTCTTCGCCGTGCTCACAATCGCTTTCTTATCGGCTTATCTCGTCGGTATTTTCAAAGACCAATTCATCAAGCCTATCAGGACGCTTAACAACGGCAGAAAAGCCTTCTCCTTTTTCAAGCACGGCCTCGACACCATATCCTCTATCCTCTTAAACCCTGATAGACAAACAGATATAGATATTTTTAAAATTTTGTCATGTACTTAGGCAAAAAACAAAAAATAAGATGATGGGGTTACGTTTCGTCTTCATGATACATTCTTAATTCTCAATTCTCCATTCCCCTACCCCTCTCTCCTCGCTGGAGAAGCACACGCCAATCTTGAATAACTGACGCGAGTCGGTGGCGAAAGGAGCGGCATAGCCCTTGTCGTTGATCTGTTTTAAGGCCTCATCAGGGCTCTTGTCCACCTTCAGCTCTAGAATATAGACAAAGTCCTTGGTCTGTATGGTCACGTCCATCCGACCTTTGCTGGTGTGACGTTCCACCTGCACATAGAAGCCCATCAGCTTGAAAATGGTAAGCAGCGAGTTCTGGAAATAGACCTCCAGCTTGCCGGTGAGTTGGTAGTCGCCATCGGCGTAGAAAGCCTGAAGGAGCGTCATGAAGCCTTCGGCATCACCATTGCGAACAGCTTCCACAAATCTCCTAATATTAAAGCTTCCGTTTCCAAAACTACCATGGTAGCAGGTGGCTATGAACTGAGCAAAGCCTTGCTCCACCTCAGTATTCGGGAAACCAAGCCGATATGTCGAGAATTCGGGGTAGTAATCCTTAATCGTCAGATATCCGCTTTGGAAAAACAGGGGTATCGGATTGGAGAACATGCTGTCGATGGCATCCAGGTCAGAGGCGGTCAGCTCCTCAGAAGTGAGACGGTCGAGCGGATAGTCGCATTGTTTGAGCACCTCCACCAGAAAGTTAGGAGTGCCTGTGGCGAACCAAAAATGCTTGAACAACCCAAAACTCAAAACGTTGAGCAAGCTGAAAGGATTATAGAGTCCCACAGACCCTGCGCAAAAATGGTATCCATCATATTCCTTTTTCAAACGTTCATAACATTGTTCTTTGGTGATGCCGTTGGCGGCAGCCACCTCCTCAACGCTCTCATCGAAGTTTTCATGAAGCTCGGCTTCGCTGATGCCACAGATTTCAGCATATTGGGGCAACATCGAGATGTCGACAAGGTTGTTCAGTCCGCTAAAGATGCTCAGATGGGAGAACTTGGTCACGCCGGTGAGAAAGGCGAAGCGGATATACTCGTCACAATTTTTTATGTTGGAATAGAACACTTTGAGTATTTGTCGATAGGCCTCTTGAAGTTCAGGATTGCCGATGGCATCCAGCAAAGGCTTATCATACTCATCGACGAGAACTACCACTCTCTTTTCTGGTGATTGCTGGGCAGTACAGACAATCACATTGCGGAAACGGATAGAAAGTTCACTGCTTTCATTTGTGATGTTATACGTTTTTTCCCAGATGGAAAGATGATACTCAAGCAATTCCACCAGCGCTTCCGGTCTGTTATACCTTACCGCATTCAAGTCAAGATGCAACACAGGATACCGTTTCCAGTTTTTCTCTAACTTGGAGATGGCAAGTCCCTCGAATAGCTCTTTCATTCCTTGAAAATAGGCATTCATCGTGGAAAGCAGTAGGCTTTTGCCAAAACGGCGAGGACGGCTCAAGAAATAACAGTTACCTTTCGATGCCAGTTGATAAACATACGCCGTTTTGTCAACGTATGCGAAATCATCCATACGAATGTTCTTGAAAGTCTGAATGCCGATAGGGTATTTCATCTCTTCATTATTATTGTTTTCATCGGCAAAGATAATCGGATTTTTCATAGCGGATATGGTTTAGATAAGTTTTTTCTTGCAAAGATAATAAGAATAATTTATTTATTAAATCTATTTTATTATTATTTTTGCAACGTTTTTAATACAAATTAAAATATGGAAATATAATGATGCAAACTGAAATTTTATATAGAATAGCCATCACGCTGATTCCAGGCATCGGCGACATCAGCGGGAAACGTCTTATCTCCTATTGTGGCGGTGTGGAGGCCGTCTTCCATGAGACCCGAAAATCGCTGGAGAAAATCAACGGCATGAGGGAAGTCACCATCGAAACGCTCTGCAATCCTAAGAACATCTTGCAACGCGCCGAACAAGAAATCACTTTCATAGAGCGCAATCACATCCAGCCGCTGTTTTATCAAGACCTGGACTATCCTCGGAGGCTGCTGCAATGCGACGACAGCCCGATGATGCTGTATTACAGAGGCAATGTTGCCCTGAACACCAGCCGGGTAGTGGCCATCGTCGGCACACGCAACGTCACGGAATACGGGAAAGAGAACTGCACCCAACTGGTGAACGACCTTGCCGACGAGCATGTGTTGATTGTGAGCGGATTGGCCTACGGGGTGGACACCGTGGCGCATCGCACAGCGGTCAAAGCGAGCATCCCCACTGTGGGGGTGTTAGGCAATGGCTTGCAACAGATCTATCCTGCCGCCAACAAGAGGCTGGCTGTGGAGATGCTGCAAAACGGAGGGCTGCTTACAGAGTGCATGAGCGGCACCCTGCCCGACCGTGAAAACTTTCCACGACGCAACCGCATCATCGCTGGCATGTCGGACGCGATCATCGTCATCGAGTCGGCGCTGAAAGGGGGATCCCTCATCACTGCCGACCTCGCCAACTCGTACAGCCGCGATGTGTTCGCCTATCCCGGTCGTGTAATGGACCTCTATAGCCAAGGGTGCAACTACCTCATCCGCACCAACCGAGCCCACCTCATGGAGAGCGTGGCCAACCTGCGTTACGTGATGCGGTGGGAACAACAAGAACCCGCTAAAGAGCGGCAAACCTCCCTCTTCAGGGAATACACCGAAGAAGAACAACGCATCATGGATTGCTTCGAGGGGCAAACTGTGGTAGCCTTGGATGACATGATTGTGAAGACGGATCTGCCCACCACCAAGCTGGCTGCTTTGCTGCTCAACTTAGAGTTCGATGGCATCGTGATGGCGTTGCCGGGGAAGAGATATCGGCGATGCTGATCGTTTATGACGGCGATTTGAATTATACCGTCGGAATAAATTTATGTCTATCAGGTAACTATTGGGAAGTAAAAAACCGCTGAGCCAAGGAAAAAAGAGGACATTCTAAAAAGAAAACTTCTATGGCAAAAACAGCACACGATTTTAACGGATCACCGCCGTCCGTCTCCTTAAACATCTAAGTCCATATCGGCGGTTTGACTGAGACTAGTGCTTGGAACCATAGAAGTTTTCCAATTGCAAATTTATAACAAATTTCGATTACCGCAACATTTTCATTGAAAAAATTTTTAATCTAATTTCAGCACAGCGAGGAAGGCGGACTGAGGCACTTCCACGTTGCCGATTTGGCGCATACGTTTTTTACCAGCTTTCTGTTTCTCAAGGAGCTTGCGCTTACGGGAGACATCGCCGCCGTAACACTTGGCCGTCACGTCTTTACGCACCTGACGCACCGTCTCACGCGCAATGATCTTGGCTCCGATGGCCGCCTGAATCGCAATGTCGAACTGGTGACGTGGAATCAGCTCCTTGAGTTTCTCGCACATGCGACGACCGAACTCGTAGGCATGATCGCGGTGAATCAAGGTGGAAAGGGCATCGACCGACTCGCCGTTGAGCATGATGTCGAGTTTGACAAGACTGGCTTCCTGATATCCTGCGATGTGATAGTCGAATGAGGCGTATCCCTTGGAGATAGATTTGAGTTTGTCGTAAAAGTCGAAAACAATTTCACTCAGCGGCATCTGGAAGGTCAGCTCCACACGGTCAGTGGAGAGATAGACCTGGTTTTTGAGCACGCCACGTTTCTCGATGCAGAGCGTCATGATAGACCCGGTGAACTCGTTCTTGGAGATAATCTGGGCAATGATATAAGGTTCCTCGATATGGTCAATACGGGTCACCTCAGGCAAACCGCTGGGGTTATGCACTTCCACCATCTCGCCGTCAGTCTTGAAGCATTTAAACGAGACGTTGGGCACAGTGGTGATGACATCCATGTCGAACTCACGGTCGAGACGTTCCTGGATGATCTCCATGTGAAGGAGCCCGAGGAAGCCACAGCGGAAGCCGAAGCCCAAGGCCGCCGATGACTCCGGTTCCCACACCAGTGAAGCATCATTGAGTTGCAGCTTCTCCAGCGAAGCCCTGAGTTCCTCATAGTCGTCAGCATCCACAGGATAGATACCCGCAAACAGCATCGGCTTCACGTTCTCGAAGCCAGCCACAGGTTGGTCGCAGGGACGTTCCACATGGGTGATGGTGTCGCCCACCTTGACTTCTTTGGAGGTCTTGATGCCGGAGATGATATAACCCACATTGCCTGCGGAGAGCTCTTTCACCGGCACTTGTCGGAGACGAAGCACACCAATCTCATCCGCATTGTATTCCCTGCCCGTGGCGAAGAACTTCACCAAGTCGTTGGTGCGGATAGTGCCGTTCACGATACGGAAGTACGCGATGATGCCCCGGTAGGAGTTAAACACGGAGTCAAAGATGAGGGCTTGCAACGGCGCATCGGGGTCACCCTTAGGAGAAGGGATTCGTTCCACGATGGCATCGAGAATAGCAGGGACGCCCTCCCCTGTCTTCGCACTGACCTTGAGGATCTCCGAGGGGTCGCAGCCGAGCATGTCAACCATCTGGTCCTCCACGATATCCACCATGGCACTGTCCATGTCGATTTTATTCATCACGGGGATAATCTCCAAGTCGTGTTCCAAGGCCATATACAAGTTGGAGATGGTCTGTGCCTGGATGCCCTGGGTGGCATCGACCACTAACAACGCTCCCTCGCAGGCGGCGATAGAGCGCGACACCTCGTATGAGAAGTCAACATGGCCAGGGGTATCAATGAGGTTGAGGGTATAAATCTCCCCCTTGTACTCATATTTCATCTGGATGGCGTGACTCTTGATGGTGATGCCACGTTCGCGTTCGAGGTCCATGTCATCGAGCACCTGATCCACAAGTTCTTTCTCGCTGACGGTCTGGGTAAGCTCAAGGAGTCGGTCGGCCAACGTTGACTTGCCGTGGTCGATATGAGCGATGATGCAGAAGTTTCGGATGTTTTTCATGGGGTGCAAAAATACAAAAAAAATCACTCAGTGGGAAAATGTCCCAAATAAACCAGTCCGAGGTTGCCGTCGATGGCAATCTTGTCGCCCATTTTCAAGGGATGACCGTTGATGGCACCGAATTCGTCGTTGACATCCACATCGAGTCCGTCGCAACTCACCACGCAGACTTTTCCGAGACGCACGGCGGTGACCGCGGCATGAGAGGTGGCACCGCCTCGAGCGGTGAGCAGACCGTCACAGTCGAAGATCATACCGATGTCGTCAGGAACGGTGTCGGGACGCACAAGGATGACATGGTCTTCGGGATATTGCTCACGAAGACGCTGGATTTGTTGCGCGTTGAAGGCAGCCAAGCCATTCATAGCACCCCCGCCAATACCCATTCCACGTCCCACAGAGCGTTGCAGCCTCTGGGTAGGATTCTCAAAAACAAACGAGCTGTCGGTTTTCACCATTCCGCTCTCCACGGTCTTCAGGTCCTGGTCACGGGTTTGGAGGATATGGAAGTCATCAGGGTTGTCGCTCTCAAAGGTGAATTCAATCTCCTGAGGAGCATAGCCAAGTTCCTCGGTGAGTTTCACGGCGGTACCGTAAATCTTCCTGTACATGTCGGGCAAGAGGGTTTGCATCGAGGGGCCATCGAGACCAGCGGCTTTGCGTTGGGTCTCTCCGATGGGCAAAGGTTTCACAAGGCCACCCACGATATCCTCACCCTGGCTTCTGAGGGTGAAGTCGCCATAGAGATGCACGCCAGGGCGTTCGCGGTTGGGATTCTGGGTAAACACGACGCCGGTGCCGGAGGTGGCGCTGCGGTTACCGAAGATCATCTGCTGCACGATAACAGCGGTACCCCAGTTTTCAGAGATGCCGAGATGACGGCGATAGGCCAAAGCCCGCTCAGAGTTCCATGAGTCGATGACCATGTTGACACACTCAATGAGTTGTTTGAATGAGTCCTGCTCAAAGACGACATGATGTTCATCGAGGATTCGTTTGTAGGCGAGGGCAATCTCACGCATTTGTGCGGAGGAGAAGTCCGCCTTCATCACCACGCCAGTCTGCTGTTTATAGGCGTTGATCGCATCGTCGAAAACGTCACGTTCGATGCCTTTCGCCATGCCCCAGCTCTGTATCAGACGGCGATAGGAGTCCCATACGGTCCAGCCCTTTTCGGGATCCTGCGCCACGGTCTCGGCAATCTCGTCGTTCATGCCGACATTCAACAAAGTGTCCATGGCGCCAGGCATGGAGATTGCCGTGCCTGAACGCACCGAGAGCAACAGAGGATTCTTCGGGTCGCCAAACGTCCGGTTGGCTCGTTGTTCGAGACCAGTGATGAACTTACGGATCATGCCATGGATCTCGGAGCGCAGCTCGGGGATGGTATTGATGGTGTCGTTACGGCGGAAAGTCTCCGTGGTGATGACGAAGCCAGGAGGCACTGGCAGGCCGTTCAGATAGAGGTTCTTCAGATGATAGGCCTTGTTTCCGATAAAGACCTGATTATCCATCTTCGGAGTTTTTTCCCAGAAGGGACTGATGAGCATCTCGGAGTTATAGGTCATGATGTCGTTAATCAGTTTCTGATCCAGGTCGGCTGCCATGCCGCGCAACGACTTGAGGATTCGTGCGATAAAGTTATCCAAAGGCTGCATCAAGAAAGCATCGGAAAGCAGGTCACGGTGGAACTCCTCCGACTTTCGGCTAATCAACGCCGCAGTCTCACGCTCATCAAGTTTGCCCTCCGGGTCAAAGAGTTGTGGCACAACCACCTTTAGGGGATATTCATACGACTTCAGGAAATAGCTGATAACAATACGCTTCACATCCTCCGAGATAAACTGGAAGATATTGATATACTGGTCAAACGAAAAGCTTCGAGACGTCAAGGAGTACTTGAGCATCTTGAGTTTAGAGTTGAGGCTTTGGTTGGTGATGCCGTCGAGTTCCAAGCCCTCGCGGAAATACTCCAAGATATCGTAAATCACTTCCAAGGTACGGGCGGAGATATATTCCAAGTTGATTCCCTGCACCACCTGCTCCATCAACTGGGTAGCGACTCGTTCCAACCTGAATGTCAATCCCATAGCCTCGAACTTGTTTTCACGATAGGTGCCATACATCGAAGGAATGCCTATGGCGATATGACGTTTATGGTAGATATTCTCCCAGCCTTCACTCTCTTCGGGATTGAAAATGATTTGTTTTAATTTCTCCATAAAAGCATAGATCATTTTCAACGACTTACCCACTTCCTTGTTTTTATAGGCTTGTTCAAAGGCGTCAATATCCTTGTCGGCAATGAAGGGGTAGTTGCGCAAAGAGTTGAAGATGTTGACCGACTCAAACGAGTATTTCTCGCGCAGGAAGGCATAAAGGTCTTTGATATCCATGAGGCGCGCGTGTTCACGATCGGCGATGGCGGGATCGAGTTGGAGTTTCTCGGCAACGCGAAGAATGAGTTTGTCGAAGTCCTCGCGCGAGAGCATGAGCAGGTCTTCCGGGTCAAGGCAGCTGATCTCGCTCATGGTGACAGTGATGTCATGAACGTAGGTGTACCACTGGCTATTGACATCAATGCTGTCGTAAACGTTATTTGGCAGGATGGGCCGAAGTTTTTCAACGTCCCCGTCGCTCCAGAACTGGAAGACGCTGAAGGTAAGGCCTATGAGCGTGTTGTTGCTTTCAGTATGCACCTGTTTACGCAGGAAATGCACCAGTTTGTCCTCACGTCCCGAAATCTCATCCATATTGGTAGTGACATTACGAATCTCACCCTCGGCTCCAATCTCATTGAAATACACTGGGAAGATGCGGGTGAGCTGTTTCACCTTCTTATAATAAGGACTGATATTGGAGTTAAGGATTTTAGTGATTTCGCGCTGGAAGAGGTCGGTATCGCTTAGGAAGATGCCCCCTAACTTGAGGTTGACGATGAGCGAAGAAAGCAGTTTTTCCATGGGGAACTTCGAGTGTTCGATAAGCTCGAGCCACACACGGATATTTTTGATATGGTTTTCATCCACAGAGAGTTGCCAATCCTCATCTACAAAGACTTTACCAGGGGTGACGAAGCCAAAGTTGATGAGTTTTTTTTCAAAGTAATTGACGATCTCCTTTTGTTCGGTTTGGTCAATGTCAATGATTTTGAGGCCAAGGGTCAGTTGGAAGTCGAGAACTGCCGACATATAGTCTTTGCGAAGTTCCTGGGCGAGGTCGAAGATGGTGTCAATGAATGGCATAATCTGATCCTGAGGCATCTCATCGACGGCTTCGCGAAGCATACGGTTCATGTTCCAGATCAGCCGTTCGCGCTGGCTTTCCATGCCTGGAAGGTGCAGGAGGTAGAACACATAATGGAACTTAGTGATGAAATGCGGGAAGGTCTCTTCTGATTTTGTGAAGCGAGCGGCGATTTGGTCGAAGATAGGCATTTGAGCGATTTGTTCCCAACTGCCAGCATTATTAAGATCGGTATTCAACTGACTGAAATACGGTTCTCCGATGGAATCCTTGATACTTTGTGCCTCTTGCGGTTCCACAAGCGACGCCTTCTCTTCAAGCCACAGTTCCACCATGGTGGTCTCACGCCAATAGCGGTAAGTCTCTTTAAGGATCATCCGCACCAGGTCCATGGCACGCTGTCCATAATGTTCATCACGAGCCAGGGTATCCAGATAGCGGATAGCATATTTCGAAGCCAGGATATAGCAGTCGCGGTTGGCGTCGAAACGCTCATCAAGCACATCGAAAACTTCCTCTACAATTCTGTCTTCGATCTTTTGTCTTCTATCTTCTTTTGAAACAAATTCCAGCAAGGTATTCACAATGCTGAGTCTCAGCTTTTTCGTCACATCGGGGCGAAGCAGGCTGCGCATCATCTCGATGGGGACGAGCAAAGCATCGGCGGGCACGTCGTCACGAGTATAGAACCAAAAGTCATCCATAAGAATCTTACGGAGTTCTTCAATCACAAAGGTGTGGTTGGATAGTGGGTGGTGATATTCGGTAATGCATTCTTTGGCTCGTTTGTTTATGCCGAAGTATTTGGTTGACAGGTTAATAAACTGCTGATGTTCTTCTGGAATGAAGATGTCTTTGTATCTAGTTTGTGCCAGATTAGCTTCGAGAGCTTGGGATTTGAATGTTTCGGACATAGCGTATCATCGTATTGGAATGCGAAAATACGATAATTATTTGAATTGGGAATTGGGAAATCTAATTCGGTTGAAAAGTAAGATTTTTTTTCATTCTGAAGTTAATTTAACGATAGAAATCGTATTTTTGCAGTTCATTTTGAATGAGAAACATCAAAATCAATTTATAATGGAAAAGATTAAAGTAGGTATCAATGGTTTCGGCCGTATTGGCCGTAACGTGTTCCGCATCATTTGCGAACGTCCGAATCTGGAAATCGTGGGGGTCAACGACCTGACAAGCACCAAGGTGCTGGCCCACCTTTTGAAATATGACTCCACCCAGGGCAAGTTCCCTGGCACCGTGGAATATGACGAGACCGCTCTTATCGTCAACGGCCAACGCATCCCCGTCACGGCTGAGCGTTCACCGCTGAACATCAAGTGGGGCAAGACTCCCGACGTGGTGGTTGAGTCCACCGGCGTGTTCCGCTCCAAGGAAAGCAGCAAAGGTGGCTATGGCGACCACCTGAAGAACGGTGCCAAGAAGGTCATCCTCTCCGCTCCTTCGAAGGATGCCATCGACGCCACCATCGTGGTCGGTGTGAACAACAATGAGTTGACCGATGATATCGAGTGCGTCAGCAACGCCTCCTGCACCACCAACTGCCTGGCTCCCGTCGCCAAGGTGTTGAACGACCGCTTCGGCATCGAGCAAGGTTACATCACCACCATCCACAGCTACACCAACGACCAGGTAATCCTCGACGGTCCTCACAGTGACCTTCGCCGTGCCCGTTCGGCCTGCATGTCGCAGATCCCCACCACCACCGGCGCCGCCAAAGCCGTGGGTATCGTAATCCCCGAACTGAATGGAAAACTCGACGGCATCGCTGTCCGTGTCCCAACCCCCACCGGTTCCCTCGTTGACCTCGTGTGCACGCTGAAGACCGAAGCCACCAAAGAAGAAATCAACGCCGCCATGAAAGAAGCCGCTGAAGGCCCCATGAAAGGCATCCTCGAATACACTGAAGACCCGATCGTGAGCTGCGACATCATCCATAACCCGCACAGCTCCATCTTCGATGCCCAAAGCACCATGGTGATGGGCAAGATGGTGAAAATCATGTCATGGTACGACAACGAATGGGGTTACTCCAACCGCATGGTTGACCTTATCGAAATGATGAAATACTAATGAAGGTTAGAGGCCTCTTACCTCTCATCTTACAATCATAATACTCCCCTGGAGGCGCTGGGTGACTGGTCCTTCAGGGGTTATCATTTCCACGTCACAGATATAGAAATAGGTGCCGTCGGGACAAGGAACATGGGTGCCTTGGGCGTTTCCATCCCAGCGGATGAAGATGTCCTCCGTGTCAAAGACGGGTCGGCCCCAACGGTTGAAGATGTGCATCTTCACCCAGGCAATCAAGTCCGGGGTGATTCGTGTCGGCTCAAAGACCTCATTGAAGCCATCGCCGTTAGGGGTGAACACGTTCGGAAGCTCATACACGGGTTTCTCCGGTTCGGGTTCTGGCTCCTCGTTTTCTTTAGGCGTGACTTCGATGACAGCAGAATAGTTCAACAAAGGCCGCTGAATCCCCTCGATGGTATAATGCCCGAAGGTGCGCACATAGTAACGGTACTTCACCTCGTTCTCCACAAGCGTGTCCCTGAAGTCCATGGTTTCCGTAACTGCAATCCTTGAAAAGACAGTGTCGGTTGAACGAAACACCTCAGTACTGTCAACCATCCAAGGAACCTCTTCAGACCATGACAATGATACCGATGCATCGCCACCCGTACCGCTCAGCATGACAGCATGAGCAGCGACACTCTTCCCCATAAGCTGCTGGTTCGCATCACGCATCTCCACTTGATAAGAAAGAGATGTCACATCAGCGAGATTCACCTCCCCGTCATGACAGAGGGTGTCGGAACCAGTATAAACCGTGGCTGACTCACCGTTCAAAAACCGGATCAGCGAATAGGAAAAAGGAGGTTGATAATAGGGTTCAATATCTTGCGGTGAGGTCCATCCCACGAGCATACGACCCGAAAGAAGGTCCAGGCTGTCGTTGGAGACCTGTGTCATCAGAGGCAAATTATTGGGCAGGCGCACGCAGACCTCTTCACTGGGCTGACTCTCGGCACCGCCATGAAACACAGCCACCACACGGTAGCAGTAGTCTATTCCCTGATCGAAATCCAGTCCTCCATTGTCATCTTGGTAGGAGGTGGCATCAGCAGCGAGTTCAGCAATCAGCTGATACCCTGGTCGAACGCCCGTCTCGCAAGGATCAGGCTGATAAGGATTAGAGCCAGTCTTACGATACACCTGAATTCCCGCCACATTAGGGCAATAGGTATATTGCGACCAGGAGAGTTGAGAACTGAGGCGTGAGGCGTGGAGGGTTCTGATGGTTTCCACTTGAAGGTCCTCTACGGGAGGGCCTATGACGCTGATGTTGATGACATGCACGTTGGTGAGGGGGATAGGGAACGAGTCGTCCTTAGCGTGGATCACCACTTGATAAGGAGTCTTACGAATGTGGCTGCATTCCGTGACCCAGGTGAACTGCATGACTGGATTAAGGCCATTAGCCGTAGGGGGTGTCACCACTGCTTGGCTGACCTCAATCTCAAAAGGAGCGCCGGTGGCCTCCAGCGTCACAACATCGCCATCCGGGTCAGAGCCAGAAATCAAAAAGTCGAGGGTGGAACCGGCGATGACACAGGTGTCGGTGATGGCGGAGATCTCAGGGACATTGTTGTTACAAGCGGTGATGAGGATCTGCATATCGCGAATCACCGAGCCAATCTTAACCCCAGCGCGCCATTCCTCGATCATGATTGCCACATTATATTCCCCTTGCATCATGGGATTCTCCCACCGTAACACACCTGTGACGGGGTCGATGTCGAACACACTGGACGTCTGCGGGAAAGTATATCCTGGGATATCCTCTCCCCCATTACCCTTGCAAGGCAACAACCGGTAGCTAAGGCTGTCGCCATCAGGGTCGTATGCCGAGACGTTATGATAGAAAGGCTTCCCCACACAACCCTTGTCAACAGGAGCGTTGAGGAGCTGCACCGAGTTGTTATAACCCAAGAAAGGATTGATGACAAGCTCTGTCTCGATATACATGGAAATGTTGACACTGTTAGGCACGTTGACCACGCCGTAGTTACGGTCAGGATCCTCCATGCTGATGACGTAGGTGCCAGAAGACGAGTAGTCGTGAGTCATCTTGTAAACGTTAAGGGTAAAGTTGTCGCCAAGCTCTTGATATACTACACGTGGCACATAGTCAGCAAAGCCGTCACCCCATTCCATCAACAGCGAGTCGCGTTGCACGCCGGCAAGACTGGGGGTATAGGTATAGCAGGTCAAGGTGAACTCGTAGGTGTTGCCACCCCTCCACTCATAGGTAATCTCAGCGGCACGCTGATGCGTGGCCCAGGCTGGGATGCTGAGGAGAAAGAGCAGGCCGATGAGAAAAAACTTGCGCATAATGTTGTCTTCGGGCGCAAAGGTAATCAATCTTGAGAAAATAACAACCAACAAAATAAAAACCGGCTTTCGTCTTGCATAAAAAAGAATAATTTCATTAAGTTTGCAGTTTATTTCAGAAAAAACAGTATTGCATGGAACAATCTTTACCCGACAACTATTCATCAGCAGAAAAAGAAGAGATCTTGCGACGGTACGAGCGTTTGCTTGAGGCATGGCAAACGCGCAAGGAGAAACAGGATCTTGAGATGGTGGAAAAGGCCTTTTATTTCGCCGCGAAGGCCCACTGCACTCAACGCCGACGTTCGGGTGAGCCTTACATCTATCATCCCATCGCTGTGGCCACTATCGCCGCGCAAGACATCGGTTTAGGACGCACCTCCATCACCTGTGCCTTGCTACACGATGTGGTGGAAGACACCGAATACACCCTCGATGACATCTCGCAGCTTTTCGGCGAGAAAGTATCCCACATCATCGACGGACTGACCAAACTCGACAAGGTGGACAACGCTGAGAGCATTCAGGCGGAAAACTTCAAGAAGATCATCAGTTCCCTGTCATACGACATCCGTGTGGTACTCATCAAATTGGCCGACCGGCTGCACAACATGCGTACCTTGAACTCGATGCCGCCTCACAAGCAGCTTAAAATCGCCTCTGAAACCGCTTATATCTATGCGCCGTTAGCCTATCGTCTCGGACTTCATGCCATCAAGGATGAGCTGGAGGATCTCTCGCTGAAATACACGGACCCCGTCATTTACAACAGCATCAAGAAACAAGTCAACGAAATCAGAGAAGAGAAAATCGGCCAACTCAAGCAGTTTTTGGCTCCTTTGGAGGAAACATTCAAGAAACGTGGCGTTGAGGTACAGTCGCAGATTGTGGAACGTTCCACCCATTCGGTTTGGAAACGGATGAAGAAAAAACAGCTGACTTTCGACGAGCTGTACGGCATCTTCCATCTCCGTTTCCTCATCGACTGCCCTCCAGATATGGAGAAAATCGAATGTTGGAAACTCTATGCCATCATCACCGATGTTTACACGCCCAACGTCTCGAAACTGAAAGACTGGATCTCGACACCGAAAATCAACGGATACGAGTCCATACACGCTGTGTTCATGGGCAAAGACGGCAATTGGGCTGAGGTGCAGATCCGCAGCAAACGCATGAACGAGATCGACGAGAAAGGCTTCACCGCCTACTGGCAATATCGCACCGACAACCAGACCGAGAGTGGTTTCGACGAATGGCTGAAACGGGTCAACGAGCTAATCAGCAGCGAGAGCGACTCGACCCTCGACTTTGTGGACACCTTCACCAACGACTTGTTCGCCGACGAAATCAAGGTGTTCACGCCACAAGGGAAAGCCATCACCCTCCCCAAAAACGCCACTGTGCTTGACTTCGCCTACAGCATCCACTCCGAAATCGGAAACCACAGCATCGCTGCCAATGTCAACAACAAACTGGCCCATCTCGACCAAAAGCTGAAGACCGGCGACCAGGTGGAGATCATCACCTCCGAGGCACAACATCCCCAGGAGAAATGGTTCGAGTTCCTCACCACCGCCTTCGCCAAGTCGAAGCTCAAGGCCGGCATCAAGGAATTCCGTCGCGCCTACCGTGAGGAGGGAGAAGAGATGTTCAACGCCATCATGAAGAAACTCAACCTCGAAGCCTCCAAAGCCAACCGCGCCAAAATCATGGAAGAACAGAAAATCTCCAGTGCAGTGGACTTCTATTACATGGTCGCCGAAGGCAAGATCACCGAGGCACTCATCCAGAAGATATTGAAGCCCCAAAGCAGTACCAACGGAGGACTGCTGCGGTACCTCACCTTCGGACTGCTTGGCGGAGATTCCAAACAAAAGAAAGACGAGGCCATCGTAGAGACCGGAGAGTTCGACATCAACGTGGCAACCTGCTGCAACCCCATCCCTGGCGACGAGGTGGTAGCCTTCAACTTCCCTGGCGAGCCCCTTCAAATACATCGCTCCAACTGCCCTAAAGCCATCACCATGATGTCGCGCTATGGCAACAACATCGTCAAAGCCAAATGGCAGCCTAAAAGCGAAATCGCGTTCCTGGCCGGACTCAAAATTACGGCCATCGACAATATCGGACTGCTCAACAAAATGACCGACCTACTATCTAACGAACTGAAACTCAACATGCATGCTCTGCATATAGAGTCGAAACAAGACCTTGTTGAAGCCAACATCACCGTCTATGTACACAACACTGCTGAACTCAATCTGCTCATCGATCGCCTTGGGAAATTCAAAGAAGTGAAAAAAGTCGTCCGTCTTATTTAGAATTATTCCGAATAAATAATTATCTTTGCGGGTCATTCAAGCAACAAGACATGAAAGAGACCAATGAAAGCATCTTGCTGACAGTGAGAAAGATATTCACAGAGTATCTTCATGAACACAACCTGCGAAAGACCCCGGAACGTTATGCCATCTTACAAGAAATCTATTCGACCAACGGGCACTTCGACATCGAGGAACTGTACAACAAGATGAAGGACAACAAATACCGTGTCAGCCGTGCGACGCTTTACAACACCATTGACTTACTGCTGGATTGCAATTTGGTAATCAAGCACCAGTTCGGTCATAACTGCGCTCAATATGAACGATCCTACAAGTTCAGGCAACACGACCATTTCGTTGATTTAGACACGGGAAAGGTGCTGGAATACTGCGACCCCAGACTGTTGGAGATCCAAAAGACCATCGAAGAGGAACTGGGGGTAGCCATCACCCATCATTCACTGGTTTTTTATGGGCACAAGATTAATAAAAAAAAGACAGAAGACAAAAGTAAGAAGTAAGAAGTTGACAAAACTACAAACAATATGAATAAACTGGATATATTATTAGGATTGCAATGGGGTGATGAAGGCAAAGGCAAGGTGGTGGATGCGTTGACCCCGAATTATGATATTGTTGCTCGTTTTCAAGGTGGTCCGAATGCCGGACACACCATCGAGTTCGAGGGCAAAAAATTCGTGTTGCACAACATCCCATCGGGAGTGCTTACTCCAGGTTGCGTCAACATCATTGGCAACGGTGTTATCATCGAGCCACATATATTAAAAGGTGAGATAGAGCACCTGCACGAGGCGGGATTCGACCTTCGCCAGACCCTGAAGATCGCCAACCGCGCGCATTTAATTCTCCCCACCCATCGCGCCATGGATGCCGCCAACGAAAAGGCACTGGGCAAGATGAAAGTAGGCACCACCCTGAAAGGCATTGGCCCTACCTATACCGACAAAACCGCCCGCCGAGGCTTGCGCATCGGCGACATTGTCACCAACAACTTCAAAGAGAAATATGAGCATTTGAAGCAAACCCATCTTCAGCAAATCGCCGGACTGGGCTTCGACATGCAAGGCTTCCAACTCGATGGCATCGACTTCAACGAATACGAGAAACTGTGGTTCGAGGGCATTGAATACCTGAAACAATACGCATTTATCGACAGTGAATACTATATCAACGAAGCCCTTGACGCTGGCAAGAAAGTGCTGGCTGAAGGTGCGCAAGGCTCAATGCTCGACGTGGACTTCGGCAGTTATCCTTTTGTCACCTCGTCGAGTGTGATCGCTGCAGGCGTATGCTCCGGAATGGGCGTCGCCCCCAACCGCATCGGCAAGGTATATGGTATCTTCAAAGCCTATTGCACCCGTGTGGGCACTGGCCCCTTCCCCACTGAACTCTTCGACGAGACCGGCGAGACACTACGGATGAACGGACATGAATTCGGTGCCACCACAGGACGCCCGCGTCGTTGCGGATGGCTCGACCTTCCCGCCCTCAAATATGCGGTCATGCTTAGCGGCGTCACTGACTTGATGATGATGAAATCGGACGTGATGGATGACTTCGAGACCATCAAGGTGGCCACCTCCTACCGCTACAACGGCGTGGAAACCAAACATCTTCCTTTTGCCGCCTGCACCGAAACCATGGAACCCGTTTACACCACGCTCCCCGGATGGAAACAAAAGATAGAAGACGGAATACCGACTCAATTAGAAGCCTATATAAAGTTTATCGAAGATTATGTCGGCGTGCCTATCAAGTTCGTCTCCTACGGCCCCGACCGAACCCAAAACATCCTCCGCTAACCCCCTCTAAATTCTAAATTATAAATTCTAAACTCCCCATGATTATCCTAGAAAAACCATACGTATCCGCCCCATTGGTGGCCTATCTTGAAGAAAAACAGGTTCCCGTACTGCACAACGACATGGCTGAACTGCTCAAACAGCAAGGCCATTGTCTCAACTTGCTTGACGACCAGCAATTTGTGGAACAATACCAACAGAGTGGCAAGCTTTACGCTGTCTCGGAAAACGCCTTAGTATGGCTCTATGCCCAACTGCCCGAGTCGGAGTTAGTCAAAAAAGTCAAGATTTTGAAAGACAAAGCCGCATTCCGCAGAATTTGCCAACAAATCTATCCCGACTTCTATTATAAAGAGGTGGAGATGAAAGCCCTGCGCAGCCTGGACCCTGACGAGCTGCCCCTGCCACTGGTGCTGAAACCCTCTGTGGGATTTTTAAGCGTCGGCGTCTATATCGTCCGAAGCAAAGAAGAATGGAATGCCGCCCTTAACGACATTGACCTTAACTTCGCCAAACAATGCGCCGTGTTCCCCGACACCGTGGTGCGGAGCGAGAACTTCGTGCTGGAACAGTTCATCGAAGGCGAGGAATACGCTGTAGATGCCTATTACGACAGCGAGGGGAAACCCAACATCATCAACATCTTCCACCATATCTTCAAAGACGAGACTGATGTCAGCGATCGGCTCTACTGCATGAGCAAGCAGATCTTCGAGACCAACTACCCTGCTTTCAACCAATTCTGCATCGACTTAAATGGCGTATTACAGCTCAAGAATTTCCCGATGCACGTGGAGTTCCGTGTGGACCATCACACGGGACGAGCCATCCCCATCGAGGTGAATCCCTTGCGCTTCGCCGGCATGTGCCTCAACGACCTGACCCGACACACTTGCGGTCTGCTACCCGTCAAAGCTTTCTTCGAGGGCACCCACCCCGATTACGCCACAATGTGGAACGGCATCGAGAATGATATATTCAGTTTCATCGTGCTCGACAAGCCCTACGACACCAACCGCAAGCTCGACTTCGAGCGGATCCGCCGCCATTTCCACGGTGTGCTCGAGACACGCGACATCCAAAACCCAGCCATGAGCATCTGGGGATTCCTCTTTACCAAGACCACCCCACAGCACAAAGATGAGTTGAAAGAAATCCTGTTTTCCGACTTACAAGAGTTTATGATTTAGATACTATAATCTATATTGAATTAACATATTTATATTATTGATTATAACAATTATAACGATATAATTATATATCATGATAAACTTGAAAGATTAGGGAAATCATCCTTAAGGATGCCTCCCAAATCAGCTTGAAAAAAAATCAAAACTGCTTCTAAAAAAAGATTATCTTTGCCGAAAACATCGGCATCATGAGAAATCAAATCTTAGCGACCATCACCCTTGTTGCACTGCTGCTCTCTGCCTGCACACAAGAACAAAGACAAGAAGAGGCTTTCACGGAAGAAAAAGCCCTGGAGTTCCTTTATCAATACATGCCTGTGGGCGACCAGGCTGACTACACCGAAGATTACTTTCGGGAGAGTGTTCGATATGCCTTCAAAGCCAAGGCAGAACTACCCTGGGGCAAAAACATCCCCGAACGAGAGTTCAAGCATTTCGTGCTTCCGCCGAGGGTAAACAACGAGAACCTCGACCAGTTCAGGGCCACCTACTATGAAGAGCTGAAGAACCGAGTCAAGGACTTAAGTCTCTACGACGCAGTGTTGGAAGTGAACCATTGGTGCCATGAACGCGTCAACTATAAAGGGTCTGACAGCCGCACCTCTGCCCCTATGTCCACCATCAAGACCTCATGGGGCCGTTGCGGCGAGGAGTCCACACTTTTAGTGACTGCCTTGCGCACGGTAGCCATCCCAGCGCGTCAAGTCTATACGCCCCGCTGGGCACACTGCGATGACAACCACGCATGGGTGGAAGCCTGGGTGGACGGAGAATGGCATTTCCTCGGTGCCTGCGAACCCGAACCCGTGCTCGACCTCGGATGGTTCAACGAGCCGGCATCCAGGACTTTGCTTCTTCACACCCGCGTCTTCGGCAACTACGACGGCCCCGAAGAGGTCATCAGCAGCAACGCCAACTATACGGAGATTAACGTGGTAGATCATTATGCCAAAACCGCCAAGACCACCTTTACCGTCGTGGACGAACAAGGCCATCCACAAGCCAACCTCCCGGTGGAGTTCAAAATCTACAACTACGCCGAGTTCTGCACGGTGGTTACGAAGACCACAGACGCCAACGGCCAGACCTGGCTCACCTCTGGACTAGGCTGTATGATGGCCTACGCAGCCAAGGACGGCAAATTCGGATTCCAAATATTCAAAGCGGGAATCCATGACCATGTCACCATCACCCTGGATCATGTAGCAGGCAGTGACGATGCATTCGACTATGACATGGTGCCACCACCACCCACCAGCGTCTTGCCTAAGGTCACCCAAGACATGCGTGCCGAGAACGACCGCCGCATCAGCCATGAAGACTCGCTGCGAAACGCTTATATCGCCGACTGTAAGCAAGCGCAACAAGCCCTCATTGCGAACACAGGAAACAAAACCCTTTGCAGCCTTTATGAAAAGACCTGGGGCAACTATCAAACCATAGCTGATTTCATCCAATACGCCCAGGAGAAGCACCAGGAAACCAAGGCGGTGAACCTGCTGCAAAACATCAGCGACAAAGACTTGCGCGACATCAAGCTGGAAGTGTTGAAAGACCATCTCGACCACACCCCTGACCTCACCTCCTCCATCATCTCAATGCCACCAGAGCTTTACGCCCAGTATATCCTCAGCCCCCGTATCAGCAACGAGATGATTGTCCCGTGGAGAAAAACCCTTCAAGAATGCTTCCCCGACTCAGAAAAAAGGCCCTATCATGACAGCCCAGGCAAACTGGCAGAATGGGTGAGACAAAACATCCAAGTGAACGATGAGCTGAATCCTCAGCGCATACCGATTTCCCCACTCGGCGTGTTGAAAGCACGTCAAGCCGACCGTCATTCCCGCGACATCTTCTTCGTCGCCATGGCACGAAGCCTGGGTATCGCCGCAAGGATCAACCCCGTCAACGGCAACGTGGAATTTGACCAACAAGGACAATGGACCAAAGTCGATTTCGAGACCACTGAGCCAAAAGCCAACGCCATGGGTTTCCTTAGCATCCACTATCAACCCAACAATGCCATCCCCGACCCGAAATACTACACCCATTTCAGCCTCAAACGATTCGACGGCCAGCATTTCCAACTCCTGGCATACGACGCGCAAGACCCCGGCATCGATGACGGCATGACCCTTTCCGCCTTCACACATCCCACGCCACTGGAACCCGGCTATTACATCCTCACTGGAGGAACCCGCCTCAGCGATGGAACCGCATTGACCCACAGCCAGTTTTTCACCATCCAAGAAGGGAAAACCACCCCTATTGAACTCGTGTTGCGACAACCCGAAGACCTAATCAAAGTGTGGGGCACCCTCGATATCGACCTCCCCTATCTCGACATCGCCAGCGGAAAAAGAGAAATCCTTGAAAAACCCGAACGTCCCATGATCATTGCGATTCTGGACCAAGGCTCAGAACCCACCACACACGCCATGCAGGACATCAGCACCTTTGCCTCCCAATTCGAGGAAAAAAAGCTCGATTTGCTCTTCCTTTTCCCCACTGAAAATGAATACCAAAAATTCAAGTTAAAAAGTTTTAACACATTACCGAAAGGGATTCATTTTGGCATCATGGAGGAAGAAATCGCCCAAAAAGTTATCAACAACCTAAAATTGGACGAAGGACAACGACCCATATTCATCCTCGAAAAACCCAATAGAGAAGTAGTATTTTTAAGACAAGGCTACACCATCGGATTGGGCGAACAACTGTTGAAAACTTTTTCGGAACTCGAATAAGACGTCTGGTTTCAGACCCTTGATAATCAACAACCAACAGCGGTTTTCGCAACAAGTTTTTAACACTTTTTTGTGTTATTGTACATACTTTTTGTTTATTTTTGCCACCTATTTATAAAATACAATAAGATGGCAAAACACGTACTGCGCTTTTTTACATTCTTCGTTGTCCTGTATTTTTCAGGCAACCTTAGCGCCCAGAGTCAAAAAGAGCTGGGCTCGCTCATGCGAAACCGCGATGAGTATTATTTTACTTTAAAAGTTGACAAACCTTCAGAAATCAATTACATCAACAGCATTTGTTCTGTTGACGGAACAGATGGCGCCACGGTAGTCGGTTACGCCAACACCAAAGAATATGAGGCTCTACTGAAGGCGGGGTATCAGCCCACACTTCTCACTCCCCCCTCATTGCGTGAGGAGGCCAAGATGTGGGATGGCAACCGTGCCACCTACGAATGGGACAGCTATCTGACTTACGAGCAGTATGTGTCGATGATGGAAGGCTTCCCCACCGCTACGGTCACTGGCAGAAGCTGCACGTTGATTGACCTCGGAACGCTGGCGACCAGCAACCACAGAAAACTTCTGGGTGTCCGCATCAACAACGGGCAAGCTGAAGGCAAACCCAAGTTCCTTTATACCTCCACCATGCATGGCGACGAGGTGACAGGCATGATTCTTATGCTGCGTCTCATCAATGAGCTATGCACCAGCACCGAAACCAGGATTGTCAATTTGGTGAACAACCTTGACATTTACATCTTCCCCCTCACCAACCCTGATGGAACCTATTATGGCGGCAACAACACGGTGACTGGCGCACGGCGTTACAACGGCAATGGTGTGGACCTCAACCGCAACTATAAAGACTACTATCAAGGCGACCATCCCGACAACAACGCTTATGCGGAAGAGACCATCTGGACCATGCAACTGGGCGATGAGAACCTTTTCACGATGAGTGCCAACTACCACGGAGGTGCCGAGGTGATGAACTATCCTTGGGATGCCGTTTATGACAACCATGCTGATAAGGACTGGTATGAGCATGTTTGCACCGAGTATGTGCAGATCGCCCGACAGACCTATTCTTCATATATGTCGGACACTTACAGTGATGGTGTCACCAGCGGTGCTGAATGGTACGTCATCACCGGCAGCCGACAGGACTATATGAATGCCTACGCACAATGCCGTGAGGTCACCATCGAGTGTTCTACCGCCAAGACTCCATCTGCCTCACAGCTGCCCAACTTCTGGAACTATAACCACAATAGCATGTTAGCTTTTATGGAGCAGTCCTTGAACGGCATCCACGGCTTCGTGTATGATGAGGGCAACGGCCAACCCATCCAAGGGGTGAAGGTCACGGTTCAGGATCACGACAGCGAGACCTCCTTTGTCACCACCCATAGCGCGGGCGACTTCCACCGTCCCATCACAGGCGGCAGCTACACCTTGGTCTTCACCAAGAGCGGATACTGTCCCAAGACCGTAGAGGTCACCGTCGAAGACGACCAGCGTGTCGAGCTGAACGACATCAAACTCACTCCCGGCAACTGCATGATGCCCGCCTTCAGTGCCAACACGACGGAGGTGGCCATCGGACAAAGCATCAGCTTCACTGATGGCTCTTTTGGCGACATCGCCACCTGGAGATGGACTTTCGAGGGTGCCACGCCCGCCAGCTCCACGCAGCAAAATCCCACTGGCATCACCTATAACACGGCAGGCGACTTTGATGTCACCTTGGTTATCACCGACGCCGATGGTCACAGCGAAACCCTTATCAAAGAGAATTACATCCATGTCACCTCCTCCTACTTGATGCAAAACGGCTCTGTCACGACCTGCGACGCCCTTTTCTACGACTCGGGAGGTGCCAATGGCAACTATGGAGACAATCAAGATTATACAATGACCTTCTATCCTTCTGCTGAAGACGCTAAGGTCCAAGTAACCTTCAACAGCTTTGAATTAGAGTCCAACTGGGATTTTTTATATATCTACGATGGCACATCCACTTCTGCCACACCCATCGGTGATAAATATACCGGAACCAACAGTCCCGGCACGGTGACCGCCACCAACTCCGCTGGTTCCCTCACTTTCAGATTCACATCCGACTCCTCGGTGGGAAAATCAGGATGGGTTGCCACGGTTTCATGTGATTATCCCAGCTATAACATCACCGCCACCGCTGACCCGCAAGAGGGCGGTGTCATTGAAGGAGCAGACACCTACGAACAAGGCGATCTATGCACGTTGACCGCCACCCCCGCAGCAGGCTATGCCTTCGTAGGCTGGACAGAGAATGGTACTGAACTAGGCTCTGACAACCCATACACTTTTGAAGTCACCGCCAACCGCGATTTGGTAGCACATTTCGAAGAAGTAAGCACCCTGCACTGGGAAGCTGCCCACACCCTCTATGCTGACAACATGACCTTGTGCGCCGTCATCCAGATTGATGGCGAGGAGCAATACCGCAACACCCTTGAAGTCGGCGTCTTTGTCGGAGAGGAGTGCCGTGCCAGCGACATCGCCCGTCTCTTCCCCTTCAACAACCGTTATATCTTGAACTTGGTCATAGCGGGACAAGACGGCGAGTCGTTCAGCTTCCGTCTTTACGACCATGAACAGGATGCCGAGCTAACCCCAGCACTTCACGCACCCGCCTCCATAAGCTTCAACAACGACGGCTATGGCTCACCCATCAACCCCTATACCCTGAATTTCGGTGCTCAAGGAACGGCTCAACAAAACTTCCAGATTGTCAATGGATGGATATGGTGGTCCTCCTACATCACCTTCGACGAGAACAGCCTCGATGAAATCCAAAACCAGGTTGACGCAGCGAGTGCTTCTGTCACCATCAAATCATCCGATTCGTTCACTGGGAATCTCGACGGAGCATGGTCAGGCACCCTCGACCATCTGGACAACACCAACATGTATTTGATAGCATCAGACCGCAGCTTGACCCTGACACTTGAAGGACAAGAAGTTGACCCATCAGAACTAATCCTTGAAGTCAAGCCAGGGTGGAACTGGATCTGTTATCCACTTAGCCAAGCCATGGACCTCGAAACCGCCTTTGGCAATTTCACCCCTGAAGAAGGAGACGCCATCAAAAGCCAATATGCCTTCTCCTCCTACTCCGATGGCACCTGGCAAGGCACCCTTCGGAAGCTGGAACCCGGGAAAGGCTACATCTACTGCTCCAAGCGGACTCAGAGCATCCAACTCATTTTCCCCACGATTACAAAATAAATAATTATCATACATTTTTATTTTTATGAAAACCACACGTCTATTTTTATTCTTGCTTGTCATGATACTCAGCGGAGCCATGACTGCACAAACTCAAAAACAATTAGAAAAGCTCATGCACAGCCGCGGTGAGTATTATTTTACGCTCAGTGTCAATCACCCGAGCGAAATCCAAGCCCTTTGTCAGCTCTGTTCCGTTGACAAGACCGATGGCACGACCGTGGTATGCTATGCTAACCAGCGGGAGTATGACCACTTGTTGAATCTGGGGTACCAACCCACACTTGAAACCCCGCCTTCGATGCTTGAAGAAGCCAAGATGTGGGACGGCAACCGCGCCACCTACGAATGGGACAGCTACCCCACCTACAGTCAGTATGTATCCATGATGGAAGCCTACCCCACCTCGGTGGTGGAAGGCAGGACCTGCACGTTGATGACCCTTGGCACCCTGTCATCGGGTCGTAAGATCATGGGAGTCCGAATCAACAATGGTCAAACACAGGGAAAGCCCAAGTTCCTTTACAGCTCCACCATTCACGGTGACGAGACCACTGGATGGATCTTGATGCTGCGCCTCATCGACGAGCTTTGCACCAGCACGGACAGCCGTATCGTCCGGTTGGTTGACAGCCTCGACATCTTCATCTTCCCCAACGCCAACCCCGATGGGACCTATGCAGGAGGCAACAATACGGTTACAGGTGCAACACGCGCCAACGGCAACAGCATTGACATGAACCGCAACTATCCTGACCCTCATAGCAGTGCGCATCCCGACGGAAATGCGTATCAATCGGAGACCCAATGGTTCATGCAACTTGCCGAGGATTATCCTTTCGTGATAGCGGCCAACTATCACGGCGGTTCCGAGGTCGTGAACTACCCCTGGGACAACACCTCGACACGCCATGCCGATGATGCCTGGTGGCAGTATGTCTCAAGAGAATACGCCTCTCTCGCACAGGCTGTCAGCTCGAGCTATATGACCGATGAGAATAACGGCATCACCAATGGCGCCGATTGGTACACCATCGGCGGAGGTCGCCAAGACTACATGAATGGCTACCGTCAATGCCGTGAATTCACTGTGGAATGCTCAACTACCAAAAACCCCAGTGCCTCACAGCTGCCCAGCTTCTGGAATTACAACCACAATGCCATGCTGGCCTATATGGAGCAATGCCTCAATGGTGTTCATGGCATAGTCTATGATGCCAACAACAACCAGCCTCTTGATGGTGTCACCATCACGGTGAAGAACCACGATGATGAATATTCTATCGTGAGCACCCATGAAGCAGGAGACTTCCACCGACCCATCAAGGGCGGCACCTACACCTTCAAGTTCACCAAAGACGGCTATTGTTCCGAATCTGTTGACGTGACCATCACTGACGGACACAGAGTGGACCTCCCTGTCTATCTTTCCCCAGAAGGAAGCTGCACGGTGGCCATGAACTGTTATGAATCTGTGATACCTAGTGCCGCAGGTGAATATGTCATGGGTTACCTCAATGGCTCCTCGCTGATTTCACCTTCCCATAACAGCTCAACGACTGTGACCAGCACCTCGACGCAGGTGACTGTCACCGACAACGGCTTCTCCGTCGAGGAAGAGACCACCCTTCCTAAGGTCACTTTGACCGCTTACGGAAGCAACGGACAATATTACATCTCTTATAACGGACGTTATCTCGCAAGAGCCACAAACGGGAATACCCTCACCTGGGGCACATCCACCAGCCAATACGGCAGATGGTATATCAACAGCAACGGCATCTACATCACAAGAAGCAACTATAACTATTACCTATATTACAACACCAGCAGCAACGCTTTTGCGATTAGCACGACCAGTCAGAAAAACATCAATTTTTACACAGAAGGAGATTGTCCAGTCGTGGAACACACCATTACCGCCACGGCTGAGCCCTCAGAGGGCGGTACCGTCAGCGGGGCCGGCGATTACGAGGAAGGGTCCACTTGTACTTTGACTGCAACAGCCAATCCGACCTATTCGTTCGTCAATTGGACTGAGGACGGCACAGAAGTCTCCACTGATGCCAGCTATAGCTTCACGGTCACAGCTGCCAGAACCTTGGTGGCTAACTTCATCATGAATACTTATACCATCATGGCCACGGCTGATCCGGCCGATGGTGGCTCCATTACAGGTGCTGGGACCTTTACCGAAGGCCAGAACTGCTCATTGACGGCAACCAACAACGAAGGATTTACCTTCGTCAACTGGACGGAGAATGATGAAATCGTCTCCGAAGAGGCCTCATGGAACTTCGTAGTCACCGCCGACAGAACCCTTGTCGCCCATTTTGAAAGCACGCTGCATTGGACTGCCAACGCCAGCGGCTATTCCAACTACACACCCATTACTGCCATCGTCCAGATTGATGGAGAGGAGCAATTCACCGATGCATTGGAAGTCGGTGTGTTCTGCGGCGAGGAATGCCGTGCCTCTGCAAAAGGCGTGCTGTTCCCGTTCAATGGGCATTACATTCTCACCTTGCTGGCCTATGGTGAAACCGACGACACCTTTACCTTCCGTTTATACGATCACAGCACCGGTACGGAACTCACCCCGGAAATGATTGCCCCAGATGCCGTCACCTTCAATGAGGACGGCTACGGCGACCCCGCGAATCCATACGTGCTGAACTTCACCTCGGTCACACCCGAATACACCCTCAACGTTGAGGCTGATCCCACCGAGGGCGGCTCCGTCTCCATCACCGGCGAGAACCCTTACCTCCAAAACACTGAGGTCACCGTGACCGCCACCCCCAACCCAGGCTACAACTTCGTGAACTGGACTGTCAATGACGAAGAAGTCAGCACCGATGCAGCTTACACCTTCAACGCCGATGCCGACCAGACCCTGGTGGCTCACTTCGAACAAATTGAATATACCGTGACCATCACCGCTGATGCCGAGGCAGGTACCGCCGCCATCACCGAGGCTGGTCCCTACCACTATAACGATGTCATCAACCTCACTTATACCGAGAATGCCGGTTACGCTTTCGTCAACTTCACCGTTGACGGTGTTGAAATCAACACGCCTTACACCGTGACCGGTGACGCCGAGATTGTCGCCAACTTTGTGTTGAACACTGTTGACCATGAATTCAGTTTCGAATCTGGTTGGAACTGGTGGTCCACCTATATCGAGATGAACGGTGTCAACGGGCTCCAACTCCTTGAGGACGCCCTCGGTGAAAGCGCCACCCAGATCAAGGCTCCCAACCGCTTCCTCCTCTATGAAAACCATGAATGGGACGGCAACCTCACCGCCATCACCAACGAGCTGATGTACCGCATCGCGACCACGGAAGACGGCAACTTCAGCTTGAACGGACTCTGCGCCGACCCCGCCGAGCACCCCATCACCCTCAAACAAGGCTGGAACTGGATCGGCTACGTGGAGAACGTCGCTTTGGAGCACAACACCGCTCTGGCCAACATGACCACCGCATCCGAAAACGACTTCCTGAAGTCGTACCTCAACTTCGCCACTTATTATGAAGGCTACGGCTGGTGGGGCGAGCTGGAAACCATGGAACCCGGACAAGGCTATATGATCAAAGTCGCCAACCCCGGCAGCTTCACTTATCCCTCCGACGCCAAGGAGAATGTTATCAACAGTACCCATTCCAACCTCAACAAATACTGGAAGCCTGTCATCGGGAAATTCGCGGACAACATGAACGTGCTGGCTGTCATCGAGCTTGACGGTAACGAGCTCCGTTCTGAGGAAGCCGAACTCGCCGCCTTCGACGAGAACGGCGAGTGCCGTGGCTCCGCCATCTTGATGTGGGTCGAACCCATCGACCGCTACGTGGCCTTCCTCACCGTCTATGGCGAGGATCATGATGCCCTTAGCCTCCGCGTCAGATACCAAGATGCCATCTATAACGTCAACGAGCAGCTCACCATGAAGGCCAACGACCTCATCGGAACAGGAACCAACCCCTATAAGATGACCGCCAAAGGCACTGGACTCAACGAGGACAATGGCAATGTCAGCCTCTACCCGAATCCCGTGAACGCAGGACAGCAGGTCCGCATCGAACTGCCTGAAAACATGGGCAACGCCACCGTTGAAATCATGGATATGATGGGACGCGTTGTTCTCTGTAGAGACACAAAATATGGCCTCTCTACGATGAAGACGCCGGACGTCCCTGGCGTATATTCCATCCGTATCACGGGCAAACAAGGACAAACATGGAACAATTTATTAATCGTTAAATAAAATTATATAAAAATGAAGAAATTATTATTTGTACTAATTATTCTGGCCATGGGTCTTCAGACCTTTGCCCAGACTAAGATCCAGATGCGTTCCGCCGACAAGGCTGAATGTGTCAAAAGCGACATGAAAAGCCTCCAGGCCACTTTCTCATTCTCTGGCATCGAGGCCGTGGAACTGAAGAACGAACGCGGTGTGTTTTCCACGATCACCATGCCGAACACAGTCATCGGCGGCAGTGAGGGCGATCCTCAGATTCCCGTTGTGAACCAGCTAATCGCCATTCCAGTCGGTGCTACGCCAAGCATCCGTGTGACTCACTTCACCACCACAGAGTACAAACTCGAAGATTATGGCATCCACAGACTGAGTCCCCGTCAACCCGACCTCTTTAAGAATCAAAAACCCGAGGATGCCCCTTTCATCTATAACGAAGCTGCTTACCAAAAACGCGGTCTCCGCAACGAGCCTATGGCTCAGGTGAGCGTCAATGGCACCTTGCGTGGCGTCCAAGTGGGACAGATGAGCATCGAGCCCTTGAGCTACGATCCCGTAAACAACACCCTCCGTGTGTTCAACAACATCGAGGTCGAGGTTTCTTTTGATGGTGCTGATGCCAAAGCCACAGAAGACCTTCTCGTGAAGACCTACAGCCCTTATTTCGACATCCTTTACAAACAGCTTTTCAATGGAAGAGCCGTAATGGATCTTTACGACGAGCATCCCGACCTTTGGAAAACTCCGGTCAAGATGCTGGTCATCGCCAACCGCATGTTTGAGAGCTGCATCCAAGACTGGGTGGCATGGAAGACCCTGAAAGGCATCTATGTGGATGTGAACTACACCGACAATATCGGCACCACTTCTGATGCCATCAAGACCTTCATCCAAAACAAATATGCCCAAGACCATCCCACCTTTTTAATGATCATGGGTGACAAAGACCAGGTGGTGCCCAGTGTCTCCTCCGCCAGCAGCACCAACTGTGTCAGCGACCTTTATTATTCGAGTGTTGACGGCGACGAGTTCGTCGATATGTACCACAGCCGTCTGTCTGCCACAAGCACTTCAGAAATGACAGCCATCCTCAACAAAGGCATGGAATACGAACAATATACGATGCCCGATCCAAGCTATTTGAACAATGTGCTCCTCATTGCTGGTGAGGACAGCGGATGGGGTGTCACCGTAGGCCGTCCTACCATTTGGTACGCCTCCCACTACTATTACAACACAGACCATGGCTACAACACTGTCCATGAGTTCAGCAACGGAACCTATACCAACTGCTATGCACCTCTGAGCTCAGGCGTGGGCTTTGCGAACTACACCGCCCACGGAAGCCAGACCAGCTGGGCAGGCCCAAGCTTCGATGTCAGCGACGTCGCTAATCTGACCAACGAGCACAAGTACTTCCTTGCCATCGGCAACTGCTGCCAGTCAGGTGACTGGGGTTATGGCACTTGCTTTGGTGAGGCGATGACCCGTGCCGCTAACAAAGGTGCCTACGCCTATATAGGCTCCTGCCCTAACACCACCTGGAAAAACGACTATTACTTTGGCGTGGGTCCCACCAACCGTGCTGACGGCACCATGCCCTCTTACGAAGAAACTGGTTTAGGCATTTACGATGCCATCTGGACAGACGGTGTTTACAACACAGTGAACTCCATTCTTTATGTCGGCCTCCTTGCCGGCAATGCAGCCGAGGCTCTTGGCTATGAGCTTCACAGCACCACTTTATATTACTGGCAGGCCTATCACGTGCTGGGTGATGGATCCATCATGCCTTACCGTGTGCAGCCCACTGCCAACCAGGTCAGCCACATGGCCATCTTCCCCATCGGCTTAAGCACCTACGAAGTGAGCGCTGTCCCAGGTTCATACGTTGCCATTAGCAAGGACGGTGTGATTCATGGCACTGCTCTCGTCGGAGAGTCTGGCACAGTTCAAGTCCCGATTGACCCTGTCACAAGCAGCGGTGATGTCACCATCTGCGTGACCGCTCCACAACACATCCCCTATATCCAGACTGTCCCCGCAGCCGCCCTTGAGGGTCCCTATATCTCCATGGACAGCTACACACCCAACACCACCCATGTCGGTGACAACACCAACTTGAGCATCACTTTCAAGAATGTGGGCACCGAGGCCACCACTGGCACCACCACCGTCACTTTGAGCACCAATGACAACAATGTGAATATCCTCACCCCCACCAAGACCTTTGGCACGTTGGCCGCTGAAGCCACCACCACCGTAAGCGGATTCAGCTTCAAGATTGCCGAAGGCGTGGCCGACGGCACCAAAGTCACCCTGCATTATACCGCTGTCAACGGCAGCGACACCTACGAGGGCAATATCGTTGTCACGGCTCAAGAAGCTGTGTTGAGCTATCAAAACATGCAATGGGACGGAGAATTCACCCCAGGTGAAACGATTACTGTGACCGCCAAGTTCAAGAACACGGGTCACTACCAAGCCACCAATGCCGTTGCTAGGATGACCACCACGAGCAACTACGTCACCATTTCCAACCCGACCGTCAACGTGGGCAACATTGCCGTTGACCAAGAGGTTTCGTGTGAGTTCACCATCACCATCGCCGCAAACTGCCCGGAGACCGAACAGCTGCCTGTCACCTTCACGCTGACTGCTGACCAAGGCTTGTCGGCCCAAGGCAATGAGACCTTGAAGAACAGTTGCAATATTTTCTTCAACCTCACTGACTCATACGGTGACGGCTGGAATGGCAACACCTTGACCGTCGCTTTTGACGATGGCACCCCTTCACAAACACTTACGATCAATTCCGGCCACAGTGCCACCTATACCCTTGAGATTGGCAATGGCGTACATGTCACGCTCAGCTGGACCACTGGAAGCTACGCGTATGAATGCTCTTTCAATGTTCAATACGAAGGCAACCTTACCATCTATGAGTCAAACGGCACTCCAAGCGAAGGCATCCTTTATGAGTTCGACTGCAACTGCGCCATCACCTCCCAGACTTTCACTGTCAACGTGAGTTCCAACGGTCATGGCACTGTCAGCGGTGGAGGTACTGACCTCAGTTTTGGATCCACTTGCACCGTGACAGCCACGCCTGATGAAGGATACATGTTTACCGGTTGGACTGAAAACGGAGTTGTCGTTTCTTCAACGGCAGAATACACCTTCATCGTGAACGATAACAGAAACCTCATCGCCACTTTCGCTGAGGGCAACCAAATCGGAGAGGGAACAGAGACCAACGCCTATCTTCCTTTCTATAATTATTACAATTACACCTTAAGCCAACAGATCTACACTGCTTCGGAACTCGGTTCCGCGGGTACCATCACCAGCATAGCATTCTACAACAGCGGTGCTGAAAAGGCTCGCACCTGTGACCTTTACATGAAGGCCACCACTAAGTCGTCATTCAACAGCGAAACCGACTGGATTACAATCTCAGACTCCGACAAGGTGTTCAGCGGCAGCGTCACTATGACTGCCAACGAGTGGACCTTCATCATCTTCAACACTCCGTTTGAATATGATGGTACTTCCAACGTCGTGCTCGTCGCTGATGACAATACAGGAAACTGGTCCAGTTCACCTCACATGACTTGTCGAGTGTTCAGTGCCACTAACCAAGCCATTTATGCTTACAACGACAACACCGATTATGATCCTCTTTCACCTCCGACTTCCTACGGCACCAGCGAATACCACTCCTTGCTCTCGGTGAAAAACCAGATTCAATTCACCAAAGAGGTCGAGACTCCTGCCACCTATTATAATATCACTGCCTCGGCCAACCCGACAGCGGGTGGCACCATCTCAGGTACTGGAAGCTATGCGGAAGGCGCTACCGCGACATTGACCGCTAATGCCAACGCTGGTTACACCTTCACCAAATGGACCAAGAACGGCACCCAAGTCTCCACCAACGCTTCCTACAGCTTTACGGTGACCGCTGATGCAGACTACGTGGCACACTTCACGCTGAACAGCTATAACATCACTGTCACCGCCAACCCGGCAGCGGGTGGCACCGTCACTGGAGGTGGCACATACAACCATGGTCAAAGCTGTACCTTGAACGCCAACGCCAACGCGAACTATACCTTCACCAAGTGGACCAAGAACGGTGTTCAAGTCTCCACCAACGCCACCTATACTTTCAACGTCACTGAGGCAGCTGCTTACGTGGCCGTGTTCACCATCAACAGTTACAACATCACCGCCACCTCTGAACCCGCTGAGGGCGGCACCATTACTGGAGCTGGCAACTATAACCACGGCACAACCTGCACCTTGACCGCCACAGCCGCTGAAGGTTATCAATTCGAGAACTGGGAAGAGAACGGCAACGTGGTCAGCACCGAACCCACGCTCACCTTTACCGTCGAGTCCACTCGTGATTTCGTGGCCAAGTTCAGCCATAGCATCACACAAACCCAGACGTTCAACATCGGTTGGGGTTGGGTCTCCTTCTATATCAACCTGCAAGGCCAGGAAGGCTTGCAGCTGCTGGAGCAGGCTTACGGTGAGAACGGTTTCTTGATTAAGTCACAAACCGCCTTTGCCCAGTACGAAGACGGAGCATGGGACGGCAACCTCAACAGCATCGAGGTGGAGAAGATGTACCAAATCAACACCACTGGCACTGGCACCCTCTCCATCGAGGCCAATGCAGTTAACCCCGAAGACCATCCTATCTCCATCCAAAACGGCTGGAACTGGATTGGATATCCCACTTCAACAGAAGCTACTGTCGCCAACGCTTTAGGCGGTTTCAATAGCGCAAACGAAGATGTCTTGAAGTCACACGAAGCCATGACGACCTATATCGAGGGTTACGGCTGGTGGGGTACGCTGAACAACATGACCCCGGGCAAAGGCTACATGTACAGATCAAAGTCGTCAGAAAACAAGACCTTGGTGTACGGACAAGGCAAGGGCGAACAGATGCACGCTGCCAACAGCGACAACCTCCACTGGAGTGTGGATGGCAGTGCCTTTATCGACAACGCCAACATTATCGCCACCATTGACGCTCAAGACCTCACCCTCTCAGAGAGTCTTGAAGTCGGAGCCTTTGTCAACGGTGAATGCCGCGGCACCACTCGTCTCCTCTATGTGGAGCCCGTCGATCAATATATGGCTTTCTTGACCGTCTATGGCAATGACGATGAACAAATCCAGTTCATAGTTTATGATGGAAACCAGACCTATACCATGGATGATCAGATTACTTATCAGAACAACCTCGTGGCAGGTAACGTCAAACAGCCTATCGTGCTGCACCAGGGCATGAGTGACAAATTCGTCCTCTATCCCAATCCCGTGAAGGCTGGTGAGAACGTCCAATTCATGCTGCCTGAAGCAGAGGATCATGTTACTGTTGAGATTATCGATGCTACGGGACGCGTGGTGCTTCGCAGAGACGATGTGCACACCGTTTCTACACCCGTCACTCCTGGCGTGTACACGATCCGTATCACCAACGAGAACGGACAGTCATGGCACGAAAAATTGATGGTAAAATAACAAGGAAGTAAGGATTTTTCATAATGAAAAAAACAGCCTTTTTGTTTTTAGTTCTCGGCCTGGTACTGTTGCACTTTGCTCCAGCCCAGGCTGAGAACACTGTCACCGTCACCTACAACGGCACGACGGCGACAGTGTTGGTTGATGACAACGTGGCTCCGTATCTGACCATTACCCAAAGCGGTGCACACGTCTCTATTGCACAGAGCACTGAGGTGACCGAAGAGATTACCTATACGCTCTCCGGCTCATCAACCAATGGCGAATTCTACATGTCGGGATCCTATAAGGCCACCATTGAACTGAACGGCCTCACCCTGACCAACACCACACCTGTTTATAGTGGTGCTGCCATTCATATTCAGAACAGCAAGCGCATCAACGTGAAAGTGGTTACAGGTACTACCAACACCCTCACCGATGCGGCAAATGGTGAACAGAAAGGCTGTTTATACGTAAAAGGCCATGCTGAGTTCAAACAGCAAGGCACCCTCAACATCGTTGGCAATACAAAGCACGGCATCAAGGCGGGCGAGTACATCACCGTCAAGAATGCCACCATTAACATCACGTCCGCGGTTGGCGATGGCATCTCCTGCAACCAATATTTCCTTATGGAAAGTGGTGCCATCACCATCAGCGGAACAGATGACGACGGAATACAGTGCGACCTCGATGGCGAAACCTCAACAGGCATGACCACCGATCATGAAGACGAGGATTCAGGCAACATTTACATCAGCGGTGGTGTCATCACCATCAACTGCACAGCCTCCGCAGCCAAAGGCATCAAGAGCGTCGGCGACATTTACGTCACCGACAATGCCAACATCAATGTCACCACCACTGGCAACGGCACGTGGGACACCACCGACCTGGAGGCAAAGGCCTCCTGTGGCGTGAATGCCGATGGAAACATCACCATCACTGGAGGCACCATGACACTCACCGCCAATGGCTCTGGTGGAAAAGGCATGGGATGTGATGGACTGATGACCATCAGCGGAGGAGACATCACTGTGGTGACTTCGGGAGGGCTATATTATAACAACGGCACCACCGAGTACACCAGTTATAGTGGCAACACGGATCAAATCAACAGCAACTATTATTGTTCACCCAAAGGCATCAAAGCTGGCACAAAGGTTACATCCAGCTCAAGCACCACCTACTACGGAGGCATCGACATTAATGGCGGCACCATAAAAGTCACCACTGTGGGCAAGAACGGCGAAGGTATTGAGAGCAAGAATTACCTTAACATCACCGACGGTGAGATCTGCGTGAACGCCCAAGATGACGGAATTAACTCGGCACAAGACCTTACTATCACCGGCGGCTACGTTTATTCGCGAGGGTCCAACAACGACGGCATCGACGCTAACGGCAATGTCTTCATCCAAGGCGGTCTGGTTTACGCCATCAGTGCCTCTTCGCCTGAGGTGGCCATCGGTGCCAACACGGAGGAAAACAAGAAGTTTTATTTCTCCGGTGGCACCCTCATCGCTATCGGTGGACTAGAACGAGGCAGCACTCTCTCGCAGACATGCTATCAATCCTCGTCATGGAGCCAGAACACCTGGTATTCGATGACCTTCGGAAGCACCGTCATTGCCTTCCAGACCCCTGCAAGCGGAGGCACTCCTATGGTGGTATCAGCATCGTCAACTCCGACACTCAAAAGCGGTGTCACAGTCAACGGTGGGACGAGTATCTTCCAAGGAAGATGCTATCTCGACGCCTCTTGCAACGGAGGCTCTAACGTCTCACTCAGCCAATACAATGGCGAAGGTGGTGGCGGCAATCCCCCGGGTCCCGGCAACACCTACACCATCACAGCTACAGCAAATCCAACGGCAGGCGGTACGGTGAGTGGCGCTGGCACCTACAACCGTTTTTCCACCTGCACCTTAGTCGCTACAGCCAACAGCGGCTACACCTTCACCAACTGGACCAAAAACGGCAGCGTGGTTTCGACGAATGCGACCTATAGTTTTCAGGTGACAGGCAACGCATCCTATGTCGCCAACTTCACCGCCAACCCCTATACCATTACAGCTACAGCCGACCCAACAGAGGGAGGCACTGTGAACGGTACGGGCTCGTATTATGGAAACACCTCCTGTACGCTGACGGCTAATCCGAATATCGGCTATAGCTTCTCTTACTGGACGCTGAACGGCAACCAAATCTCCACCAACCCGACCTACACCTTCACCGTAACCGGGAACGCCACCTTCATTGCCCATTTCAGAACCACGGATCCCCACTCCGTGAGCTGCGAAGTCACCGAACACGGCACCATCAGCGCTAATCCCACCACAGCATACAACGGCGAGAGCATCACTTTGTCAGCCATGCCAGATTCTGGCTATGCTCTGGAGTCCTGGAGTGTCCAAGACGGCGACGGCAACAACATCCCTGTGACAAACAACCAGTTCATCATGCCTGACAGCCCAGTCACGGTTAGTGCCACTTTCGGAACGGGATACAGTGTCAGCTTAGCAGCTGTGATGAACGGCAGCATCAGTGCCAGCCCAACCTTTAATACCGCAGGAGCCACCGTCACCTTAACCGCCACACCGGCCACAGGCTATGCATTTGACAGCTGGGTGGTCTATAAAACCGACGATGTGAACACGCTCATTGCCGTGACTGGCAACACCTTTACGATGCCCGCATTCGATGTCACCGTGAGTGCCATATTCAGCAAGCTACAAGGCGGCGACGTTACCATAGGCAACGGAACCAACACCTCTTCGAGCCTTCCCACCAACGTTTGGTATAAATACACCACCTCTCAACAGATTTATACCGCCGCTGAAATCGGTGACGCTGGTACTATCACAGCCATCAGCTTCAACTACAACGGCAACGCCACCTCCGGCGCAAGGACACTCGACATCTACATGACCCACACGACGAGTTCATCCCTGTCATCCTGGGTCACAGTCACTTCCAGCAGCAAGGTGTATTCAGGCAGCCAAACCTTCACCTCCTCTGGTTGGCACACCATCACCTTAGACACCCCATTTGAATATAATGGAACGAGCAACATCATGATTACGGTGGATGACAACACGGGCAGCTACACTGGCTCCAGCGGCAGGGCTTTCTACGCCTATTCCACTGGAAGCACCAGAGCCATCTACAACCAAAACGACTATTACAATCAAACACCGTTAAGTCCGCAAACAAGTCCAAATTACAGCCCGACAACCAGTTCCAGTAACAGCCAGATTAAATTCACCAAAGAGATTCCAGGCAACGAGCCCTATCTCTCCGTGTCACCAACCACCCTCTCTGGTTTTATCTATGCTGAAGAAGACGGACCGTCAGAGGCACAAACCGTCATGGTCATCGGCAGAAACATCGAAGATGATCTGACCGTCACGGCACCTGCCGATTATGAGATCAGCAACGATGGCAACATCTACGCTTCCATCCTCAACCTGACCGCCTCAAGCGGCAACGTCCAAACCATGGTCTATGTCCGTCTCAAAGCCGGTCTTGCTGAAGGCAACTACCTTGACGAGTCACTCTCATTCAGTTCAGGCAGCACAACACAAAGCATTATCCTCAACGGTAAAGTCAGTGAAAGCCTGGGCGCTTACTACTATATCACCGTAACCGCCAACCCCATTGAAGGCGGCTCTGTCACAGGCGGGGGAAGATACCACAGCGATGTTGTCGCGACCCTCACTGCTGAACCTTCCGAGGGCTATCTGTTCATGGGATGGGAAGAAAACGGCAACATCATCAGCACCACTCCCACCCTTTCTTTCACTGTCGATGCCGACCGTACCTTAGTGGCACAGTTCAACCAGAGCGTCACACAAACCCAGACCTTCAGCATCGGTTGGGGTTGGGTCTCCTTCTATATCAACCTGCAAGGCCAGCAAGGCTTGCAACTGCTGGAGCAGGCCTACGGTGAAAACGGTTTCTTAATCAAGTCACAAACCGCCTTTGCCCAGTACGAAGACGGAGCATGGGACGGCAACCTCAATAGCATCGAGGTGGAAAAGATGTACCAAATCAACACCACCGGCACAGGCACCCTCTCCATCGAGGCCAGCGTTGTCAACCCCGAAGACCATCCTATCTCCATCCAAAATGGCTGGAACTGGATTGGATATCCCACCTCCACTGAAGCCACTGTCGCCGACGCTTTGAGCGGTTTCGACAGCGACGACGAAGATGTCCTCAAATCATTTAACGCCGTAGCGACTTACATCGATGGCTATGGTTGGTGGGGCACATTGGATAAGATGACCCCAGGCAAAGGTTATATGTACCACTCAAAGGCTTCTGAAAACAAGACCCTGGTTTATTCACAGAATCGAAGAGGCATTCAGCTGCATAAGGCTAACAACGACAACCTCCATTGGAATGTTGACGGCCTCACTTACTGCGACAACGCCAGCATCATCGCCTGCATCGATGCCAAAGACCTTACGCTTTCTGAAGACCTCGAAGTCGGGGCTTTCGTCAACGGTGAATGCCGCGGTTCCGCTCATCTCCTTTATGTGGAACCACTGAACCAATATTTAGCCTTCCTGACCGTATATGGTAACGATGAAGAGCAAATCCAGTTCATGGTTTACGATGGCATTCAGACCATTCCTATGAAAGAGGTGATCACCTACAAAAACAATCTCATTGCCGGTAGCGCCTCACAACCCGTCGTGCTGCATCAAGGAACAAGCGATGGTTTCACCCTTTATCCTAATCCAGTGAAGGCTGGAGAGCATATCATGATACAATTGCCGGAAGACATGCGGAATGGTCTTGTTGAAATCATCGATGCGACGGGACGCATTGTGCTGCGTGGAGACGATGTACACGTCATCTCTACGCCAAACGCACCTGGTGTTTACACCGTACGTATCACCGATGAAAATGGGACAACAAAAAACAAAAAACTAATTGTAAAATAATATATAATATAAATATAAAATTAATTAATAACACTAAAATTAAATCTAATGAAAAAAACAGCCCTTCTGTTTTTGTTTCTCGGTTTGGGACTGATGACCTTCGCGCAAGGTCAAGTAAAACCTCAATGGACGAATGTCCTCAGTGACCAGCCAGAGACTTTCAAGACACAACTGGTTTCCTCAACGGAGAGCAGTATCAAGGTCAACATCCAGGTTCCTGGCTTCTACACCACCACCGTGACAACACCGAGAGGAGAAGCCAGCATCATCTCTGTTCCCAAATCGGTGAGTACCGCTCATGCGGGCGAACCCGACATGCCCATGACCGGCATCCCGTTGATGATCGGCGACAAAGCCCGCATGAAAGCCCGTGTGCTGGATGCACGTTACATGGACTTTAAAGACATTGAGGTCGCACCTTCCAAAGGCGACTTCAGCCGTCAGATCGACCCTGCCACGGTGCCTTACACTTACGGCGAATGCTACAATAAGGATGCTTTCTTCCCGGCAAACAACCTTGACTTGTACAAGCCATACATCATCCGTGACTTCCGCGGACAGAACATGGCCGTCTATCCCTTTACCTACAACCCTGCCACCAAGACCCTCCGCGTCTATTATGACATGACGGTGGAATTATATAAGGTGGACGACAAAGGCGAGAACATCATCGAAGCGCGTCGTACCAACGAGGTAAAGATGGATCCCGACTTCAAGAGCGTGTATCAGCGTCATTTCCTCAACTATGAGGAAGGCGTGTCCAAATACACTCCCGTGGATGAAGAAGGCGACCTGCTGGTCATCTGCTATGACAACTTCATCAGCTCGATGACCGAGTTTGTCAACTGGAAGAAGACCCGTGGTGTGAACACCACCATCGTGGGCACCAGCACCTCCGGTTCCACGTCTTCAGCCATCCAGACCTACATCCAGAACCAATACAATGCCAACAACAACCTGACCCATGTGTTGCTCGTCGGCGACGTAGCCCAGATTCCGGGTTACACCTATTCCGGAGCCTCAGGCTACGAAGGGAAAGGTGATAACCCCTACGGACAGGTCGTGGGCAACGATATTTACAATGATATCTTTATCGGTCGTTTCTCTGCCACCACCACGGAGCAAGTAACCAACCAAGTTCAGAAAATCCTCACCTACGAGCGCGACCTTACCATTTCTGCCACTTGGTGCCAAAACGGTTTGGGTGTCAGCACTAGTGCTGGAAGCGGCGGCCATTTCAGCGAAGATGACTATCAACATATCGAGAACCTTCGCACTGACCTGTTAAATTACGGTTATACCACAGTTTATCAAGATTACTATGCTGTCAGCGGCTTCCCCTCCTCTTCAACCACAACCATCAGCAACCACATCAACAGCGGTGTGGGCGTTGTCAACTACTGCAATCACGGTTCTGAGACTTCTTGGGGCTCGCACAGCTACAGCAACTCCCATGTCAACGCCCTGACCAACGACAACAAGCTTCCCGTCATTTTCTCTGTAGCCTGTTTGAACGGAAAATACGACTACAGCAGCGGCGACTGCTTTGCTGAGACATGGATGCATGCCACCAACAATGACACTGGTGTACCGACTGGCGCCGTTGGAACGATGATGTCCTACATCTCACAGCCTTGGGTGCCTCCAATGTGGGCTCAAGATGAATTCATTGACATCCTCGTGGAGAGCTACAGCAACAACATCAAACGCAGCTGGGGCGGAACAGCCATGAACGGACTGTTCTCCATCTTCGACAATTACTCCACCACGACAGCCATGGCGGTCGGCACCTATCAAGCATGGGTGCTTTATGGTGACCCCACCATGATGCTCCGCACCAAGACCCCGCAAGCCATGACGGTGACCCATGCAGGAAACATCCTCTCCACTTCACCCACCTACGCCGTCAACGTCACCAACGCCAACGGCGCATTGGCCACCATCACGGATGCCAACCATAACATTGTCGGCAAGGCCACGGTAACCAACGGCACAGCCAATGTCAACATCAACAGTGTGTTAACCCCTGGCACCGAACTCACCCTTTGCGTGTTTGGATATAATAAGGTGACATATCTTGGCACCATCAACGTGATTTCCCCCGAAGGTCCCTACCTCATGCTGGACAGCTACACGCCCAATGCCGCCCATGTTGGCGACAACACGAACTTGAGTCTGGTCTTCAAGAACATCGGCACCTCTGCCACCTCTGGCACCACTACCGTCACCTTGACACCCAGTGACTCTAACATCACCATGCTCTCCAACAACAAGACCTTTGGCGCTTTAGCCGTGAATGCCACCACCACGGTGAATGGATTCAGTTTCAAGATCAACCAAGGCGTTGCCGATGGCACCCCATTGACACTCCACTACGCCGCCGTCAACGGCAGCAACACCTACGAGGGTGACCTTACCATCACCGCTGGTGAAGCCATGTTGGAATACCACAGCTTGACTTGGGACGGCGGCTTCGCTCCAGGCGAGACCCTTACCTTGACCGCCAAGTTCAAAAACACTGGTCATTACCAAGCCACCAACGCCGTGGCTACGATAAGCACCACCAACAGCAACTATATCACCTTTGCCAACCCGACGATCACGGTAGGCAACATCGCCGTGAATCAGGTGGTCTCATGTGAGTTTAACGTTACGATTGCCGCCAACTGCCCTGAAACCGCGATCATCCCTGTCACTTTTACCTTGACCGCCGATGGAGGTCTTTCCGCCCAAGGCAGTGAGAACCTGAAGAATGCCTGCAACGTATTCTTCACACTGAACGATTCTTACGGTGATGGCTGGAATGGCGCCAAACTCACAGTCAGCTTCAACGACGGCACAGCCTCACAGGAACTCACGCTGGACTCAGGCAATTCTGACAATTACACTATGGAGATTGGTAATGGTGTTCATGTCACCTTAACATGGACCAAAGGCACCTACGACAGCGAGTGCTCTTTCACACTGAGTTATGAAGACGACCTGATGATTTATCAGTCGAGTGGCACTCCCAGCGAAGGCAAGCTCTTTGAGTTCGACTGCAACTGTGCCGCTGCCTCACAGACCTTTACTGTCACGGTAGCTTCCTCAGGTCAAGGCACCGTCAGCGGTGGTGGGGAATATAGCTACGGTCAGTCCTGCTCTGTCCACGCCACCCCCAACGAAGGCTATATGTTTCTTGGCTGGACTGTCAACGGAGAAACGGTTTCTAACCTTGCCGATTACACTTTCCCAGTATTTAGTAATGTAAACCTGATAGCTGTCTTTGCCGAAGGCAACCAGATTGGAAGCGGAGAGGCTACCAACAGCTTCCTCCCCAGCTACAACTATTATAAATATTCATTCACCCAACAGATTTATACTTCCGCTGAACTCGGAGACGCAGGCACCATCACCAGTATTGCCTTTTACAATGGCGGTGCCGAGAAGACCCGTAACTACGACTTCTATTTGAAAGCCACAAACAAGTCGTCATTCAGCAGCGAGACCGACTGGGTTACGGTATCGAGTTCCGACAAAGTGTTCAGCGGCAGTGTCACTATGGCCGCCAACGAATGGACCTTTATCCTCTTCAGCACTCCGTTTGAATACGATGGCACTTCCAATGTTGTGCTCATCGCTGATGACAATACAGGAAGCTGGTCCAGTTCACCTCACATGGCTTGTCGGGTGTTCAGTGCCACCAACCAAGCCATCTATGCTTACACCGACAATACGAACTATGATCCCTCAACGCCTCCGACTTCCTATAGCACTGGTGAATACCACGCCTTGCTATCGGTGAAAAACCAAATCCAGTTCACCAAAGAGAGCGCAGTTCCAGTCATCTATTATAACATCACTGCCACAGCTGACCCAACAGCGGGCGGCACCGTCACCGGTACAGGCAGCTATGCCGAAGGCGCCTCAGTGATTTTGACCGCCACGGCCAACACAGGCTACACCTTCACTAAGTGGACCAAGAATGGCACGCAAGTCACGACCAGCACCACTTACACCGTCACCGTAACCGAAGATGCCGACTACGTGGCACACTTCACGCTCAACAGCTATAACGTCACTGCCACGGCCACCCCAAGCGAAGGCGGCACTGTCAGCGGCGGAGGCACCTTCAACCATGGTACCAGCTGCACCTTGACGGCTACCGCCAATACTGGCTACACTTTCACCAAGTGGACCAAGAATGGCGTACAAGTCTCGACCAATGCCACCTATACCTTCAATGTTACCGAGGCAGCCGACTACGTGGCCGTGTTCACCATCAACAGCTACAACATCACTGCCACTGCCAATCCAGAACAAGGTGGTATCATCACTGGAGCAGGTTCCTATAACCACGGTGCCTCCTGTACATTAACTGCCATTGCGAATGATGACTATCTGTTTGAGGGTTGGGAAGAAAACGGTAACATCCTCAGTACTGAGCCCACTCTTTCCTTCACTGTGAACAACGACCGCACCTTTGTGGCGCACTTCAACAAGCTCATCCATCAAACCCAGACCTTCAACATCGGCTGGGGCTGGGTTTCCTTCTACATCAACATTGAAGGCCAGCAAGGCTTACAGCTCCTGGAGCAAGCTTTTGGTGAGAACGGCTTCCTCATCAAGTCACAAAACAGCGGTTTCGCTCAATACGAAGACGGCCTTTGGGCTGGTAGTCTCAACAGCATCAATGTGGAGGAAATGTACCAGATCAAGACCACTGGTGCTGGCTCTTTCTCCCTCGATGCCACTCCTGTCAACCCTGAAGATCACCCGATCTCCGTACAAAATGGATGGAACTGGATTGGATATCCTTCCACAACAGAAGCCACTATTAGCGATGCCTTAAGTGAATTCGAGAGCCAAGAAGGAGATATGCTCAAATCGCATGAGGCCATGACCACCTACATCAACGGTTATGGATGGTGGGGCACCCTCAACAAGATGACCCCCGGCAAAGGCTACATGTACAATTCAAAGGCGAATGAAATCAGCACTTTGGTGTATAAGAGCAACTCCAGAGGTACGCAGATGCACACCGCCAATAACGACAACCTCCATTGGGATGTCGAAAGAAGCGCTTATCGCGACAACGCCAACGTCATTGCCACCATCGATGCCAAAGACATCACCTTATCGGAGAATCTCGAAGTCGGTGCCTTTGTCAATGGAGAATGCCGTGGCACCACCCGTCTTCTCTATGTGGAGCCTTTCGACCAATACATGGCCTTCCTGACCGTCTATGGCCACGACGATGAACAAATCCAGTTCATGGTCTATGATGGAAACCAGACATATACCATGGATAATCAGATCACTTATAAGACCAACCTCATCGCAGGCAACGTCAAACAGCCTGTCGTGCTGCATCAAAGCACGAACAATGGAGTCGTCCTCTATCCTAACCCGGTGAAGGCTGGTGAGAAGTTCCAAATCATGATGCCCGAGAACACCGGGGTTGTTACCATTGAACTGATTGATGCTACGGGACGCATGGTTCTTCGCAGCAACGATGTACACATCGTCTCTACGGATGGAATAGTTCCTGGCGTATATACCATCCGTATTTCCGATGAACAAGGAATAGCAAAATATGAAAAATTAATAATCAAATAAATAATATTTTCATGAATAGAATTATTTTAGTTTTTATCTCGCTTTTGTTTTTTGGAACAGTATATTCCCAAAACAAAATCCAGTTCCATTCCGCAAACAAGGCGGAATGTGTAAAGAGCGACTACAACAGTTTAAAAGCCACTTTCTCTTTCTCTGAGTTAGAAGCTCAAGACTATGAAAGCAACCGCGGGACCTTCTCGTGGCTCAGCCTGCCTAACACCGTCATCGGCGGCAACGAGGGAGATCCCCAGATTCCCGTCATCAACGAGCTGATTGCCGTTCCATTCGGTGCAAAACCCCGTATCGAAATCACCAGCTTCAGCAGCACCGACTACCGTTTGGCTGACTACGGCATGCACACCTTGGTGCCGCGTCAGCCTTCGCTTCGCAAGGACAAACGACCCGAAGACGTGCCTTTCATCATGAATGAGACGGCTTATCAGACCCGCGGTCTTCGCAGTGAACCCAAAGCTGTTGTCGGCGTGGAAGGAGTCATGCGTGGCATCCGGCTTGGCAAGATGACCATTGAGCCCGTGAGTTATGACCCCGTGAACAATACCCTTCGCGTTTTCAACGACATCGAGGTGGAAGTGCACTTTGACGGTGCTGACGCCAAAGTGACGGAAGACATGCTTCTCAAAACTTACAGCCCTTATTTTGACATCGTTTACAAGCAGATGTTCAACAACAGGGCCGTCACAGATGTTTACACAGACCATCCTGACCTCTACAAAACCCCAGTGAAGATGCTCGTCGTCACTACCTCAACGTATGCCAGCAGCTCCGCGTTCCAATACTGGCTAACTTGGAAGAAACAAAAAGGCATCTATGTTGATGTGCAGACGGTAGCCAACAACGCTTCCGCCTCCACCATTAAAAACTTGATTTACTCAAGATACAACGCCAACCACCCGACCTTCTTAGTCATCGTTGGTGACGAGACCGTGGTCACGTACTATTCCTTATGGGATTATGACAGCAGTTATGGTGACGCTGCCACTGATTTGGAATACGCTTCCGTTGATGGTGACGTCTTCCACGACATGTTCATCAGCCGAATGTCGGTATCTTCCACCACAGAGCTCAACAACCTCGTGAACAAGATTTTGACTTATGAAAAATACACCATGTCCGACCCGAGCTATCTGAACAGGACACTGCTTATCGCAGGTTGGGACAGCTATTGGACAAATATCATCGGCAAGCCTACCATCCAATACGCCAACAACAACTATTTCAACACTGCCCACGGCATCACTCCATACGTGTACATCACTACAGGTGCTGGCCAGACTTCTTGCTACAACAACATCAACAACGTAGGATTTATCAATTATACGGCTCACGGAGACATCCAAGAATGGGCTGACCCAGAATACACCAACTCCAATGTGAATTCGTTGACCAACAACGGCAAATATTTCTGGGCCATGGGCAATTGCTGCCTTACCGCCAATTTTAAAAACTCCTATAACAACCAAACCTGTTTCGGTGAGGCTTTGATCCGTGCCGCCAACAAAGGCGCTTTCGGCTACATCGGTTCCGTTCCAGAGTCTTATTGGTTCGAGGACTTTTATTTCGGAGTAGGAGCTTTTGCCGCTGTACAAGGCACTAACAACCCTACCCTGTCAGGTACCAGCAAAGGTTGTTATGATGCTATGTTTGATGACACAGGCTTCAACACCTTGAATTCCGTGCCTTTCATTGGCAACGTGGCTGTTTCATACGCACATGCCAAGAACTACAGCGGCAGCGTTACTGACGAGTACTATTGGAGAGCTTACCAATGCTTTGGCGATGGCTCGGTGATGCCCTATCTGAAAGTGCCTGCCGCCAACAATGTGAGCCATGCCTCCATCCTGCCCATGGGAGCCACCACATTCACGGTCAATGCTGATGCTAAATCGTATGTAGCCATCACCGTTAACAACGAGATCATTGGCGTGTCACAAGTGCCTTCAAGCGGCACTGTGGACGTGCCTATCACAGCACAGACCGCCACTGGCACGGCCATGATTGTGGTCACCCGCAACCAACGTCAACCCTATATCGCCACTGTCGAGATCTCTGGCGAGGAGCACATCATCCAAGCTAACGCCAGTCCAGAGGAAGGTGGCACCGTGACGGGTGCAGGCACCTACTACAAAGGAACGCAATGCACGCTGACCGCCAAGGCCAACCACGGTTTTGAGTTCTCACACTGGCGCAAAGGCAACAGCTACGCAAGCCCCAACTCCACCTACACCTTCACGGTTACCACTGACGCCTCTTATACCGCCGAATTCACCGAATTGGAAGAGCACGCCATCACCTGCCCCACCGTGGAGCATGGCACTGTGACCGTGAGTCCGACGACCGCCTTTGTGGGTGACACCATCACACTCTCCGTCACCTTAGAATCTGGCTACTGCTTCTCGGAATGGATTGTGACCTCTGAGGACAAAGCCACCATCCCTGTGGTGAACAACCAGTTTGTGATGCCCGACAGCGATGTCACCGTCGAAACCATCATCCTCCAAGGCTACAACGTCACCGTGGCCGCCACAGAGCACGGCGAAGTCAGCGCCGACCCTGTCTGCGCTCTTGAAGGAACTACCATCACCGTGACCATCACCCCTGAGACAGGATACACCCTGCAAGCCCTGATTGTCCACAAGACCGGCGATGCCAGCACCACCGTCCCCGTCATTGGCAGACAATTCAACATGCCCGCATACGATGTCACCGTGGTCGCCCTGTTCAACGTTCCGCAAGGTGAGGACATCACTATCGGCAGCGGCACCAGCACCAACAATGGCAACGTGCTTCCCACATACGCCTATTACAAATACAACTTGTCAGAGCAAATCTATACCGCAGCGGAGATGGGCAATGCCGGCACCATCGCTGCCATCGGCTTCAAGAATTCCGTCAATACTGCCGATAGAAACCTTGACATCTACCTGAAGCATACTTCAAAAAGTACTTTCGATAACAACACCGATTGGGAGGCCGTCTCCGCTTCCGACAAAGTGTTTAGCGGAACGGTAAGCTTCCCCGCCTCAGGATGGTTCACCATCCAATTGGATGTGCCCTTCACCTATGATGGTACCAGCAACCTGCTACTCTGTGTGGATGACAACAGCAACACCGCTGTTGAATCAGCCGCCGACGCCCCTAAATGCTACACCTACTCCACCGGGGCGAGAAGAGCCATCAAAGTCAACAAGGACGACATCGACATGGATCCCACTGATGCCACCGCACTGGCAGGCTATTCTGGTGTCAGCCGCATCACTTACAACAACCAGATTCAGTTCACTATGGCTGCTCCCACCAGCACTGCCGCCATCAACCTGTCCACCACCACACTCTCAGGATTCTCCTACGTCAAAGGCGAAGGCCCCTCAGAAGCGCAGTCCTTCAACATGGTTGCCGCTGGAAGCGATGATTTCGTCATCACCGCTCCTACCCATTACGAGGTCAGCCAAACAGCGGCTGGTTCTTACAGCAACAGCCTGACCCTTTCCGCATCGAACACAGTCTCCACGAACATCTATGTCCGTTTGAAAGCCAATCTCGACGCGGGAGAGTACAACAATGAGACGCTGAGAATACAGTCGGGAGAAACCACGGCAGAAGTGACGCTCAGCGGCGAAGTAACAGCAAGTAATTACTACACTTTCGATGAAAGCGCTTACCCATCCAACATGACTGTTATGGCAATCATCCAGATTGAGGGCGAAGAGCAGTTCACGGAGAGTTTGGAAATCGGAGCCTTCTGCGGCGATGAATGCCGTGGTGCCAATTTACCGATGTACTGTCCCCCTGTCAACCGCTATATCCTCCCGCTGATCGTACACGGAAACAGCGGTGATATGATCAGTTTCAAGCTCTATGACCATGAGATGGATATGGAAATTGAGCTAACCTGCTCCACCACGTTAAGTTTCAGTGAGGACGGCTATGGCAGCATCTTCAACCCGATTGTTCTGAACTTCACCGCTAGTGAACAGCCCGTCACCGCCACCCAAACTCTAAACCTGAATGCCGGATGGATCTGGTGGTCCACTTACATCGAGTTGAACGGCAGCGAAGGCCTGACCACACTCGAAGAGCTGTTAGGGACATCGGCCAGCATGATTAAGTCGAAAGACCATTTTGTGAGCCAATCCGGAGGCAACTGGTCAGGAAGTCTGGAAAGCATCAGCACAGGGAACAACTACCTCATCCTGATCTCAGAGCCCATCAACACGGAACTGACAGGAACCCCTGCCAATCCCGCTGATCATCCGATCACCATCAAGAACGGCTGGAACTGGATTGGATTCCCTGGCCAGCAACCCATTAGTCTTGAGGAGGCATTCAGCAACTTCACACCTGCCGATGGCGACATGATCAAGACGCAGGATAGTTTCTCTGATTTCTCCGAGGGACACTGGTCGGGAGCTTTGGATCAGCTGAGACCAGGCATAGGATATCTGTATCTCTCCAACAGCACTGAAACAAAGACCCTTATCTTCCCTTCTAACGCGAAGTAAACGGTCCACAGACTGTTCTTTATCCCTACAAGTGGATTGCGGTTTCGACTGCAATCCACTTTTTTTTGTTTGTTGATAATAAAGTTGAAAAAAACCTATACAAAATACTTGATTATTAAAGAGGTATGAGTAACTTTGCGAGTTTTTAATTTTGGATAAATAGGACAACACAATAAATTTTTTTATATAATTGTTTAATTATGAAGTATTTACGTTTACAACTTCTGTTTCTCCTATCAGTCGTGGTAGGTTTGGGATCATTTGCCCAGGAAACTAACAAGCCTGATTGGAGACAACTGCACTATCTCTCCCAAGAAGAGATGGAAGCAGGACTCAACAACCGTTTAACTAACTTTACCGCCACCGCCGCGCCTACCGGCACCGTTCGTTTTCCTGGTGAATTCGAACCCATGCAGGCCGTCATGGTGCGTTATCCTCTTGGCGTTCCCACCAGCTTCATCAAGACGTTGGCTGAGGAATGCAAAGTCATCACTTTAGTTTCATCCAGCAGCCTCTCCGCTGCGAGAAACGCCTACAACAACGCAGGTGTGAACATGGACAACTGCGAGTTTGTCACTATCAGCACTGACTCCTACTGGGTTCGTGACTACTGCCCATGGTACATCTTTGTCAACAAGTCACCCGCCATTGTGGACTTCCGTTACAACCGCGAGCGTGAAAGCGACGACATCGCTCCTGTTACCTTGGCTGAAAACTATTTCAACATCCCGTGGTACGGCATGGATATCACCCACACCGGAGGCAACATGATGCAAGATGGTCGTGGCTTCGGCATGTCGGATGACCTCGTGGTCACTGAGAGTGCTCAATACTCCAACATCGACGAGAACACCATCAGGCAGCGCATGAACGACTATCTCGGCATCGACAACTACCTGATCACCGATGACCCGCAAGGCCTTTACATCGCTCACATCGACTGCTGGGGCAAGCTGCTTGCGCCGGACAAGATCCTCATCGCCAAAATGCCCGAGACCGATAGCCGTTATCAAAACTACGAAGATATCGCCAACTATTTTGAAAACACGAATTGCTGCTGGGGTTATCCTTACAAAGTGTACCGTGTCAACGAGTTCTCCTCGTCGCAAAACGCAACCTTAGCTCCTTATACCAACAGCTTGATTCTCAACAATCGCGTGTTCGTGCCGTTGGGAAGCAACACCACTTATAACAACAATGCCTTGGCAGTGTATCGCGAGGCTATGCCTGGCTATACCGTCATCGGTGTCGCCAGCAACTCCAGCTACGCTTGGCAGAACACCGATGCCCTGCACTGCCGCACCCGTGGTGTCATGGACTTCGACATGCTCTTTGTCGACCACCGCAATGTGATTCATGGCGAACAGGAATTGCAAGATTCCTACGCTGTGACCAGCACCTTCATCCCCTACAGTGGCCAGGACCTGATCCCCGCCCAGACCGTGGTTTATTACCGCATCAACGGCGGCGAGTGGCAATCCTCACCGATGACCTCCACAAGCAAAGATGATGAATACACTGGCTACATCACCGGATGCACCTACGGTGCTACCGTGGAATACTACGTGTCCGCTACCGACGAATCTGGACACACGGCCACACAACCTGTCATGGGCGCTTCTGACCCCCACTCCTTTACCATCAAGGACGCTCCCACCACCTATACCATCACTGCCACGGCTGATCCCGAGGCAGGTGGCACCATCACTGGAGCTGGCGTTTATAACCAGAACGAGAACGTGGTTCTCACCGCCACTCCTAACGGCAGCTACGTCTTTGTGAACTGGACGGACAATGGCGATGTGGTTTCCACCGATGCCACTTATTCATTCAACGCTGAAAGAGATAGAGATCTTGTCGCTCACTTCGAGTCGACCCTCCACTGGACACCTGTCAGCGGCAGTTATCCGAACAACATGCCTTTGACCGCCATCATCCAGATCGACGGCGTTGAACAGGCCACCAGCAGCCTTGAAGTCGGCGTGTTCTGCGGCGATGAATGCCGCGGCAGCACCGTGGGAGAGCTGTTCCCCTATAATGGCAAATACATCCTCTCCATCATCCTCTTTGGTGCCACAGGCGAGGAATACTCTTTCCGTCTCTATGATCACAGCACCGATGCCGAACTCACGCCTGGCACCCTCAACGCTCCGGCCAACATAACCTTCGACGAGGATGGCTATGGCAACCCGGTTAACCCCTACGTGCTGAACTTCACCTCTGTGATTCAAGAGTACACGGTCACCGTCACCGCTAACCCCACTGAGGGCGGCACTGTGAACGGCGGAGGCACCTTCGAGGCAGGCGATGAAGCCACTGTCACCGCCACGGCTAACACTGGCTACACCTTCTTCAACTGGAGTGTCGACGGCCACACCGTCAGCACCAACGCTGAATACACCTTCACCGTCAACGCTAACAAAGACCTGGTAGCCAACTTCAACCTGAACACCTACAACATCACCGTCAACGTGAATCCCGCCGAAGGCGGTACCGTGACCGGTGCTGGAACCTATAACCACGGAGCAAGCGTCACCCTGAGCGCCACCGCCAACGAGAACTACCGCTTCATCGGCTGGATGGAGAGCGGCGAAGTGATCTCCACAGAGGCCACCCTCACCTTCACTGCCGAAGCTGACAGAGTGCTCACCGCCAAGTTCTCCTCCACTCTCTACTGGACTCCTATAGAAGGCGACCTCGACAACAACATGACCATGAGTGCCTACATCCTCATCGACGATGTGGAGCAGTTTGGCAACACCCTCGAAGTGGGTGTCTTTGTCGGTGACGAATGCCGCGCTTCGGCCATCGGTGTGAAGCCTCCTTTCTCCGATCATTACATCCTCTCTCTGTTGATCTACGGCACTTCCGAAGAATCATTCTCTTTCCGTCTGTATGACCATACCAGCGAGACCGAACTGACTCCTGATCTGGTGGCTCCCGCCAATGTGGCTTTCAACGAGAACGGCTATGGTTCACCCAGAAATCCCTACCCGCTGAACTTCACCTCACAAACGCCTGAATATACCATCAACGTCGAGGCCAACCCCACTGAAGGCGGCTCCGTCTCCATCACTGGAGAAAACCCGTACCTCCAAAACACTGAGATCACCGTCACCGCTACCCCGAACACCGGTTACGCTTTCGTCAATTGGACGGTTGGTGAAGAAGAAGTCAGCACCAACGCTGAATACACCTTCAACGCTGATGCCGATAAGACCCTGGTGGCTCACTTCGAACTGATTGAATATACTGTGACAATTACCGCCAACCCGACTGAGGGAGGTTCTGCCGCCATCACCGAGGCTGGTCCTTACCACTATAACGATGTTATCAACTTAACTTACACTGAGAATACTGGCTACGAGTTCGTCAACTTCACCGTTGACGGCACCGAGGTCACCTCTCCTTATACCGTGACCGACGATGTCGAGATTGTTGCCAACTTCCAGCTCTTGAGCTACGAAGTCACTGTGACCGCTGAGCCCACCAATGGTGGCACCGTCGATGGTGCTGGTACCTTTGAGTACGGTACTGAGGTCACTGTCACCGCCAGTCCCGAACAAGGATACACCTTCGTCAACTGGACTGAGGAAGGCACTCAAGTCTCAACCAATGCTAACTATAGCTTCACCATCACCGAAGCTCACAACCTCGTCGCCAACTTCAGCCTCAACAATTATGTCATCACCGCTGAAGCCAACCCGACTGAGGGCGGCACTGTGAGCGGCAGCGGCGGCTATGACTACGGTCAGACCTGCACTTTGACCGCCACTGCCAACACGGGTTACACCTTTAATAATTGGACCAAAGAGGGCGTGGAAGTCTCCACGGCATCAAGCTATGAAATCACGGTGAGTGAGACTGCCACCTACGTAGCCAACTTCACCCAGAATGAATATACTGTGACGGTTAGCGCCAACCCCACTGAGGGAGGTTCTGCCGCTATCACCGAGGCTGGCCCTTACCACTATAACGATGTCATTAACTTGACTTACACTGAGAATGCTGGTTACGGGTTCGTCAACTTCACCGTGGGCGGCACCGAAATCACCACACCTTATACTGTCACTGGAGACGTTGAGATTATTGCCAACTTCCAGCTCAACACTGTCGATCATGATTTCAGCTTCGTTTCTGGTTGGAACTGGTGGTCAACCTATATTGAGATGAACGGTGTCAACGGTCTCTCATTGCTCGAAAACGCCCTCGGCGAAAGTGTCACCCAGATCAAGTCGCAAAACCGCTTCTTACTCTTTGAAGACGGCGAGTGGGATGGCAATCTCACCGCAATCGTTAACGAGCAGATGTACCGCCTCTACGCTGTTGAAAATGGCGATTTCGCCCTCAACGGCCTCGTCGCTGATCCTGCTGAACACACCATCACCCTCAAAACAGGATGGAACTGGATCGGTTATGTGGAAAGCACCACGATGGAGCACAACGCCGCTATGGCTAGCCTCACCGCCGCCACCGAAGATGACTGCCTGAAGTCCTACACCAACTTCGCCACCTACTACGAAGGCTATGGTTGGTATGGCGACCTTGAGGTCATGGAACCCGGACAAGGCTACATGATGCGTCGTGCCAGTGCCGGCAGCTTAACTTACGCTTCCAGCAACAAGGAATCTGTGATCAACAGCAACCATTCCAATGTCAACAATTACTGGAAACCCGTCATCGGCAAGTTCCCCGACAACATGAACGTGTTGGCTGTCATCGAACTCAACGGCAACGAGCTCCGCAGTGAAGAGGCTGAACTCGCCGCCTTCGACGAGAACGGCGAATGCCGCGGTTCCGCTCTCCTGAGATATGTCGAGCCTATCAACCGCTACGTGGCCTTCCTCACCGTCTACGGTGAAAACGAAGATGCGCTCAATCTCCGCGTAAGATATGAAGGCATGACCTACAACGTCAACGAACAGCTCACCATGATGGCTGACGACGTCATCGGAAAGGGTACTGAACCTTATAAGATGACGATCAAGGGCGCAGGTCTCGACGAGATCAGTGCCAACCTCAGCCTCTACCCCAACCCCGTCGGACAGGGACAAGAGGTGAAGATTGAATTGCCTGAGAACATGGGCAACGCCACCGTTGAGGTTATCGATGTGATGGGACGCACTATTCTCCGCAACACCGTTGACGGCGGAGACGGTGCATGCACCGTCTCTACACCAGACGCATCTGGTGTGTACACCATCCGTGTCATCAACGAACAGGGTCAGACCTGGAACGGAAAATTAATTGTCAAATAATAACAACTCAATATAAATTTTATCTATGAAAAAAGTATTTTTAATTGTTTTGACCTTGGTACTCGGCACCATCGGATATGCCCAGTCCAAGATCCAGTTCCGCTCTGTTGACAAGGCGGAATGCCAAAAGAGCGACATGACAAGCCTCAAGGCCGTTTTCTCATTCTCAAGCCTTGACGCTGACAAAGTCGAGACCACTCGTGGTGAGTTCTCAGAAATCCACATCGAAGGAACCTATCCCAACGGCAACGTGGGCGAACCGCAGCTGCCCATGTTCACAAGGCTTATCGCCATTCCCACGGGGGCTACACCCATTGTTACGGTAGGCACCCATTCCGAAACGTCATACACTTTGAGTGACTATGGCATTGGCAAGGTCTCCGCCATGCAGGCTCCCATCCGTAAAGACGTGGAACCGAGCACTGTGGAATATGCCTACAATGAGGCCGCATACGCCCGTAACAGCTACAACGACGATCCGATTGCCATGGTCGAGGTGCTCGGCACCATGCGTGGCATCACGCTCGGCCGACTCATCGTGCAACCCGTTCGCTACAACCCTGCCGCTGGCACCGTGAAGGTGTATAACGACATTGAGGTGAACGTGGACTTCCAAAACGGCGATGCCGAAAGCACGGCAGAGATGTTTAAGAACACTTTCAGCCCTGCCTTCACTAGCGTCTATGACGAGATCTTCAACATCGACATGCTGACAGGTGGCACTAAAGATGCTTATACCGACCATCCCGACATGTACAACGCGCCCGTAAAGATGCTCGTGATTTGCTACTCAGGTTTCAAGAACAACAGTTCACTGAACAGCTGGCTGCAATGGAAACTTCAGAAAGGTTACTATGTTGACATCTATTACACTGATGAGACAGGCACTACCGCAGCCAATATTGCATCGTTCATTAAGACCAAATACAACGCCTCAGTTTCAGCCGGCAATGCCTACACCTATCTGATTGTAATTGGTGACACGGGCCAAGTGCCCTATTACATGGTAAAAAACATCGATTCCAGCATTGGCAATTGCGCTTCAGACCTTGGTTATGCAAGTGTCAACTTCTCGTCAAGCACGAGCAACTATTTCCCGGATATGTACTACAGCCGTATCTCTGTTGAGAACACTACCCACTTGGCCAATTATATTAACAAGGTGTTGACATACGAAAAATATGAGTTCACCGATGGCGGTAACTATTTGAACAATGTGATTCTCGTCGGCGGTTGGGACTCGAACTGGACAAGCAGAGTGGCCAAACCAACCATTAACTATGCCACCAACTATTACTTCAAATCAAGCAACACTACCTACGGCGGCTTCGGGAGTGGCACTATCAGTGCGACAATTTCAACATCGTCATCACAAGGTTACAGTGGCACCAACAACGGTGTGTACAATGGCATCAACAATGGCGTATGCTTCTTGAACTACACCGCTCACGGCGACAAGCAGGAATGGCAAGGTCCACAATTCACCGCGGCACAAGTCGCCACCCTTACCAATACCGGCAAATACTTCTTCGGAGTCGGCAACTGCTGCCTCACGGGTAACTTCAACAACACCACCACCACTTATTCTCCCGGCTCTTCCATTGGCACCAACGCCTGCTTTGCCGAGACCATGATTCGTGTTCCCAATGCTGGTGCTATAGCCTACGTTGGCTGCTCACCCTATTCCTATTGGTATGAGGACTTCTACTGGGCTGTTGGAGCTCACTCCTATTCAGCCGGCAACTATCCTACCACATCAGCCTCCTCGAAAGGTGTTTACGATGTGATGTTTGAAGACCAATACTGGAACTCCGCATCCTCACTGATGTATCTTGGCAACCTCGCTGTGCAACAGGCTGTCACCAATGGCAACACCACCAGTAGCGTCACTGACGGCGACTGCAACAACTCGGCCCATTATTACTTCCAGTTCTACCACACCTTTGGCGACGGTTCCGTGATGCCTTACATCACCAAGCCGGAAACGAACACCGTGACGATTCCCAGCACAGTCACCCCTGGTACCAGCTCCATCACCGTTAACGCAGTGGCTGGTTCCTACGTCGCTGTCACCGACAACAGCTCGGTCATCTACGGTGTTGCCGAGGCCAACTCATCGGGTGTGGCTACGGTGAACTTCACCAATGCCATCCCCACGAGCGGAACGCTTTATGTGGTGGTCACTCGCCAGCAATACCAGCCTTATTTCGGCACCATCAATGTGGTCGGCGGCACGCAATACAACATCACCGCAACAGCTAACCCGACCGCTGGTGGTACTGTGAGTGGCGCAGGCTCCTACTATGAGACCATGCAATGCACTTTGGTTGCCACACCCAATGCGCCTCAATACGAGTTCACCAACTGGACCAAGGGCAACAGCACCGTGTCCACTAATGCCTCCTACACCTTCACCGTGAACTCAACCACGGCTGGTGAATACAAGGCCAACTTCACAAAACTGACTGCCCACAATATCACTTGCAATCAAGCCGCCAATGGCACCATCAGTGCCGACAAGAGCAGTGCCTATAAAGGTGAAACTGTTACGCTGACCGCCCTTGGCAACGATGGTTACATCCTCTCCTCCTGGACTGTGAAAGACGCAAGCAACAACACCATCACCGTGACCAACAACCAGTTCACGATGCCTGACAGCAACGTCACCATCACTGGTACTTTCACCGCTGGCTACAAGGTGACACTGGCCTCTGTGATGAACGGCACCATCACTGCTGACCCGACCTGCGCCTTGACGGGCACTGCGATCAACCTGACCGCTACACCGGCCTCCGGCTATCAATTCAACGGCTGGGTGGTTTACCGTACCAACAATATGAACACCACCGTCACCGTGACCAACAATACGTTCAACATGCCCGCCTACGATGTCACCGTGAGTGCCATCTTCAACAAGATCACCAACACCGACGTGACTGTGGGCAGCGGCACAAGCACCAACCAATATCTGCCAACCTACGCCTATTACAACTACTCTTTGTCGCAACAGATTTACAAACCCGCTGAAGTAGGCAGTGCCGGTACCATTACCAAAATAGCTTTCAAGGTAGCCAATTCGAAAACCACGTCAAGAAGTATCGACATCTACCTGTCGCACACCAGCACCAGTACTTTCTCAGGCACCTCAAGCTGGATTGCTCAAAGCACTTCCTACCGTGTGTTCTCTGGCAATGTGAATTTCGCATCATCAGGATGGACCACCATTACCTTGGACACTCCATTTGAATATAATGGTTCAAGCAACCTGCTCCTTACCATTGATGATAACACAGGCAGTTATGTGAGCAGTAGTAGTAATAGCCCAACATTCTATGTTTATTCCACCAGTGGCTACACAGCTTTATATAAATACAACGATGATACCAACTACAATCCTGCCTCCATGAGCACTTCTGGAACTCGCTTGCAAACCAACAACCAAGTTGTGTTTACCAAAGAAGTGTCCGGCACTGAAGGCTATCTCTCCGTATCACCGAACAGCCTGACGGGATTCGAAGCCATGGGTGGTGTCTCTGCCTCTGCTGCTCAAACCGTTTCCATCGTCGGTGACAACCTCCAAAGCAACCTTACGGTCTCGGCCACATCGGGCTTTGAAGTCAGCACCTCCAGCAATGGCACCTACTCCACGTCACTGACGTTGACGCCTTCCAACGGAAGCCTCCGTCAGATGGTTTATGTGCGCCTGTCATCCAATGCCACCCCAGGAAACATCAATGGCAGCATGACCCTCACCTCTGGCAGCACCAGTGCCACGGTGACCCTCAGCGGCAATGTCGTCCAAGGCAGCGGCACTTTATATACTATCACTGCCAACGCCAACCCGACAGCAGGTGGCACCGTGAATGGCGCAGGCTCCTACTATGAGGACGGCACCTGCACCCTCACCGCCACGGCCAACGCTGGCTATACCTTCGCCAATTGGACCAAGGACGGCAATGTGGTTTCCAGCAATGCAACCTATAGCTTCACTGTGACCGAAAGCGCCGATTACGTGGCCAACTTCACGCTGAACAACTACAACATCACCGCTACCGCCAACCCGACAGCGGGCGGCACCGTGAGTGGCACCGGCACTTTCAACCTGAACAATACCTGCACCCTCACTGCCACCGCCAACACCGGCTACACCTTCGCCAACTGGACGAAGAATGGCACTGTGGTCTCTAATAATGCCACCTATAGCTTCACCGTGACAGGAGATGCCGCTTACGTGGCCAACTTCACGCTGAACAGCTATACCGTCACCGCCACTGCCAACCCGGCAGAAGGTGGCGAGGTCACTTTCGCTGCCAAAGGCAACAGAGAAACCCTCACCTACGACTTCGAGGACGGCACCCAAGGCTGGACCACCTTGAAAGGCAATACTGGCGACTCACCGAACAACTGGCACCATAACACCACACATGTTTCCTATAGCAGTGGTACTGCACACGATTGGTCATCATTCGGAAACAACAGCTCTTCGGGATTTATGATCTCCGAATCTTACATTTCCGCCACCTCGTCAAGCGGCACCGCTTACGGCGCTGTCACTCCCGACAACTACCTCGTTTCTCCGCAGGTACGTTTGGGTGGAAGCATCTCTTTCTATGCAGGCGCTAGAAACACCAGCTATTGTGCAGAGAAGTTCTCCGTAATGGTTTCAACGACCAACAACACGAGCGTTACCAGCTTCACGACCGTTGATACTTGGACTTTAACTTTGTCCCAAGTTGGATATAACTCTACACCTTATACGGTTGACTTGAGTGCCTACAGTGGTATGGGTTATATTGCCATCCGCCACTGGGATTGCAACGACCAATGGGTCTTATGCGTCGATGACATTACCATCGTGGAAGGCGAGTCACACAGCAACAGCGAAGGCACCTATAATTATGGTGAGTCCTGCACCGTCACTGCCACGCCCAACACGGGATACCATTTCGTGAATTGGACTGTCAATAACAACGTGGTGTCGAGCAACGAAAACTACACCTTCACTGTCACCGATGACTGCGACCTCGTGGCCAACTTCTCAGAGGAGGCACCGTCCTACACCATCGTCGCCAAGGCCAACCCGACCGTCGGTGGCACCGTGACTGGAGGAGGCACCTTCGAGCATGGCGAGTCTTGCACTCTGACCGCCACCCCTGCCGCGACCTACACCTTCACTAACTGGACCAAGGACGGCACCGTGGTGAGCACGAATCCCACCTATACCTTCACCGTCACTGAGTCGGCTGACTACCAAGCTAACTTCACGAAGATCACCTATACCATCACTGCCATTGCCAATCCTACTGAAGGCGGCACTGTGACGGGCGCCGGTGTGTATGAAGACCAAGCCACGCCGCATCTCATCGCTACCCCCAACGAGGGTTATATGTTCATCAACTGGACGGAGAATGGCGAGGAAGTCTCCACCAATCCCGCCTATTACTTCACTGCCGACAGCAACAGAGACCTTGTGGCCAACTTCGCAATCTCCGCTACCCAGATACAGCCTCTGCTCGCAGGTTGGAACTGGTTCTCTACTTATATCGAGATGGGTCAAAACGGCCTTGCACTCATTGAGCAAGCTCTGGGCAGCAACGGCATCCAAATCAAGAGTCAGAATGCTTTCGTCTTGTATGAAAACGGCGAATGGGATGGTAACTTGACAACGTTAGACAACGCTACCATGTACCAGATCCAAACCCAAAACGCCTGCAACCTCGAAATCAACAGCGCTCTTGCCAATGTGGAAGACCACCCAATCACCCTCAAGAGTGGATGGAACTGGATTGGTTATCCAAACACCGAAACCGTTGACATCAGCACTGCCTTCAACGGGTTCACTCCTGCCAATAACGACATGGTTAAAGGTCGCAATGCCTATACCACCTACATCGAAGGTTATGGATGGTGGGGTACTTTGAGCGCCCTGACTCCAGGTAGTGGCTATATGTACAAGAGAAATGGCAGTACCACCACCTTCACCTACCAGACTGGTGCCAAGTACAACAGTGAGCCCACAAGCCAAACCAGCACCTACTGGACACCTGCTGAGATGCCTTATGCCGACAACGCCAGCGTGATGGTCACCATTGATGCTGCCAACATCACCCTCTCTGAGGAAGTGGAAGTCGGTGCCTTCGTCAACGACGAATGCCGTGGCGCCGCCAAGCTGATGTATGTGGAACCCACCAACCAATATGTGGCCTTCCTGACCGTCTTCGGTGATGACAATGAAAAAGTCAGCTTCAAGATCTATCATAACGGTGAGACCTTCGATGCCGATGAGCAAGTCAACTACACCAACAACATGGTGGTAGGCAAAGTCACCGAGCCGTTCGTGCTTCATCTGAATGCCAACGACAACCTCGTCCTCACCCCCAACCCGGTAGAAAAAGGACAGGTCGTGAACTTAGGCCTCCAGTCAGGTCTCAACTTGAACAATGTCCGCATTGACATCTACAATGCTTTCGGCGCCAACATCCGCACCGAGCATAATGTCAACGCCCTCAACGGCATCACGACCGCTGGTGTTTACACCGTGAAAGTCACCGATGCTCAAGGCAATACCTACTTTGGTAAACTGATCGTAAAATAAAAAAAAACATGGTGAGCCGGTAGCTGGCTATCGGCTCACCTTTAAAGATTAAAGAATACACAAATCTAATTTTATACATAATGAAAAAAAGTTTATTGATTCTTGTGCTCTCTCTCATCTGCACGATGGGATTCGCACAACTCCAGGTCAAGCCTCAGTGGAATCAGGTTCTCAGCAACCAACCTGAGACTTTCCAGACCCAACTCATCTCCTCCACGGAGAACAGCATCAAGGTGAACGTTCAGGTCCCTGGCTTCTACACCACCGCGGTCAACACCCCCAATGGTGAAGCCTATGTGATCACCGTTCCCAAGTCACTCAGCACCGCCCAAGCCGGCGAACCTGACATGCCTATGACCGGTCTTCCGTTGATGATCGGCGACAAGGCCCGTATGAAAGCCCGCGTGCTCGATGCCCAATACATGGACTTTGAAGGCATCGAGGTCGCTCCTTCCAAAGGCGACTTCCCGCGTACCATCGACCCCGAGACTGTGCCTTACACCTACGGTGAATGCTACAGCAAGGACGCTTTCTTCCCGGCCAGCAGCCTCGAACTGCACGATCCTTACATCATCCGTGACTTTCGCGGTCAGAACATGGCCGTATTCCCCTTCGCCTACAACCCTGTCACCAAGACCCTCCGCGTGTATTACAACATGACCGTGGAGATGTACAAGGTCGACAACAAAGGCGAGAATGTCATTGAAACTCGTAGAAGCAACGAGGTCAAGATGGGCTCCGACTTCAAGAGTGTCTATCAACGCCATTTCCTCAACTATGAGGCAGGCATGGCTAAGTACACTGCTTTGGATGAAGAAGGCGACCTCCTCATCATCTGCTACGACAACTTCATCAGCTACATGACCGACTTCGTCAACTGGAAGAAGACCCGTGGTATCAACACCACCATCGTTGGCACCAGCACCGCAGGTTCCAGCTACTCAGCCATTCAGACCTACATCAAGAACCAATATAACGCCAACAATAACATCACCCACGTGCTGCTCGTCGGCGATGTGGCCCAGATCCCAGGTTATACCTATTCAGGTGGCGGTTCAAGCTATTCAGGCAAAGGCGATAACGCTTATGGCCAGATCGTTGGTAGCGATAATTACAACGATGTCTTCATCGGTCGTTTCTCCGCCAGCACCGCAGCCCGTGTGACCACCCAATGCAATCGTGTCATCACTTACGAACGCGACCTGACCACTTCTGCCTCATGGCTCCAAGTGGCTGAAGGTATCGCCAAAAAAGAAGGTGGTTCCGGACACAATGGTGAGGACGATTACCAGCACATGGACGTCATCCGTACTGACCTGTTGAACTACGGTTATTCTACCGTCTATCAACGCTATGAGAACCTTTCAGGATACACTGCCACCGCATCACAAATTTCTTCTGACATCAACAGCGGTGTCGGTATCATCAACTACTGCAACCATGGTGCAGAGACAATGTGGGGCGTTGCCAGTTACAGTGTTTCACACGTCAACGCTTTGACCAATGAGAATAAGCTGCCTTTCATCTGGTCAGTGGCCTGCTTGGTTGGTAAATACGACCACAGCAGCGACTGTTTCGCTGAAGCTTGGATGAATGCCACCAACAACAACAACCCCACCGGTGCTATCGGCACCCTGATGTCCTACATCAGCCAGCCTTGGATTCCACCCATGTGGGCCCAAGACGAATGCGTCGATATTTTGGCTGGGCTTTCCAGCTCCGGTGGTACCAAACACACCTGGGGCGGTGTCTCCATCAACGGCTTGTTCGGTATCTTCGACAATTACGGTTCAGATCAATCCGCTGTTGGCACCTATCAGGCATGGATTCTCTATGGTGACCCGAGCATGCTGGTCCGTACCAAGACCCCGACCAGCATGACTGTCACTCACGACGGCACCATCGCTCCTTCAGCCACCAGCTATCAGGTGAACGTCACCAATGGCAACGGCGCTGTGGCTACCATCACTGACGCCAACCACAACATTTTGGGTAAGGCTACCGTGAGCAACAACAAAGCCACGATCAGCATCAGCGGTACTTTAACCGTGGGCACTGAACTCACCCTCTGCGTGTACGGCTTCAACAAGGTGACCCAACTCAGCACCATCAGTGTCCAAGGCGGCACCCAATACACCATCACCGCCCAGGCCAGCCCGACCGCTGGCGGTACTGTCTCTGGCGGAGGTACCTATTATGAGAACACCTCCTGCACCTTGACCGCTACTCCTAATACCCATTATGAGTTCACCAAGTGGACGAAGAACGGTACTCAGGTCAGCACCAACGCCACCTATACCTTCACTGTGACGGGCGCTGCTACCTACGTGGCCAACTTCAACGCTCTCACCGCCCATACCATCACCTGCGCCACCGTCAATCATGGTTCGGTGTATGCTAACGCCACCAGCGCTTACAAGGGCGACATCATCACTTTGTCCTCATCGCCTGAGGCTGGATACTTCTTTAGCGCTTGGAGCGTGAAAGATGCCAGCAACAACACCATCACCGTCACCAACAACCAGTTCACCATGCCTGACAGCAATGTCACCGTCAGCGCGACCTTCGTGCCTGGTTACAATGTCACGTTGGCTTCTGTGATGAACGGCACCATCAGCGCCGATGCTGAAGGCGGTCCGCAAGGCACCACCATCAACCTGACTGCCACTCCCGCTTCAGGCTATGTGTTCGACAGCTGGCTGGTTTACAAGACTGGCGATGTCAATACCACCGTCACTGTGAATAACAACGCATTCACGATGCCCGCTTACGATGTCACTGTAGTAGCGTTCTTCAGTGCTCCATCAAACGAGGAAATCACCATCGGTTCCACCAATGACACCATCCGTGGCTGGACTCTGCCTACCCACGTTTATTACAATTATTCGCTGACGCAACAGATCTACACTGCCGCTGAAATCGGCGGTGCTGGAACCATCACAGCCATCAGCTTCTATTATCTGGGCAGTAGCGCCACCGGCACTGCTTCCAGCTCTGGCGCAAGAACCTTCGACATCTACATGTCGTCCACCAGCAGCAGCAACCTGGACTCTTGGATCAACGAGACTTCAAGCCACAAGGTATATACTGGCAGCCAGACTTTCAATTCTGTGGGTTGGTACACCTTCACGCTGAACACCCCGTTTGAATATGACGGCACAAGCAACTTGTTGCTCACCTTCGATGACAACACGGGTAGCTATTCCGTCACCAGCAGACGTTACTTCCAAACCTACTCCACGGGACAGAACAGAGCTCGTTACGTCTGTGGCGATGACGATAACTTTGATCCAACCGGAGCTACTTCCATTTCATCGGGAGCATACAACGTGACTATCACGGCCAACAACAAGATTAAACTCACCAAGGAAGTTTCCGCTGAATCCGCAACCATCATCGTGTCACCCACCACTTTGAGCGACTTCACCTACGCAGAGGCCCAAGGTCCTTCCGCTTCTAAGACCGTCACTTTAGTTGGCGCCAACTTGGAGGCCAATGTCACTGTGACCGCTCCTGCTTCCTACGAAGTCTGCCTGACCTCTAACGGCACTTATGCCTCCAGCCTCAGCATCACGCCCACCAACGGCAATGTCCAGAAGATGGTGTATGTGCGTCTGAAAGCCGGCTTGGCTCAAGGCACCTACAACAACCAATCGCTCACCTTCACCTCTGGCAGCGCCACGCAGACCGTCACCCTCAACGGTGAGGTCACCCAAGGCGACGGCACCTATTATGCCATCACCGTCGAGGCCAACCCCGAAGCGGGCGGCACCGTCACTGGCGGCAACACCTATAAAGAAGGCACCCAAGCCACTTTGACCGCCACGGCCAACTCTGGCTACACCTTCCAAAACTGGACCTTGAACGGCAGCGTGGTCTCTTCCAGCGCTACCTACAGCTTCACCGTTTATGCTGCTGGCAACTATGTGGCCAACTTCACTCGTAACAGCTACATGATTCAGGTTTCTGCCAACCCGGCTGCTGGTGGTACTGTGACTGGTGGTGGCACCTACTATGAAGGCACCCCCGTCAACATCGTTGCTACTGCAAACACTGGCTACGCCTTTGTGAACTGGACCAAGAACGGCACCGTGATCTCCACCGAGCCGAGCTACACCTTCTTCGTGGGTGCAGGCGGCTCTTACGTGGCCAATTTCCAGCAACTCGTCAATTATAGCATCACCGTGGTTCAAGCCAACGGCGGTACCATCAGTGCCAATCCTACCAACGCCTATCCGGGCGATGTCATCGACCTGACCGTCACGACCGACAACGGCTATTACTTCTCGGGATGGAATGTCACCTACGGCAACAACCAACCTGTGGAGGTCTCCGACAACCAGTTTGTCATGCCCGAAGGCAACGTGACCGTCACTGCTAGCTTCGCTCAAGGCTTTGTCATCACCCTGGCCGATGTCACCAACGGCACCATCAGCGCTGACAAGGACAACGCCCTGGCTGGTGAGACCATCACCTTGACAGCGACTCCGGAAACGAATTACTACCTGACCACTTGGCTGGTGTTCCAGACCGGCGATGTCAGAAACACCGTCCCCGTGACGAACAACCAGTTCACCATGCCTGAATACGATGTCACCGTGTTCGCCATCTTCAAGATGAATGAAATCGAAGAGATCACCGTGGGTAGCGGCACCAGCACCGACAGCTATATCCCGACTTACGCTTATTACAAGTACTCCTTCACGCAGCAGATTTTCACTGCTGCTGAAATTGGCAGTGCCGGCAATATCACCGCTATCGCCTTCAAGGTCTCCAACTCGAAATCAACTTCCAGAACTTTGGATGTCTATATGTCACACACCACCAAGACCGCCTTCAGTAGCAGAACTGACTGGGTGAACTGCGCTAGCACCGACAAGGTGTTCTCAGGCAGCGTCACCTTCCTGGCCTCTGGATGGACCACCATTACGTTAGACACACCTTTCGAATACGACGGCGAAAGCAACTTGTTGATCAGCGTGGATGACAACACTGGCTCCTACGTCAGCAGTGCTTCTAACGCTCCGCAATTCTATGTCTATTCGACCGGCAGCTACAGGGCTATCCGTGTTTACAACGACAGCACCAACCCCAACCCGACTTCACCTGGTTCTAATTCATACTCCTCAACGTATAACGCATACCAGACTTCCAACAACCAAATCACCTTCACGATCTCTCATCCGAGCAGCGGCGCATCCATCACCGCAACGCCCACCAACATGTCAGGATTCTCCTACGTGGAAGGTCAGGGACCGTCTGAGGTCAGAAGCTTTGCTGTGATCGGTGTGGATCTCACGCACGACATCACGGTCACCGCTCCTGAAGACTTTGAGATTGCTGATGTCATGAACGGCAGCTTCGGTAGCACCGTGACCCTCACCGCTGAAAGCAAGAGCCGCGAAACCATCTCCTACGACTTTGAAGACGGCTACCAAGGTTGGACTGTCCTCAAGGGTACGACCGGCGACTCGCCCAACAACTGGATGCACAACACCGAATATCCTACCTCTAACAATAACTTCTCCACGGGTTATGGTTACAACAGCTCTGATGGATTCATGCTTTCCGAATCCTACATCTCCGGTACTTCGAGTGGCAACGGTACTGCCGTCACTCCTGACAACTACCTGATTTCACCCCAAGTGCCTCTCGGCGGAAGCGTCACTTTCCAAGTCGGTGTTCAGAACGTCAGCTATTGTGAAGAGAAATTCTCCCTGATGGTTTCGACAACGAACAACACCAGCATCAACGCCTTCACCGCCGTTCAGACCTGGACCTACAGCCCCAACGCTACTTCAGGCAGTGAATGGCAGGAATACACCGTTGACCTAAGTGCCTACAGCGGCAACGGCTATATCGCCATCCGCCACTTCGATTGCACCAACCAATGGATATTGAAGATTGACAACGTCACCATCGACGATGGTTCCTCTGTGGAACCTGATCCCGATCCGACAGAACCCGTCATTGAACTGTTGACTGCCAACGTCTACGCACGCCTCAAGGCTAACCTTGCCGAAGGCACATACGCCAACGAAACCGCCGTTGTCACCACGGATGACATCAGTGTCAACGTCAACCTCAATGGTGAAGTGTTGTCTGGCGATGTAACCTATTACACCATCACTGCCTCTGCTGATCCCGTTGAAGGTGGTACCGTCACTGGCGGTGGCCGTTATGAGGAAAACACTGCTGTCTATCTCACTGCCACCCCGAACGAAGGCTATCACTTCGTCAACTGGACACTGAACAATGAAGTGGCTTGTGTCAACCCCACCTGCTTCTCCACTGCTATAGAAGATCGCACCTATGTCGCTCACTTCGAACTCAACAGCTATGAAGTCACCACTTCAGTGAATCCTGCCAACGCTGGTACCGCCACTGGTGACGGCACCTTCGTCCATGGCAACAACGCCACCTTGACCGCTACGGCTAACACGGGTTACACCTTCGCCAACTGGACTAAGGAAGGCGCTGTGGTTTCCTCCAATGCTACCTATACCTTCGCCGTGACCGAAGCCGCTGAATACGTGGCTAACTTCACACTGAACACTTACGCTGTCACAGCTATTGCCGACCCAACCGTGGGTGGAAGCATCCTCGGCACCGGCAACTATGAATATGGCAGCACCGCTACCCTGACCGCTACCCCGGCCAACGGCTACTTCTTCATCAACTGGACGCTGAACGACGTGGAAGTCGGCACTGAGATGAGCTATAGCTTCACCGTCAACGAAGCCACGGCTCTCGTCGCCCACTTCGGCCTCTCCGCCTCACAGACCGTCCACCTCAACAGCGGTTGGAACTGGTTCTCCACTTACATCAACCTCGAAGGTGCCGAAGGTCTCGCCACCCTCGAAAACGCTTTGGGCACCACCTCTGACCAAGTCAAGGCAAACAACGCTTTTGTCATGTACGAAAACGGTGCATGGGATGGTAACCTCACAAGCTACGATCCTACCAAGATGTACCAGATCCACAACACCGCCGCTGCTGACATCACCATCACGGGAAGCCAGATCAACGTGGCTGAATGCGGCATCACCCTCAACCATGGCTGGAACTGGATCGCTTATCCGCTCAACCAAGCTATGGATGTCAACGTCGCTCTGAGCAACTATGCTTCCGTTGATGAAGATGTCCTGAAGGGACGCACTGGATTCACCACCTACATCGATGGTTACGGCTGGTGGGGTACGCTGAATACCCTGAATCCTGGCGAAGGCTACAGATACAACGCCCAAGCCTCTGGCTCAAGCACCTTCGTGTATAATGACTCCAGAAGCGAACTCCGCGCCAACATCACCACCGATGGCAACTACTGGACTCCGAACGCTGACAACTTTGCCAATTCCATCAGCATCATGGCCAGCATCCCGGCCAACGCTGTGGTCAACGCCAGCGAAAATGTCGAGATCGGTGCCTTCGTCAACGGCGAATGCCGCGGCAGCGCCAAGCTGATGTATGTCGAACCTCTCGACCAGTACATCGCCTTCTTGACTGTCTACGGTGAAGAAAAGGATGTGGTCACCTTCAACATCTACAACGAAGGCAACCAGTTCGAAACCGAAGACGAAGTGGTGTTCACTGACAATGCCGTTGTCGGCAAAGCTACTGCTCCGTTCATGCTCCATATCAGCAGCGCCAACAGCCTCAGCTGCTTCCCCAACCCGGTGAACAGAGGCGAACGCGTGACTGTGGAAGTGAATGGACAAGTCGATCTGACTGGTGCTACCCTCCAAGTGTACAACGCCGTGGGCAGCCTCATCAGAACGGAATCCTACACACAAGCCAGCAAATCCATCGAAGGAATGCAAACCAGCGGCATCTATACCGTCAAGGTGACCGATGCTCAAGGCAACGTCTTCTTCGGTAAAGTTGTGGTTCGTTAAAATAATTTAGCACAGACAAGGGAAGAAAAAAACTTCCCTTGTCTGATTTTTTCTTAATTTTGCAGCCAAATTTGTAAATTGGTAAAAATCAACAAAATGAAAAGAAAACTATTACTCGTAATCACTGCAATTCTGTTTTGCAGTGCAATGTCCGCACAAACCTATCACTTCCCAGAGCCTAATGCCGGTGGCTTCGCAAGTCAAAACAGCATGGACTTTTATAAATGTACGGTATCCGTTGACGGTGTCGTACAGACCAGTCCATCCATCGAAGTGGCAGCCTACTCCGATGGTATTATCAGCGGTCGCGAATTTCTCAGAGCATCGGATGGTGTGCTGATGATGGCTATTATGGCTAATGCTGAAGGTGACCCGATTACTTTCAAAATGTACAATCATGACACGGGAGAAGGTGATGATTACACCTGTAACACTACATACTCCTTCGTGGAAGATGCAACCATCATGTATGAAGACATCGCCTTCGTTTCGAACACCACTCCTGAGGAAGAAGAGATTCCTTATCCTTGGACTGTTCCTTCTACTGGTGAAGAAGACTACACTGGCATGTGCTGCCAAATCCAACTCAACGGAGTCCCTGTCACTGAAAACAACCGCTGGGATCTTGGCGTTTTTATTGGTACGACCTGTATTGCCCATAATTCATCGTTAACCACCCCACCCCCAGCTCTTTCGCCAACTCCAGTATCGAACTTAGAAATTTACGGTCATAAAAACGAGGAAGCCTCTTTCCTGCTTTATGATATCACAAACAGCCGTTATTTCCAAGGTACTTGCGACTACACCCAAACCTTGGATTGGGATGTTCACGGCAATGTCCGTAATCCTGTCATATTGAACTTCATCGCCCCTTACGTTTTCGAAGGCACTGAGGACACCAGCTGGGATACTGAAAACAACTGGAAAGAACCTTCTGTCGGCCTTCCGAGCGAAACCGACGAAGTGACCATCAACGGCCTCTGCGAACTCGATCAAGATGTCACGGTGAAGAACATCATCGTCAACAACGGCAAGAGCCTCAAAGTCATGTCAGGCACCACCCTCACCCTCACTGAAGGCTTCACCACCACCGATGCCAGCCAGCTCGTCCTCGTGGATGACGCCCAGCTGATCGACGCGGCACAAACCGCTGGGAAAGCCTCTTACATGAAGACCGTGAAAGGCTACAACTCCAATGACAACAACTGGTACATCCTCGGCAGCCCCGTCGGCACCACAGCCATTGCCGAAACCGACTTCCCCACCGATGAATACGACCTCTATTGGTATGATGAGACTAACCTGACCCATGAGGAATGGAAAAACTTCAAACAAGCACAAACCTACAGTTTCTTCCCTGGAAGAGGTTACCTCTATGCACATGACACCGACTACACTCCTTCAATCCCTGGTACACTGAGCTATGACAACGTCACCTTCGACATGACTTATACCGACCGTACCTACGATGACCTGGATGGTCTGAATCTCCTTGGCAACCCCTATCCGTTTGCCATCACGATTGACAACTTCCAAAACGACAAGCTCACCGATGGTTTCTACCTGCTTGAAAACGGAGCATGGGATCCCAAACCATCCAGCACACCCATCCCGACTGGACAAGGGTTCTTGATCGGTTGCACCGAATCCAACACGGTGACCTTCCAAGCTAACACTGCCAAAAGCCGTGGCACCCACAATAGTTCCATCGAGGTGAGAATCGCCAACAACACCAACACCGACCATGCTTACATCGTCCTCGGCGAAGGCAATGACTTGATTAAAATCCATCACCGCAACGATGAGATTCCGGAAGTTTTCATCCCGAAGAGCAACAAACCCTACGCCATCGCCCACTTCGACAGAAACATTGAAAGCGTTAATGTAGCATACCATCCAACCATCGCTGGTCAGCAAACCCTCACCGTGAAACTGGAAGGCAGCTATGAGTTTATGACCCTCATCGACAACCTCACCGGCACCAAAGTTGACATGCTGGCTAACAACGCCTATACCTTCACCGCCAAAGAGAATGACAACGTCAACCGTTTCACACTCCGCTTTAAATCCAACACCAACGTGAACGAAAACACTACCGTCAACCCCATCAGCTACCTCTCCAACGGTCAGCTGAACATCAACGGCATTGAAGGTGAAAGCGAACTCCAATTCATCGACATGCTGGGACGCGTGGTCAACACTACCACCATCCATGGTAACTACAGCCAGAAAATCAACATGACTGCTGGCGTGTATGTTGTTCGCGTGATCAATGGATCCAACACCTACACCCAGAAAATTGTGGTGGAATAATGACAAAAAAATAGAGACGCCATAATATGACGTCTCTACAATTGGGAATCGCCTGCGAATTACAATTTGCGGGCGATTTCTTTTTCGGTATAACCCTCGATGATATCACCGACCTTGATGTCGTTGAAATTCTCGATGTTCAAACCGCAATCCATGCCAGCGGCGACTTCCTTGACATCGTCCTTGTAACGTTTCAAGGAGCCGAGCGTGCCGGTGTAAATCACGATGCCGTCGCGGATGATACGGATCTTGGTGTTGCGGGTGATCTTGCCGTCGAGGACCATACAGCCAGCGATGGTGCCGACCTTGCTAATCTTGAAGGTCTCACGGATCTCGAGGTTACAAGTGACCACCTCCTCAATCTCAGGAGCCAACATACCTTCGATAGCCGCCTTGATTTCTTCGATGGCCTGATAGATGATGGAGTAGATACGGATATCGATCTTCTCCTGTTCTGCCAGCTTACGTGCCTGCACGGTAGGACGCACGTTGAAACCCACGATGACGGCATTGGAAGCGGAAGCCAGCATGATATCCGACTCACTGATAGCGCCCACCGACTTATGGATGACATTGACCTGCACCTCCTGGGTGGAAAGTTTCAGCAAGGAGTCAGCCAAGGCTTCCACAGAGCCGTCCACGTCAGCCTTGACGATGATGTTGAGTTCCTTGAAGTCACCGATGGCGATACGGCGTCCAATCTCATCGAGCGTGATATGCGGGTTAGTACGGCGAGTCTGTTCACGTTGCAGTTGTTCACGGCGGTTGGCGATATCCTTCACCTCACGCTCGTCGGTCATGACGTTGAAAGTGTCACCTGGTTGCGGAGCACCGTTAAGACCGAGGAGCAGCACGGGTGTGGAAGGACCTGCGCTCTGTACCTTCTGGTTATGGTCGTTGAACATGGCTTTGACCTTGCCATAGGTAGTGCCGGCCAGCACCATGTCGCCGATGCGAAGCGTGCCATTCTGCACCAAAATCTTAGCCACATAGCCACGGCCTTTATCCAGGGCAGACTCGATGACGGTGCCTTTTGCCAGCTTGTTGGGATTGGCCTTGAGGTCGAGGAACTCAGCTTCAAGCAACACCTTCTCCAGTAGTTGATCCACGTTGAGACCTATCTTGGCAGCGATTTCCTGTTCTTGGTATTTGCCACCCCAGCTCTCGACGAGGATATTCATCTTAGCCAACTGTTCACGGATACGGTCTGGTTGTGCGGTAGGTTTGTCGATCTTGTTGAGGGCAAAGACGATAGGCACGCCAGCGGCTTGTGCGTGGTTGATAGCCTCAACGGTCTGTGGCATCACGTTGTCATCAGTAGCGATGACGATGATGGCCACGTCGGTAATCTTGGCACCACGGGCACGCATGGCGGTGAAGGCCTCGTGACCAGGAGTGTCGAGGAAGGTGATCTTCTTACCACTCTCCGTAGTCACCTCGTAAGCACCGATATGCTGGGTGATACCGCCAGCCTCACCGGCGACGACGTTGGTGTTACGGATATAGTCGAGGAGTTTTGTCTTGCCGTGGTCAACATGGCCCATGACGGTAACCACAGGAGCGCGTGGCACCATATCCTCTTCCCTATCCTCTTCTTCCGTCTCGGCGATTGCCTCTTGCACGTCGGCACTGACGAAGTCCACTTGGAATCCGAACTCGCTGGCCACGACGGAGAGGGCTTCCGCGTCAAGGCGTTGGTTGATAGACACTGGCATGCCGAGACCCATACAGGTGGCGATGACCTTGGTCACCGGGACATTCATCATGACCGCCAAGTCGTTCGCGGTGACGAACTCGGTGACTTTGAGGATTGACTGTTCCTCCTGTTGGCGCATCTGTTCCTCCATCATGCTGCCAGCGACCTGCTGACGTTTCTCACGACGGTGTTTTGAGGTCTTGGACTTGCCCAGTGGTGACAGACGGGCGAGGGTGTCTTTAATCTGCTTCGAGATCTCCTCATCAGAGAGTTCCACCTTCTCTTCCCGTTTAGGCTGGTTGCGGTTTTTATCCTTCTTGGGATTCTTTTTGTTGTCGGCACCCTGTTGGGAACCTTTAGGACCTTTGCCTTTGCCCTGTCCTTTGTTTTCGGCGGGGGCATCAGACGAGCCTTCAGGTTTCCCAGCGATACGTTTGCGTTTTTTCTTCTTGGAGTCGCTGCTGCCTTCGGAAGAGGCCACCGGCTGTTGTTTAGAGCGTTTGCGTTCTTCGGGGAGCTCGATTTTGTCAAGGATCTTCGGGCCTTCCAGTTTTTTGACCTCAGTCTTGATGAACTTAGGTTCCGTGGCAGGCTGTTCGACTTTCTTGGCTTCAGCTGCCTTCTTGGCTTCTTCGGCTTTTTTGGCGGCAGCCTGTTTCTCAGCTCTCAGTTTTTCGGCTCTCTTCTGTTCAGCCAATGCTCTTTCTTTCTTCTCGCGTTCTGCTTTTTCCTTGGCTTCGCGTTGTCTTTCCTCTTTAGTTTTCTTGTCGGGGCGCATCTTGGTGTTGATGCTATCGAGATCGATTTTACCCAGCACCTTGAGGTTGCCGTCCGACTCTTTCTCCTGCACTTCTTCTTGGGGAGTCACCACTTCCGGTTCAGCGGGAGGTGTTATCTCCTCTTCATGTTTTTCTTCGGTTACTATTTGTTCAACCTGTTGAACGGCGGGTGTTTCAGGAGCGGGCTCCTCTTGTTTCGGCGTTTCAGGTTGTTTCTCCTCCTCAGGTTGAGCAGGTTTCTCAGTGTTTTTATGAATACCCATGGTGCTGGTGCGGATGATCACTTCATCCACATCCTCTTCATCGATCTTAGATGTCAACGATTGCACGGCCGAATCGACCGAAACGGATCCACCTTTATAAGACAGATCGCCGAGTTTCTTCGCCTCATTCTTCACTTCCCTTTCGCCCTGATATTCTTTCACGAGCAGCTCATACATCTCCGATGTGAGCTTCGTGTTGGGTGACGAGTCCACTTGGAATCCCTTTTTGGCGAGGAAATCCAGAATGGTGCCCATCCCCACATTAAATTCTTTTGCCGCTTTCGACAATCGAATGGTGAAATTTGATTCTTCGGACATAGTTTCTTCTCTTTGTTAATAATATAGGTGATTCGTGCCTTTAAGCATCATTCGGCATCAGGTTCAAATTCCGCCCTGAGGATCTTGAACACGTTATTGACGGTTTCCATCTCAAGGTCAGCCCTTGAGGCCACTTCCTCAGGGGTATGGGAAAGGACGTTTTTAGCGGTGTCGCAGCCCATGTTGTAGAGGGCGTCGAGAACCCACTGGTCGATCTCATCAGAGAATTCCTGAAGGTCAACATCCTCTTCATTATCAGCCACCTCGCTGTTGCGGTACACGTCGATGTTATAGCCTGTCAGTTTTCCAGCGAGTTTAATATTATAGCCACCCTTGCCAATGGCGAGGCTGACCTGGTCGTTTTCCATATAGACATTGGCCAGCATATTCTCGTCATCGAGGACGATTTCAGTAATCTTGGCCGGGCTAAGGGCTCGGGTGATAAACAGTTTGGGGTTGGTAGTCCAGTTGATGACATCGATGTTCTCGTTACGCAGCTCACGGACGATGCCATGGATACGGGAGCCTTTCATACCCACGCAGGCGCCAACAGGATCGATACGGTCGTCGTAGGATTCCACGGCTATTTTGGCACGCTGGCCAGGTTCACGCACAATCTTCTTGATGGTAATCAAGCCATCGTACACCTCAGGGACCTCAGCTTCAAAGAGACGCTGGAGGAAGACTTCCGAGGTACGGGAAAGGGTGATCACCGGTGAGCCGTTGACATTCTCGACACTCTTGACGATGGCGCGGACGTTTTCACCTTTTTTATAAATATCCGAGGGAATCTGCTCGCTGCGGGGCAGGATAAGTTCTATGTTCTCATCGTCAATAGCCACAATCTCACGCTTCCACACATGGTTGACCTCCGCGGTGATAATCTCACCCACTTTGTCTTTGTATTTCTGGAAGATGTTCTCCTTTTGGTATTCGCTGATCTTGGTTTGGAGATTCTGACGCAAAGCGAGGATGTCGCGGCGACCGAAGCTCTCAATCTTCAGAATCTCGGAAACATCGTCACCCACCTCGAAGTCAGGCTCGATACGGATGGCGTCGGAGAGTTTGATTTGACGCAAGGGGTCTTCCAGCGCATCATCATCAACCACGGTACGGTTATGGTAAATCTCGAAGTCACCTTTATCGACGTTCACGATGATATCGATGAAGTCCTCAGTATCGGTATCGAATTTCTTGTTCAACATGCCTCTGAACACGTCTTCGATGATACGCATCATGGCCTCACGGTCGATGTTCTTAAACTCCTTGAATTCGGAGAATGTTTCAACTAATTTGTAATTTTCCATATATTTTTAATTTTCAACTTTTCTCAATTCTCAATTTAAAAGATGATGGCTGGAAACACCGACACTTGATCCAAATCGAAGACCAGGTCACCTTCGACGGCAGGTTTCCGCTTGGAAGGTTTTTTAATAGGTGCAGGAGTGAGGGTGATTTGTTTTCCGTCGAAAGACACGAGGGTACCTTGCAGTTTTCCTTGTTCTTTGGTTTTCACTTCCACCTCTTTCCCCACGTATTTTCTCAGCTGGCGTTCCATTTTAAGGGCGCCACTGAGTCCATACGACATGACACTTAACTCGAAGTCCTCGACATCCCGGTCGAGTTTGCTTTCAACGTAGCGGCTGATCTGGACGCATTGGTCGATGTTAACCGCCGAGTCGGAATCCACAAAGACTTCGATGACGTTAGCGGGTTTCACTTTGACCTCCACGAGGAAAAGATCCGTGTTTTGGATGGCTTCTTCCACCAAGGGAGAGATTTGCTCTTTAGTAATCATTATTTCAAGACTCATTTAACAATAAAAAAACCTGTTACATTCGTAGCAGGTTTTATCATCTTCCACACTGAGTTGTCGAGCAAGGATTCGAACCTTGACAGGCAGAACCAAAATCTGCAGTGCTGCCATTACACCACTCGACACCATCATTCATCGGAATGCGGGTGCAAAATTACGAGTTTTTTCTTTACATGCAAGTTTTTTTTGATATTTTTTGTATTTTTGCCGCATCAATCCAAATAAAAATGACCTTTAAGCGACTGAACAACCTCATTGGATGGTTGGCGGGCATCATCGCCACCATCGTTTATTTTATGACCATGGAGCCCACAGTAAGCTGGTGGGACTGCGGCGAGTACATCTCCACTTCGTTTAAATTACAAGTAGGCCATCCACCTGGGGCACCTTTGTTCCAGATGATTGGCCGTTTTTTCACCCTTTTTGCGGGTGGTGATGTAACCAAAGCCGCCATGATGGTGAATGCCATGTCGGCCATTTGTAGTGGTTTAACCATTGTGTTTTTGTTCTGGAGCATCACTATGATTGCTCGAAAGATTTGGATGAAAGAAGGCGAAGACGCTCCTTGGAAGAACAAGATAGGCGTGCTTCTCGCCGCTTTTGTCGGTTCCGTTGCCTACACCTTCACCGAGTCATTTTGGTTCAACGCCGTGGAAGGTGAAGTCTATGCCATGTCCTCGTTTTTCACCGCTGTTACCTTCTGGGCTATTTTGAAATGGGAACAAGTGGCTGACGAACCCCACAGCAGCCGTTGGATCATCTTCATCGCCTTCCTCATCGGACTGTCGATTGGCGTACACCTGCTCAACTTACTTTGCATCCCAGCTTTCGTTTACGTGGTGTATTTCAAGAAATGGAAGAAGACCTCGTTCTGGGGCTTTGTGTTGACAGGCTTGGTGTCCGTGGTGTTGCTCTGGTTCATCAACTCGTTTCTCATCCCTCAGGTTGTCAACCTTGCAGGAAAGACCGAGTTGTTCTTTGTGAACAGCTTGCACGCCCCGTTCAACTTGGGAACCATCGTGTTCTTTATCGTACTGATCGGTCTCATCGTTTGGGGACTCCTCTACACCTCAAAACGCCAGAAAGTTATCGGTAACATCGCGCTGCTATCATTGACCTTCATCCTGATCGGCTATTCCTCGTTCTTCATGCTGGTCATCCGTGCCAACACCAACACACCTATTAATGAAAATGAGCCCAAAGACGCGCTTTCCATGCTCTCGTACCTGAACCGTGAGCAATATGGAAGCTGGCCGTTGCTTCACGGTCAGTATTACAACGCACCGATCACCGATGCCAAAGACGGGAAGCCCATCTATGTGAAAGACAAGGAGAAAGGTCGTTATGTGATTACTGATGACCGGAAAAACATCATCCCGGTTTACGACTCACGTACCAGCACACTATTCCCGAGAATGTGGAGCTCACAACCCAAGCATGTGGCAATGTACGAAACCTACCGCAAGAACAGCCATGGCGTGGTGGAAGGTAACAAAATAAAAGTCCGCAGATGGGACGGTACCGAACAAGTGGTGAACTGTCCGACCTTTGGCCAAAACCTGAAGTTTTTCATCAGCTACCAATGCAACTGGATGTATTGGAGGTATTTCATGTGGAACTTTGTGGGCCGTCAAAACGACATTGAGAGCCAAGGTGAACTGGATCACGGCAACTGGATTAGCGGTATCAACTTCATCGACGAGGCCCGTCTTGGCGACCAAACCAACATCCCTGACTGCCTGAAGAACCCTGGCAGAACCCGTTATTACTTCCTGCCACTCATCCTCGGACTATGCGGATTGTTCTGGCTCTTGCGCAAGGACTTGAAACAAAGCTGGATCATCTTCCTGCTGTTTTTCATGACTGGCCTTGCCATCGTCATCTACCTGAACCAAACGCCCTACCAGCCTCGTGAGCGTGACTATTCCTACGCGGGTTCCTTCTATGCCTTTGCCATCTGGATTGGCCTCGGCGTGTTGGCTCTCATCGACTGGATTGAACGCCTCACCAAGAGCAAGAACCTGGTAACCACCGTGTTAGTAGGTCTGGTATGTTTCCTCGCCGTCCCCTGCCTCATGGCATCAGAAGGCTGGGATGAACACAACCGTGGCGGCAAGACCTCGGCGCATGACTGGGCAAGGAACTATTTGGCACAACTGCCTCCCAACGCGGTCATCTTCACCCGTGGCGACAACGACACCTTCCCCCTGTGGTACATCCAAGAGGTTGAAGGATTCCGCACCGACGTACGTGTAGTCAACTACATGCTGTCGGGAGGCTATTGGTATGCTCACCAGATGGGACGCAAGGTCTATGACTCGGAGAAGCTGCCCTTGACGTTGTCGGCCAAAGAATATGACAATGGTGTCAATGAAAGAGTCAGCGTTTACGAGGAAGAAAGCCTCAAGGGCAAGTATGTGGAACTGAAAGATGTCATCGACTTCATCCACAACCCCAAAGCGGTAAAATACTACACCTCTGGCGCTTCGGTGCATTATCTGCCCGTCCGCACCCTGAAACTGACCGTTGACAAAGAAGCTTGCCTCCGCAACAACATCGTTCCGGAAAGCATGAAAGACCGTATCGTGGACGAGATCCGTTGGGAAATCAAAGACGAAAACATCTATAAGAACGCGTTGCTGCTGCTCGACTTCATGGCGACCAACAACTGGGAACGCCCGGTGTATTTCACCAGCTTCAGCGACATGGCTTCAGTGCTGGGCATCCAGGAATATCTCCACATGGAAGGCCTCTCCTACCGTTTCATCCCTGTCAAAGCCGATGACTACTACACCAACATTGGCGGTGTTTACTGTGATGGCAGCTACGACCTTTTGGTCAACAAAGCAAAATGGGGCAGCATGAACGAAGAAGGCGTGGTGCCTGACCGTGAGAGTGTGCGTAACGGCGAATTTGCCCGTCAAAGCTATGTCCGCCTTGCCCAAAGCCTGGTGAGCCATCAGCAATATGACTCCGCCGTCGTGGTGATGGATAAGTTCCAAGAGTTCTTCCCCAACGAGAAATTCCCATACGAGCTTCGTCTGTACCAATTCCCGGAGATGTACTATCAATGCGGCGAATTTGAAAAAGGCGATGAGTTCCTGCAAAAGATTACGAAGAACGCCTGCGACAAGATTGACTACTACGGCAACATGAAGCCTAGGTTCTTCCTATACTTCGAAGAGACGGTCTCTGAACAGATGACCCTTCTGCGACAGATGCAGCTGACCGCCCGCAAATACGAGCGAACCGACCTGAAAACACAGCTGGATTCAAAGCTCACCGAATACCTGCAACGGTATTACGCTGAATAATCTCGACGAGATTATTATGAACGGCGAATGAAGCCATGATGTCAAAGTGACAAACCATGCTTCATTCGCCGTTTTTTAATTCGATAAACTCTTTGAAGTTATTTCTTTTTCGGCTTCTTACCTAGATTGAGAGACTTTGAAAGACCGAATGATCATCACGACACCCACAATGACAAAAGGAACGCTAAGCCATTGCCCCATGTCGAAGGTCATGTTTTGCTCGAAAGCAACCTGAACGTTCTTCAGGAACTCGATGCCGATACGAGAACCGAAGATGATGACGAGGAAAGTGCCGAACATCAAGCCAGGACGGCGGTTCCCGAGGTCACGTTTGAAATACATCCACAGGAGAATCGCCATGGCTACAAGGCAGAAAAACGCCTCATAGAGTCCCGTAGGGTGACAAGGCAGCCATTCGTTAGGTGGACAGCAAGAAGCCCAGGAAGTACATTCGGTGTAGTTGTCAACCGTACCGCAAAACTGCTCCTGACCACGAAGGAAGACAAAACCCCATGGCAAAGAAGTGGGAGTCCCATAAATCTCATGGTTACAGACATTACCGACACGAATCAACGCACCCACAAGACACACAGCGATGACGATACGGTCGAGAATCCAAATATAGGATATTTGCGGCTTATCCGTCTTTTTCTTTTTATCACTTTTATTATATCTTCTTACATATAACCATAATCCAATCAGGATACCGACAGCGCCGCCGTGACTGGCTAGTCCTCCTTCCCATATCTTCAGCATCTCAAGTGGTCGAGAGAGGTAATACTCCGGCTCATAGAAGAGGCAATGGCCCAGACGTGCTCCAAGCACTGTGGAGACCAGCATATAGATAAGGAGGTTATCCAGCGAGCCTTCGGCCATCTGTTCACGTTTGTACACTTTGTTCATCAGGAGATATCCCAACAAAAAACCAACGGCCCACAACAAGCCATACCAACGAATCTGCAAAGGTCCCAGCGACAAAGCCACGGGATCCAGATTCCAAGTCACATAATTCAAAACCATCTTCATTAATTTTCTGCAAATATATGGGTTTTCGGCGAATTAAACGAATTGGGCGAATTTTTGCTCTGCTAAAAAAGGAGTTTTCGGCGAATTAAGCGAATTTCTTTTATAGCGCGCTAAATTAACGAGCCATTTATAATTCGCTTAATTCGCTTAATTCGCCGACTTCTAATAATTCGCTGAATTATAATCTTTGATGGAGGAGATGCCATTAGAAACCGACTCGTTAAACTGTGCCAATTCGCCTTTCACGGAGCGCCAGCCATACTCCAGCAATTCGCCGAAGCTATCAAACCGACCGTCCGTCATCTTCTGAAATCCTTTCTTGGCCAATGAGAGTTCATCCTCCTCAGACTCAGTCTCGTCCATAGCTAATTCTCCCATCGGATCATCCAACAATAAGGGATTATCCAACATCAAATGATTGTCCAACATCAAGGCGGGGTCATCCATGACAACAGGCAGCAGCGCAATAGGACGGGATGGCATCGAAGCCAAGATGGCAAGGTCTGTCCTCTTCGGTTCTTCGGACACGATTGGCACCACAGTTTTCACCCCAGGGTTATTCTTTTTAGTAGAGTGAATAAACGCAGAGTAATGCGCCCGCTGCCCTGTCATGCACAGAGGCTGATCCATCTCCATCCCAACAGCTTTCACCGGACTCAATTCCGCCATCAGTTCCAGTTCGGGTCGGCTGGGATGGTTCCAAAACAAAGCCACCAGCAATGCCACTGAGGCGGCGGCAGCGCTGACTTTGACCCAAAGCGGGATGATGGCCGGCTTTTTCAAGGCTGCTTTACCTTCATAGACTACCGTAGGGGGAGTCAAACGGGGGTATTCTTCGTTGTTGTGTTCCATAGTCATGATTCGATATCAATGAGGTTGTCGATGCTTTTAATCACATTACGCAGAGCGGTACGGGCACGAAAGATGTTCACTTTGACCTGCGACTCGCTTTGACCGGTGATATCGCCGATTTCCTGATAGCTGTACCCTTCATAGTCGCGGAGCAGTACCGCTGTACGTTGAGCTTCAGGCAAGGCGGCCATCACCTTGTGAATGACTTTGTTGACATCCGGATAGGTAGTTCCTCGGCTGTCGGAGAGTTGATAAAGCGCATCCACCTCGGTTTCCTGATGGCGTTGTCGGACCAGATCCACGATGCGGTGATGCGCTGTAGTGAAAAGATAGGTTTTGGCTTTGGCATAATCCACTGCGCCACGGTGCTCCCACACTCGCGCAAAGCTGTCCTGCACAACGTCTTCGGCCTCCTCGCGGTTGCGCAAGGAGGCCAGGGCGAAACGGAACAGTCCGTCAGCGTACTGATCGACGCAGGTGTTGTATTGGGAACGTGTCACAAGGTATGTTTCTTTTTAAAACAACAGACTGAAGCCCACGTTGAAGGTATGCCCCGCTGGTCCTTGACCTTGGCGGAACAAGGGCAGCAAGTCGTAGCTCGCATAGAATCCCATATCTTTTCCGCCGGCACGGAGTGTGGCATCAAGCTTCAACGGGTTTACATAGTAATCGCTGTGGTATTTCTCTTTGGATTTATTCATGAACTTGACTTTCGTCCAGGTATTCACCCTAAGTCCAGCGGTGACACCGGCGGCGATGAAGAAACCGCGGGTGGGACGCACTTCGAGCATCAAAGGAGCCTGCACATACAGCACACCGAGTTTGCTCTTCTTCACAGGACCTTCCTGATTTTCATTAATCGGCAGGACTTCGAGGTGTTCCGCACCTTTTGCGAGACGCACCGGCTGATTGAGGCTGTAGTTGTTCCAGCCAAGGCCGATACCCGTGTATAGACCCACGACATGGCTGCGGCTGAAAGCAATGCCCACATCGGCGATGTTGAAGTTAAAGTTCCAGCTCTTCAAAGGCTTCAGTTCGAAAGAGGCATACTGTCCTCCAAATGTAGTTGACAAGTCGGGACCAAAGATCATATTCAATCCAGCGTCCACGCCGCCCCAGTGGGGATCAAACAGCAAGCTCTTTGCCTTGGGCCGATCTGCGGGAGCTCTGTCGGGACGGATATCGGGTTGAGGCTCCACATCCGGGATTCCTTTGCCCCAGTGTTCGGAACGTGGTTTTCTATCAGGGCGTCCCTCCATCTGTTTCTCCACACCGCGACCCCACTCTTCCATGTGACGGCCCCATTCTTCCATGCCTTCGCCCCAACGTTCCATATCTTGTTCGAAGTTCTCCCAATCGACCGAGTCGGAAAGACGTTCCAGGTTAACGCCCAACTCTTCCAAAAGTTCAGAAAGCCCCGATAAATTAGGGATCAAGACCATGCGGGAGTCATCCGTGACAATGTCTTGGTATTCGACATCCAACCTTTTGACATTCAAGTCACCCGATCCGTCTTTATCGGCTACCAGTTCACGGCAACGGCCACGAAGCGTGAGGTCGCCGCTGCCCGTCAAAACCACATACACCTGGTCATAGTCAATAGTCAGCTTGACATCACCAGAACCGTTACAATACACGGAAAGGTCGTTTCCGTTCAACGTCCCCTCAGTGAAGACATCGCCGGAGCCATTGTGGTCCAGATTATTCAAGGTTTCCATAGTGACAGTGAAGTCGCCACTACCTTTTAAATACAGCACACTGTCAACCGTGTTCCAGTCATTAGCATATTCGGAATCAACGGCAAAGGTGCTGCCTTGACGAAGTGTGACATCGCCGCTGGCATTGACAACGACGGTGTTGATTTGTGCTGATGCGAGGCCAACATATAGAAGAGCCATCGCGAGAAGGAGTTGTTTTTTCATGTTGATTTGTTTATTTGTTGATTTGTTACTTTCATCAACCATAAGACGAACAAACCCACAAAAAGTTACAAGTCAAACGAAAAAAAAGTGGAAAGATAGCAAAATCGCTCTGCAAGCTGTTGTTCCCCTTCGGTCAGCGTAAGCTTCACATAAACCGTTCGGTGATCCACCTTATTAAGACAGGCATCCAGACCTTCCACCTCTATTTTCTTGTTCTCATTGGGAAGAAGCTCCACCTTTTGCTGACGCTCAAAAAGCTTGTTATCATCGAAATCCATCACTGAAACGGCAAGCACGCCTTGGATGTTACGAAGCAAGTCTGAGGTTACAAAAACCTGATAATCATTTTGATCCAATGATAGCAACACAGGCGCAAAGAGTGTCTTCAGCCTTTTTTGCAACTCCTTGGGTTTATTATAGTAATCAATCGACGACCACGATGTCACCGGCCAAGCATCATTGAGTTGCCAATAGAGCGTGCCCATGTTATATGGCTTGGCGGTACGATGTGCCTCAATGGCGACCTCCATGCCGTATGCTTGGGAGAGCTGACTCTTGTAAACATAATCCCCGAAGTTCTTGGCAGAAGGATAATAACGTTCGATGAAATCGTTGATCTGTCTGGCACCTCTGGCGTGTTTCTGGTGTGCTGCCAAGAAGGCATTTTTGCTGACCAAGGGATAGATGCTGTCGCCCTCATACTCGCATAAAGCCATAAAATCAGCATCTCCGTCAGCGGAACGTTGCAGGGTATTGAGGTCGGGATAGGACTGATAGCCATATTCACTGTTGAAGCGACCCACCTTCTCACGATAGATCTCGTATGGCATCTCGCCCCACCACACGCCCCAATAGTGGACATCACCTTGTGTCAAGCTTTCGGGTCTCCCCCATCCTTTAGAGGGTGAGCTTGGCCAATAAGGACGGGAGCCATCGTATGTATCGACCACCATAGGGAGAATGGTCTCAAACAAACGATCGTAACCCGCTTTGACAGCTTGGTCATCTTGTTCCGACCAGCCCAGCGACTGTTGCCAACCCCAGTTATAATAACCTTCGGAAATCTCGTTGCCGCCGCACCACAAAGCCAACGAAGGATGTGAGGCCAAACGTTTCACTTGTTCCAGTGCCTCGGTTTTAGCGTTTTCGAGGAAAGCCTCGTCGTAGGGATACATCGTGCCAGCATACATGAAATCTTCCCAGACCAAGATACCTAATGAGTCGCAAATGTTGAAGAAATCATCCGCAGGATAAATACCTCCACCCCATACGCGAAGCATGTTGAAATGTGCGTCTTTGGCCATTTGGAGTAATTCCACGGTATTTTCAGGTCGAATCCAAGTCTCGATCATCTCTTCCGGGACATAATTGGCGCCTTTAGCATACATCGGGACTCCGTTCACCTTAAAATAAAAAGAGAAGCCTTTGTCATCAGGTTCCTGTACCATTTGAACGGTCTTGATACCAGCTCTTATTTTCTTGCAATCCAATGCTTTATCAGAAGATTTCAACACAATCTCGAAATCATAAAGTTTCTGCTCACCCATCTCATTGGGCCACCAAAGCTGGGGATTTTCCATATCGAAACTAAAGATCTTATGCTGGTTGCATTTCCCTTGTTGGAAGGGGAAGCTTTGGAACGGTTTCCCGTCGCGGCGAATCTCTGCGATGAGTTCTCCGTCAACAGTGCTTTCCACATCGAGGTGCAGGGTCAGCTTGGCTTGCGACTCTGAGGCTTCTTGGGTAACAATATAAGCGTTATCGAGTTTTGCATCAGACCAAGCCACCAGTTTGACAGGTTTCCAGATTCCCACGTTCTTGTATTTCGGTGCCCAGTCCCACCCATGCTGATAGGGGGCTTTACGAGTAACCGCATATTTCTCCGGAAGACGCGGATGATATGCCTCGTACAATGCCAGCTGTGTGCTGTCGTACCGCGGGAAATCCACCACCAGCAGGTTGTCTTTGGCTTTCAGGAATGGTTTCACATCCGTTCTCCAGATGCGGAACTGGTTATTCGCATCAAAGAGTTTTTGGCCATTCAAGGTCACTGAAGCATAGGTGTCGATTCCCTCAAAAACAAGCTCAACCACTTCTTTGTCAAGCAGTTTATTGTCAACCTCGAAATGCGTGGCATAGCTCCAGGCGTGGTCGGAGATCCAGAGAAGCTGGTTCTCAACGGTACCCTGGTAAGGGTGAGGTATCAGCCCCGTCTCGTAAAGGTTCTGTTGGACCACGGAGGGCACGGTCACGGGCCATTCCTTAATATTTAAGGTGTCGCCGGTAAGCGTCCAACCTTGCGAAAGTTCTTGTTCGACGACGTTTTGGCGTTGGGTGCAGGCAACCATTAAGAGGGACATCAACAGTGCTACGACAAGACACCCTTTCTGAACACGATAATAATAAAGCATCATTCTAACTCAAAATTCAAAGTTCTAAAAAGCTCTAAGGATTGATCATTTTTTCCATCTCATAGATGATGTCATAATTCGATTCTGTCCAAACCATGGAAGCTCCGGTGGCGTCTTTCTGGTTAGGATAGAGTTTCTCGTTGAACCGAGGCACCCAGTGGCCCAGCGAGGCATGGACGTTGACCACGCCAGTCTGGTTGACGATATCCATCACATTACTCAAGTTGACACCACCACCCGGCATGATGGTGATACGGTCGCCATAGCGCAGTTGCATTTCGGCGATCATCGGGATGCCTTCTTCGGCAGTGGGTTTGCCACCCGAGGTCAGCACTTTGTCGAAGCCCACCTCAATGATTTGTTCCATGGCTTCAAAAGGTTTCACGCAGGCATCGATGGCACGATGGAAGGTGAATTTCAGCCCTTCTCCTGCTTCCATAAGGGATTTCAAGGCCTCCACATCGGGCATTCCCTCATCGTTGAGGGCACCAATGACCACGCCTTCGAAGCCCAGTTTCTTACAGAGCATGATGTCGGTTTTCATGAGGTCGATTTCCTCCTCATCATAGATATAGTTACCTGGTCGGGGTCGGATGAGCACCCGCATAGGGATAAAGGAGATGTCGATGGCTTTCGCCAAGGTTCCGAAAGAAGGAGTGAGCCCACCCACTTCGAGGGCTTCGCAGAGTTCGACGCATTGGGCGCAGCCATCCATGGCGTTGCGCAGGGATTTGATGCCGTTGGCACAGATTTCAAGACGAATCATGGTGGTAAGATTTATTTGCAAACCTTAGATTTGCAGCGTGGTTGTCTGCGAACCGGGAATGCAAGAGCA
>CAMIWN010000006.1:0-109020 GCA_946402445.1 uncultured Bacteroidales bacterium
GCCCACCCATACAGGAAAGCCCTCCGCGAAAGCGAGAGGGCTTTTTTGATTTAGGGGCCAGGCCTTACCAACCGGATACCTGGGCCTCTCCCCCCGGCCCCCTCTCCCGTGGAGAGGGGGAGGGTTCTACCCTGGGGCCTTTCCTACCGAGATTTAACCCCTTACGGGGTATCCCCGGAAGCGTTCTACCCCGGGGCCTTTCCTGCCGAGATTTAACCCCTTACGGGGTATCCCGTGATGCGTTCTACTCAGGGCCTTTCCTACCGAGATTTAACCCCTTACGGGGTATCCCTAGAAGCGTTCTACCCGGGAACCTGTCCTACCGAGATTTAACCCCTGACGGGGTAGCTCCCTCTAAATTCTAAATTCTAAATTCTCCTTCTACCGAGATTTAACCCCTGACGGGGTAGCTCCCGCTTGATTCTAATCTTTCACCTCTAACCTTGTTTACACTCCCACTATATTCCTGATTACCCACCATGCTATGATAACTCCAAATAGTATCCAACAAGCTGTACTGCTGGTTAAAGCCTGTGATAATCTGCCGCTCTTTGGAGCGATGAGTATTAATATAAGGTATGCCAACAATGGCAATAAGAGGTAGTTATACTGGATGCCTTCCCAAATCCTGCCATTCAAAAAACTATGAATCGCTCTTTGTGATCCGCATCCAGGACAATAATAACCGGTCAATAGCCAAAACGTACACTTCGGAGCCAGATGGTTGTGGCTTGGGTCAAAGAAATAATATATAAAAATTAAGCAAGATAATCCGATAAATCCTAGGATGATCTTGCTTTTTGTATTCATCGTTCAATAAGAGGGTCTTTTTAATATAGCTCATCAAAGAACTCAGCACCTAACCCCATGGCCACTATCAGGATTGAATAGGCAATGGCTGCGACAACTGCAGTAATGATGGACGCTAATATCCACCCCCTGGCTTTACGCGAGGCATCTTCCGCATTGACGTAGTCACCATTATTCCAATAGTTGTCAACCTTGGCAGCAAAAACAATGGAAACGATGCCAAAAGGAAGACAGCAAAAAATGGTAGTCAGGATGGCTAGTGCCAAATAGTTTTTAGGTCTTAAAGGCATGTCCCTTGATGGTTGTTGCTGCGCGTATGAGGGTTCTGGTGTGGGTTCTGTGTTGACAGGAGCACCGCAGTTAATACAGAACTTACTATTTTCTGGAATCTGTTCACCGCATCGTATGCAAAAACGTGTTGACATATTGCTTCTATTTTTTTGATATATGCAAAGTTAATAAAAAATAGTTTTAGAAGCCCGCATGGCTAAAATAATTCCTGTAGCCATAGACGCATTTAATGATTCGGTGATGCTGTTGGCAGCACGAGGGATGGTGATGGGATTTGTAATCAAGGGGAGAAGTGGCTCTCTGATTCCATGGGATTCGCTTCCGATGACTATAATGCCATCGTCCCACTGCTCCTGCTTGAAGAGATTTTCCCCCTGTAACAAAGCTCCATAGATGGCTTTCCCGTTCTCCTTTTCTTGTTTCAATAAAACTTCCAGATTACTTGTTACCACTTCGATTCTGAATAGCGAGCCCATTGTGGCCTGAATCACTTTAGGGTTCCAGATTTCCACACAATCCTCGCTGCAAACAATGGAGTGGATGCCGAACCATTCCGCGGTGCGGATGATGGTGCCCATGTTGCCTGGGTTGGCGATGCCATCCAAAGCAAGAACCATGGGATCGGTCAAGGGCATTTGGAGTTCTCTTTTTGGGATGCGAGCTACAGCCAGTATTCCAGGCGGTGTGTCCAAACTGCTCATCTGCTGCATCTGTACGGGAGTGGCTATCTCCAACATGGGATGCTGCATCGTGCTTTGTTCGAGAAACGTTTCGGTGGCATACAGTGCTGTCATCTCAAAAGAAGAATGTATCAGCTCTTCTACTGTTTTCCTTCCCTCGACGACAAACAGCTGGTGTTCTTTCCGGAATTTCCCCTGTTTCAGGGATTGGACGAGTTTGGTGGCGTTTTTAGTAATCATGGTTGCAAAGATAAAAAAATAAAGGCTGCTTCCGAAGAAACAGCCCTTTATTCTCTTGAAGATGTGTCGGCTTATTCAGCGACCACTTCAAATTCGATTTCCGTCTGGACATCCTTGTGAAGTCTGACTTTGGCTTTGTAGTTACCGAGTTCTTTGACGGCTTCTTCATTCATGACGATCTGCTTGCGGTCAACCTCGATGTTGCAGGCTTCCTTGATGGCGTTGGCGATCTGGATGGAGTTGACCGATCCGAAGATCTTGCCGGTGGCGGCTGCCTTTGCACCGATGGTGAGCTTCAAGCCTTCGAGAGCCTTGGCTTTATCCATGGCCTCGTTCTTGATCTTCTCTTCCTTGTGAGCCTGTTGACGGATCTCTTCGGCCAGCATCTTGCGGTTTCTTTCCGTGGCGAGGATGGCCATCTTGTTAGGGATCAAATAATTACGAGCGTAACCGTCTTTCACGGTGACAATCTCGTTTTTATAACCTAAGTTGTTGATGTCTTGTTTCAGAATAATTTCCATGTCTAATCCTCCTATTATTTCAGCATGTCAGCAACAAACGGCATGAGGGCGAGATGACGAGCTCTCTTGATAGCCTGTGCAACTTTCTTTTGGTACTTGGTTGAGGTGCCGGTGATGCGGCGAGGCAGGATCTTGCCTTGTTCGTTCACAAACTTCAGAAGGAAGTCAGCATCTTTGTAATCGATGTATTTGATGCGGTTCTTCTTGAAGCGGCAGTATTTTTTTCTTTTGGTATCGACCGCGATAGGAGTCAAATATTTGATATCGTTATTTGCTTGTTGTGCCATTTCTCTAAGTTTTTAATTGTTCAACATTGATTAGGCTTCTTGAGCTTCTGCTTTTTCCTGAGCTTTCTTGCGTTTCTTCTCGTTGTAAGCGACTGCATGCTTGTCAAGCTTGACAGTCAAGAAACGGAGGATGCGCTCGTCGCGCTTCAGCTCGGTCTCAAGGTCTGCAATAACGTTTCCTTCGGCTTTGTACTCTATCAACTGATAGAAGCCAGTGGATTTTTTCTGGATCGGGTAGGCCAGTTTGCGCATACCCCAGTGCTCTTCATGAACGATTTCCGCGCCGCTTTGGCCCAGATAATCTTCATACTTCTTTACCGCTTCCTTCATCTGATCTTCAGACAAAACGGGAGTTACAATGAAAACGGTTTCGTACTGATTCATAATTTACTGATAATTAGTGTTTTAATATTTATACTTCTTGCTTTTTAAGCGACTGCAAAGATACATCTTTTTCTCTAATAAACAAATGGTTACTGAAAATTATTTTTTATAGAGTTCAAAGACGTTCATATTGGTCCATTGCGTGGGTTGCAACTTGCTGTCGCTCATGGTGGCGTCGAGGTTGCTGATTCTTCCAGAAAGACATTGCTCAGCAAAGGCACAGAAAAGGTCAACTGACCCGGGGAACCATGAGGCTACCTCGTGTCCGATGCCGTCAAAACGGATGAACCAGTGAGGGATTTCCTGTTGATCCATGACCTTGTCGAGGGTCTTTGAGCCGAACAGTTTGGCTTTAAAAGGCAGACCGAATTTTTTGTACGCCACGATCTTGTCCTTGGTTCCATGCATCAGCAGGGTGGGTGCAGGGCTGGTGTCGTAGTGGAGATCTCTCTTGCGGCACAGGATTCCTCCCGAATAAGGGATCAGGGCTGCGGGTCTCCATTTTTCTGGTAGGGCCGAGGCTAAAGGAAGGTTGTTGCATCGGCTGTAGTCGAGTTGTAGGATGGTGATGGCTCCCGCCGAACTACCCGTGAGGATGATACGTGTTGGGTCGATGTCCAACTCCTCTGCATGGCGACATATCCATGAAACGGCCTCGGCGCAGTCTTCTGTAGCAATATCAATGCAATATTGGAACAGATTCGTGGCTTTCGATAGGCTGGAATTCTCTCTTACCATCTTGGCATCCTTCATTCCCAGCCGATAGTCGATGCTGATAACGGTGAAACCGCGGTTGAGAAGCGAGTCTGCAAGGGCGAGCTGGTAACTGTTGTCGCGAGCTCCTGCGAAAAACCCTCCGCCAAAAACGGCAAGTACTGAGGCTTTGTCGGCTCTGGGTACTTTGGGTTTGTGCACATCTAAATATAAAGTAGAGTCTCGCTCAGCAAATGGATAGGTGGTCTTGGTTTGCGATAGGGCGTTGAATCCGCAAAAGAGCATGACTAAGCTTAAAAGCAAGAATGACTTCATGTTATTTCCTTTTTTCTGCAAAGATAAAAATTAAATTGTTTTTGTATTTTTGTTGAATCAAAAAGTAAAGTTAAATCGTCAAGACCTCATCATCACTTTTGAGCGTTGAGAGTTAGTTTTTACTTTTGATTGTGGAGGTTTTCTAACATCTTTTGAAGCATGAAGGCTGCGGCGTGGCCGTCTCCGAAGATGGGTGGGAAATCGATAGGGGGATGTTGAAGATAATTGCGACATGCCTCTAATATTTTGCTGTTGTCGGCGTCGGCTAATGTGGCGGCACCAGTCTCCACAATTTCCACCCACTCGGTCTCAGGGCGGAGGATCACACAGGGTTTCTTGAAAAAATAGGACTCTTTCTGCACCCCGCCAGAGTCGGTAAGCACCAGTTGAGCGTGTTTCTCCAGTTGAATCATCTCAAGGAAGGAGACGGGCTCGGTGATTTTGATGTTCTCATGGTTCATCAATCGTTTTTTCTTCTCGGGATTTACCATTAGGTCCACCATCTTTCGGGTTCGGGGATGCATGGGCAGCACAATGGCGATGTCATTTGATAGGGTGATGACAGCATCCAGGATGGCGTTGAGACGTTCTGGGTGGTCGGTGTTGCTGTCGCGGTGCAAGGTGGCCAGCACGTATGGTTTCTCATCCAATCCAAGTTGCTGGAGCAGGTTGGATTTTTGGTCTGCGATGGTCGAGAAGTACAGACTGTTGTCGTACATGATGTCACCGCAGTGATATACTTTAGGGTTGTCGATGGTGAAGGGACCGTCCTGATTCATCTTGAAACCTTCTTTGGCAAGGTTGTCGAACCCCGCTCGGGTAGGGGAGAAGAGCAGCGTGGAGCAGTGGTCGCACACGATGCGGTTGATTTCTTCGGGCATGCTTTTGTTGAACGAACGCAGTCCGGCTTCGATGTGAACCACGGGTACGTGGATTTTGGATGCTGCCACGGCACCAGCGAGGGTGGAGTTGGTGTCGCCATACAGCACGATGCAGTCGGGCTTTTCGTCCATAAGAATCTTTTCAATGCCTTCGATCATCCGGGCGGTTTGGACGCCGTGTGATGCTGAGCCTACATGCAGGTTGTAATCAGGATGTGGGATGCCGAGTTCGTTGAAGAATACTTGCGACATGTTGTCGTCATAGTGTTGTCCGGTGTGGACGATGACTTCTTGGATTTGCCCAGCATATTGTTGTTTGATGGTGCGGCTCAGTGCTGCGGCTTTGATGATCTGAGGCCTGGCTCCGATGATGGTGATGATTTTCATTCCGTTGTTTGTTTGAGAGTTATAGTGCATGTTCTTCCATAAGTCCGTGTTCGGCAAAGCTGTAATAGTTGTTCTCGCCGATGATGAGATGGTCCATGACGGTGATGTCCATGACTTTGCCTGCGAAGATAAGCTTTTTTGTCAAAAGTTTGTCTTCTTTGCTTGGTTTTATGATGCCGGAGGGATGATTATGGCAAAGGATAATGGCGGTGGCTTCTTTCAGGAGGGCGCTTTTGAAGATCACTTTAGGGTCGGCGAGGGTGGCGGTGCGTCCTCCGATGCTGATACGTTCTGCTTTGATGAGTCGGTTTCCTTGGTTGAGGTATGCCACCATGAAATTCTCTTTTGTAGGGTCGTCAATGAACGGGAGGAAACACTCGTAAGCTTCTTTGCTATGGATGATTTGCTGGCGTTCCTCGGGGGTGTCAAGGCTGCGTCGTTTTCCCAGTTCGAGTGCGGCGATGATGCTTACAGCTTTAGCTTGTCCAATCCCCTTGTGTTGGGTGAGTTGCTCGAGGCTGCATTTTGACAGTTCGGTAAGGCTGTCGTTGCAGCTTTTGAGTACCTCTCGGGCAAGGGTTACAGCCGACTGTTCTCCATTTCCTGAGCCAATCAGGATGGCGATCAACTCTGCATTGCTCAGGGAGGCTTTGCCTTTGTGAATCATTTTCTCGCGGGGGCGATCGTCTGCCGCCCATTCTTTAATGCTCCGGTTTTCTGTGTTTGCCATGGATGGGGTGTTAAAATCGGTCGCAAGTTACAAAAAATTCCACGAATTATAACAAAAAACCTCCCCTAAAATAAATAGGAGAGGTTTTTTGTTATGATGAAATAGTTTTATTAAGCCAATTTGGCGGTATATTTGGTCAATTTGGACTTCAGGTTACCAGCTTTGTTCTTGTGGATGATACCGCGTTTTGCTAACTTGTCGATGATGGAGTACATCTTCGGCAGCTTGGTCTCAGCCTCTGACTTCTCGGTAATGGTTCTGAACTTCCTGACTTCGTTACGCATGGACTTGGCATAGTAACGGTTGTGGAGACGTCTCTTTTCAGTTTGACGAATTCTCTTGAGTGAAGATTTGTGATTTGCCATTTTTTTTATTGTATCTTTTTGTTTCTTTTTTCTGTAATCGGGCTGCAAAATTACAACTTTTCTTGATACAAACAATTTTATTTTGGAATTTTTTTTGTTTTTAAGAAAATGTTTTCACCGAATAGCAGCTTTATACATCATTTTATCTTCGTTTTCCGTGTTTATTATTTCGTTGAGAACCACATCGATGAAGGTGTTTCGCTCGAGATTTTGCGCTGGTATTTGTATAGGAATGTAGTTTTCGCCATAGCCTCTCGCCATGCCTTTGGTGTCTATTCTCTCGATGAGCAAGCGTTGTGTGGTTCCTTTCATCTGCTCGAAATACTTGAGTTTGTTTTCTAGGGAGATGTGTCTCATCACCTCACTTCGCAGTGTTTTCACGTCTTCAGGAACTTGGTCGGGCATGGAGGCTGCTTTCGTCCCGGTCCGTTTCGAGTACTTAAAGGTGTGGATATGACTGAATCCGATTTCTCGTGCGAAATCGCAGCTTTCTTGGAAGGTCTCTTCGGACTCGCCTGGGAAGCCTACGATGATGTCGGTGGTCAGGTTGAAGTCAGGACGAAAACTTTTGATACGGTGGCACATTTCCCTGAACTGTTCTACGGTATAGAAACGGTGCATTCGTTTCAGGGTGTCTTCTGATCCGCTTTGGAGGCAGATGTGCATGTGTGGAGCTAGTTTTTCGTGTTGAAACAGTTGGAGGAATGGGTCACTGAATTGGTCGGGCTCAATGGAGGAGACCCTCACGCGGAAATCACCTTTAATATTAATAATGTGTTCTACCAAAGACTCGAAATGGGTTTCACCGTCATGGTAACGTCCCATGTTGACGCCTGTCAGGACGATTTCCTTGAAGCCGTGGGCGACCACCTCACGCACGTTATGGTAGATGTCCTCGGCAGGTCTGCTGGTGGACCTTCCTCTGACCATAGGGATGATGCAGTAGGAGCAGAAGTTGTTGCATCCGTCGTGAATCTTGATGAGGCTGCGTGTGTGAAAGGTGTCGAAGGCGGGTTGGTAGCAGAACAAGTCGCGGTCATAACCTTCAGGATCGCTCTGCCCTTTGCTGAAATGTTCCTCCACAATGTCGAAGATGGCGGATTTGCGTTCGTTATCGATGACATAGTCGGCAATGCCGCTTTGGATCAGCTCTTCTTTGCGGTGGTTGACCATGCAGCCGGTGACAACCAGCAGTGCTTCGGGATTTTTCCTTCTGATTTGATGGATGGCCTGGCGGCATTTTTGGTCACTGGTGTTGGTGACGGTACAGGTGTTCACCACGAAGATGTCGGCCTCGCCGGCATCCACTACTTCATAGCCCCCAGCCTTAAATCGAGAGGCCAGGGCATCTGTCTCAAAGAGGTTTACGCGGCAACCTAAGGTTTTGAAAGCAATGGTCTTCATTCAAATAGTGTTCCTTCAATAGACAACGGAGAGGCCGAAGTCACTTTCACTTTGACAATCTTGCCAATCAAGCTGGTATCTGTGGAGGCAAACCGGATCACGATTCTGCCTTCAGTGTGGCCGGTCAAATATCCGCTCTTGCGGTCGAAGTCCTGAACCAACATCTTCACTGTGGTGCCTACCAAGGCTTGATTATATACTAAGGAGTGTTTCATCAGCTCTTCGGTGAGGCGGTGATAACGTTGGCGTTTCACCTCTTTGGGAACATCATCTTCCCATTTGGAGGCCACGGCGCCTTCGCGTACGCTGTACTGGGCGATATAGGCCATGTTGTATTTGAACTCCTCCATGGCCTTGCGAGTGTTCTCGAACTCTTCCTCGCTCTCGTGGGTGAAGCCCACGATGATGTCGGTGAAGATGGTGGCCGTGGGAAGTTTCTCGCGGATGGTCTGGATGATATGGCGATAACGTTCCATGTTGTGGTGGCGGTTCATGCGTTGCAGCATAGTGTCGTCGCCCGACTGAATAGGGATGTGGATTTGCTTGGCGAGACAGTCGTACTGAGCCATCACCTCCATGATTTCGTCCTCCATGTCACGGGGATGCGGAGCGGTGTAATATACCCAAAACTCCTTGCCGGAAGCCTTGCCATACTCCCCGATGCGACGCAACAGTTCGGCGAAGTTGATTTCCTCACCTTTTTTGTCGAGACCATACGAGTTGACGTTCTGCCCAAGTAAGGTGATGCTCTTATAGCCTTTCTCCACCAAGCCTCTCAGTTCTTCCAGGATGTCGGCGGATGGACGTGAGACCTCGCGGCCTCGGGTATAAGGCACGGCGCAGTAAGTGCAAAAGTTGTTGCATCCGTTTTGGATTGGGATGTACGCCTCGAAAGTGGAGCTCTGCATGGGATTGATGTCCCAGAAAGGCTCCATGTTTGCCGAGGGGTTGATTTTGTCATCTTTATGAAACAAAGGGGCGGCGGGACGAATCACAGGCTGAGGCACGATCTCATCTCCAGGGTGCAGGGAAGCGGGCGTGACAATGCCGTATTGGCGAATCATTTCAGGCAGGTTGGGCAGCTCGTTCATGGGGAAAACCAAGTCGAACAGCTTCAGGAAGCGAACCCGGTCAGCGGGCAAGATGCATCCCGAGACAAAGGTGATCATGTTTTTCCGGTTTTTCATCGCGTTCCATTTCTCGATGCGACCATATACCTTGTCAATGCCTTTCTGTCGTACCGAGCAGGCCACGATGCCTAAGATAGTGGCTTCTTCCTCGTTGTCGGTGGGGACAAACCCCATCTTTTTAAGCACAGTACGCACACGCTCTGTGTCGCTGAGGTTCATCTGACAGCCAAAGGGGAGGAGATAGTATTTCATATAAATCTATATATTTATTGTGTATGTATATACGTTTTGAGTGTTTTGTTGTTCTTTTTTCGGGGGTGTGGACACCTGGGTATATTGGAGGGTGAGTTTTTGTTGGGCTTCTTTCAGTTTGAAATGGATATTGATATGGAAGGCGCTTTTCACGCGCAGGTTCATATTTTTAGGACGGTTGTATTTCAGCAACTTGACGATACGGAGGGCTTCTTCGTCGCAGGAAGGGAAGAGCCCCTGCACGATTTTGGTGTCCACCACATGGCCGTTGTCGTCAACTTGATACCAGACGCGCACGATGCCTTCGATTTTCTGTTCCATGGCGTCTTTGGGGTATTGGAGTTGTTCCTTGATGAAGTTCATCATCGCAGTTTTCCCTCCAGGGTATTCGGGCTTATGGATAAATCGTTTTTCTTTGGTATGGTTGCTATTATTCATAGATCAAGTGTACGATGTCGTTAAGGATTTCGTTTTTTCGGTCAAAAAGAGGGGCTTCTCGGGTGCTGCAACCACGAAGCAGTATTTCTGCTTGTTGAATCGTTTCGGGCTCCAGGCAGTCCGATGCGATTTGCAGGTCTTGAATGATGGATTGTGCTTCGTTAACTTGCAGTGCTATCTCTACACCACCCCAGGGGAAACGCGCTTTTTTGGTGGTTTTAAAGTGCTCCCAGCGGCCAAAGAGGAATTCGTGAGAAGAGATGGCCTCTTTTATTGCTTGGATCTCGGCTTTCGTGCTATAGGTGTCGAAGTCGAGGGTGGTGGCATGGTCATGGTAAATCTGTTCAAAGGCGTCAATTAGGGGTTGTTTGATGTTTTCTGAAGTCAGTTCGGGGACAAGCTCGCTGAGGTTGACAACGCGGCTGGCCACACTTTTCACACCGTTTTTCATTAGCTTGGCTTTGTCAACGATGAGGTAGCGTTGCATCATGGCTCCGTCGGTTTTGATGAGAATGGTGCCATGGTGCAGGTGGTTTTTGGGGCCTTTGGAGAAAGCGTTGCCACTGAACTTACGGCCTTGGCAGAGGAGGTCATTGCGCCCCGACACCTCTGCGTGCAAGCCGTAGGCGAGGAGGGCGTTTTGGATGACAGAGAGTTGTTTCCTAACGTCATAGTTGTTTTTGTCGGCAATGAATGAGAAGTTGATGTTGCCCAGGTCGTGATAAACGGCGCCTCCTCCTGTGCCTCGTCGCATGAGATGCCCTCCTTCGTCGAGCAACAGCTGCACGTTGCATTCCGCGAAGGGGTTCTGACTGTAGCCGATGACCACGGTCTTTTGGTTCTTCCACAAATACAGCGTGATGATGTCTTCATCCTGATATTCTGTGAAATACTGTTCTACCGCTCGGTTTAGGAATGGGTCATATTGGTTGCTGACGATGACTTGTATTTTTTTCATGGCGCAAAGATAAAAAAAGCTAAAATATTTTTCTTTATTTTTGTGGGCAAAAGACATCTGCTGAAAATGAAAAAGACTTTATTCTTACTGACGTGTCTATGGGTTATGTGTGACGTGTGCATGGCTCAAGACATCTTTACTGCTGGTTATTTCTATAATGCTTCTGGCATTAAGTCAGCGGCCGTTTTCAAAAATGAGGAGATTGTATATGAAAGAGGGGAGTTTGGAGAAGATAATTATTCTTCAGCCATCGTCATCGACACGGTGAATGATGACATCTATTGGTCATGTAACACCAATCCGGTCAATTCTATTTCTGAAGGATACGGTCGTGTGATGAAAAACAACGAGGTGTTTCTCGACAACGTTCAGGGAACCCAGATTAATGCCATCTCTTTGGATGGAAATGACATTTATTCCGCAGGTTTTATAAACGATATATATGAATCGAAGGCGGCTGTGTGGAAAAACGGTGAAGCCATTCCTTTGTACACCTATGGCAATATGGGGAAGCGAAGCCAGGTTTTGGGTCTTAAGGTGGTCGATGGCGTTGTTTATGCCTGTGGCTATTATGAGGATGGTTTTAAGTATGGGTGTGTTTGGGTGAATGGTGAATTGTATGCCAGTTATCCTCATAATACAGTCCGCGACATTGACTTCTATGAAGGAGAAATCTATTATGTGGTTGGGGATGTCATCTCCTTTATTTATCAATCGGGGCAAGAGCTTTTTGAGTTGTATAACAACCATGGAACGGCGAATAGGGTTTGTGACATCAAGGTTGTGGAAGGTGATGTGTATTCTGTTGGTTTTATGGGCTTTAATGATTGTTTTGTGTGGAAAAACTCAGCCTTTCTTTACATTCATACTTTTGCGAGAGAAGCTGACTTAAACGCATGTTACAGTTATAGAAATAGTTTGTATTATGTGGGTTGGGATCACGAGGATCATGGAATTATCTTTAAGGATGGCGAACAGTTGTATTCACAGGATGCCCGTATTTTCTATGATGTCTTTGTCAAGTCGGATCCTTTGGCCGTGGGAGGGGAGAGCCATGAAAAACCTGCCATTTACCCTAATCCCGCGCGGGAAAGTGTCTTTATTGACGGCCTTGAGGAGGGTGAGATGATAGGAGTTTTCAACATGGAAGGCCAGCTGGTAAGGAGCGTGAAAGCCGATTCTGACAGAAAGATTGATGTGCGCGGTCTTCCATCGGGGATTTATTATGTGCGATGCGGGTATCATGTCATGCGCTTTGTGAAGGAGTAGTGGCTTATGAAACAAATATTGACACTGTGTTACTTCCTGTTGCTTGCCACACTGGTTTCAGCGCAAGGAGTGTGGACTGTCAAGTCGGTGCCCAACACCCGTCTTGAGAGTGATTTCATCCATGTCTCCGATCCCGACGATATTCTCTCCGACAGTTGCGAGTATCTTATCAATACGACGTTAAATGGCATCCGTGAACAGGCGGATGTCTTTGTGGTTGCTTTGGAATCAATCGGTGATGCAGATATTGAAATTTTCGCCAATGAGCTGTTTAACGATTGGGGTATTGGTGACCGTGGCAAAGACAACGGTGTGCTGATTCTCTTGGCCAAGGAGCAGCGCGAGTTGAAGTTTGAGACGGGTTATGGGGTGGAAAAGGACTTGACGGATGCCCGATGTCAGAATATCTTCATGAATCATATCGTTCCTTTTTTTAAGGAAGGCGATTATCAAGGCGGACTTTGTTCTGGTGTGACTCAGGTTGTTTCCGTTTTTGGAGGAGAGATTCCCGACGGGCTTGTTCCTGTATTGCCGTCAGGGATAGATGAGAATAAAGATAAAGATATTGATTTTTCTGTTGCGGAGATTCTCCTTTTCTTGTTCTTGTTTGGGATGCCCTTTATCGGATTCTTTGTGTTTGTAATTCAGCTTGTTAACAAAAAAAACGTGCCGGGAAAAAGCACTAAGGCTCTGCAAACCAATGTGGTTGACGGTGTGAGGTATGTTAGTGGAAAAGTTGACAAATGGGATGGCAATCCTTGGGAAGGGGTGGGCTGCTTGAAAGGGATGCTTATCGGGCTGTCGCCTTTGCTGTTCTTTTTCCTTGCCATTCCAATAGAAGTCTGGCTTAAGGGTGATTCAGAACACCTCAGCTACAAGCATATCCTGTTGATCACCATCTTTGCTTACCTCTCATGGGTTTGTATCAGGCAAAACTTGCGCGCTTTGCGTATTTCCAATAGGGCTGCTAAGGTTGATCCTTTCCCCCAAGCTTTTTTTGAGCAAGCCGACAAAAACAGACTGACGCGACTCACACGGTGGCTTGCCATCTGGGTGGGGTGGGTCTTCATCTTGATTTTCAAGCATAAAATTAAAGACACTCCTGCGTGTCGATGTGTGGAGTGTGGAGGTACAATGGGTTCCTTCGAAAAATTTCATTTCAGTCCAGTGCAGCAGAAAGAGATGGCGTTGAAATCAGTCAGTTACGATCCTTACATCTGTAGCTATGGACATGTGACTGTTATGAAAAGCTTCCCATCATCTATCATTCGCTATCTGGATTGCCCTATATGTCAAGGGCATACTGCGAAAGCGGTAAGCACCAAAGTCGTCCGAGAAGCCAATTATGAACAAATGGGTCTCAAAGAGGTGACCAATCGTTGCGAGTTTTGCGGTCACTCTTGGGTTGTTGAGGAAACCATCCCCAAGCTGTTCCATTCCTACAGCGGTTCTGGTTCGTCTTCCTCAAGTCATTATCATTCTTCATCACATCATTCCAGTGGCGGTTATAAGCATCACTCGGGTGGCTCTTTTGGTGGAGGACATTCTGGTGGTGGTGGCTATAAAGGGAAATGGTAGGTGGAAGCTGTGGAATGCGTCGCCGAAAAAATGATTGGAAGGTGATTGCCCGTGGCGATATGGGTGAAACAGGGAAGTGGGGGGAGAATGAAGATCTTTTATTCCTGAGGCTTTGAAAATGCTATTCTGACGATCTGTAGTGCAAAAGTAGTGCAAAACAAAAACCCTAACTCTGATTTTCAATGAGTTAGGGTTTGTTTTGGTAGTCTCTCCGGGATTTGAACCCGAGTTACCAGGATGAAAACCTGACGTCCTGACCAGACTAGACGAAGAGACCATCCGTCTTACTTGCCTTTCGGTTTCGTTTTGACGCTGCAAAATTAGACAAAAAAATCATACCTGCAACAAAAAAACGAAAAAAAATTTATTCAAAGGTGAATGAAATTTGCAACTGCTTGTTTCTGACTTCATTAAGCGGAGCGTTGTAAATGAAGTTAGTGGATTTTGGGTCAGTCTTCTGAATTTGGATGATGCCAAAACTCATCTTGATTTCAATACCCATCTTGAACCACTGGTTGTAAATGTCGAATCCTGACCCTAACTCCAACGCCACGTCTCCTCGCTCGGTTTGAAGCAAAGCGGGGTTCCCTCCGTTGTCGATCTTGTTTTTCCTAGAAGCCAAGTACAACCTCGGGTTGACACCGGCAATGAGATAAGCACCAATGTTGTTGTAGCGCTTTGAGCGGTATTTTACCTGAAGCGGAAACTCCATGAAAGTAGCTAGCTTGTCATCTGAAATAACATCCCTCGCCGCATCGATGACAGTGTTGTCGACGCCATACAGCCGCGTGATGTAATGAACGTACTTGGAACTCAAACTAAGGGTGGGAATGAACCGTAAGTTGAAATACTCTCCTAACCTTTTGTCTCCAATGACTCCAACGGAAAAGCCTGGGGTAGTGTGGCTCTCCGCACTGAGAATCTGAAACTGAGTGACCCTTCCGTATTCTGGGATGTCTTTGGGAAGATAGCTTTGGGGTAGCATCCTGTTTTGGTAGTTCTCGTTGAGTAACAATGAGTAATCCATGAAATTGAGCCCCAACAGGAATCCGAAGTGATAAGGCTCGTTGTTGTATTTTTGCAGATATATGACTTTTCTGCTTTGGGCTTGGACTTCGGGTAGGCCTATTGCTATCAACGACAGGAGGACCGCTATTGTTAAGATTCTTTTCACTTTTTTCTCTTTAAAGTTGCTTAACGGGACTCTCTGTTTTTTTATTGTGGTTTCAGTTGTTTTTTTTAACGCAGACATAAAGGCTCGCAACACCCCAGCAAAGGGGAATGACTTTATGAAGCGTGAATCCTGTTTCTTCGATTCCTTTTTTCAGCAGATCCGATTCCGCAAAGTCTTTTATGGTGTGGGGCAGATAAGTGTAAGCGGTGTCATGGCCTGAGATGCATCGCCCTGCCGTGGGAATGAGTAGCCGTGAATAGAGTTGGTAAGGCGTTTTGATGAGAGGATGGGTGGGCTGGGAGAATTCAAGGATGACAACGGTGCCACGGTCGTTGATGACTCTCAACATCTCGCGCAGTCCTGTGCTGAGTCGCTCGAAGTTGCGTACCCCGAAGGCGCAGGTCACGGCGTCGAAATATTGGTCGGGGAAGGGAAGAGCCTCCGCATTGCCGTTGAGGAGGGTGATTTGCTGGTCCAGATGCTTTTTTTCGATTTTTTTCTTTCCTGCTTCGAGCATTTTTTGAGAGAGGTCGATGCCTGTGATTGTGGAGAGTGGGTTGTCGTGAGCTAATTGGATGGCGAGGTCGGCGGTGCCTGTGGCTATGTCGAGGATGGCCGTGGGATGACCTTCAGCGATGATTTTGGAAGCTTTTTTTCTCCAAATACGGTCTAGATGGAAGGAGAGTAGATGGTTTAGGAAGTCGTAACGGGGAGCGATGGCATCGAACATCGCTGTGACTTCACGCTGGTCAGCCATGATAAAGTCGTTTAATCTCTTCTTCAAAACGTGCTTTGTCGATGGGGACGACACCGGAAGACTCGCAAACCATGCCTCCTGCAATGTTCGATAAGGTGGCGATGGCTTCACCGATGGTTTTTTGGGTGACATTCTCCAAAGTTGATTCATGCCTTGCGCACCGATAGGATACCAAACATAATGCCGCCACGCTTAAGACGGTGTCTCCCGCACCGGATACATCGACAATATGGCGGGGATGAGCGGCCAGATGAAGGAAGGTGTTGTCGTGAAGGATCATCACCCCCTTTTCAGAAAGGGTGACCATCAGGTATTGGCAGCGCAATTGTTCTTGGAGGCTGTTGGCGGCTTGTCGCAGCTCGTCGATGGTCTCGGCGGTCACGCCGAGACCATCGCAAAGCTCTTTGGCATTAGGCTTGAAAAGGGTTACCCCTTCGTATGCAAAGAAGTTGTTTTTTTTCGGATCGACCACAACAGGGATGCCTGCACTGTCGGCGACCTCAAGCAGGTGCTTGATGATGGCAGGTGACAAAACACCTTTATTGTAATCTTGAAGGATGATGACATCGATACGCTCTTGCCGCATCTGCTCATCAATCTTTGCTAAAAGGCTAAGGCGCTCCTCCTCGTTGAGGTCGAAGGTGTCTTCTTCATCGATTCGCAACAACTGTCGTTCTCTGTCAAACACGCGATGCTTGACGGTGGTGGAGCGTTGCTTGCTTCGCACTAGGCCGTCAGTGTTTAAGCCGTGTTCTCGCATCAGCTGATACAACCTTTCGCCGGCGGTGTCATTGCCGATGACGGAACAGACCAAGGGGACGGCATCCAGTGCTTTCAAGTTGAGTGCCACATTGGCTGCACCTCCCAGCCGGTCGAAATGTTCCTTCAGGCTCACGATGGGCACAGGTGCCTCGGGCGACATCCGCTCGACAAGGCCTTTTGAATAGGCGTCGATCATCACATCGCCCACCACTAGCGCTTTCAACCCGTTGAATCGATCAAGAATGAACAACTGACTACTGATTATTTTAATTAATGTAGTTTTTGCAAGGCCTCTTTGATTCTTTTGGCGGCTTCGCGGAGTTTGTCCTCGGAAGTGGCGTAAGAGAGGCGGATGCAGTCGTCGTTGCCGAAGGCCTTGCCGGCGACACATGCCACGTGGGCATTATAAAGCAGCCATAGACAGAGGTCGTCGCTGCCATTGATGACCGTCTGTCCATCAGTTTTGCCATAATAGGACTTCACTTTTGGGAAGACATAGAAGGCACCGGCGGGAGTGTTGCACTTCACTCCTGGAATTTCGTTCATCAGCTTCACAAGCATGTCGCGACGGTTGCGGAAAGCTTTCAGCATGTTCTGAATCTCTTGGGAGTTTTCTGGGCACAGTTCCATGGCTTTGCAGGCAGCGGCTTGCGCAATGGTGCAGATTCCGGAGGTGATTTGGCCTTGGATTTTATTGGTTGCCTTTACGATGGCTTGTGGGGCAGCGATGTAGCCGATGCGCCATCCGGTCATGGCATAGCCTTTAGCCACGCCGTTGACGATGACGAGACGGTCCTTCAGGAACTCGAATTGTCCCATGCTCTCGTGCTTGTGCTCGTATTGAATGAACTCATAGATCTCATCGGAGATGACGATGATGTTAGGATATCTCTTGAGTACCTCGGCGATGGCGGTCAGTTCCGCTTTGGTGAAGACGCTGCCGCTAGGATTGCAAGGCGTGTTGATGAGCAATGCCTTGGTCTTGGGTGTGATGGCTTTCTCGAGCTGTTCAGCGGTAATCTTAAAGTCATGTTCGATGTCGCTGTTGACGATGACTGGGACACCGCCGCTGAGTTTCACCATTTCAGGGTAGGAGACCCAGAACGGGGCGGGGATGATCACTTCGTCGCCGTCGTTGAGGATGGCCAGAAGCACATTGTTGATAGCCTGCTTGGCGCCGTTGGAGACGAGAATGTCGGTGTCCTTGTAGTCCAGTCCATTGTCTCGCTTCAGCTTGTTGGCGATGGCTTTGCGCAGTGCGGGGGTTCCGGGAACCGGAGGATAATGGGTGTCATTGTTGTTGATGGCGTCGATGCCGGCTTGTTTGGCTGACTCAGGGGTGTTGAAGTCGGGCTCGCCGATACTCAGACTGATCACATCGATGCCTTGGGCTTTCAGCTCGCGGCTTTTGTTGGTCATGGCCAAGGTCGCTGACTCCGCCATGTTCAAAACTCTGTTCGAGAGGATGATTTCGCTCATGATTGTGTTATTTCAAGTTTTTTAGTTTTAACTTCATTAAAGGTTTTGCTATTGGGATTGCAAAAGTACGATATTTATTAATTCTAAATTCTAAATTCTCAATTCTTTTGTATCTTTGCAAGAAAATCATACAAATGGACCTTTTCTTGATTGTCATTTTGGTTGTCATTGCCTTGTTGCTCGCAGTGGCGGTTTTCATCATCTATCGTAGTTTCAAATTGAGGGAATGGGAGTTGCGTTTGAAAGCCAAGGCTGAGATTCGCATTGCCACCATGAAGATGGTCGCACCGCTTAGGATTCAGGCTTGTGAGCGCTTTTTGCTTTTCCTGGAACGTTCCCAGCTGCCAGTCCTGGTGAAGAGCCTCTTCGTTCCGGGGATGACCAAGGAGGCACTGCATCTTTCTTTGTTGCAACGTATTGAAGATGAGTTTGAACACAATATGGCGCAACAACTCTACGTTAGTAATGATGTTTGGGAGATTGTCCGTCGAGCCAAAGAAGAGCTTATCAGCCAAATCAACACTACGTTTGACAAAACGGAAGCTGACACTGAGGCCGCGATGGTCGCCCAGGCATTGGTCGCCTTGCCTAATCCTTTCGTGGAACAGGCGGTGGCGGCCTTGAAAAAGGAATTTAATGAAATCTAATTGCATCGCATGAAATTTTACGCATCACAAATCGCTGACTTGCTCTCTGGTACGGTTGAAGGCAATCCGAATGCTGAGGTTTGGAACGTGGCCAAGATTGAAGAGGGTGCTGAAGGCATGTTGAGTTTTTTGGCGAATCCGAAATACACGCCTTATATCTATGAGACAAAGTCGTCTGTTGTGATTGTCAACAACGGTTTTGTGGCTGAGAAACCTATTGCAGCCACCCTGATACGGGTGGAGGACGCTTACGCCTCGTTCGCGCGACTGCTGGCCTTCTATGACCAGATGTCACAGGACAAGAAAGGCGTGTCGTCGCTTGCCTTTGTCTCCTCTTCAGCTCAATGTGGTGATGACCTCTATCTGGGTGAATTTGCCTTTGTCGGCGAACACGTGACTCTGGGAAATCATGTCAAAGTGTATCCTCAGGTCTATGTCGGCGATGGCTGTGTCATTGGCGACAACACGGTGCTTTATCCTGGCGTGAGGCTTTACCGTAACACTGTGGTGGGACAGCGTTGTATCATCCATGCTGGGGCGGTGATCGGTGCCGACGGCTTCGGCTTCGCTCCCCAGGAGGACGGCCATTACGATAAGATCCCTCAGGTGGGCAATGTGGTCATCGACGATGACGTGGAGATTGGAGCCAATACCACCATCGACCGCTCCACCATGGGCTCTACAAGGGTTCATAAAGGCGTGAAACTCGACAACCTCGTTCATCTGGCTCATAATGTCGAAGTGGGGGAGAACTCCGCCTTGGCCGCTCAAGTGGGTATCTCCGGCTCCACACATCTCGGTAAAAACTGCGTGGTGGGCGGCCAGTCGGGTTTTGTCGGTCATCTTCATATCGCCAACGGCTCGAAGTTCGGCGGACAATGTGGCGTCATGGGCAGCATCAGAGAAGAAAATCAGGAGTTTATGGGCACTCCCATACAGCCATTGAAACAGTATTTAGTGTCGAACGCCCGCTTCCGTCACATCGATGAGATGGCTCGAAAAATCGATGCGCTCGAAAAGGAAGTGCAAAAACTTTTAGAGAAGTAGCAGGTTTTTTTTGGTTTTTAATGTTTTTTCCCTATTTTTGCCCGTTTTTCTTGGGACAAAATAATCCCAAGATGATTTTTTATGGAAGAAAGACAGTGTACTTTAAAGAAAAAAGTTAGTGTTTCTGGCGCTGGATTGCATACGCGCCAGTGCGGCACCTTGACTTTTAATCCCGCTCCCGTCAATACGGGAATACGTTTCCGCAGGATTGATCTTGAAGACCAACCCATCATTGAAGCGGATGTGGATAACGTGATTGATACAACAAGAGGCACCACCTTGGGTAAGGGTGGTGTCAAAATATATACCGTGGAACATGTGCTGGCCTCCCTGCGTGGTATGGGCATCGACAACGTGCTTATAGACATCGATGTGGAAGAGATGCCTATCATGGATGGAAGCGGCAAGGAATTCGTCAAGGCACTCAAAGAAGCTGGCATCGTCGAACAGAAGGCCTTGCGCGACTATTACGTCATCAAGGAACCTATCACCTATCGCAACGAAGTGCTGGGCATTGAACTCTCCATCGAGCCTTGTGAGTCGTTCCAGATTGACGTGACCGTGAAGTACAACACCAAGGTGCTTGACCAGCAAAGCGCGTCGTTGCATGACCTTAAGGATTTTGAAGCCGAAATTGCCCCCTGCCGCACCTTCGTCTTCCTTCATGAGTTGGAGACGCTCCTTAGCCGTAACCTGATTAAAGGTGGCGATTTGACCAATGCCATCGTGTTTGTCAACAAAAATGTTTCCTCGGATGAATTAGACCACATCGCTGCCTTCTTCAAGAAGCCGAAAGTGCTTGTAAAAGAGGGAGGTATCCTGAATAACGTGGATCTGTATTTCGACAATGAGCCCGCTCGCCATAAACTGTTGGATGTGATTGGCGACCTGACTTTGGTGGGGAAACCTATTAAAGGTCATGTGACCGCCTATAAACCAGGTCATTTCTCTAACACTGCTTTTGCCCGTAGAATTAAACACTCCATGCTTCAGCAGGACTAAATTAACGCTGATGATGAATCAACCTCTGGCATATATCCATCCCAACGCCCGCATAGCGGAGGATGTGAAAATCGAGCCGTTCTGCTGGATCGGCGAAGATGTGGAAATCGGATCCGGCACTTGGATCGGTCCTAATGTTACCATCATGGACGGTGCCCGTATCGGCAAAAATTGCAAGTTCTTTCCTGGAGCTGTGATTTCTGCCATTCCACAAGACCTAAAATACCGTGGCGAGACCACTTACTGCTTTATTGGCGACGGAACCACGGTGCGTGAGTCAGCTACTATTAATAAAGGTACTGCCGCCAGTGGCAAAACCGTGGTGGGAAAGAACTGCCTCTTGATGGCTTTCACCCACGTGGCTCATGATTGTGTCGTGGGTGACAATGTCATCATGGCTAATGCGGCTACCCTTGCCGGACATATCACAGTCGATGATTGGGCCATCTTGGGTGGTCTGGCTGCCGTCTCGCAATTTACCCGTATCGGCGCTCATGTGATGATCTCGGGTGGGGCCATGATCAACAAGGACATCCCACCGTTTGTCAAAACAGGCACGGGCTATCCTGTGTCGTATGCAGGTGTGAATTACATCGGTTTAGGCAGACGGGGCTTTAGCAAGGAACGTATCAACGCCATTCAGGATATCTACCGTGTCATTTATAGCGCGGGCATGAACATTTCTCAAGCCGTGCAATACATCAAAACGAACCTGCCCGCCTCTGAAGACCTCGAGATGATTGTACGATTCATCGAGAACTCGAGAATCGGTGTCATGAAGAATACCGTGGGAGAGTGATTGCTAACACGACTCCATCACCTTATTATATTGCTCATGGATTTGCTGGCCTATCCTGCCTGCTGAGAAAGTATTGACCGCATATTGGCGTATGCGTTCTCGGTCGTACGAGCGACATTCCTCAAGCATCTGTGTCATTCCTTTCAACAATGCATCTTCGTCACCTGCTTTGATTAAGAGCCCGCGCTCGGGTGTGACAATCTCAGCAATGCCGCCTACATCCGTGGTGAGTACCGGAACTCCCGACGCAAAAGCCTCCACAATCACACAGGGAAGGTTCTCGAAATTGGAGAACAACACGAAAAAGTCGGTCTCAGAAAATGCCTTAGCCACTTCCTCCGAGGTTTTCTTCCCCTCGAAAATGACACAATCGGTCAGCTGATGTTCGCTGACAAAAGCCTTGAACTCGGGTGCCTCGTAATCATGGATGACATGTAATTCAAAATCATCGCGTTGCTTGCGTAAACGTTCTATGGTTCGGAGAATCCCCGAAAAATTCTTGGCCTCGTCACGAAGGGTGGAGATATGCAACAGCCGTTTTCTTGGTTGCGTGTTCTTGGTTCCAATGCGAAACAGGTCGGTGTTCACCAGATTGTAAATCACCTCATAACGATTATGGATGCCGTGACCTTCCATGCAGTGTTGCAAATCGAGACTGACGGGCATGATCAAAGCGGCATGGTTGGCTATTTTGACGATCATCCGCTTTAGTCTTCCTACTAAAACATGTTGGTTTTGAGGCTGATAGATGGTCCAATGCTCGGTGAGGACGTAAGGATAGCCGTAAAGGATATGCCAAAGCAGAGCGAGTTGCCCGAGCGGGTATGCGACATGGAGGTGAATCAGGTCGGGGTTGAAGCCTTGTTTCTTTAGTTGTCTTAACCCATACTGGTACATCCTTAACATCTTGAGTTTGCGCAGCACTTTGTTTTTCGGGGGACGGATATAAATTTGCAGATGGGTGTGATGAAGCCCTGGAATCTCCTTGAGCTCGACAGATTGGCTCATGTTATGTCCGTCGCAGACCGAGAGGATGATGGAGTGACAATCCTCAGGAAGAGCGTCAATCATGCGGACGCAGAAGTTGCCTAACGTAGGATCGTCAGGGGAGGGGAACCAACTCAAAAGGTGCAGGATGTTCATGACTCAACAAGGATGCGTTTGGATTTGGACTTCAAAATACTTATGAGGCCTTTCGTAAGGCACGAGTTTGTGAGTGGGGAAGTCTTCGGGCAGATAGACAGCACACAAGGTGTTGGAAATATGATAAATATGACTCCGTTTTTCAGCGGGTGCTCCGTCGAGTATGGCTTCCATGACATCCCATCGGATGGTCTCGGGATCCAGCCCGTAGTCGTGCCATACGATGACGGAACGGTTTCCCTTCAAAAGCTTGAAAGCAGTTTCCGTGTCTTTCCTTACACTCTCGTAGTGGTGGTCACCATCGATAAAGACCATGTCGTACTTGCCGAGATGTGGCTTGAAGTCAAAGGTTTGTGAGTCGCCATAGAGCTGTTCGACATTGTCTAATGTGTTGCTGAAGAAACCGTGCAAGTCAGCATATAAAGTGTTGTCAGTCAATTGAATGATTGCTTCTTTGGGGAGATTGAAAGTGACACAATGGGGTGCTACTTGTGCCATATTGGCAACGCTCTCACCACGCCAGGTGCCGATTTCGAAATAATCTTGCACCGCATAGCGTTTGCCCAAAGCCCGTAGCAAGGCAATGTCGATGGGCATGGTGGCTCCAGAGAGATAGGCGTAGGGCACGGCGGTTTCTCTGAAGTCAGGGAACAAAGTGTTGATTTCGATGACGGGTAGGCCGTCTTGAAGTCCATATTTCTTGATGACTTCCTCCTTGTTGCTCCATTCGTCCTGCAACACGAGGTTGAGTAGATAAGGATGCCGAATGATGCGCCCAAGGGCTTTGGTGAATTTTTGGAGTTTATTCATGGTTGGAAGGTTGCTTGCTGAATTGCTGTTTCATTTCAAGAAGGTAATTCTGAATCTCACTTTTTCTCAGGATGAAATCTTTCCCTTTGAAATGCGATTCTTTCAAAAAGATGATGAAAAGGAAAAGTGCGTTGACGGTGTAGGAAACTGCCGAGGTGATGGCGGCGCCTGTGACATCATAGCGGGGGATGAGGGTGAAGCCGCACGCAAAGGTGGCCACCAGCCCACATAAGGCTGCGAAGGTGTTCATCTGATAACGTCCGATGCCGGAATAATAATGCCCGAGAATCAAGAAGATACAGTAAAACAGGATGCCTGGAGCAAGAATGCGGATGATGCCGGCCATCTCGCCAAAATCGGGTCCGAAGACAAATACATAGACCTCCGATGGAAGGAGGCACAACACCAATACTGCTATGGCGGAGATGACAAGGCAGATTTTGCTTAAATCTAAGGTGAGTCTCTGTGCGTAAGCGCGGTCGCTGGCGTTGGCAATACGGGCATACTGCACCAAGGCAATGCTGCTGCTGATAATCCAAATGGCTTCTGCGAGTGAGACAGCGTTGGAAAACACCCCGACGCGACCCACGTTGATGTATTCTTTTAACAGATAATAACTCAAACGAAGGTTGAAAAACTGTACAAAATGGCCTGTCTGGTTGAGAAATCCATATTTGAACAGGTCTTTCAAAACCTCGTGGTAGTCGTTGTCATGATCGTGGCGGAGGTTGGCATATTCGTTTCGCAACATCCACACTCCCAGTAAGAAAGTGCCTCCGTATGCCACATAGAGTCCGATGACATAACCGTAGATGTCGGTCTTTTTCAACAGGAGGTAGTAAACCACTAGGGTCAGTATCATCAGCACGGGCTGGAGCAAGGTGTTGTAGTTGGCCTTCTTGATTTCTTCTCTGCCGACCAAAAAGCGGAAATTGATGTTACTGAGCGAGGAGATGAACGAAAGGATGGCCACATGCGCAATCAGTTCGGGAGCTAGTTTTGGGTAAAAAAGCCAGAGGGCAAAGCCCATCACCACAGCGATGAAGGCCGCCCATGCTACGGAGGCCACCAAAATCTTTTTGAATGAATGTCGTGGGGCAAGGTAGATGATGCTGGCACCGCAGACAATTTCAGAGAAAATCAGGATGAATGTGATGGTGGCGAGTAATAAGGCTTGCGTGCCTTTGCCAGTGTCGCCCAGAACTTGTGAGAGGATCACGGCAATCATAAAGTTGATGACCGCTGCCGTGATTTTTGTGCCGAAGGTGTTGACAATCTTCTTGAACATACCTCTCACCTGGTATTGATGTTACCTCATGTCGATGACTTCTACCGATGGATGTGCTTTGGCATCAAATGAGAAAAAGTCCTCTTTCCAGTCTTGGTTGAACTTCCACTCGTCGATGTCAATAATGATGGTGTTTCCATCGTCGGTGTTGATTTTCAGATGCTTCAGCTGATTTTTCTTAGAGTCAATGGTTGCGATGACGTTTTTGTACATCCCGTCAGCAGCATTTAACTCGATGGTGCAGAAGCCTTTGTCATCGGTGCCTTTGATTTTGGCGGAGTAGTCTTTGTCGAGGGAGGTGATGATTTTGAGGGGGGTGTTGTCACTGCCGTCACTGGCATTGCTCACCATGACTTCCTCGTCTTCCACCAGATAGGTCCAGATGGTCTTCCCATCGCAAATGGTTTCTTGTTCGTCCATGACAAGCTTATAGGCATCGCCTTGAAGGTAGGCCTTGCCTTTTTGTTTTGGAGCGTTTTTGGTGTTGTCGGATTGGACGGTGTAAGAAAAGGTCATTTCCGCGTTTTTGGGATCTCTGATGGATTTTACTGCCTTCTTAATCAATTCATTAGCGTTGTTTTGACCAAATCCTGTGTTGACGGCAAGCATGAAGAGGATGCCGATGAGGTAAAAGCGTTGTTTTTTCATATTCCTTGATCTTTGAGTTCGAGATCCTTCAAAATCTGTTCCAAAGCGAACTCGTTGGCGACTTTTACTTCGCGCGACTTGCTTCCCGAGAAGGGGCCGACGATGCCAGCAGCTTCCAGCTGGTCGATGATGCGGCCTGCACGGTTATATCCGAGTTTGAGTTTGCGTTGGATCATGGAAGTGGAACCTTGTTGGGTTTGGACCACGATGCGGGCTGCTTCCTCGAAGAGGCTGTCGCGTTCGTCACCGTCCTCGAAGTCGCCTCCGTCACCATTGCCGTCTTCATCAGGCACATCGGGTAACAGGAAGGGCTCGCTGAAGCCTCGTTGCTCACCGATGTATGAGGTGATGGCCTCCACCTCCGGGGTGTCGATGAAAGCACATTGCAGACGTACTAAGTCGTTGCCAGTGGAGAGCAGCATGTCGCCACGTCCGATAAGCTGGTTGGCTCCGCTTTGGTCGAGGATGGTCTTGGAGTCGACCGCGGAGATGACACGGAAGGCGATACGGGCAGGGAAGTTGGCTTTGATGGAGCCGGTGATGATGTTGACTGAAGGACGCTGGGTGGCGATGATCAGATGGATGCCGATGGCACGGGCCAGCTGGGCCAGACGGGCGATGGGGGCTTCCACGTCGCGGCCTGCCGTCATGATGAGGTCGGCGAACTCATCGACGACCAATACGATGTAGGGCAAGTAACGATGTCCCTCAGTGGGCAGCAATCGGCGTGTTTTGAACTTCTCGTTATATTCGATGATATTGCGGCACTGGGCGGCCTTGAGGAGGTCGTAGCGCTGATCCATCTCGATGCACAGTGAGTTGAGCGTGCGTACCACTTTCTTCACGTCAGTGATGATGGCATCTTCTGAGTCAGGCAGCTTGGCCAGGTAATGACGCTCGATGCGGTTGTATAAGGTGAGCTCCACTTTCTTCGGGTCCACCATGACGAACTTCAAGTCGGAGGGATGCTTGCTGTAGAGCAGGGAGGCCACGATGGCGTTCAATCCCACAGACTTGCCTTGTCCGGTGGCACCTGCCATTAGGATATGAGGCATCTTGGCCAGGTCGAAGACGTAGGTCTCGTTGGAGATGGTCTTGCCGATGGCGCAAGGGAGGGCGAACTTGTTGTTTTGGAACTTCTCTGAAGCGAGCACGCTCTTCATGGAGACTGTCTCGGGCTTCTTGTTCGGAACCTCGATGCCGATGGTGCCCTTGCCCGGGATAGGAGCGATGATACGGATGCCTAAAGCGGCGAGGCTCAATGCGATATCGTCTTCCAGGTTCTTGATCTTCGAGATACGGACACCCGCTGCGGGGACGATCTCATAGAGGGTGACCGTGGGGCCGATGGTGGCCTTGATCTTGTCGATCTGGATGCCGTAGTTGGCCAAGGTCTCCACAATCTTGTTTTTGTTTGCCTCTAACTCCTCGTTGCTCACCTCGGCGCGTTTGTCGCCGAAGTCCCTGAGCAGATCCAACGTGGGGAATTTAAAGGTGCTCAGCTCGTAGTGAGGGTCGTAAGGCGTGTCAATGGTGAGATGTTCTCCGTCTTCCTTAACGATTTGCTCTTCCGGCGTTTTCTCGATGACAAGCTCCACGTTGGCGGCTGGGTGTTCGGATCCTGTACCTTTGGTGGTGTTAACATCCGATGTGATGGTGTTGGTGGTAGGAGTATTGGTAGTAGGAGTATTGGTAGCAGGGGTAGTGGAGTCACTGGGTGCGGTTGTGTTAGCGGGGTTAACGACTTCAAGCAATGTGTTTTCAGCAGGTTTTTGTGTTCCCGTTTTCTTTTCAACAGGTTTGGTCACAGTTTCGAATCCGTCGTCAAGGTTGTCTGCATGTTCTGTATTGAGACCTTGCTGGGGATTGCCCTCGGTGTGAAGTTGGTTGGTGGATTGCCTATGGATGACCGTGATTTGAGGCAGGTCGTCCAGGTCGTCAAGATCTTCTTCGTCGTCGGTTTCATCTTCTTGATGGTCGTTGAAGCGTCTGTTGGGATCCTTGAAATGATTCCCCGAGGTGTCTATATCGTCTTGTGTGACTGGATCATGGTCCATACGGTTTGGATCAGAAGGTTGTTCCAGCTCTTTTTCTTGTTTCTGGGCAAGTTTGTTGGCTCTGCGTTCCGCTCTTCGTTCACGCCATTGCCGTATGCCATCAATGTTGAGGTTGTATTCGAAAAGTAAATATAATAGGAACACGAGTACAATGGTGAGGACGACTCCTGATTTTCCCATTAGGTTATAGATGTTGGCGTTAAGGAATTTCCCCACAGCACCTCCAAAAATCTCGCATACCTTGTTGGGAGCGACGAAATTGATGAATCCGAAAAGTAATGGAATCCAGACGAGCGACATGATGGCGAACTTCCAGATGTTCCACATCTTTATCTTGGTATTGATGGTTAGATGCAATCCTATGATAGTCAGTATATAGACGAAGAAGAACGCTCCTAATCCGAATGACTCTTTGATGAGCACTTGTGCTAGGAAGGCACCGAGTTTGCCGGTGATGACATCGAACTGGATGGCTTTGTTGAACAGCAGCGTGCCTGTCTCATGATAACTGCCGTTGAAGTAGCTAACGAAATAGGAAATCAGAGACAAAGCGAGGAAGAGGGCGATGCACAGCACTAAGAAGCCGATGCCATAACGGATACGGGGATCGGGTTCCTTGGGGGCGTCGTCTTTGACTTTTTTCGGTTTCTCCGTTTTTTTCTCTTTTTTTTCCTCCTTTTTCTCTTGAGGGTGCTTTTCAGCGGTCTTTTTCGAGCTCTCAATGCGTTTGGGTGAATCCGGTGCATCTGGATCATGGATGAGGATATCGAAGTTATCCTCTGTCGCTGAGGATGTTACTGGTTTTGGTTTGAAAGTGTTTTCTTTTTTCTTGTTCTCTGCCATCGTTTTTTTGTCTTCTGTGTAGAAACTGCAAAGGTACACAAAAAAAACTCAAGAATTAGAGTTTTTTCTTACTTTTGCCTGCCTTTTTGAAGTTTTGCTATGAAAAGATTTTGGTTGATAACGTTGCTTCTCTTTTTTTCAAACCTTTTCCATGCTCAGGAGCCCGATAGTTTGAAAGCTTTGATATTCCAAAGTTTTGAGAAGAGTGATTTTCAAACAGCCATCATGTATGCTAAGAAAGCCGAGGCTTATTATCAGAAAGATGGCGATACACTGAATATGGCAGGGTGTTATAATACCTTGGGGTCTGCGTATCAGCGTCTTGGACAGTATGACGAAGCCTTGCACTACTACAACCTATGCTCTGAGCTCATGGATGAGATGGGGGGTGAAATGGCTGCTGTCAACAAACGATATGTGTTGAACAATATCGCGGTCATATACCTAACCATGGGTGAGAGCGACATGGCTGAAGAAATGTATCGAAAGTGCATCGCATTGTTGGGCGACCCTGGTAACGACACGCTGGCCAATCTCGATTTGGCGACTTATAACCAAAATCTTTCTGAAGTGCGTTTGAAACAGGCCACAGCAATGGGAGAAGAGGCTCCTGAATATCAGAAAACCTTTGGGGAAGCTGTTGATTATGCCAAACAAGCACTTTCCCTTTCAAGGCGTTATCAGGATTCTGACAGAAAAATCATCCATAGGTTGTTGGCTTATTCTCAGGCGGTTTATGAATCAGGTCAGGAGGCAGAGGCTTTGGCTGTCATTGATACCGCCTTGAATATCGCGCAACAAGGTGGCGAAAAATATCTGGAAACAGCCATCTATCTGGTAAAAGGGGAGTTCGCCTTCCGGAAAGGTCGTAACAATGCGGCGGTGAGCTTTTATGATGTTGCCATCGAAAAAGCGAAGGAAAACCATTTCGACGAGTATTGTCTGGAAGGGCTGGAGGGGGCTTATCTGGCCTCGAGGTCTTCCAACCCTGCACGTGCGGTCGCTTATCTTGAACAATTTATCGCCTTGAAGGATTCAGTATATAATATGGAGCAGCAGACCATGATTCGCGACTTTCAGGTGAAGTACCAGATGGCGGAGAAGGAAAACCAACTCTCGGTACAAGAGGACAAAAACCGTCAGGAACGGCGACTGCTTACGCTTGTCGTGGTGATTGCTTTGCTTTTTTTCGCGTTTTCTGTGGTCTTGTTACGACTGGTGTTTGTCAGGAAGAAGCAAAACGAGATGCTGTCCCGTCGTAACAAAACCCAGAAACATCTGTTCTCTGTGGTTTCTCACGACATTAAAACACCGGTCCTGGTGCAGGAAAACATGCTTGACTTGATGTTGTCTCATTACGATGAGATGGATTCCAATCAATTAAGAGAAACCTTGTCCGCCTTGATGTCATCCACCCAAATGCTGAAGGATAAAATGCAGAATATCATGCAATGGGTGAAGGACGAAGTGGGGGATAACCCGATGCAAATCACACGTTTCAATTTAAGGGAGTTGACAGAGTCTGCGTTAAAAACTCATTCTTGGTCATTGAAGGCAAAGTCTTTGAAAGTGTTCAATGAGATTCCTGATGACTGGTGGTGCCTCGACGATTCAAAAGTTGTGGAGATGGTCTTGCAGAATCTTTTTTCTAATGCTGTGAAGTTTTCTTTCGCGAACGGTGAGATTCGTATTCAAGGTGTAGAAGAAGGACAACGTTATTGGGTGATTGTGGTTGACCATGGCGCAGGTATCAGTAAAGAGCGCTTGGAAAGACTGTTGAAATCCATCACGTCTTCCACGGAAGGCACCGAAGGGGAACGTGGAACTGGAATTGGTTTATTTGTGAGTAATCAATTGCTTCAACGGAATGGCTCGGAATTCCATATTGAAAGCGAAGAGGGAAAGGGAACAAAAGTCCGTTTTAGTGTTAAAAAAGAAATCTAATACTGAAGATGATAGAACCTCATAAAAAGATAAGAATTCTCATCGTTGAAGACCATCCGTTGTATCGTGTCGGGATTCGCATGTCATTGAGTTATTCCGGACTGAACGCTGTCGTGCTCTCAGAGACAGAAAACATGCGGCAAGCTGTTGAATATATTGTGCATCATGCCGAGGAAATCGATCTGATTTTACTGGATTATTTCCTTCCTGATGGAAACGGTCTTGATGTGATTCGAGTGTCAAAAAACTACTGTTCCAACGCCAAAATCATTTTGCTCTCAGGTGAAATCCACAACCCCACGGTTGTCAAACTGACGGAAAATGAGGTGGACGGTTACATCGGCAAGGATGTGAGTCCTGAGGAACTGAAAGTACGTATAGAAGCATTATTTGCTTATCCGAATAGAGTTGCTGATAACCCTTTGAATAACACGAAATCCAAGTTCGATGACATCCTCTCGGAACGTGAGATTGAAATTATACGCTTGTGTGCTTCGGGACTCACAGCCCAGCAAATCGCCGACAAGCTCAATCTGAGCCGCCGAACCGTTGAGGCTCATAAGAGCAATATCTTTGGGAAATTGGATTGCAAGTCAACTGCCGAATTGGTACAATACGCATTCCGTAATGGATTGATTGATTAGCTTCATTTGTTGATAGCTCTGTTGAAACATTTCGGCAGTAATTAGGTAATTTTACTTTTTTTCCTTTTTTTACATCTGTTATTTTTGCATTTGGTATCGTAGGTTTTGCCTATGATAACCGGATGTGAAAAACTATTTTTTATAACAAATTGAATTTTATTTGGTTATGAAGAACTTTTATACATTACTTTTGGTTTTGGCTCTTGCGTTTGGGTTGGTGAATGTGAGTTCGGGGCAAGAATCTATCACGATTGGGGACGGAACAGAAACGCTCAACGGTGACATGCTTCCAGTGAATATCAATGGCGACTACCTGTATTCATGGACGCAGCAACTTGTGTTGCAGTCAGAACTTGGCGATGCCCAGGTAATCACCAGCCTTGAGTTTCTCTGCTATGATTGGTTTTCGTTTTATTACGACCAGCTGAGTGTATATGTCGGTCATACCAACAAGACCTCGTTCAGCGGAACGAGTGACTACGTGTCGGTGAATGACCTCACGCTGGTGTATTCAGGTATTAATCCTGGCTCCAGTGGCTATATTCCTAAGGGTGGCTCGAGCGAGGAACCTTCACGCGGTGGGGCAAGCGTGGATTGGATGGGTGATCACTATGCCTTCCATGTGGATTTCGACAAGCATTTTGCTTATAATGGCACAAGCAATTTGGTGATTGCCATCTCCTATAAGGCCAGTACATCCGCTGGTGAAATAAGCGAAGAAGTTTTTTATGATAAGTCGGGTGAGTCTGGGCCGTTTTTGACGCATGAGACCACGGAATGCATGGCGTTGAGTTTTGCCGATACCGAGGAGATTTCGCTCACCGCGCCTTCGGCCACGTCCGCTGAATGTATCACATCCCGTAACAATATGGATGTTACCTTGTCTAATGGGGCTCCTTATAATCTCTATGCCACCTGCATCAAGAACTCATCCGCTAAGTTGCGCTGGATGATGGATGGCAATGCGCGCTCATATTTCATTGAGGTCAATGGCGAAGTAATGGGAACCTCAACCTCACTTGAGTATTCCTTAAACAACCTCAGCAGCTACAATTATTATGATGTCAGAGTCGGTGTCGATAATGAACAATCAGAAAGAGTGTGGTCTGATTATTTTTCTTTTCAGACTTCATCCGATGATTCGGAAATATCGATGGGTGCGGGATATCAGACTGATAAAGGAAATCTCATCCCTTGTATTAGTGCGGGTTATTCTTTCACGGAACAAATTGTGTTGGCCTCCGACTTGGATGTGGAGGGTTATCTCAAAGAACTTTCGTTTGGGTTTGATGGTTATGAACTTAGCCATGACTTCACCGTGTGGTTGGGAACAACTTCGAAGAGCTCCTTTAGCGGGACCAGCGACTATGTGCCAGTGAGCCAACTCACTCAGGTCTTTTCTGGTTCGGTAGGAAACAATATGGGCGGTGGCGAAATATATGAAAAAGGTGGAAACAGAGGACGCGGCATTTCTATCCAGTTGAATACTCCTTTCGCTTACGATGGCACGAGCAATCTGGTGTTGGCGATAGGCTGCAATGGCGGTTACCAATATGATTCATTTAACACTCATACTGTCGCTAACACGATGGCCTTGTGTTTCAGCAGTGATGATTCCTTTACACCCAATGATCTGAGTGGCGTGGACGGTCTTGCCTTGAACTATCGCAACAATATCACTTTCTCTTTCTTGTTGGAAGGAGTTCCCTTTAACCTTTTTGCCACCTGCGTCAGGAACAATTCTGCCCGTGTTGAGTGGCAGATGATGGACTCGGCGACGGGTTATACCGTGCAGTTCACTACTGCGGAAGATAAAGATTGGGCGAATGTCGAGGAAGTGTCCTCTACCACCAATGCAGTGGTTCTTTCTGGTCTTCTGCCTAACACTGAGTACATGGCACGTGTGAAAGCTTCTTATGGTCGTGCTTACGGCGATTATTCCGATGTGATTTATTTTTCGACCAGTGCGTCTCAATCTGTCGTGACAATTGGGGCATCGGGTAATGATCAGGGTTACACTACTGAAAATGGCGATGTGTTGCCTTTGAACGGAAACGCATACTACTCGTTCACGGAACAAATCCTGTTGCCGACCGACATTGGCGGAGCCTGTGGCATAGAGGCCTTGGCATTCCTTAACAATGACGGGATCACTCGCTACATAGAATTGTATGTGGGACACACCACCAAGTCTTCCTTCAGCAATGCTGATGATTATGTGCCAGTGGACGAGTTAACCCTGGTTTTCGCTGGCGAGAAATCATTTAGCTATAACCAGTGGACATCCTTGGCGTTCGACACACCTTTTGAATATAATGGCACCGACAATCTTGTGGTGGCTGTTCACGACTATTCTGGAAGCATTTGGGGATCTTCCTATTTCATCACTCATCCGACAGGGGATGCCATGTCCATTAGTTGGTCCAATGAGCAGGAGTTTAACCCAGAGGCTTTAGAGGGCACAGGCGCATGTTTGAATTATCGTAGCTCGATGCAGCTCACAGTGTTTCCTGTAGGGATGCCTCGTAACCTGCATCTCACGGCAGATGACTATACCGCCGCTTCCGTGGCATGGGATGCAGTGAACGGTGCCACATCCTACACAGTGGAATATGATTTGGTGGAATCTGATACCTGGTCGTACACGCAAACCGTGTATTCTGCTTCCGTTTCATTGACAGGCTTGACCGTGGACACCCGCTATAAACTTCGTGTCAAAGCATCACTCTCCGATGGGGATGGACCTTATTCTGACGAGTTTGTTTTCAGTACTTTCACTGATCAAATTGAGTTTGTGATAGGTCAGGGGACTGGAAATATCAATGGCAACTATCTCCCAACGAACACCTATTATAGATACTCATGGACGCAGCAAATCATCAAGAGTTCCGAGATTCGTTCCACGGGCGGTATCAAGGAGTTGTCTTTCCAGTACTTTTATTCCAGTTCCAGTAGGAGAAATCTCACCATCTATCTCGGACATACGACCAAGTCGAAATTCAATAGTGAAAGCGACTACATCCCCGTTGGCGAGTTGACACAAGTCTATTCGGGTAATGTCGCTTTTACAAATAGTGGCACGGATTATTGGGTAACCATAAATTTGAATACTTCGTTTGAATACAATGGAACCGACAATCTTGTGGTTGCTGTTTATGACCATACTGGAACTTATGATAATAGCAGTAATAAATTCTACACCCATGCAACGGATGAATGTGAGGCACTTTATCATTATACGGATAATACCTTCCAACCCGATGTCACGAGTATGACGATGCTGAATTATCGTAACAACATGAAAATCAAATATGGTGTTCCCCATTTAGTGGCTGCGCCTACCTCTTTGGATATGGGCGACCGTCCAAGTGGTTACTGGAAAGAACCCATGACGGTTGAGCTTCTAAATGATGGGGTGGATGCTCAGGTCACTTCCATTACAAGCAGCAATTCGTTTTTTGTTGTTGATGCTCCTGCAACGCCTTTTGTCTTGGGTGCTGAACCTATTCAATTGACCGTCATTACAGGAACTGGTACTGGTGAACAACATGGGGTTATCACCATTGCTTATGCGGGGAACAAAACGCTAGAGATTCCTGTTAGTGCGACGGGATTTGTGACCGAAACTCCTGACGTGTGGGAGTTGGCTCGTGTGGTCACGGAAATGCCTTATTCAGAGTCCTTTACTATCAGTTCCAATCTTCATGATGTGTATCATTTGCCGGGCAACCGTCCTGATGGGATGGATGCTGTGTTCCAATTGACTTTCGACACGGATGTGTTTTTGAATGCGAGTGTCACTGGCGATAATGGTAAGGTTGCACTCTATCCAGCAGATTTCGATGGCCTGGGTGGCCCCATGGTCTCCAACAGTATAGAAGAAGGTAAAGGTACTACTTCGATGGTTGCTGACTTTGAAATGGGAGACCTTTCGCAATTTGGCTTTGCCAATGATGCTACCTATCCGTGGGGCATCTCCACTTCAAGCCCTTATGCGGGTGGCTATTGCATGACGAGTGGGAACTATGATATGCACGGTACCACTTCCACCATCTCTTTGACGGTTAATATCTATGAAACTGGTTCGGTGTCATTCTATAGCAGAGTGTCTTCAGAAAGTGTAAGTTATGATTGGGGGGCCTTTTCCATTGATGGCACACAACAATTCAAGGAAGGCGGTTCTGTTTCATGGACTCTCCATACGTATGATTTGTCAGCTGGCACCCATACTTTAACTTGGGCTTACCGTAAGGATGGTAGTGTCAGTAGTGGTGAGGACCGTTGGTTTATTGACGATATTACCATTAATGGAATGGTTGACCCAGGAACTATTGTTGACATGGTTGTTCCTGCGGGCAACTATTACTTGGTGGCCTCTTCAACAAGCAGCGATTTCTCGGTCACTATCGGCCAGCAGACTTTGCCGGTTCCTGAGGTCGTGAGTAACCTGCAACCCGAGGATGGGCATGTCGTTTATGACAATATTAGTAGTCTGGAGCTTTCGTGGAAACTGGGCCATTACACAACAGAATATCAACTTCTCCTTGGCGAGACGAATCCACCTACCGATGTGGCAGTGGACTGGACTTCTGCTTTTGCAGAGTCGTTTACACTGCCATTACAGAACCAAAAGAACTATTATTGGCAAGTCAACGAGCGAAATAGCACGGGAGTGACGTATGGCCCAGTATATTCGATTGCCACACGCCAAATCATTGCCAGCGAGAACAATATCATCTATGTGACGCAAAATGGTGCTGGTGATCATTCTGGCTCCTCTTGGGAAAACGCAGCTTCCAACCTCAACGCGGTGATGAACATTGCCAATACCATGTCGGTGAAACCCACCGTATGGGTGGCCGAAGGCACCTATCTCGGCGACAGTGTCGCAGCAAACAATGCCTTCACCATGTACCCAGGCATCAACGTGTACGGTGGTTTTGCCGGCACGGAGACTTCTTTGGACGATCGTGACTACGCAAGCCATCCTACCATCCTCGACGGCCAAAGGGTGCAGCGTGTCTTGGGCCAATCGGGCGACTTCAACACTTCTGATGCTGCTGCATGGGATGGCTTCATCATCGAGAAAGGTCGCCTTACCACCAATAGGGCTGGAGCGGGCGTGTATCTCCGTACGAATGGCACTCTGAGAAACAGTATTGTCCGCAATGATACCTTGGTTTATTCCAGTAGCAGTAATGTTTTGGGCGGAGGCGTGTATGTGTATGGTGGCACCTTGGAGAACTGTGAGGTTTACGGGAATTTTGTAAGGAATACTTATGCTAGTTCTTACTATTCACAAGGATGTGGTGTATATGCGGAACGTAGCACCATTACATCTTGCCATATCCATGACAATAGTGGAACTGCCTATTACTCCTCTTATGGTTACGTACAGGGTGGAGGCTTGTATGCTACGGGTACCTCGTCCAATTATAGCGTTGTTAACGACTGCCGAATTGAGAACAATACCTCAACCGGAAGTGGCTCGGGCGTGTATTCATATTATGCCAAGTTGACAAACTGTGTTGTCGCTAACAACTATATGAGCACATACGATGGTTACAGCGGTGGTGTATATGCAAGTTCTTCCTACATCACCAACTGTGACATCGTGAACAATGCCATGAGCAGTACAGATAATAATAGTGCGGGTCTTTATTTGAGTAATACATCCACAGTGACTAACACGGTTATTTGGGGTAACAGGGCCAGCAACACTGCACGTAACATTTACAATAATAGTGGGTCGTCAGTCACATATTGCGCCATTGAGGGGGGCTACACGGGTACAGGAAACCTTCCTTTGTCATCAGCCAATGCAAGTGATCTCATGTCGCCTATGTTTACTGCGCCTACCACTGGGGCGGGTGTTGATTATAGAGGAGGGGATTGGAGCCTGCAAGATGGCTCGTTCCTTGTCAACCGAGGAAGCAATTCCGCTTACAATATTCCTCAATACGACTTTGCTGGTGAAGAGCGTATCCAGCAAGGAATTGTCGATATCGGTGCTTATGAATCACCCTTTGTCGCATCGGCCAATATCGTTCCTGACGCCAACAACATCATCTATGTTACTGTAGAGGGTGCGGGGACGAAAGACGGCTCTTCATGGGACAATGCCACTGATAATCTTAACTTTGCGGTGACTATGGGTTCTCTCATCTCGCCTTATCCCACCGTTTGGGTGGCGGAAGGCACTTACCTTGGCGACAGCATCGCGGGTAACAACGCCTTCACCATGTATCCAGGCGTTAATGTTTATGGCGGCTTCGCTGGTACAGAGACTTCACTTGACGAGCGTCAATACGAGAATCATCCTACCATTCTTGATGGACAAAATGTACAGCGTGTGTTGTACCAAAATTCCGCTTTTGCTTCAACGGCAGCGGCTTCTTGGGATGGTTTCATCATCGAAAAGGGACGTATTGTCAATACTAGTAGTTATGGTGCGGGTGTGTATCTCAAATCGAACGGTACCCTCAGAAACAGCATCGTACGTAACGACACAATCCTGGCTTCGTCGATATCCTATTATGGTGGCGGTGTTTACATGAACTATGGTACCTTGGAAAACTGTGAAATCTATGGTAATTATGCCGGTAACAATGGATCAAACAGCAATAGAGGCTATGGCGGAGGCGTGAGTGCGGAATATGGTACGATTACGGGATGCTATATTCATGATAATGAAGTGTCATCTTATTATTCTGATTATGCCTCTGGTGGCGGTGTTTATTCCATGTATGCCAATTTGTCGAACTGTATCATTAGTCACAATATCTCTCGCGGTACGGGAGGAGGACTTTATGCGCAAGGTTATAGTTCGTCCAACCATCTCATGGTGAATAATTGCCGCATAGAGGGTAACACTGCCCGTTCAGGTGGTGGCGTTTACACTTATAATTATGCTCGTTTGAACAACTGTATCATCGCTAATAATTATGTGAATACAAGTGGTCAATATGGTGGTGGCGTGTATGCGTCATCTTATTCTTATATCACCAATTGCGATATCGTGAACAACGCCATGTATAGCAGTGGCAGCGGCGCGGGTATTTTTGTGACAGGTCCCACCACGATGATCAATTCCGTAGTTTGGGGTAACCGTATTGGTACTTCGGTAAACAATGTCTATAACAGCAACGGACTTACAGTTACTTATTGCGCGGTGGAAGGAGGATTTAACGGCACTGGTAATTTGTTGTTGCCTTCTCTGAATGAGGGCGGTAACATGTCTCCGTTGTTCAGTAATCCTACAGAAGGAGCTGGCAACAGTTACTCTGGAGGTGACTGGACGCTACGGGAAGGGTCCGTCCTTATTAATAAAGGTGACAATAATGCGACTTATATCCTTGCACAAGATTTTGATGGCAATGAACGCATCCAGCAGGATCGGGTGGATATCGGCGCTTATGAATCGGCTTTTGATGCCTTGGAAATCACACCTGATGTAAACAACATTCTTTATGTGACTGTGAACGGAGCTGGTACGAAGAACGCTTCCTCTTGGGATAATGCTTCCGACAACCTTAATTTGGTGCTAGCCATGGCCTCCTCCATGAATCCTAAACCTACGGTATGGATAGCCGAAGGAACCTATTATGGAGATGGTGTTAACACGAGTGCTTTCCGTATGGTTGCCGGAGTGAATGTCTATGGCGGTTTTGCTGGAACAGAAACTTCCCTTGAAGAACGTGATTATGAGAGTCATCCTACCATTCTGGATGGACAAAACACACAGCGTGTGCTATCGCAAGGTGCCTCTTTCTCATCGGTAGATGAAGCCGCTATTTGGGACGGATTCATCATCGAGCATGGACGCTTGAATTCGGGTTCTGGTGCTGGTGTTTGGCTTGCTAGATACGGTACCTTGAAAAACAGTATCATCCGCAATGACTCCATCGTGGCAGGCTCTTCCTATGGAACCTCTTATGGCGGTGGTGTTTTCATGTCATACGCCACCTTGGAGAATTGCCAGGTTTACAACAATGGGGTCACCTCAGGAAACGTCCATACTAGTTCTTCTTATTACGGTGGTGGTATCTATGCTGAATCCAGTACCATCATCAATTGCGACATCCATGACAATGCCGCCCTAAACAACTACGGCAGCTATTCTTCATACGGTGCTGGCGGTGGTGCATGGTTGCAATATTGCTCAGTGACAAACTGCACGTTTAACAATAACACGTCATCGGGTTACGGTGGTGGTGTGTATTTTTACTCTAACAGCTCCTCCAACTGGGGCAGGCTCACCAACTGTCGCATTGAGAATAACACCTCATCCCAAGGTGGTGGTGTGTATAATTACAACCACTTCAGCATGACCAACTGTCTTGTGGCCAACAATACCGCTACGTCTTTAGGTGGTGGTATTTTTGCAAATAATAACAATTGTACCTATATCAGCTGTGACATCGTGAACAATCTGGTTACTTCAACGGGTAACAGCAACTCGGGTGCTGGTATCTATTCTTCTTCTAACAATGTGTTGACCAATACTATCCTTTGGGGTAATATGCATAATGTCAATGCTGAACAGTATTACTTCTATACCACGCCGACGGTGACCTACTGTGCCATCCAAGGGGGGTATGATGGTACCGGCAACATTACCTTGGGAGCCGAGAATGAGGGCACTGAGTTGCATCCTTATTTCACGAGTCCTACCGAAGGTGCGGGAGCAGCCTACAGTGGTGGCGACTGGACCTTGGGATTGGAATCCATCTGTATCAACCAAGGCACTTCCAATGGCGTAACCTTACCTGACACTGATTTGGCTGGCAACACGCGTATCCAACAGGGTGCGGTCGATATGGGTGCCTTTGAATCTCCCTATAGCGCCATCGTCATCACACCAGATGAGCATGGCATCGTCTATGTGAGGACACAGGATTATGGCAATGCTGACGGCTCTTCTTGGGAGAACGCCACAAGCAATCTCCAACTGGCGGTGAACCGTGCTGGTGCTCATGGCCCCACGACACGGGTGTGGGTGGCGCAAGGTACTTACCAAGGCAATGGCGTTGCAGGTGCTAATGCTTTCGTCATTCCACAGAATATCCATGTCTATGGAAGCTTTGTCGGCAATGAGGCATACGACTATGACTTGACCCAACGCGACTTGGTGAACCATGCTTCTGTCCTCGACGGCCAAGGTGTGCAACGTGTACTGTATCAACGTACTGATTTTGCCGAGGCTAATGCTGCGGTTTGGGATGGCTTTACCCTTACCAACGGCGGCGGCAGTTTGTCTGGATCGGGCGCTTATATCCAAGCTAATGGTGAATTGCGCAACTGCCGTATCTATCGAAACGTCAATAGTGGGTCAAGTGTGGGTGGCGTGTACGCCTACGGTTCTTCTTCTGCCGGAAATGCCAAACTGACGAATTGTTACATCACGGATAACCAAGGTTATTATGGAGGTGTGTATGCCTACTATGCAGTGTTGCAAAACTGCTTGATTGAAGGAAACACTGCAAACAACAGAGCGGGCGGTGTGTATATGGGTGAATACGCCACTTTGTTCCATTGCGGTATCTATAATAATACTTCCTCAAACGGAAGCGGTATCTATGCGAATAACCGCAATGGTAATCTGCTGCGAAACAGTGTGGTATGGGGTAATCATGGAAGCGAGAATATCGTAAATGTTGGCAATGTCAATGTGCTATACAGTGCTGTTGAAGGCGGTGTGTATGGCGTGGGCAATATCAGTTTGACGGCTTCCAATACGGGTGATGTGATGAGCCCTTGTTTTGTGAATCCTTCGAACCGTGACTGGACCTTGCAGAACAACTCCATCCTTATTAATAAAGGTATGACCGCACCCAATCATCCGGAAACTGACTTGGCGGGCAATGTGCGAATCCAGCAGGGTGCTCCAGACCTTGGCCCTTACGAGTCATCTTATACTTCAACCTTTGATGTTGTCGCTGACTCCAATGGTATTATTTACGTCAGCGTGGATGGTACAGGCGATGGTTCCTCATGGGCCAACGCTTGCGGTAATCTGCAATATGCTGTCAACCGTGCCGCCTCCATGAATCCAGTTGCAGAAGTGTGGGTCAAGAAGGGAGTCTATCAAACCCCATCATCCAGTGCTATAAGTGCCTTCTATTTTGCTCCTGGCGTGAATGTCTATGGTGGTTTAGCTGGTACTGAGGAAGCTTCTTTCGACAAAGACAGTCGCGACTTTGTGACGAATGTCACGATTCTCGATGGCCAAAACGAGAGGAGAGTGCTTTATCAAAAATATGCCTATACCAGCGATACACAAGCGACGTGGGATGGCTTCACTATTCGTAACGGATATACCCAAAACGAGGAGGGCGCTGGCGTTTACATGATGCCCTACTCTCATCTGAAGAACTGTATTGTGACCAACAACAATGCGTACGGACGTGGTGGTGGTGTGTATTGTTGCGAGACTTCAACAACCTCGATACGCAACACCATAACCAATTGCGAGATTATCGGTAATGATTCACGAATAGGTAGCGGCGGCGGTGCTTACATCTATGCAACCACCATCACGAATTGTAAAATCAATGGTAATAATAGCTTGTCAACTAGCTATTATGGTGGTGGTATTTATGCGGAGTATTCCAAGATTATCAACTGTGAGATTGCTGACAACCAAGCCTATCAAGGAGGCGGTGTCTATAGCTATTATTCTTCGGTCATCAACACGACCGTTGTCAACAACAGGGCAACCTATCGTTACGGTGGCTTATATGCCTACACTGGTTCCAGTTCTCCTTTGACCAACCTCATCGTGTGGGGCAATACGCCAACAAGCTATCCCAATTACCTTTCTGGCGGTTATATTACCTACAGTGCTTTCCAAGGTGGGGTGAGTGGAACAGGTAACATTACGCTGGCCGAAGAAAATGATGGGGAAGGAGATGGCAACTATGTTCGTTTCCTTGCTCCTGAAATGGGTTTGTATCAATTGCAGAATGAGTCCGCCGTGATTGGCATGGGCAACAGCAGCGTCGCGGGTCTCCCAGAGAAAGACCTTGCGGGTCGTGACCGTATCATGGGCGAGGGTATCGAACCTGGTGCTTACGAACAATACTGCACTGATTACCGTTATCAGACCATTAATATTGGTACGGGCAGTTCTTATGACTTCTATGGCTCGTTGATTTCTGAACCCGGCACCTACATGCATCAATGGAGCTACAGCCCGACTTGCGACAGCTTGGTGATTGCCGAGGTCACGGTGTCTTCTTCCATCTGGTATGTCACCACGACGGGAGCTGGCACGATGGATGGCAGCTCTTGGGAAAATGCCTCCAATGACTTGAATGCCACTTTGAACCGCGTGGCTCAGCAGACGGGCTACGGCACGCGTCAGGTCTGGGTGGCGGAAGGTACCTATACAGGCAATGCCTCAGGCACCAACTTCCTCGCCGTCGGTGGCGTGGAAGTGCATGGTGGCTTTGCGGGCAATGAGACCTTGATTAGCCAACGCGATATCGAAGCTCATCCGACGATTCTGAGTGGCGTGAGCAACCGAGTTCTTCTCGCAGCCTCATCGACTTATCCTTGCACTGAGGAACTGCCTGCCCTTTGGGATGGCTTCACGTTGCGAGGAGGGCAACAAACTACTGTGGGCACGAATATGACCTTGCAAAACAGCGTGGTCTCCATGCGTACCGTCGTGAATGGAACCTTGAAACAGTGTGATTTCACGGGCTTCAACGATAGCGGCAGCCAGATCATGCTGCGCCTGAACAGCGGCGCGGTGATGGATTCATGTCATGTGCATCATAACTTGAGCCGGTATGCCTTGGTGCGCGCCGAAGGTGCTACCATCCGTTACTCCTTCTTCTACAACAATACCTGTAATCGTCCTGACACAGGAGGGGAGAACAGCCTCTATGGTGCCGTTCTTAACGCCATCGACAATGTGACCATTGACCATTGCGACTTCCTGAACAACCGTGTGGAATACACCGGTAACATCACTCCTTCCATGTATGTCAACTTGGGCGGCTCGCTGCTCCAACCGAAACATACCATCATCGCTCTGCATAACTCCACCATGAAGAACAGCGTCGTCTGGGGTAACGAGCAGAACCTATTCACACACCATTTCATTGCCAAAGACCTTGCCTCCCATATCGACTATTGCGCGGTTGAAGGCACTTCTTATAATGGCGTGGGCAATATCAGACTCACCTCAGAAAATGAGAATGGCATGTTCTCGCCTGCCTTTAACATCCCGATGACAGGTGCAGGCTACTTGGTCTCGTCGGAAGACTGCGACATCACGTTGAAGAGCACTTCTATTCTTTTAAAACAAGGCGAGGACGGTACTGACATCGGTGCTGTTGCCTCAACGGATCCTGCTGTCGTCTCGGTAGTGCCTTCATCAGATCATATCATCTATGTGGATGCTGAAGGTACGGGTAATGGCTCTTCATGGAGCAATGCCACGCCTTATTTGCAATACGCTGTGGCACGTGCCAACACCTTCGACCCTGTGGCTCAGGTTTGGGTGAAAGAAGGAACTTATGTAGGCTCTGTCACTGAAACGGCCATCGATTCCCTTGCTCCCGCTTTCCATGTGGTGGGTGGTGTCGATGTGTATGGCGGTTTTGCTGGCACGGAAAGCAGCCTGTCCGACCGTGTGATAGAGGAGCATCCTACCTATCTGGACGGCCAGAAAGCTCAACGCGTCCTTTACCAGAACGAGCCTCTGGACGAAGAAGAGGCAGCTGTTTGGGACGGCTTTGTCATCCGTAATGGTTATATGGGATCGGATGCTTATTATGACTACAGTGCTTCGATGCTGAAACACCCACAATCCAGTGACGCAAATCATATCATGCAACTGCATGGTGCGGGCGCTGCTTTGATGAATCACACCACGTTGCGTAATACCCGCTTTGAAGGTAACCGCATCGCCGTTCAGTCGAACAGCACGCTGGCTAAACAAGTGAAAGGCTCAGCGTTAAGTATGTATGGTGGCCATCTCGATCATGTCAGCATCGCCTACGACACCACTGACTATGTGAGTGGTGCCAACAATATGGCTAATTCATACCTCTATGTTGTGAACACACAGATTGACCATGGCAACTTCAATCATAATATCGGTAAGATGGCTGTCTATGGCTGTACAGTGAATGATTCGCGATTCGAATACAACCAAGTACGTGTTGAACTGCCTGCCATGGACGACAAAGAAGAGGCAGAGCTTTATGCCGATGCTTCTACTTTCAGCCACTGCTTCTTCAGCAATAACAACGCGGTGGCGCTGAGCCGTCTCTTTACTTCTGCTCAGTGTGGTAATACCTATATCAACTGCCAGATTGACCACAACAATGCCATGGCTGTGGTGAAACATAACAAGGATTATAACGATACCTTTATCAACTGTAACATCTGTAACAACCGTTCAAAGAATACCTCCAATATTTACTTTATCAGCGGCGGTATCTTCCATAACACGGTGGCATGGGGCAACAGAAACTATTCCGATTCGCCCGCTCACTTCAACGGAGCCAATTTGGAATCGACAACGACCTTTAACCATTGTGCCGCTGAGCTTGGTCTGGAAGGCTATGATGAAGTCCTCACATTGGCATCCAGCAACACAGGAACCAGTGAAGCATACGCCTATCCTTGCTTCCTCGCTCCCAATGCAGGTGATTACGAGTTGACCAATGAATCGGCTCTGATTGATGCTGGTGATGAGAGCGTGGCGGACTATACTTTAGACATGATTGGCAATCCTCGTGTCAACGACAACACGGTGGATATCGGTGCATACGAATACAAATGTATCCTGTATCGTGAATACAGCGACTTTACATTGGCCAATGCCTATCCGTTCTATGGCGACTTCCTCACCGAATCGGGACAATATGTGCATCGTTGGTCAGTCTCAGCGGAATGTGACAGTGTGGTGGTGCTGAATCTGAGCTTCAAACGCATCATCTATGTCACTGAAACGGGTGGAGGCTTGATGAATGGTACTTCATGGGAGAATGCTTACGGTGACCTGCGTTTGGCTACCGAGGCCTCAGGACAGAATCCTATGGACAAGACCCAGATTTGGGTTGCCCAAGGCCTCTATCGCGGCGATGGCACTTCGGTGAACGCCTTCAACCTCTATCCTAACGTGGAGCTGTATGGCGGCCTGACGGGTACCGAGTTGGCCGATTACGACCTCAGCCAGCGTGACCTTGTTAACCATGAGACTGTTCTCGACGGCGACTACATCCAGCGAGTCATCTACATGGTGGAGGATTGCACCGAGGAGACAGCTTGCGTCATTGATGGCTTCACCATCAAGAATGGCTACTCCAGGCAGGGGGTCTCATCTGGTACGGCTCTCTATCTCAAGAAACATGTCCATGTGCGCAATTGTAAGATTACAGAGAACTACACTTGGGATGGCGTTGAGGCTATCTATATGAAGACAGACTACATGGAAATCGCTGATAAAAAAGTGATTATCAATACTTTCGAGAACTGCGAAATCACCAATAACCAAGGCTCTTTTGCGGTGGTGTCCGACCATACCTCTTTCACCAACTGTAAGATTTCAGCCAATGACGGCTATGGCGTTCATATTGTGACCTATACCCGTTTCGACAACTGTGAGTTTGTAGGCAATGGTGTTGATAGTAAATGTAATGGTTATGGAGTCTTCCGTCAAGGCGTGGGCGTTTACAAGTATGTGACTCCTTTGGGCGCTGACATTTATTCCATGGACTTCATGGATATGACCAACTGTCAGGTAAGAAACAACAAGGGCAGTGGTATTTATGATAAGCCAGCTTGTAATGGTCATGCTGATGCCGTCTTGATGAGCTGTGTCATCGCCAATAACCGTGCGAACAAAGGTGAAAACAAACGTGGCGGTGCTATTTTCCATCAAACTGACGACTTCTATATCACATGCTCTACCATTGTTGGCAATCAGGCTTCCAGTGACGGTGGTGCTCTGTATGGCACTGGCTTCCATATCGTAAACACCATTCTTAACGAGAATAGGGCAGGGGGCAAAGTCAACCAGCTTTCCAACCATTGTTATGAAGTCATCAAGGGCTGTAACCTGGATGGCAGTGATTTGATTATTTGTGTAATCGAGACCACGGATATCCGTTACTCTGCAATTGAGGGTGGCTATCCTGGTGAAGGTAATATCTTGCTGAATAGCGATGACCTTTTGGTTGGTCTTAATGGCTTCCGTCTTCGTGAGAACTCGGTCTGTATCAACCAAGGTACTACTGAAGGCATCACGATTCCCGAGTATGACTTAGCAGGTCAGTCGCGTGTGCGTCAGGGTCGCATCGACATTGGCGCTTACGAGTCGGACTACACAGGACGCATCCTCATCCAGCCGGATGCCAACAACATCATCTATGTGAGTCGTGAAGGCAGTGTGAATAATGACGGTTCTTCATGGGAGAATGCCACTTCGCATTTCCAAATGGCCATGAACATGGCACTCACTTTTGATCCCAAGCCGCAAATCTGGGTGAAAGAGGGCGTTTATGACAATTTGGATGCTGAGAACGCCCAGTTCTGGAGCGGTTTGGGTATCATGCCTGGCTTGAAGGTTTACGGTGGATTCAATGGCTCAGAGCCGGCCACCTTCCATCTTGATTATCGTCAGTTCAACAACCATCTCACCATTCTTGACGGTAAGAATCAACGTCGTGTGTTGGAGCAGATGAATCCTTACACGGGTGATGACCGCGCAGTGTGGGATGGCTTTGTGATTCGTAACGGCTATGCCGAAAAAGGCTATACCAGCAATATTAAATACCTGACCGAATCTCATGTCGTTTCCGCGTTCAAAAACTATATGAACGGTGGTGGTATCCTGCTCCGTAGCGGTGCCAGTATCGACAACTGTGACATTTATGACAATGTGGCTTACTTGGGTGGCGGTATCTATCGTGGCTCTGCCTCTGGTACGGCGGACTATTTGCGTAATGACAAGATTAGGCGTAATTATGCAATTGATGAAGGCGGTGGTCTGTATTATGGACGCGCTGCGAGTTATTTTGATGGCACCAACCCCATTGATACCATCGCCAACTGCGAGATCAGTGGAAACAAGTCGGACCGTCACGCTGCCGTGATTTCACAAAGGGCAAACTTCATCAACTGTTCTTTCATTAAAAATAAGACGGAAATCTATTCGTTCGACACCATCACCTCCGGACACCGTTACAATCGTTATGTAAACAGTGTGTTATGGGGCAACGACAGCCGTAACTACGCTTGGCAGACCGATGGGCGCGACAACACCTACGAGTATTGTGCCATCCAAGGTGGCCGTGACGGTGAGGGCAACGTCAATCTTGAATTGGAGAACTCCGGCGATAATCCGGATTTGTATTATCCTTTCTTCCTTGACGTGGACGAGGAGGTGTATCAGCCACTGGAAAACTCCACACTCGTCAATGTGGGTAACAACAATTACCTCTATGGAGAGAAGGATCTTGCCAACCATGACCGTGTGAAGGATGATATTGTGGATATAGGTGCCTACGAGCAAACTTGCCTTAACTATCGTCATATCCATGTGATTTCTAATGAGGGTTATAACTTCTATGGACAGATACTGAATGTGTCGGGCAAGTACCAATACCAGTGGACTCCAGCCGGCATGGAATGCGACAGTCTTGTCAGCCTTGACCTTGAAATCCGCAAGATTTGGTATGTGAAAGTGGGTGGTGCAGGCACGAAGGATGGCTCCTCATGGGACAACGCCATGGCTAATCCCAATGACGCTTTGAATGCAGCCTCGAAGTTCCAGACTGAAGCTACCAAGCAAATCTGGGTGGCAAAGGGTGAATACAAAGGTGATGGCACTTCCAGCCAGGCCTTCAAATTGGTACCTAACGTGGAGGTGTATGGCGGCTTCCGTGGTGATGAGGACCTTACCATGGATATTAACGACCGTAACATCCTGCAAGATTCCACGATCCTTGATGGTAGTCATATCCAGCGAGTCATGGGTAACTATGGTTTTGAATCACAGTTTGGTCCCACAGCTCGCGGCTATATTGACGGTTTCTATATCCAAAACGGTTACACGACCGGCGATGGTGGTGGTATCTATGCCAAGAACTACATCACTGTCAAGAACTGCGTGATCCAATACAACCAGGGTGGCAATGGTGCGGGTGCCTATCTCGAAAACCGTTGCCAGTTGAGCGATTGCGACCTCTATCGTAACACTGCCTTGTACAATGGCGGTGGTGCATACGTCAAGTCTTCGGAGTTGACCTATTGCCGCTTGCACAACAACTTGTGCGACAACACAGCCACGGGCGGAACCCGTTACGGCGGTGCCATCTATGGACAAAACGCCACGATTAACAACTGCTTGATTGATAACAACAGTGCTTTGACCGACAAAGCCAAGGGTGGTGGTATGTATATCGCTAATTCGGCGGTTCCGAGCCAGTTGCTCAACTGTACCATGGTGAATAACTATTCGTATAACCAAGCTGGTGGTATCTATAGCGAGAACAGTGGCTCCAATAACGAATTCATCAACTGTGTGCTTTGGGGCAACCGTACTGACCTCAACACGCAGCAGGTGGCAGTGAGCGGTACCAATGTGCCGATTTATCTGCGTTACTGCGCTGTCCAAGGAGGTAGCGCCGGTATCGGTACTATCACATTGCCTGCCGATAACAACAGTAGCAGCATTTATGCGCCTCACTTCATCGCTCCTACTCCTAATGTCGGTGCCAACTATGAAGGTGGAGACTGGCATTTTGCTGATGGTTCTATCCTTGCTAACCACGGTGAGCGTATGGAGTACACGTTGACTCATGACCTCGACGGTCTCGAAAGCCAACGTATCAAGAATGGACGCATTGACATCGGTGCCTTTGAGAGTAACACTACCAATGATTATTTCCTGGTGCCTGACGCTAACAACACCATTTATGTGAATGCTGCCAATACGGGTGGCAATCTCAGCGGTGACAGCTGGGCCAACGCTTTGCCTGACTTGCAAATGGCCATCAACTTTGCCGGTGATGACGATAACCGTCCGAAGATCTGGATTGCCCAAGGCACTTATCCAAGTAACGGATGGCCATACGTAGATGCCTTTGTCGCTATGAATGGCGTGAATCTCTATGGTGGTTTCGTGGGTAACGAGCCTGCCGACTATGACCTTGAGGAACGTGACTTGGTGGCTCACCCCACCATTCTTGATGGTCAGAACATCCAGCGTACCTTGCAACAAGCACAGAGTGATTACTTCAAATACCGCAAAATCGAAACGCTGCAATCTGCTATTTACGACGGTCTTACTATACGCAATGGCTTTGCACACTTGAAGAGTGGTGGTAACGTGTTGATGTGGAAAGGTGAATTGCGCAACTGTATCCTTGAGAACGGTCATGTGTTAGCCTGTGAAGGCGGCGGTGGCGGTGGTATTAGTGGTAACGAAAATGTCAGGGTTTACCACACTGTTTTCCGCAACAACAAGGCGGAGAATTGCACCCAGGGATTTGGCTCTGGTGGTGGTGGTGCAGGTTATGGAGGCATCACCTATTATGACTGTCTGTTCGCAAACAACTCCGCTTTGAGTTGTTATAATGGAGGTGGCGCCACCATTGGTGGAACACACTACAACTCCACCATCGTCAATAACTATTCGTCTAATGACGGGGGTGGTGTCGCATCAGGCAGCATCTATAACAGTATCTTGTGGGGCAACACGGTGGGCGACAACGTGCCTTGCAGCTTGCCTACCGCTAAGTTGAACAGTAACTTCGGTACTTTGACTGTGAGGTATTCTGCCATTGAAGGCGGCTATCTTGGTGAGGGCAACATCACCTTGAATGCCAGTAACATGGGGACTGGAAACATCAACTTCCCGATGTTTGCCGAACCCAGCATCGCGGCAGGTTCCGACTATCATGGCGGAGACTGGACCTTACTCGACGGGTCCGTCTGTGTCAACCACGGCAACAACAGCTATGTGCCTGAAGGTGATTATGACCTTACCCACGACGAGCGTATTGTAAATGGAACTGTTGATATGGGATGCTATGAGTCACCCTACAACAGTAACTTCGAGATTGTTCCGGATGAAAATAACATCATTTATGTGACGCAACATGGAGCGGGCTTGATGAATGGCTCTTCTTGGGACAATGCCACTCCTTATCTGCAATATGCGCTTGAACGTGCCGAATTGTATAATGAGAAACCTCAAATCTGGGTGGCTCAAGGTGTTTACACAGGCAATGGTGTTCCGTATTATCCTGCCTTCTTGCTGCCTAACGGCATCAACATCCATGGCGGATTCGCCGGTGATGAACCTGCTTCCTACGACCTCTCGCAGCGCGACTTTGAAGCTCATATCACCATCTTCGACGGACAGAACCTGCAACAAATCATGCGCCGTGACAACGCCAATAGTACCTACAACTACCTCACAGGTATTACTTTCCAGAACGGACGTTCCAACCGCTGTGGTGGTGCCGCTGATTTGACTAACTGCCATATTGAAAATTGCAAGTTCATCAACAATGCCTATGTTTACGATGGTTCTGACGGTGGTGGCGCTTTGTACGCCAGCAACTGCCGCATTTATCATTGTGAGTTTACCGACAACTATTCCATCAGAAACGGTGGCGCTATCTACAATCATGGCAGCAACATCATCAACTGGTGCAAAATCAAGAATAATACGGCGGCCAGGAATGGCGGTGGTATCAGTTCCGGATGTGAGCTGTACAACAGCGAGATTAGCTACAACCATGCAGAGCAATATGGTGGTGGTATCTATGGTATGCCAGAGATGCGCAACTGCGATGTGGTGAAGAACACGGTCAATATTTACAACAGCACAGAAGATCCCGGTTACTATGGCGGTGGTGTCTATATGCGTGGTCAGGCAACCGGAGTCTTTGGTGAGGTCCTGCAAAGCTATTGGTCGAATAACATCATTTGGGGCAACAGGGCAGGTGCCGTGGTAAGTAACCTTCGCGGGTCTAACCAACCCAATAACACGATTACCTATACAGCTGTTGAAAGCGATCGGTACTATCCAAGTGGATTGGGTAATATTATGATTCAGTCGGCCAATACGGGCGACGATCCCACATTCTATTATGCACGCTTCTCTGATCCCGACAATGGCGACTTCACGTTGATGGAAACCCCGCAGTCCATGTGTATTGACGCAGGTAGCAACGACTACGCAGCCCCGGGCGACTACGACCTGGACGGCAATGAACGTATCCGCAATGGTGTCGTTGACATGGGTTGCTATGAACAGACGCCAGTGGACTGCCACGCTCCGACTAACCTCGAAATCCCCGAGGAGCTCATCACCTTTACCACAGCCGACGTTAACTGGACTCCTGGTGACGATGAAAGCCAGTGGTTAGTGTATTACATGCTCGTGGGTAGTGCCACTCCAAATATGGTAACGGTAGATACCAACTACATCCAACTCCAGAACCTGCATCCCAACTTGCGTTATATGGTGAAGGTGCGTTCGATATGTGATAATAATGAGATGAGTGGCTATACCATTCCTCAGTATTTCAACACGGCTTGCAATCCTGACAGCATCGTTTGGAGCAATTACCTTTCGGAAGGAGGGTTGCTGCCTTCACGTGACCAAGCATTGCCAGCCAACTCTAACGTGTTGTTCAGCTGGGATTATATCGAAGGTGTGGACTACTACGACCTCTATCTGTGGCGTACCGACTATGGCAACGGTTTGCCTATCCCTGACTTCCCGGTGAGGAGAAACATCCGTAACAACTATGTGACCGTGGATTTGAGTAAGTCAATTTATGATGGTTATGGAGAGTATGATCATTGTCCCACTTTTTGTGAGAATGATCCGCCTTTGTACCTCCACCAATATGATACCACAGGGGTGGCCTTCTATGCTTGGTATGTCGTAGCTCATAAGGATTGCGCCACTATAGAGAGTGACACGATGACTTTCAGCTCAGGTTTGCCCGACTTGCATGTCACGGCATTGGATTGCTCATACGCCCAGACCGGCCAGCTGATGACTGTCACCTGGTCAGTGCGCAACGACGGCAACGTGCCTACGCCTACTGGTGCTACGTGGAACGACTATATCGTGTTGTCATATCCCATCAACTGGGAAAGCTCCAGCTTCACCTCCAGCGATCCTGAGTCCTTCGTCATCGCGGAGGTGCCCAACTTGATTGCTTTGGATACCAACATGCAGTACACCAACCAATATGACATCTTCATCCCGGATGACATGTACGGCAGTGTGTTCCTCTTCGTGTTGTCTAACTGGCAGAAGTACAGTGATATGCATCTGAACTTTGCCCAATACGGAGGGGTGTTCCCGAATCCATACACACCTGACCCGTCAGGGTATCCTTACACATACATGTCTGGCTCCTGCTCTTCAGCATCGTTCCATGAGATCAATGAGTGTGACAACTTCTTCTACAAGCAGATTGAGGTGGATATCCCGCCTTATCCTGACTTGATTGCCAGGGAGGTGATCCCGCCGTACGAATCGGTGGCAGGTGACAGCATCACCATCAGTTGGAAGATTATCAATCAAGGTGCCGCTGGTTTCGAGAACATGCCTGTGACGGATGTCGTGTATATGACGACAGATACTGTCTATAGTGCGGATGTGATTACATTAGGTTCATTCGTGGATACCATCACGATGATGCCAGGTGATACCATCCTGCGTCATGCCACCTTTGCCACTGACGAGCGCGACATCGACACTTTCAACTTCTTTGTCCGTGTGGATGCCACCAACCGCGTGTATGAGTCGCTGTTTGAAGGCAACAATGTTTCCCCAGTTTCCGAGCACTCCACCATCTTGTTGCCGGCGCCTCCGCCCGATCTCGCGTTTGACGAGTTGATTCTTGCTTCCGATACCTTGTCGCCTAATGAATGGTTCCAGATGCAGTACACCGTGTCCAACCATGGTTATGTGGCAGCCAAACCAAATGCGGGAGACCAAGGCTTAGTGGATACCTGTGGCATCGTGCCGCCATGGCGTGGCGTGCGTTGGACGGATAAGGTTTATATTTCCAGCGTAGATACCTTCAATATTACGCCTGCCTTGACCACATACGTGGGTGCCCGGTTCAACGACACTATTCTCTATACGCCTACGGAGCTTGCAGAGGCTGAGGATTTGGTGCGTCAGTGGGCAGATTGCCATTATACGATTCCTGATACTTTGAGTGCGAATGCTTCTCATGCCGACAGTGTCCGTTATGAACAGTTGGTGAACCAGGCTTTGGAAGAAAAGCAAACGTACTTGGAGAAACAATTAGCTCTTTACAAGAACAACTACTTGCAGTCCTTCCGGGTGAAGATTCCGGAAATGACCCAAGAAGGTATGTATTATTATTATGTGCAGACTGATGCTAACGACCAGGTCTTTGAATACCAACATGAAGACAATAATATTATCATGGATTCCGTCTATGTGTTGCAACCTGATTTAACTGTGTTTGCCATGAATATCAATGATGATCGGGATACTGTCAATTTCGCAGTGACCAACATCGGAAGAGGTAAGTATATAAACAATTATTTGGATGTTACGGTTAATTTCAACAACTCGCAGGCTGGTACCGATTTCATTGATGAGTTGAGTGTGAATCCTGGTGATACGATTTGGTTGCAGTGCCCGATTAGCATTCCTTGTAATTTCTATGCTTACAATTCATTGAAAGTCCAGATTACTCCTGTGAACGACAAGGACTTCACAAATAATAACATGTTGATTGAGAATTATCAGCTGTTCAATCCCGACTTCCTTGCTGTGGGCGGTTCTCTGGTCGCTCCCACGGAGCTCAACTCGGGTGAAAACTTCGATGTCTTGTATGACATCAGCAACTTGGGTGATACCCTCTATCAAGGTGAGATTAGCTTGGGAGTTTATCTTGGCCTCTCGCCTGAATTGAACTTCATCACTGCCACGAAGCTGAAACTGGAGACGCAAGAGATTTCTCTCGATGTTGGCAGCTCGACGACGGTGGTTCAAAACGTTACCTTGCCTATTGAGGTAGAGGGACAGTATTACCTCTATATAGTGGTGAATGACGGAGATGGCATCTGTGAAGGTGACAATGTGCAAAGCAACTACATCGTGTCGCCTGCTATTGATGTCACTCTTTCGCCCTATCCTGACCTTTATATCACCAATGCCTCCACACCGGGTAGCGGTACGGCTGGTATGATGGCTTCGGTTTCTTATACTGCTATCAATCAAGGTATTAGAGATATTACGTCATCGGAGCATTGGACAGATGCCATTTACGTTTCCAATTCGCCTTCGTTCAGTGCTGAAACAGCCGAATTGCTCACCACGGTTAGCTGTCAAGGACCTTTGGCTATTGGAGATTCCTACACTACTTCAAGAGAACTGCAAATGCCTGTGAACCTGGCCTCCGACAACTATTTCATTTATGTGGTGACCGATAAGAAAGATGATCTCTTTGAGTATGTGGGTGAGTATAACAACGTGTATCAAAGCCCAGTGTTCCCCGTTCAGGAGTATAGCCTTGACCTGGCTGTGACTGAACTGACTGGTTCGACCGAGATCGAGTGGAACCAAACGGTGAACTACACTTACACGGTACATAACTATGGTTCTCGACCGACGGTGTCAAGTTACTATGATCGCTTCTATCTCTCCACAGATGCGGTTTATGACGTGAACGACTTAGAGTTGTCATCAGTGTTGATCAGTGAGGTGAATGCCTTTGGCTCTTACACTCGTCACAAGAATGTGACAATACCTTACGGTTACACGGGAACGTATTACATCCTTGTGGTCACTGATGCAGCAGGACAAAACCCTGACTCGAATTCGGAGAACAACGTGAGGGCTTTGCAGGTCAACATTTCATCGATTCCGGTGCCTGACCTGGAGATAAGTGACATGACCATCATCACTGAATATCCTGCCTGTGGACAGCCGATCAAGGTCTGTTACAAGGTGACTAACGTGGGCGATGGACCTACCTACGGTACCTTTGTTGACCGTGCTGTTTATTCGCGTAACACCTTCAACGCGGGTACGCAATTCGCTAACCTCACCCGTAGCGACATCCTGCAACCGGGTGAGTTCTATTACGACACGCTCAGCTTTGTGGTGCCTGTGCCGAACACCGGTAACTATGCTGTTTATGTCAGTGCCAACTATCAAGCTTCAAGTAATTCTGAAGTGATGTTTGAGATGAATCGCGAGAATAACTTAGGCATGGTGCCTGTGGTGGTCAGCCTCAATGCGCCTGGCGACCTGGTGGTGAATGGTGTCAACCATCCGACCTATGTTACGGCTGGTGATCTGATGACTGTCACTTGGAAGGTGCGCAATAACGGTCCTAACGAGTTGAGTGGCGTGGGTTACAGCGATGTGGTTTACATTTCCACTGATACTGTTTTTGATAGCAACGATAAGTTGTTTGGCAGCCTTAACTTCAGCAATAGTTTGACCTTCCCGCTCTACACCGATGTCGAGCAATCGATGACGGGTCCGATTTCAGGCTTGCAGGAAGGCGACTATTACTTCATTATCTTGTCCGATGCCCGTAACACCTTCTATGAGGAGAACGAGGACAACAACCGAGGCTTCTCAGTGACTCCTTTCCATGTTGAGCTTCCGATCCTGCCGTTCAACACACCGGTGACCTTCGACATGACAAACTTCCAGTATAAGGACTTCAAATTGCCGGTCGGCACCAACATCAGTGAGACGGTGCGCATCTATGTACGTTCCAACGACTCCTTGATGGGTGCGGTGAACAACATCTATGTGTTGAAGGATGCCATTGGCACCAACTTGAACTACGACCTTTCCACGGACGGTCAGATGACTTCCAACAGCGAGCTTTACATCCCACGTACGGAAGAAGGTTGGTATGGCGTGAGCGTGTTAGGTTACAGCCCTGTCAGCGGCAGTCAGCAGATCACAATCGAGGCTGACATCCTGCCCTTCGAGGTACGTAGCATCACACCGAACATCGGCGGCAACAATGGCAAGGTGACGGTGAAACTCATCGGTTCCAAGTTCCGCCACGATATGGAGGTACAGCTGTTCAGATTTAACGGTAACGACACCATCAGGATCTATGGTGACACTTTGATGTACAGGAACTTCAACGAGGTCTTCGTCACGTTTGACCTGAACGGAGCCGAGTTGGGTACCTATTCGTTGCGTGCTGATAACTATTGTGCTGGTTCCGCTTACCTGCACGACTGCTTCACGGTGGTGGAGGGTGAGCCGGAGAACCTTGCGACGAACCTCATTATTCCTTCGGGCTTGCGTGCCCACCGTTATTGCTGCCTGACCCTTGAGTACGGTAATATCGGTACTACTGACATTGTCAATCCGCGTATTGAGTTAGTCAGTTTGGGTGAGGCTTGGATTGGCTTGCGCCGTGGCGAGTTGAATATCCATCGCACGGAGCTGGACATCCCGACCACATTCGCGGATGAGCCTAATGGCATCTTGCGTCCTGGAGTACGTCATACGATTACCATCTATTGCTACACCAACGAGGAGATGACCTTCCAGATCAACGTGAACGATGAAATTGATGTACACCATTATAGTGGTCATGTACAAGATTACTAAATTTGCAAAATCTATCAATTATGAAAGTGATGAATAAAAAGCATTTGAGATTGTTTCTGCTGGCTGTCCTGTCCGCTTTTTGTATCGGGCAGGCAGTGGGACAGAATATCCTGAAGTATCAGTTTGTGGGGAAGGATCAGACTGTTTTGTATAATTGTTCTTCGGGTTATATTAGGGTAACGCTGGGCAATCCAGAAGAAGCTCCGGGAGCAAATGAAGAAGAAGTGCAGTATTATTGGACTGTTGAGCATTCCGAATCGGACGGGAATGTCTCGTTTCAGGATTTTAGCCAAAGGGAACAACCCATAGCAAAGATATATATCACGAGTGAAAGTGGAGTTGGCAGTTTTGTTTTCTCTTGTACCCGCACAAGTAAGTATGGATACCAAAAGGAATATGTCACAGTTACACTGAAAAACACTATAGAGACCATGGTTAAAGCCAAGAATGATTGTTGGGCTCATGGCGATGACATTACTGAAGACCAGTTTGAGATTACCACAAATCCGCCAGGATACGAAGAACATGTTATATTGGATTTGGATAGCAAAAAAGCGGAAAACTTTGTGGGGCCCATTCATGATAAACAGACATTGCATTTTGTTTCGGACGATCCTTCGCGATATCCCATAGAGGATAAAGATGTAATCATCGATGTGATACGAGCAGGTTATTCACAAGGTATCAGTGTAGGAGGAAATGAATCTTTGCCCAAAATGATCCAAGCACTTAAAGAAGGAGGTTCTTTTCTCGAAAAAATGAAGAGAATAGAAGATGCTACAGAACCGTTTAAGAAATTCAGTGGACTCCCGGTGAAGTTGGATTTCCCGCATGATTTCCATGTCGGCGTTAGCGGTGGTATGGAATGTTGTAATGGAGGAGAAGCGAGGTTTGTGGATCTTTCTGGAGGTGGGTATATTGGTGTTAACTTTGAATTGGATTTTCCAGTTCCCCCTTGTCCTTTTGTACATCTTTTTGTCGGATTAACTGCGTCTTTCACTTTGAACTTTGCTGGCTATCGATGGACGTATCATACAGAGTGTGATGATTGTGATTGTGGAGGAGCCTCTTTCCTTGATTTCCGATTGGGAGGTGAACTCTACGGAGGTGTTTCTATTGAAGCTGGAAGCCGTGATTTCCTCTCAGTTAGCGGTACAATTACTGGTGGATTGGATTGGGGCGGCAAATTCTTTTTCGCAAATGAAAAAAATCCCAATCAGGACCCAGTTCAGATGGATGATAAAATCCATTTGTATGGAAAGGTTGGAGTTAAAGTGGTATTGGTTGTTACATCGTTTTCAGCCGAGGCTACTTTTGCTGAGTATTAATACATAAAAAATTACATTGTCTATGAAGAAAATACTTTTTTTATTGTCATTGATGTTTGCTGTTGCGCACGCAAAGGCGCAAACGGACGTTTTCCCTGATTATTCGGTCATGGATTATAGTATAGCCGTGGATTTCAGCGGTGATTCTGTCGCATTTTATGTTGATGATACGGATAGTAAGCTGTGTCGGGGAGTCTTCTTTTACGATGTAACCGGAATGCCTCCAGTCCAAAGTAATCGTTGGATCTCTACATCTGGGGGGAGTCAAAATGCAAATACCACAAATTCGCCTACTGCTGTGCTGTGCCGTTTGCTAAAAGCATATCAGAGTGCCAACCTTTCTGAAGCTGCCGTGCTTTACCTACCACAAGAAATGGATAAGATGATTCAAACCTATAGTGAGGAGTCGGTTTATTCGAAATGGACTGCGACTGTATCACTTGTTTCCAAGATGGATTTGATTATGACATGTGAAGTGGATGGTGTGGTTTTTGCTTTTGTCAACTTTTATTCTGGCAATTCCCCCTTGTTTATTACGATGGCAGCATTTGTTCAACATAATGGCAATTGGTATCTGTCATTTGATCAACCGACACCTAAAGTAGTAGGCAATGTTTATTTTTACGCCCAGTCCAAAGATATGTATGCCTTGTTATCTTCAAATGATATGGATGATGACGGATGGCTGAATTCGGAGGACAATTGCCCATGCCTATACAATCCTGCTCAGTTGGATAGCGATGGCGATGGGTTGGGAGATGATTGCGATAATTGTCCTCACACTTATAACCCTGATCAGCACGATTCAGACCATGATGAAGTCGGTGATGTGTGCGATAATTGTGTGTTCAATGCAAATCCAGACCAAGTAGATACTGATCATGATGGAGTGGGTGATGTTTGTGATTATTGCCCGGAGGATTTTGATCCCTATAATAATTACACTATGGATTCGCTTGGTGTAGTTACCGGTGTTGCTTGTGATCCTGACATTGACCATGATGGCATACCTAACGAAGAGGATGATGACATGGATGGGGATGGCTGGCCAAACAGTATAGATAATTGTCCGCGAATCCATAATCCTAACCAGGTGGACAGCGACGGTGATGGAGTGGGTGATGTGTGTGACAACTGTATTCTTAATGCTAATCCTGGACAGGAAGACAGTGACTTTGACGGTTTAGGTGATGCTTGTGATAGTGACCAAGATGGAGATGGCATCCCTGATGAGTTTGACAACTGTCCCTATTATTATAATCCTGACCAAGAAGATGAAGATTGTAATGGTATTGGTGATGCTTGCCAAGACCTTGATGGTGATGGCGTTCTTGACATTCATGACAATTGTCCGAGGGTGCCCAATCCCAATCAGGAAGATATGGATCATGATGGTGTGGGAGATGCTTGCGACAATTGCCCTAAAGTGTCTAATCCCAAACAGGAAGATTCTGATTATGATGGAGTTGGAGATGCATGTAAAGAAGATTAATAGTGAAAATTTAAAACTAGGATGATATGAATAGGATTAAATTACTCATGTTGATATTGGCTTTGCTGGTGTGTGTCACATCAGCGTGGTCGCAAGAATTAAACGTATATGGAACTCTGTCGAAACAAACGTATAAGGGTTGTACAGATGATCCAAACGAGTATGTTCTTGACGAGTTGCATGCCAAATCATATTTATTTGAAAATGGCGTCGTCATAGATTACACTGGTTCTGGAACTCTTTGTGTATCTTGTTCCATATCGGAAGTGGAACAAAAAGAATGTGGTTTTACCGCGTTAAGGAGTTTTAGAATCTTTGTTATAGACGGTGACGAAACCATATTAAGTCAGAGTCTTGAGGTTATCAAAGTTGTTAAGATGACGGGTTCACTTAAAGCCGTTGTTGATACAGCATGTTATTTTGATATGGATAAATACCTGTTGGATGAGGATCAAGCTTTGGATTATTTTAGCCGGTGTAATATCGCATTCGATGAGAATTGTAATGGCGACGATGTCCGAATGGCTTGTTTGGTTACCGATTTAGATGAAACGGAATGTGCTTTTACAGCTAAGCGTAGTTTCTTGATTTTCAGCGATTGTGATCCAGAAGGTGTCACTTTGTCGCAAACTATTACAGTGCAAAAGGGTTTTACGCAAAAGGAGTTCACTCTTCCAGACACAACCTTTGCTGCTGGGTCTTTAGAGGAAGCAAGCTTTCCAGGGCAATATGATACAGAGGCTATATCAATGTATCTAAAGAAATCAGGTATTCAATTTCCTTCATGTTGGAATTATTATACTGCCAACTATACTGAACCTGTTGAGGTATGGAATGAGGAGTTTTGTCAAAAGACATTACATGTGACATTTCGTGTATTCCATGTAAGCGAACCTGTTATTTGGTGTGACGGGAAGTTTGAAGTTCATCAAAACGTGATTCTTTCACCTAAAGAAGTGAGACAAGAAGGAGAATATATGGATGATTTCTTGCAAGTGGGTTCTTGTGATCCAGCCTCAAGCATGCCTCCCATTGAGGATATTAGAGATTTTGCCAAGTATGGTGTTACTTTCTCTAATTATTTGTATCCTTTTACTTTCGATATTACATACGAGGATGAGGAACAAGAAACTGAAGACTGCAAAACAAGTGAGATTATTCGTACCTACACCATTGAAAACAACTGTAGTGATCCGCCGTTTCATACTGAATTGGTACAATTCATTACCTTCAGGAAAGTGCTACGTGTCACAGGTATGTTGGAAACTCAATATGTGGATGAAGGAAGTGAGGCTGAGACATACGAAACGGTTAGTGATTTGAAAAACAAGGTTAAGGGCATGCACCTTTACTACTCTTGCGAAGAAAGCGATTTGCAAGTTTCTCATCGTGATGTGCTCAATTATCTTGGAAATAAAGATATGACGATGCGATGGTACATTCTAAAATCAAATACTTGTGAGGATTTGAAAGATAGTATTCCGCAGTTGATACAATCAGTATTAAAGGAACCAGAGGGTTTCCATCTTGATAGTTATACCGAAACGAGTGCTGAAAATGCCAATGATGGGACTGCTACTTTGTCAAAACCGAGCTATCTTGTTTGTGAATCATGTCCTGAGTGTCCTGACCGAAAACTCTTTAAGGTTAGATGGTCTAATCTAACGAATGACAAAATATACGAGACTGATCCAGAAGATGAAAAATGCGATATCTACTTTATCGATTCGTTGTGTGGTGGAAAATATAAGGTAGAAGTATTCCCAATTTGTGAGGATATTGGAGTGGACCAAAGTAAACCTATTTTCTCGGATAACTTTGAAATCAAAGAGGCAAATACAGAATTGTATGTGGTGTTTGGAGTGCGATATTTTTCCTGGGGCTCTTATGCTTCCGCTTTCGGCTTGCATCTCTATTTGCATGATGACTTGGACTTTACTCCCACAGAAGAGTATCTTTCTTTCCATCCTGCCGATCCGCCTGAGGGCGTTGAATATGAGGGGAATAGTGTTTTGCAATCCGTAACAGGATACGGGTTTCATCATGGTTACACGATAGACCTTAATTCAACCCAACATAAGTATCGATGGGACATCCAGGGTGGTTCCACTAATTTTGATCCATACGAGTTGTATGCGCCTGGTGGATCCGATGCAGGAATGACTTTCCAAGAGTGGGTGCAGATGTATAGTGAGAGTTATGGAGAGCACTTTGTTGTGGCGAAGGGAACCCATGGCATGCCTCGGTCATTTACCTTTAAAATGTTAAACAACGAAGGGGACAAGATTCTGAAATCCAAAAGGAAACCGCTTTATTATGAACCATTGATGTGTTCTAACGACCCCAATGAAATCTTTGGCCCTTCTGGCTATACCAACGCCGATAGTACTATCGTTCGGATGATTAACGCCACCGATGACATCAACTACACGATCCAGTTTGAAAATGATCCGGAATTTGCCACCGCCGCTGCCGCACGTGTGAAAATCACCTGCCCGTTGGACGAGCATGCGGATCCTACCACCTTCCGTTTGGGTAACTTTGGCTTTGGTGAATATACCTTTGATGTGCCTCCTATGACCAGCTACTATAACAACCGAATCAACATGGATTCACTGGGTTATTGGCTTGACGTCACTGCAAGTATCGCCGTTCCAGAAAACGAAGCCTATTGGATCTTCCAGACTATTGATCCTGAAACAGGCATGGCTCCCATTGATTCTCTGGGCTTCCTGAAAGTCAACGATACCTTGACAGGCGAGGGCGAAGGCTTTGTGACCTTCAGTGTCTCGCCACGACCGGGTGCTAACCGTGCCCTAATCCAAACCAACGACAGCATTGTTGAACGGGCCGTAATCCTCTTTGATGAAAATGAAGAGGTTCCTACCAACACCTACAAAAATGTCTTTGATGCAGTGGCTCCAACTTCAGTGTTAGTGTGTGACACTACTGGGGCATTTGAAGACCGTATGCTTAACATCGGATTTGAGGCTTCAGATGATGAGGGTGGGTCGGGAGTGAATTACATCGACCTGTATGTTAGCATCGACCGTAACGGATTTGAATTAGTGGGGACGATAGAACCCGATAGCGTTTTCTCTTATCCTATGATGACAGGTAGTCATTTCGAGTTTATGAGTCTTGCCACAGACCATGTGGGTAACAAGGAACCTAACAAACCCTATGCTGAACTTGTCTATTCTTTCGGCAATCCTCCCACTGATCTTAAACTTGACAATAAAGTATTTGCTGAGAACGATGTCATGGGTACCCTCATCGGCAACTTCTCGACTGTCGATGACCAAAACACTGACAACTTTGTCTATACACTGGTGGATGGTATGGGCAGTGATGACAATGCCTTGTTCCGTATTGAGGACAATCAATTGAAAACCAATTTTGATTTCCGTTGTTATGGATCCTACGAGTTTAACATTCGTGTGAGAACCACCGATGTGACTACTGAATATTTGGAGAAGTCCTTCGTGTTGTCAGCTACACAAACCGAAGAAACTCAGACGGTGTTTAAAAATGAAAACCTCTGCCCAGGCCAAAGCATCTATTTTGGTGGCGAATACCTAACCGCTGAAGGCTTATATTGGGACACACTCTCCACTGTTCATGGATGTGACAGTATTGTCAGTTTGCGTATCACCATGCTTCCAGCTCCTGTGACAACCTTGGTTGATGATGAGATTTGCTTTGGGGATGACTATACTGACAACGGATTTAACCTTAGCTCCGACAGCCTTGCCGCAATATTATCACCTGGTTGGTCAATGCAAAGCGATTCTGTCCTCTATTTGGACAACTATGTGGAGAATCGCGATGGTTGTTACGATACCACACGGCTTACGCTTACGGTTCATCCCTCATTTGAGATGGTCACTGATGCCGTTGTCTGTCAATCGGATTTGCCATACGTGTATTTAGGGTCGCCTTTCTTTGAAGATACCGTGGTGGTTAGAACCCTTCATGCAATTTCTGGTTGCGATAGCACTCTGGTCTTGAACCTCACGGTGAATCCCGCCAGCACCCAAACCAACGACCTCACCGAAGGCTGGAACTGGTTCTCCACCTATATCGACCAAAGTAATGGTCAGGGATTGGCTAACCTGGAGACTGCCCTCGGCTCTCATGGCGTGTTGATTAAGTCGCAATCGGGATTTGTGCAATACTATCCTGACTACAACGCTTGGTATGGCGGATTGAGTGAGATTGACAATAAATCCATGTTCATGATTCAAACCGATGGCAATTTGACAACTGATTTGTTAGGCTGTTATGCTGGTGATGACACCATCACGCTTCGTCCAGGTTGGACCTGGATCGGCTATCCCATGCCGGATTCCATGTATCTCAGCCAAACTCCCACCGCAGTGAGTGGCTATCCCTCGAATGAGGATATCTTCAAGTCGAAAAACGCTTTTGCCTCCTACGACGCTGACTATGGCCAATGGTATGGTACCCTCTCGGTATTGCATCCTGGTGAAGGATATCTCTATAAATCGAACAGTACCAACAACAAAACCTTGTATTATCCCGACCACTCACGTACCGAAGGCGTCTTCGTTGAGGCTCCTGAAACACACTGGATGAACAATGTGCACCAGTTTGCCGACAACATCACCATCCTCGGCCTTGTCGAACTTGACGGCGAGGCTGTCGAGAGCGACACCCTTGAAGTGGGTGTGTTCTGTAACGGTAAGGAGCGGGGGAGTGGTCGCGCCATCTATTTGGAGAATCTGGATGCCTACCGTATCTTCCTTACTGCGCATGGTGAGGAAGGCGACGTGCTTAGCTTCCGGCTCTTCGACCATAACCGTGACAAAGAACGCCGCATCCGCTGCCGCCAACAGCTGACTTTCCATGCTGATGATCATTACGGCCAGCTAAGGAATCCCTATATGATCCGCTTCGCTACCGATTATGACAAACACATCGAAGCCGAGATCTGCGAAGGCCAGTATTACGAGGAAAATGGTTTCCGTGTCTGCTTGCCCGGCACCTATTTCCAAGAACTGACGGGCAAAAATGGCAACGATAGCATCGTGCGCCTCGACCTTACCGTCCATCCGGTGTTCCATGAAGAGAAAGAAGTGGTGGCTGTCGAGTTCCCGCATTACTACGGCGATTTAAGCTTTGACCGACCTGGCACCTATACTCTGCCTTTCCAGACAGAATTCGGTTGCGATAGCATAGTGGTGGTGAAAGTTGTTCCCTACGAAGGTCTGAGAGAGCTGATGGTCAGCCCTGTTCCAGCCAACCAAGGTCAGCGCGTGACGCTCTTCTTCCCCTTCACCCGGGCTGAACAACAAGGGCTTAAAGTGGAGGTCTTCACCCTCGCCGGCAGCCTGATGCAAACTAAGAACCCCACAGAATACCCCATCGAACTCGATCCAATCATGGTCTCTGGTACCTATATGGTGAAAGTTACCATGGGTACGGGCGAGGTCGTTACCGGTAAGATTATTGTTAAGTAGTAAAAATAAACATAGAAATGATGTATAAAATCAAATTATTGATTGTTTTTCTGACTATTCTTTGGGTCACTCCCAACTCGTTGTTTGCAGTGGATGAGTATCCCGATCACCATTGGCAACCTGTTTATTCGGATTTCAATATGACCGCTACTTTTGCTGTCAGGATTGATGGGGTGATGCAGACAAGCCCAGACCTTGAGTTAGGTGCTTTTGTTGGTGATGTCTGTAGGGCTTCTTTCCATTTGATTCTGACACCTCCGCCATTCAATACGGGCGTTTATATCACCGAGGGTTACAATATTCAAGGATCTACAGGGGAGACCATCACGTTCCGTCTCTATGATCATAGCTCTCAGTCGGAATTGGATGTGGTTTCTAACTATTCCATTGTTTTTCAGGCGAATCAGAATATTGGTAATGCGGTAAATCCACAATATATCGACTTTTACACCATGTCCTCCAGCTATTATATGCTTATTACTGATGAAAGTCAGCTGGTGGAGGGTAGAAAGTATTTGATTGCCAGTGGGTTTGACGGGACTACCATGGCCATTGGCGGTCCACTTGAGGGTGGCACCATCAGTGAAGGTGTCGAGATTACTTGTGCGAACAAAAAAACCAATCAATCCACTCCTGCTGTGCCAGCCCAAGGATATGTGTTTCAATTTACTATGGGGCAATACAATGACCTTTGGACCCTTTATGACGGTGTCAACATGAACTTTCTTGTGACAGACGAAAGTGGTGATTTGAAGCTGAGTGAGAATCCGATGGGATGGGAGGTTGTTATCACTCCAGATGGGAAAGCGAAGCTCAAAGCGACGGTGTCGGAAACGGATCAATATCTTTATTATGACTCAGCTGAAGCGTTCTTTTCTTGTGATCAGGATGAGGACCTGAATGTGTTTTTGTTCGCGCAATGCGACCTTATCAGCGGAACGATGGCGTCTTTAACCGTTGAAGATCCTACCAGGATGCTCGTTGTAGCGTCGGGCAGTGTTTTGGATGTCACGGATCTTAGCACGGTTCATGTGAGCAATCTGATTATTGAAGACGGGGCGCAGCTTTTGAATGCCTCTGAAGGGGTTTTGGCCACCATGCAGAAGACTGTTGAGGCATACGCGGATATTACGGTTCCTGACGGTTGGTACACGGTGGCTTCGCCTATGGTGCCTTCACCCGTGGAGGAAGGCTCCAACCTTTTGTTCCCGGATTATGACCTTTATTATTTCGATGAAACCAACCTTACCCAAGAGGAATGGCGCAACTACAAAAACAATGCAAACAATGGCTTCACGGCTTTTGAGGCAGGACGTGGCTATCTCTATGCCAATGGCACTAGCTTTACGCCCATCTTCAAAGGCACTTTGAACCATGCTGACGTCACCTTCCCCCTGACTTATACCAATGCGCGCCCTGATGACCTGAAAGGCTTTAACTTGGTTGGCAATCCTTATCCTCACAACATCTACAAAGGGGCTGGCGGTGCCATTGATGATAACCATCTCGCCTCGGGATTCTATGTTCTTACTAATGACGGATCGTGGATGGCTGAAACCTACGAAACGGCGATCCTTCCTGGACAGGGTATCTTGGTTGAGACTGCCGTTGCTGGGGATTTGAGCATCACCAAGTCAAACGCGGTGGCAACAGGAGAGACGATTTCGATGAAACACACCAGGGGTGACGCTTTGCCCAGGATTGCGGTGAATCTGAGCAATGGAGTCTATAGTGATGTGGCTTATCTCTATCTGGGTGAAGGACGTAATCTGGATAAAATAGGTCATTTCAACCCGAACAATCCCTCTCTTTACATCCATGAGGACAATCATGGCTTTGCCATCGCATTTATGGATGAAAGCACTGAGTCAGTTGAAATATGGCTTGACAATCAGCTTCCTGGTGACTACACTTTGAAGGTTGATGCGAAGGATTTGAGCAATGGGTATCTTCACTTGATTGATTATGTGACGGGTGCTGATATCGACTTGCTGCGTCATCCCAGTTATCGTTTCAAGGCTACAGGTCGGGAATACGCCAGTCGTTTCAAATTAGTGCTTCAATACGAAGCTGGTTTGGAACAGCCGTTTGCTCATTTTGACGGTACTGAATGGGTCATCAGCGACTATGAGGGTGCTGTCATGCAAGTCGTTGATGTGATGGGAAGAGTCTTGTGGACTGGTCAGGCCAAGCCGCACTTCTCCACCGTGGGATTACCCTCGGGAGTGTATGTCTTCCGCCTTGTCAATGGCGAGAAGGAGCGTGTTCAAAAGGTAGTCCTCAACTAAGAGGAACGCATCAACCTTATTTCGGGATCCTGAACATTCTGTTCCAACGGATGCCGCCGTTGACTTTGTCGCGTGAGAACCAGATGAAGATGGCTTTGCCAACGATGTGGTTTTCAGGCACGAAGCCCCAGTAGCGTGAGTCAGCGGAGTTGTGTCGGTTGTCACCCATCATCCAGTAATAATCCATGGCGAAGGTATAGCTGTCGGCAGGCTGTCCGTCGATGAGAATCTGGCCGTTTTTGACTTGCAAGTCGTGAAGTTCGTAGGCGTGGATGATGCGCTCATAGAGAGGCAGGTTCTCTAAGGTGAGTGATATAGTTTGACCTTTGCGAGGGATTTCGATAGGACCGTAGTTATCCACATTCCACGGGAAGAGGTCGGGACGGTGGGGGAAGATCTCGGCGCGGAGGTCGGCACCGGCTGGAGTGATGTCCCTTTCAACAGAGGTGATGAAAGGAAGCTGTCTCAGCTCCTCAGCCACTTTCTCGCTGATGTGCAGGTAGGCCTCATTGGCGTTAGGGCCTTTGTAGGCCTCACTGATGTGATAGTTGTCGAGCACTCGTTGGGTGATGCCGTTGCCCGTAGTGGTGGCGATGTAACGGAATTGCATGTTCTCGGGTTGGAACCCTGGCTCACCATCGATGTAAACCACACCGTCTTTGATTTGAAGCTTGTCGCCGGGCATGCCGATGAGTCGTTTCACATAGTTCTCGCGCTTGTCCACCGGATGGGCGATGACTTTTCCAAAGTTATAGGGGTCGTTCCACACCCTTTCTCGCCCGTATTCACGGACAAGGTCATAGTAACTGATGCTGCTCTGGAACTTGTCGCACACGGTATCGCCTGCAGGGTAGTTGAACACGATGGGGTCGTTGCGTTTGATGGTTGAGGTGCCTGGATAGCGGTGATAGGGCAGCTTGATCCATTCCAGGTAGGATTTCTTGGTGGTGCTGAAAGGCAGCGTGTTATGCACAAAGGGGAAGCTGATAGGGGTGTTCGGACGTTTGGGTCCATAGTGTATTTTACTGACAATCAGGTAGTCTCCTACGCAAAGTGACTTCTCCATACTAGAAGTCGGGATGGTGAAGGCCTCAAATACGTAAGTGCGAATAATCATGGCAGCGACCACGGCAAACACAATGGCATCGAACCATTCGCGGCCTTTGGATTTCACGGGTCTCTTGGTTGTGGCGGGATCCTGATAAGGTGTGTCTTTCACAATCAGCGGGAAGAAGATGAAAGGCAATATGGCCGCCATGAACTCTTCCCAGACCTTGAATTTTCCAAAGCATTTGCCCAGTTCTATGAGCATCAGGAAGAGCATGAAAACATTGATATACGGGAAGATGATGAAGAACCACCACCAGAATTTCTTTTCTTTTTTGATGATTTTCAACAGCACGAAGATGTTGTAATAGGGGATAAAGGCTTGCCAGCTCTTTTGTCCGGCGGCTTCAAACTGTTTCCATGTGAAGGCAATCGGAATGGTAAACAAGGCCGGGATGAGGAAAATGAATAGTATTAATGACATGGTTTGCAATGAATTTACTTGTTAACGCTGGTTGGATTGAAATAGTATTTAGGGAAGCAAAGGTAGGGATATTTTAGGAAAACAAATCTTCCATCGTGAAGCATCCGGTCTTGCCGATGAGGAATTGCGCGGCGGCCAGGGCACCTTGGGCGAGTCCTTCACGGCTGAATGCTTCATGGGTGAGAGTGATGCGGTCGGCAGTGGATTGAATCGTGACGCAATGGATGCCGAATACCTCACCTTCACGAGTGACATGGATTGGCAGGACATCCGCTGGACAAGGCTCTTCAATGGACCAGTGCTGGTAACGTTGGCTCTCGGCAATGATGTCGTTGGCCATTTTGGCTGCTGTGCCGCTGGGTTTGTCGAGCTTGTGGATGTGATGGGTCTCGGCCAGCGAAATAGTGTAATGGTATTTCTCGGCAAATTGTGCCAGTAGTTTGTTCATTTGGAACACCATATTCATGCCGATGCTGAAGTTGGGAGCGTAGAACAGGCTTTGGTGTCCTTCAAGGCAGCGTCTCTTGATTTCATCAAGTCGGTCATACCAAGCCGTGGTGCCCACCACGATGGGCAGATGCAGGTCAAAGCAACGTAGGATGTTGTTTGCCGCTTGGTCGGGTTGGCTGAACTCGATGGCGACTTCTGCGTTCTTCAGCAGTTCAAGCCGTTCTGTCCATTCTTGATCGTTGTCGATGGTGGTGACGATGGTGTGGCCTTGAAGGAGAGCGGCTTTTTCCACTTCGTGGCCCATTTTTCCGTAGCCTAAGAGTGCGATTTTCATTTCAAAAATTCAATGAGAGAGTGAAACCTGTTTGAGGGATGCTTTGAGGGCAAAAGTGATTGGGAGCGGTGATGAATACGGGGTCAACGGCAAGGCTCAGGTCGTCGCTGATGTCGTATGTGTAAAGATGTCCGTCAACGATGGCATCGACGATGTTGAGTCCATACCAAGCAGCCATGATGATACAATACAGTTCGAAGTTGCGTCGGTACGACTCTTTGTATGTCTGCAGCTGGCTGGCTTGATAGTATTCAGAGAGTTGCAGGGCGAGTTCGCTGGGTATGGTGCCTTCAGGCAGGTCGCCCGTTTTTATCTCGTAAGCGGTAAGATAGGTCTTGTAGTCGGAGTAGTTGCTGTAGGCCAAATACCCAAGTCCACCAAACCCTGCGTAAACGATAGGTGTCTTCCACCATTTGCCGTTGTAGATCTGGCCGAGTCCGGGCAAGCAGGCGGAAAGGATGCCGGCTTTCTTAGGGCTGTGATTCGGCTTTTGTGCTATGGCTTGTGGGGATGCCAGCAGCAGGGTTAGTCCCAACAGGAGGGTGAGATGTCGGAGATGTCGCGGCATTATGGTTTGTTAAATAGCTGTATGATGCGGTCGAACTCTGCTTCGTTTTTGAAATCAATGACAACGCTACCTTGTCCTTTGAGGTTGCGTTTCACCTTAACTTTGGTGTTCAGCGCTTGGGAGAGCGTCTTGATTTGTGCTTTGAAATGGTCGGGCAGGTAGTTGGTTTGCTTGCGTTGTTCTTTTCCGTTGTCTATGGTCTTGGCTTTATTGGCCAGTTCTTCTGTCTGCCTGACGCTAAGTTCATCTTCGATAATTTGTTGAAGCAGTTTGAGTTGAGCTTCTTTGTCATCGACGTTGATGAGAGCCCGTGCGTGAGCCATGGAGATATGTCCGTCGCGGAGGGCGATCTGGATCTCGGCGGGGAGTTTCAGCAGTCTCAGAAAGTTAGCGATGGCGGAGCGGCTTTTCCCGACTTTCTCACTGAGTTGTTCTTGGGTGAGGTTGCATTCGTCGATCAGGCGTTGATAGGAGATGGCCACCTCGATGGCGTTGAGGTTTTCACGGTGTATGTTCTCAATCAGGGCGAGTTCCAGCATCTGTTCGTCGTTGGCGATGCGGATGAAGACCGGAATCTTGGTGAGTCCGGCGAGTTTGGAAGCGCGGAGGCGTCGTTCGCCAGAGATGAGTTGGTATTTGTTGTAGCCGAGTTTTCTGACGGTGACGGGTTGGATGACACCTTGTTCTTTGATGGACTGTGCGAGTTCTCTCAGTGCTTCTTCACTGAATTCGGTACGAGGTTGGAAGGGGTTGGTCTCGATGAGGTCGATGTCGATTTCGGCCACGGCGCCCGCCACATAGTCACCGCTGATGTCACGGCTGGTGATGTCGGTCTCAGGACTTTGCAGTATGGCATCCAAGCCTCTTCCTAATCCTCTGTTTTTCTTATTGATATCTGACATTATTATTTCGGTTTCGATGGTTTATGCTTTGTTTTTCTCCAGGATCTCTCTGGCAAGGTTCAGGTAGTTGATGGCGCCCACGGAACCGGCATCGTGCATGATGATGGTCTTTCCGAAGCTAGGTGCCTCGCCGAGACGGGTGTTGCGGTTGATGATGGTGTCGAACACCATGTCCTGGAAGTGCATCTTGACTTCCTCGACCACTTGTTTGGAGAGTCGGAGACGGGTGTCAAACATGGTGAGCAGGATGCCTTCGATGTCCAAATCGGGATTGAGTCTTGTTTGCACGATCTTGATGGTGTTGAGCAGTTTGCCCAGCCCTTCCAAGGCGAAATACTCGCATTGTACCGGGATGATCACGGAGTCGGACGCTGTGAGGGCGTTGACGGTGACGAGTCCCAGCGAGGGCGAGCAGTCGATGATGATAAACTCATATTCTTTCTTGATGGGGGCAAGGGTCTTGCGCATCATCTTTTCCCGTTCGGGAAGGTTGATCATCTCGATTTCTGCTCCTACGAGGTCGATGTGAGCGGGGAGCAGATACAGGTTTGGCGTCTCGGTCTCCACGATGACCTGATGGGGGTCGGTTTGCTCGATAATGCATTCGTAAACACTGGTTTGGATGCTTTTGGGGTCAAATCCCACGCCTGAGGTGGCATTGGCCTGTGGATCGGCGTCGATGAGCAGGGTCTTATGGTCGAGGACGGCGAGACTGGCCGCCAGGTTGATGGCTGTGGTGGTTTTGCCAACCCCGCCTTTTTGGTTTGCTATAGCTATGATTTTTCCCATTAATGATTCTTGTTGTTGCGTTTCTTTCAAAATCGCAAAATTACGTCTTTTGAGCGGTTTGGTTGTGTCACGGGAATTGAAAGTTATCAACAACCCTCTTTTTTGTTGATAAAAAAAGAGGCCGCATTTTTCATGCAGCCTCATGAATTAGGTGTGAAATCTTGATCAAAGGTTTTTCTCCAGATCGTCGAACCATCTCTCAAGGCCATCCTCTGAGTTCTGGACGGGCTCTTCATTGTAATCCTCAGGATAAACTCCAGTTTCAATGAAATTGATGGCATCGTTCAAAGCTTTGGATACTTTCTGGAAATCTTCCTTGTATAAGAAAATCTTGTGTTTTTCAAAGAAGAAGCGGTTTTGGTCATTGTCGAAACGGCGCTTGCTCTCCGTTATGGTGAGATACTTCTCATCGCCTTTGGTTGTCTTCACATCGAAGAAATACGTTCTTTTCCCTGCTCTAACTGCTTTGGAGAACAGATCTTCCTTCTCATTCTGCATTTCTTTTTCTTCCATCATATCTTTTTAACTTTTTAAGTTTGAAAAATCGCGCAAAAGTAAAATTAATTCTGCTATCTTTGCATCAAAGAATAATTTTTTTGCTGTATGAATTTGAATTTGAAACGTCCCATCGCCTTTTTTGACCTTGAGACCACAGGACTTAATATCGCTCACGACCGCATCGTGGAAATCGCAATTTTGAGAATCGACCCCGATGGGAAAGAAACTCCTTATCAATCCTTTTTTAACCCGGAAATCAACGTGTCTCCTGAGGCTGCCTCGGTGCATGGTTATACCAATGAGTTTTTAGCCGACAAGCCTACGTTTAAGGATAAAGCTGATGAGGTAAAAGCGTTTTTCGGGGATGCCGACCTCGCAGGGTATAACATCCTTAAGTTTGACTTGCCTTTGCTTGTGGAGGAATTCCTCCGTGTGGGCTGTGATTTTAGTTTGGAGGGCCGTGACTTTATTGATGTGATGAATATCTTCATGAAGATGGAACCTCGTACCTTGAAAGGTGCCTGCCGTTTCTTCTGCCATTCGGAACTGGTGGGAGCTCATGGGGCCATCGCCGACACTGCCGCTACCTACGAGGTGCTCAAAGCTATGCTCGACAAATATGATGGAGTTGATTATGAGGATTCCAAAGGAGTGAAATCGCAAGGCCCTGTCAACGACATGAATGCCTTGTCGCACTTCTCAGCGCATCACCAAAATGCGGATCTGTGTGGCCAGATTATTTATGATGACGAAAAGAAAGAGGTGTTTCAGTTTGGCAAACATAAAGGCAAACGTGTGGAGGATGTGTTCCGTACCCTCGATCCAAATTACTACAGCTGGATGATGAACAGCGACTTCCCGCTTTATACTAAAAAACTGATTACAACGATTGAACAAAGAGTCGTGGAGGAAAGAAAACTTCAGCGATTAAAAGAAAAGTGGAATTCTACTAATCATTGAACACCATGAAAATCATCTGTATCGGACGTAATTACCTGGCTCATATCGCCGAATTGGACCGTGACCTGCCCGCGGAGCCGCTTTTCTTCATGAAACCCGCCTCCGCATTGCTGCTCCCGCATAACCCGTTTTTCTACCCTGATTTCTCACACGAGATTCATTATGAAACGGAACTGGTGCTGCGTATCTGCAAACCAGGTCGCTCCATCGAGGAAAAGTTCGCCGCAAAGTATTATGACGCATTGACGGTGGGCATCGACTTCACCGCCCGTGACTTGCAACGCCAATGCATCGAAAAGGGTCACCCTTGGGAGATCGCCAAGGCGTTCGACAGCTCCGCTCCAGTGGGCGAGTTTGTGAAAATCAGCGAATTGAAAAACCCTTCGGAGATTTCCTTTGGTATGAAACTCAATGACCAATGGGTGCAACAAGGTAACAGCCGCGATATGATTTTCAGCTTCGATCGTATAGTGTCTTATGTCTCCCGTTTTGTGACATTGAAAGAAGGTGACTATATCTTTACGGGAACACCTAAAGGAGTGGGTGAGGTGCATCCGGGTGATAAACTTGAGCTTTTCTTGGAAGAGAAGCCGGTCTTCTGGTTTCGTGTTAAGTAAAATTAAATAAAATATAAATATAAAAATTACTACTATGAAACGAATTGGTTTGTTTTTGATGTTGCTTGCAGGGATTTCTGTGCAAGCGCAACCGCTTTGGATGCGTTATAATATGATTTCTCCCCAAGGTGACAAAATCGCCTTTTGTTATAAAGGGGATATCTATGTGGTGAATGTCAATGGTGGCAAAGCGGTGCAATTGACCACGAATCCTTCATACGAGATGCAGCCGGTGTGGTCGCCTGATGGAACTACGTTGGCGTTTGCGTCGGATCGTAATGGCAATTTCGACATCTTTACCATGCCGGCTGAAGGCGGTGTGGCACAGCGTATCACGACGAATTCTGCCTCCGAACTACCTTGCTCGTTCTCTCCGGATGGGAAAGAGATTTATTTTTCCTCGCAAATCCAGAAAGATGCCGAAAACATCCAGTTCCCCGCAGGTTGGATTTCTGAACTATATAAGGTGAATGCCCAGGGAGGACGGCCTCATCAAGTGGTGGCGGTTCCGGTGGCTGGCATGTCGTTCGACCAGGACGGCAAGTCGTTTTTGTATTATGATCGAAAAGGTAGCGAGAATATCTGGCGTAAACACCATGTGTCTTCTGTGGCGCGTGATATAGTCTATTATAACGCTGAGGATCAGAGTCATACCATCTTGACTACCAATGTGGGTGAAGACCGTGACCCTAAGTACTTGCCTGGATTTAAAGAGGTGGTTTTCCTCAGTGAACGCAATCACGGCAGCTTTAACGTGTATAAAGCTCCAGTGAGTAATTTGGAACAGGTGGAGCGTGTCACCTCCTTCGACACCCATCCCGTGCGTTTTTTGAGCGTGGCCAACAATGGAATGCTTTGTTACAATTATCAAGGTGAGATTTATACGCAGCAGCTGGGTCAGCAGCCTCGCAAGGTGATTATCGAGATTGTCAATGATTTACAACCCGACCAACTGGTGAAAAGGGATTTCAAAGGGGCTGGTAATTTCGCGTTGAGCAGCGATGACAAACTCATTGCCTTTGTTTCTCGTGGCGATATTTTTGTTACCGGTACGGATGATTATGCCACTACCAAACAGGTGACTCATACTCCTCAGGCAGAACGTGGCCCTACCTTCTCTAAGGATGGAAGGACACTGGTGTATGCCTCTGAACGCGACGGCTATTGGAATTTATACCAAGCTTCTATGGTTAGAAAGGATGATTACAACTTCGCTTATGCTACCCTCGTGGAAGAGAAACCTTTGTTCGACAACGATGGGGTCGAGCGTATGGATCCTACTTATTCACCTGATGGCAAGGAGATTGCTTTTGTGGAGAATCGTAAGATTTTGAAGGTTTACAATTGTGAGACTAAGGAAGTCCGACAGATTACGGATGGCACACAGGAATATAACACCAACGATTATGGTTTATCCTATCAATGGTCGCCAGATGGAAAATGGTTTGTTTTGGAGCTGATTTCCAATATGCGTGACCCGTATTCTGACATCGGCATCGTCAAAGCCGACGGGTCTATGAAGATTTATAACATCACCGAAAGCGCCTATATCGACGGTAATCCTCAATGGGTGCTGGATGGCAATGCAATTATCTATGCCTCAAACCGCTATGGAATGCGTTCCCATGCTTCATGGGGTAGTCAGAACGATGTGTTTATTGCCTTTATGAACCAAGATGCCTACGATCGCTTCATGCTGAACAAAGAAGAGTATGACTTGCTCAAGGAAATGGAGAAAGGAAATAAGGAAGCGAAGAAGGATACTCCTAACGAGGAAAAGAAAGGAGATAAGGCCGCGAAGAAGAAGGCTGGCAAGAAAGGCAAGAAACAAGACGAATCCGCATCCAAGGAAGAAAAAGACAAAGGAGGGAAGTCCATTGAAATCGATTTGGAACACTTGCAAGACCGAGTACGTCGTCTCACCCCGATGTCATCAAGCCTCAGCGGCATGGCCATGTCCAACAATGGCGAGAAACTGTATTTTATGTCTTCGTTCGAGAAAGGATTTGATCTGTGGGAGTTAGATGTTAGAGAGAAATCGATGAAAATATTGAAAAAGATGGGTCAAGGCGGGGCACAGTTGCGTATGGATAAGAAAGGTGACAATATCTTTTTGCTTTCTGGCGGTAATCTTCAGAAAGTGGATGCTAAAGGTGGAAAAACAACATCGATTAAGTATGACGCCACCATGAATCTGGATTTGGCTCAGGAACGTGAATATATGTTCGACCATGTCTTTTTGCAAATTGAGAAACGTTTCTTCATGAAAGACAAACACGGTGTGGATCTCGAGATGATGAAGGAGGCCTACCGTCCGTTCTTGCCGCATCTCAATAATAATTATGACTTTTCCGATTTGTTGAGTGAGATTTTGGGAGAACTGAATGTCTCACATACTGGGTCGGGTTATCGTCCACGTTTGGGAGGTGATGCCACGGCGGAATTTGGTGTTTTGCTTGATCTGTCTTATGAAGGCGATGGCCTTAAAATAGAGGAAGTGGTACCTGGCGGCCCGTTTGACAAGAAATCCTCGAAGGTAGTGGCTGGCTGTGTGATTGAGACCATTGACGGAGACACCGTAAAAGCTGACATGGATTACTATCCTTTGCTGAACAATAAAGTGAACAAACAGGTGCTTGTCGGGGTGTATAACCCTGCCAATCAAAGCCGATGGACGGAGACGGTGAAGCCGATTAGTCATGGAACCATGAATGACTTGCTTTATGAGCGTTGGGTGAAACATAACGAGGAGACAGTGAAGCAGTTGTCAGATGGAAGACTGGGTTATGTGCATATCCGTAGCATGGGTGATGCCAGTTATCGGGATGTGTACTCACAGATTTTGGGTAAATACAACCTTTGTGATGGAATTGTCATTGACACCCGTTTCAACGGTGGCGGACGTTTGCACGAGGACATTGAGATTCTTTTCAGTGGGGAGAAATATCTTGAGCAAGTCATCAACGACAGTGTTGCTTGTGTGATGCCATCGCGTCGTTATAACAAGCCATCGGTGATGATTATCGGTGAGGCGAACTACAGCAATGCTCATGGCACACCTTGGGTGTACAAGCATAAGAAGATGGGTGCATTGGTGGGTATGCCGGTGCCTGGTACCATGTCGAGTGTGACTTGGGAGACCTTGCAGGATCCCAGCTTGTATTTCGGACTTCCTGTGATTGGTTATCGTACCGAACAAGGCAATTGGCTGGAAAACACGCAACTTGAACCCGATGTGAAAGTGCGCAACACACCAGAGAAAATGGCGGTTGGTGTCGATGAGCAGCTTGAGGCGGCGGTGAAGGAATTGCAGAAGGAAGTGAGTCGTTTCCATTATTGGGGGAAATAAATAGGTTACAATGAAGAAGACACTATTTGCGATAGCGTTTCTTTTGTTGGTTTTCCCGCTTGTGGCTGCGGAAAACGACAGCCTCTTGCATTTTGACTATCAATGGAAAGGAATAGACGGTGAACGTTCGTGTTCTTTGGATATAAATGCTCGGCTTTTGGACTATTATCGTAATCGACGTGGACACACTGCGATTTATTATGAGGAGTCTGGTTATAGAGTCGCCTCTTCCTATTGCGGCTTTATGTTCTCTGAATATGATCGCAAGGCCATCCGTGCCTTGGCGGATGTGCTCTGCCCATCTATGGCATCCGAAAAGGACAAGATACAGGAGGTGTTGTTGTTTGTGCAATCGTTGCGTTATGAGTCTGATGAGAAGTCGAAAGGGATGGATGAGTATGTCCGTTTTCCTATCGAGACCTTGGCGGACGGGATAGGTGATTGTGAAGACAAGTCGATTTTAATGGCTGCTTTATTGAGCGAGATGGGGATTGATTTCATCTTGTTGTTTCCTCCCGATCATCTGGCGCTTGGCGTGTCGTGTGATTCCGTGCAGAACGCTTATCCCTTTAAATATGAGGGGAAAGAGTATTATTATGTCGAGACCACGAATACCCATTGGGCTATTGGCCAAATCCCCCCGGAATATCTCTCGTCTCCAGTGGAGATGGCACCTTGTGTACATACCCCCGTGGTGGTGCTCAAGGAGAACAAGTTTGAATCCCAGTCCATTTCGTATTATGGGGGAGCCCGATGTAAAATCACGTTGAAATTGGTTAACTTGGGACCCACAAGAGCGAAGCATCTCCGTGTCCATTGGAAGCTTATGGAGGAGGAACGCAGGGGTTGGACTTTGCTTGGAGAAGGGGATTCCTATCTTGAGGACTTGTTGGAAGGTGAGTCGCGGACGGATGTTGTGCAGTTTGATTGCGTGATTGGGAATCGGAGCCGTTTAGCTGTGACCATTTCCAGCAATGCCGCTCTTGATCAGGTGATGGAGGTGAACTTGCATCCCGCCCGAGAGAAAAGACGCTGGTGATTATCTTTCGGGGCTTGGCCTGCGGCCAAGCCCCGAAAGCCATAATAAAGAAGTTTACCATAAAGAGTTCCCTGTGCCGCTGCTGAAGTAGAAATAGCTTTGTTCGGGCCTGTCCAACACTTTGAAGTATGGTGAATCACCTCGGCAAAGCCAGTCATGCGCGAATCGGTTCTGGATGAAGTTTCGGATCTTCTCGCTGTTGAATCCATAATAAAAACCGCCAATGCCGAAATACAGGAGTCCGGCACGGTATTGGTCGGGGTCGTTCCCTTCAGCGTTGAGCGTATAAGTGAGCCGTCCTTCCGCATCAGGATCATGGAAGGTGTTTCTGCTCGACCCTTTAAGCCCAGGATCCCCGGTGAAGATGTTGAACCCTGCTGAAAAAATGAGGAAACGGGCTTTAAAAGCCGCTGATCGGTAACGGTCTCCATTGTCAGCAGCAGGGATGCCCCAGAGGTATTTTGCCAGATTGAACATGTAGTCGTTCTCGTAAGATACGGATCCGATGAAATTGCCCAAGATGATGGAATTAGTGGTTTGTTGTTTCCGCCCTTTGGTGTAGTAGGTCGTTCCTGAGAATCCTACTATTCCGTTGACGGTCCATTCGCCACCTACACGGAATTCCCAGCCTTGGTAACTGTCATCGTAATACCCCCAATAATAAGTCGCGCCAAAGTGCATCCGGTAGCTTAAAGGATTCTTCTTTTCAAATCCTACGGAGACATCGATGCCGATTCCTTTTTGGTGGCCGGCAAGGTGAAGGTCGATATGGATAGCGATCGGGGATATGTATTTTTGAAATTCGTAACCCATGTCGGTGAAGAAAATGAAATAGGCCAGAAGCGCAAATGTGATGGGATTGTTTCCATCTGGGTCGGAATAGGAGAGGGGATTGTTGAGACAGTAGGCGTAACGGTTGAAGTTCTGTGAGAAATCCGGCATCTGGATGTAATTGTCGGGGCTGAGCATTGAAGAGGTGACAGGGTCGTATATTCTGCCATCCATATTGATTAGGTTCATGCCATGGATATGCTCATGGCCTGTATAACCTCTGTCGAAAAGTAGTGCGTCAGGGTTCTCGCAGTTGCCCCATGCATCGAACCAGTTCTCTTGCTCAATTTGTCCTTCCTCATCGGTAATGATAGTCCAGCTACCCAGATGGTCCTTGTGGATGTAATGAAGCGATGTCTCCCCGTTGATGTCTTCCACCACTGCGAAGATTCCCGTAGGACAGGATAATAATGTTCGTTTGATGATGGTACCGTCGGGTTGCATGATTACCTCGAAATTGTTTGCATATAACTTTTCTCTTCTTACTCCGTCAATGTTCTCGATGACCTGGATTCGTTGATGGTCATATCCATACTGATAGGTGATTTGTTTTGTCCCTTCCTGGATTTGGGCGACTTTACCGAATGGGGTATAGACGATGTCCATGTGTTCCTGTTGGAATGTGCCTGGAGAGGCAGTGGCTGACTTGATGGCGTGAGGATGATCACCACTGTAGTTTGCATTTGAAAAGACTGGTTGACCAGCGTTGGTTTTCTGCGTCATTCGTCCCAATGCATCATAAGTGAAGATGCTTTCTCCATTCTGGTCAACAGTGGCGGTGAGACGGTTTAGAGGGTCATAACTGAAATGTTCAGTTTGGTTTTTCACCTTGTTCATTCTGGTGGTGATGTTGCTGTAGTCATCATATTGGTATTCATATTCCTGTATGATTTCATCACCTCGTAGCGTTTTGATCTTTAACAATTTATTTGATATGTTATCATAATCGTATTGCGTAACGAGTCCATCGCCTGTGATGATCCGGGTGGGCATACCAAAGGAATTGGCATCCCCAGCTTTCCAAAGCACTTTGGAATCATCATCCATAATGCTTCGCACCACTCCTTCGGAAGAATAGCAGTAGTGGATGGTGTAACCTGATGGATAGGTGAGACTTGAGATTCTGGAAGCCTTGTCATATTGATAGCTGGTTTTGAATTCTTTTCCCAGACATTGGTCAAGAATGCTTTTTAACCGTAGTTTGTTGTCATATTCGTAACTGATGGTTTGGTTGTCTGATTTGATTTTCAGCAGTAATCCGCGCAATCCATCCGTCTGCCCGTATTGCCATTCTGTGACGGAGGAGGTTTGGCTTTTGTAACAGAATTCTGTGCGTTTGGTTAAGTTACCCATGACATCATATTCATAATCAGTGATGTCATATTTCGGAGTCACTTGGCGAGTCAGCTCTCCAAAGATGTTGTATTCGCAGCTTGACTGTCCGTAATTTGGGTCGTAAAGCAAGAATCTGTTCCCGTTAGCGTCATAGTTTATCAGGGTTTGGGTTTCGTCCATACCTTCGATTTGAGTGCGTATCACTTTCCCTTCAGGATTATAGTCATAGATGACGCTGACCCCTTCGGCATCCGTACTTTTCACGACCCATCCCATGATATTCACTGTTTTGGACTCTGTTTGTGAAGCCTTGTCATTGGCATGAAATGTGGAGCTGGTGGTTCGTCCATTGTAGGTGAGCGTTTCTCTTGTCCCGTCTTGATGGTTGATTTTTCGTATCCGGTTATGGTCGTCATAGTCGTATGAGACCATTTGAGGAAGCTGCTCTTCTAGTTGTGGAGCCCATTCTGTCTTAACTCTGCCATAAGGGTCATATTCAATACGTGATACAACCGTCTCTCCATTGAGTGAGTAGGTTCGTTTTTTGATGGGTTCCCCTGTTTTGGCAAAGTAGGTGATTTTAGTGGGTGTTCCGGTTTTCTTTTCCCATTGGTAATATTGCCCTCCATCCCATCGAATGGCTTGATAAGAGATTGTTCCATCAGAAAAAACGGATTTGGTGGTGATGCCCAAGGGGTCAGTTTCATAGAGTGTTTCAAAATGATTGTAGTCAATCATTGAGACGCAGTAATTGTAAACAGGATTGTATTTGTACTGCGTGGTGTTTCCTGCCGCATCAATGAACGCTGTCATCAGCCTTTTCCCATATTCAGCACTATATACGTATGATTCGGTGCGTGGCGGGGTGTTCGGGTCGTTGGGGGCACTGACGGTTTTGGAGATCAAGTTTCCCGTGTCGTCATATTGAAACACGGTTTTTTTGGTCAGTCGGTCATTGGCATTACTTCCATCGTTGGGGATGGCGGTGATGGAGGACGCTTGAAAGGGTTTGCTGGCATTGTAACTGTAAATCAGCTGGTGGCAGATGTCCGCGTAGTTGCCATTCCTGTGGTCAATTCTTGTGATGGTCTTTGGCCTGTTGATGAGCCATTGGTTGCTGTTATTCGGCATATATGTAGTGATGGTCTTGGTTTGGTATTCACAAGATGAAGCCAATTGAAAGGCTGGATTGTCGGTGGTGCTTTGGATGGTTTGGACAATGCTCAAGATGTTATCGTATTCAAGAACGTTGACTTGTTCGGTTTCTATTATCACTTCCGAGATTTCTTTTTTGATGAGGTTTTCCGGATGGTCGATGTCGTACTCATAGCTATATTTATAAAATACTGGAACGTACACTTTTTTGTTGTTCTTGTTCAGATAATAATAGTTGGTGTATTCTGTTTTTGCCATGAGAGTTCCATCGGGGTCAAACACTTCTTCTTGAATCATTCCCATGTGAATGACTGGGTCGTAAGGTTGGCATTCATAATGCCTTGCGGTGGTCTTTTGCAGTTGATTGTTGCAATATTCTTTTTGCCTTGTTATGGTGAATCCCAGAAATCCTTTGCCTTGTTTGTGGAATAAAGCTCCCTCATATTGACATGCCGTGCTGACAGGTTTGTTGCTGACATTGTACGTGGTGATTTTTTTCAAGGCTCGAATCGGAATTGGCACGGTGTTTATTTTATCGATGGTTGAGGCATACAAGTAATTTAGTCGATAGAAATCCGACTCAGAAGGATTTTTGGGATTGGGCATGAGATAGTCATAGCTCAGGTCAGTGATTTGCCCCATGCCGTCTTTGATGGATTTCACTTCATGGCTAAGGTTAATGGAAGGCAGGTAGGAGAGGGTGTAATTGCCCAGGAAGGTCATCCTGTCTTCCCCCAAAAAGTTCCCGACGCAAATTACCCTATTGTTAAAATAGTGGAAATACTGGGTGTTGATTTTACGATGGTAGGCAAAGGGAGCACTTTCGCTTTCAGGATTCAGTGGACCGTAGTACACATGGACGTTATTGACATCTTCCCTAAGGATCAAGTCAGCGCATCCATTGCCGTCGAAGTCACCGACAGTGATGAAATGGTCGGTTTCCGCGAGGTTAAGGAGTGAATAATGGTAGTCTTCAAGGGTTTGATAGGGGAAGGAAGATGATAGATGAAATTCTCTTGAGTCTAGTCCTGAATGAGTGGATAAACGGATTGCCCATTTTTGGTTTTCTGAGGGTCGGTAAAACAACACATCGGTGGCACCGTCTCCATTGTAATCTCCAGGGAAGCAGTCCGTCCAGTTTGGGACTGAAGCTTGAACGGTGATTTGAAAATATGGTGAGCCGCTGTTTTTTCGTAGTTTGGCAATTTTTGTGTTGTTTGATGTGTCCTTGTACAATAGTTCGATGCTGCCATCTCCATCGTAATCGCCAGGATAGAGCTGAGTTGAAGAAAGATGGTCGTTAAAGTGGATGTCTTGGAAGGTGCCATTGTCTTCGTCATAACGGATGAGGACAGACTCTTCTTGGCTTTTATCGTTCGACTCAAGTGTTTGGACTAATATGGATAGTTTGCCTTCGCCGAGAAAATCGCCAAGCACAAGTGATTCTAGATAATTTGATGAGATGTGGAGTTCTGGAAGTGTATGACTGTAGAAGGTCAACTCACCGTTGGCGTTTATTTTGGTGAGAAAGACTGTTGATTGAACCTTGTCAAGGTAGTTCGGGATAAAAGGCGATCTTGTTGTGAAAAGAATGTCATCAAAACCGTTGCCGTCAACGTCTCCTGTGTAAATCCAGTTGGTTTCTGGGGCGAGGTCGAAGGTCCTGGCAAGGTCAAATTCCAATTCATTGGTGCCACCTCGATTGATAAACAGATAAGCTTTTTTGTAGGTGTTTTCGTTGACATCCAATGATGTTGCAATCACATCGGTATATCCATCACCGTTGAAGTCTCCGCTGAATTTGACGGCATGGGAAAACGCTGCGGATATGCTGTTGGTGGTGACAGAGACGCTCGTGCTGTTAAGGGATGGAATGCCGTAGTTGTTATTGCCCCAAATGATTCTGGTGGGATTAACATGTTTGTTGTCAGCACTGAATCCGATACTGGTGAGCAGGTTGTATGGATATCCTGTTTGTGTGTTTGGCTCTTGATATTGAAATGTGTAGGTGTACATGGGATCGTTGTTATTGTACACGATGATGCTGTTCAACAAGAGGTCTTCGGTTTGCAAGAAACTACCATTGGCGCAGATTTCGATGTCGTCTCTTGATTTGTATAATAATTGGACGTGATACGAATCATCGATTTTTTGGCTTTCATTACCAGAGTAGTCTATGCGTGATATATAATAGGAGTTCGATTGTTTCATGTAATGATACCGGATGGTGTTCCCATAGCGGTCCTCTATGCTTTTCAGCAACCAGTAGGTCACATGGCCTTCGGAATCGACCAAGGCTTTGGTGTCATCTGAGGTTCCGTATGAGTAGATCTTCCCGTCTGCCGCCCATACTTTGAAATAGGAAGGCCCTTTGTATCCAGGCTCATTATAGGAGACGATTTTGCTCATCTGGTCGATTTCAGTGTGATAAACGATGTCGTTGGCACCGTAATTGCCATTGCTGACTTTTAATAGTCTTTGTCCATCGAGGCAGAATCGGTCGGTGGAATAATTGACCGCACTGTTGTATCCATCATGGTAGATGGTTCCGCCAGTACGTGTGATGGATGAAAGCCCGCCAAGGTCCCAATTCCATCCCAAGAGTCCGTTTCGTCGTTGGTTGTTGTAATAGATGAAGATACCTGGGGCTAATCCCCCCAAGCCAGAAGGTAGTTTGAGGGGAATGGTATAGGTGGCTGCACCGAGTGCAGAGACGTCAATGCTGCCTTTCACGGATCCGACCACGCCGTTGTCACCTGGCTCTGGCCCCCCGTACATATCATTCATAGGAGGAGTGGCATCGTATGGGTCGATTAGGATTTTTACATAATGTGTTCCTGATGGCTCTGCCTGGAAACCAGGGAGAAGAAGGATATGGTCTGTGGCGGAAAAATAACGGCTTGTCTCCCCGGGGAGTGCTTCCGATAAACAGAGATGCTGCTCCGCCTGGAGGGTGCTGTATAGCATGAGCAACCCAAGAAAGATGATGGTCTTTTTCATGATGCGCTCCTTTCATTTATTGTTTAATCACTTGCCAGTGTTGAGCCCCTTCAGGGGTCTCAAGATGGAGAATGAAGACTCCATTGGCGAATGCCGAAAGGTCGAAAACGCTTTGGTTTCCATGAATCACCCTTTCTTCGATGATGGTTCCGGATGCGTTGAGCAGTGTCGCATGTAAGGATGGATGCACTCCAGCATCTTTTATCACCACGGTAAACTGCCCCGCGGTTGGATTGGGAAATAACTTGCAGTCAAAGGTCTGCTCATTGTCCAATGAGGGCTCTTGGCTTTCTATTTTCTTGAATGTCAAGTGTCTTGAGATTCTGTTTCCGCTTTCGTCGTAGGTGAAACAGACCTGTCCGGTGGGACTGGAGATTGCCTTCAGGCTGTCTATTTCTTCTTGTAAGGCCAACAGGTATCTGGTTGTTTCTTCGATTTTTTCCATCATGATGTACTGCATCTCATGAAGGTCATATCCGTTGGCCGTGATTTCTTTTTCTGAGGGGACTCCTGGAAGATGATGATGCTCGTCGATATAGCGTTTTAACTCATTGAGATGCATCAGAGGATAAAGGTCGGAGAACACATGGTCGGGCCAATGAGCCACCTCCTTGACAAATACCTTCGTGGAGATGATTCCCCCGTTCACCGCCAGGGCATAGTCTTCCACCTCGGAGTCGGTGTTGATTCCAACCTGTCCATTCAGCCGGATATTCGTGGCGTTGAGATGGGCCTTGTTGGCGTTCAGTTCAATTTGTTGAGAGTTAAGGTTCATGGTTCCTGGGCTTTGCAATTTGAGCACTTGGTCTTCGGTGTTTTCAAGATAGGTCACTTTGGAACCGAGGCCTATTTTCCCGTCGGTGCAAAGGTAGAGGGCGTCCTGCCAATTGGTAATGTCTGTGCCTCTGGGGACTTGTGTTTTTGCGGTTCTGAAACGAACTCCTTCTTGCAAAAAATCGATGGCGTACGAAGGAGCGTCCACATCGCGGATTTCCGTGTTTTTGCTGCGTCTCGCATTGATGTAGATGCCAGTGACATTTTGAGTGTAGATGCGGGTTTTCGCATCGGTTGATCCTCCGAAGCAGTAGAAGTCCCCTGTTAAATTGATGGAGCCCGTCCCTGAATTCATTTCCAAGGATCCTGAGGGATTCACGCTGAGTTTGTGTGCGTTATCGAACAGGTACAGGGATGCTTTTCGGTCTCTTTTGTTGGAAGGTTCAATGAAGATGTCAGCGTCTTCCTCGAGGTCGGATTTGATATGTAATTTGGCCAATGGTAAGGTGATGTTTCCAATGGCGACTTTGCCAGTGAAACTATTGTTTAGTGCTTTTGTAATCAGCAAGGTTGGTTTTGTGCTGTTCATTCCCAGGGCAATGCTGTTCGGCGTGTTATTTGTCAGGGGGTAGCTATTTGTGGTTCCTGCACCGATTACAATCGAGTTTTGTGCATTTGCTTTGACGTAGTTACCAATCGCTATGGTTCCGATGCCTGTGGCTTGGGCGGTGTTTCCAAAGGCGACATTAGTTGATTGGGATGCTTTGCTGTTGTATCCAAAGGCAAAGCTGTTGCTGCCAGATGCCGTGGTGTTGTAGCCACCAGCGAAGGCGTTATTCCCTGAGGCGGTGTTGTTTTTTCCGACAACAGAAGCATTTGTTCCTGAAGCACTTCCTCCTTGGCATTGTGTGCAGTTGTCGTTCTGGGCAGATCCTGTAATAGTGCCTCCTATGATAATTGCGATAATAAGGGCTGATATTGTAAATAGATTTTTCATAATTCATTGAATATTAATATTATATGTATTTTTATAAGGGTTTAGAGAGGGTAATCCGGCCAGTAGCCAGTCCTTGAATTATTATTCATAGGACTGGCTCAGGCCAGTGAGAAAAATATTCAAGAGCGTTATTCTTTGATAAACTTCTCCGACAAGAGTGTCTTTCCGTTTACGTAAATCTGTAGGAAATGAAGTCCTGAGTGTAATCCTGAGACATCCAATTGCAATACGGTTCCTTCCCCATGGATTTCACGATCAGCAACCGTATGACCGTACTGGTCGCAGATTCGGCATCGGGCGTGTGTGATATCCATGTTGTCCAATGGAATGGTCAACAAATGGGTTGTAGGATTGGGGTACAGCTGATGAGTCACCTGCTGCTGTTGATGGATAGACCATGTGAAGGTCTCGAAGTCGTCCCTGCTCAGTTTGGTGACGACGGGGTGTCCGTGATTTAAAAACATGGTGTTGTTGCATGAGTCGTTGACCGTGATGCACCCTCCGTCTTGAGTGGGAAGAATCAAACTGGTTCTGAAATTCTCATGCGAAGTGTCCAAATGTCGTCCAATGATATCCAGTTTGTCGTTGAGCAAATAAACGCATGCAGTGCCGGGATAGTAGGGATAGATATGCTGATAAAAGCTGAAATAGAAAGAGCTGTCGTTCGGAGCGGCCATGCAGCGGTTTTTGCAAGGGCTGTCGATGGTGTCAGGGCGTTCATTAAGCTGGATAAATTGAAGAATCTCTCCTTTTGTGTTGACCCTTGTAACCCGCAGCCGACAGCGCTCATCATTGCCTTTCCCTCCGAAAAACAAGGCTTCGTCGTCTGAAAACCAGTGGTCGGTATAACAATCCTGATAGAGTGTGTGGTCACTTGTTTCGTCAGGGTCTTTCCATATCGGATATTCCTCGATGTAGTTGAATGCGGAGTCCAAAGTGATAAACGAAGTGACACCACCGTTGCCACTTGCCAAGCATAGCAAGGTTTCGTTTTCTTCGTTGTACCACATTTGCTTTAACCAAAAATTCATGATGAAGAATACGGGGTCGGGATAGTCTTCGATGAGATAGCGATGGCTGAGCAGGTTGCCTTGGCGGTCGAACTTGTAAAAAACGCCGCGGAAAATGAAACTGTCATTGATGCTCAACTGTTTTATTCTGGTGGCGACGATGGTGTTGCCGTGGCTGTCAGGAGCGCAGGTGCATTTGCCAAAAGAAATGGCTTCCACTTCTTTTTCGATGGTTTTTTCCTCCAGCAAGTTCAGATCTTTGTCGAAAAGGAGTATCATGACGTAGTCATCGTTGTTGTCAAACATATTGCCTGCGACGAACAAGTTGTGGTCGTCGGTCTCCACCACGCTGGTGGCGTTGGAGTAGTAGCCGTCTTTGTGGTAAACATATTCCGAGTGGCTGCCGTCAGGGTTGATACGCATCACCAGCGCTTCTGGATGATCCGTGTCGCTGCCTTCCCTACCGGAAAGAAATGTGACACCGTCCGCATCCACAAACCCCGAGTAAAAATGGGCGCTTCCGGATGGATGGCTGCCATGGTAATCGACAACCCAGCTTTGTGATGACAAGCTGCCGCATATAAGGCAAAGAGGGAGGATGAGAAGGAGATATTTTTTCATGGCGTGTTGTGTTTTGGAGGTGTCACATGGTCGTGTTACGGTTGTATTAATGCTTCGACATTCCCGAATTCGTTGATGCTGACCTGACAGGGAATACCGTATTCAATCTCATTACGGTGGGTGCCGCATCCCTCATCGTCATCGACGACCGCATTGATTTCGATGGAGATAGGCTGATAGTTTGTCAGATGATACATTTCAGGGATGATTTCAGTGATGATTTCTTTTTCCTTTCGGAAATGCCAATTCATATTGGGATAAGGGATGCAAAACCGATCGGGGTCGCAGCTATAGTAAACTCCGGAAAAGTTTTGTCCATCGAAGATAATATGTTTCCTGTCAAGGAAGACCGTCCTGTTTCCGGCTTGGGCTTCAGGCAAAGAGCCAATTAACAGGTCGTATAGTTTTTCCTGTAGTTGTTTGTCGGCACCCGATGGAATGTCGGGGTCATCGCATTTCCCCATGGGTGACGCGAAATACCAGTTGTCATCTTCATGGAATGGCCCTTCAATGGAATATGGATAAGGGTTGGGGTTATAAGCACATCGCTCGCCTGTTTTGCCAATAAAAGTGATTCTCAATCCGTTGTTAGCGTTTTCGGTTTCTTTGATGGCAAGGGAGACAAACCCTTTGTTCTCATGATTGTCGGAGATCAAGGATTGTCTTGCTTCCTCGGTGACTTGATGATAGAGGGTTACGGCATCGCTGACATCAACCTGTTGGTCGTTTACGGGCAAGATGAGGCTGAATTCATGATCCGTAGTGGAGGCGTAATACTGCTCGGGGTCACTATAGGTCATGTTGAAGTAATTCTCCACGTCCCATAACGTCTCTTCTACAGTGGTTGTTTCCGTGTTCCGGAGATTGGGATAAGCCTTGGCGGCTTCAAGATGTTTGCGGAACGACCTGAGCCTTTCGATGGGCTGGCTGCTTTGGATGGCGGTTCCTTCTTGGGTTGGGCGGGTGGTGCTGTCTTTGTCACATGCACCCAGAAACGCTGCGATTGCGCAAAACGTCACTACTTTAAAAAAGTGGGTTTTCATACAGAAATAATTTAATGGGTTTATAAATATGTTGCTAAAACATTTGCAAATATACAACCTGAAAACCCATTTGTCAAGTGTTTTTTATGAAAAAATTATAAAAAATACGACAAAATTACATAAAGTATTATCTTTTACTGAGTTATGAATTAAAACTTATTTGAGTATTAATTCATCCATGAAGATCCAAGAATCATAACCATGTCCAGGCAATCCTTCGGGAATCAGTCCGGGGTTTTTCACCACAACGCGCAGATATCGTGTGCTGGATCCCTCCATGGGGATACGCTCCCGGAAGATGAAGTTGCCGGATGTGTTGACTTCGGTGTGTATGTCGTGACGTTTTAGTAGCCGATAATGGCTGCCGTCTGCTGAAACATAGATCTCTATTTGGTTGGCTTTCAAGATCCAATCGTGAGCGTTGACGAGGAAGCCGATTTCAATTTCTTGGAGTTGTTCCTTTTGTTTTAGGTCGAGTTCGATGTCTGCATCGATACCGTAAAACCCTTGCCAGTGGCCGTCTTTGTAGTCATTGCTTCCGAGGTGTCCGTCAAGGAGTGCGTTGTCACCGCCGCCAGAGTATTCGGGACGGTAGTTTCCGGCAGGACTGTTCAGCGACTTCAGCTTTCCCATCCCTTTGTGGTAGAGGAAATAACGCTCGTTGCTGATGGCGCGTCCCATGGCATCGTAGCAGGTGGCTTTGACTGTATTCGAGTGAGTGAGTGCGATGGGCCTTTCATAGACGGGGTCGGTGATGGTGGCTGCTTTGCCGTCCAATGCGTAGTGGATGGGCTGGTCGTTATATATGGTGCGCAGGATGACACTAGCCTGTCCTTGTTCGTCTGTCGATGACTCCAGGAAAGGAAGATAGGGGAGGTCCAGCAATGCCCTCGCAATATCGTCGTATTTCCCCATGTTGACTTCCAGCCAGTAGGGGCGGCTTTCCTGTTCCCATACCTTTATATATTCACGCTTCAATTGATGAAGAGAGGTGATAAGACCATCCACCTGTTGGCGAGATTCAGCCTTGTTGTCTTTGTCGGGGTTGAGATAGGTCTTGTAGAGCTGGCATCGAGTGATATTGCGTTTTGCGCACCAGTGAATGCGGTGAACGGCATAAAGTGCGTTGTCGAAGACATCCTTGTTCCATCGTGCTTGGCTTTGCGCTTGTTTCAGTTGACGTTCAATGTCGAGTGAGTCAAACCATTGGGTGAGCAGCTCCTGGTTTTGTTTTTCCACGGTTTTTCCCACTTGACTTGGGAAGAAGGGGATTATGGGTTCGGTCATGGTGCTGAACCGTCCGATTTCATGGCTGTCTGACAATGCGGACACTTGCTCCAATACACGGCATGGTTCGTCGGTGACGCTGCCGAAGAAGTGGATGGAGAAGTTCTTCTTGATGTTTCGGAGGGCTTCCTCTTCATCCGCTTTATTGGGGTTGGTCTCTTTGATGGGGTTCCAACTCATCTCCGCACCTAAGGCGAGTCCATATAATCCACTGTTGATTAATGACTCGCCGAAGTCGTCCCAACAGGTATTCATCACGCCGAAGGCTCCTTTGCGGAAGCCGTCACGGCAGAGGTGTGGGATGTCGGAGCAGAAGTCTTGGTAGTGTGGCCAAACCCATCCAGACATGCTGAGTCCGGGTGCTACCATAAAGTCATGGCCGGAATCGACGTATGGTTGCAGGAAGTCATCGAAACTTTCACGCGCGGCATAACTCCATGCCAGAAAGATGATGTCTTTGTCGAGGTTCTCGAGGATTTCGGGATGTTGGTCGGCGATGTCGCCCCACATCATGGCGCGTTTGCCATGGCATTTCACGATTTCGTTGACGCGGTTGATATGGCGGTAATACGCGGTTTCTTTGCCTATTGAATCCACGTATGCTTTGGCTTTGCCGCTGCCTAGGCTTTCCGTCTCGTCGCAGTTGATGTTGAACAGGGAGGAGGAATAGACTTGGGCTTCCTCGCTTATGATGTCATCCAACAACTCGTAGGTGCCCTCGACGCTGGGATTGAGGTTGTCAGCGGCATCGGCGAGAGGTTCGTAGAAGGGATTTTTCAGGATTTCCTCGAAGTGTGCGAAACACTGTTGGTTGCCGATGAGTTGAATGTGATATTGTTTGCAGAAGTTGTCCAGTTCTCGGATTTCCTCTGCGGTGAAGGCATGGATGGGGGCGATGTCGGGATGGCTCTCTGTGCGGAAGGTGTGCTCGGTGTAAAGGGAGAAAAAGTTGATTTTGCATTCTGCCAGCTGTGGGATGAGCCGTTTGAGGTACTCCATGGAGACGATGGGGCCTCGGCTGATGTCGTCTTGCCATCCGCGTAACTTGAAGTCGGGCCAGTCGAGGATGTCGAGACAGGGGATCTCAGCTTTTTCGTTGTTGCTGGTCAGGGTGGCATATCGGTGCAGCTGATTCAGGCTCTGTCGTGCATAGAACAAGCCTGTCTCCGTGGTGGCCTCGGCGATGACGCGGTTCTTGGTGATTCGGAGGCGGTAGGCTTGGTCCTCGTTTCTCGGGACATCGAGATGGTTTACCAGCTGGTATTGGATGTTTTCTTCATTCCAAAGGAATACGCCGTCCTTTGCCTCTACCTGTTGTGGCGTGGGAAGGATGTGGGTGTGCTGTCCCCATGCGGTGGCTGCGAACCATAATATTAATAGGAGTATCTTGATTTTCATCATGCGGCAAATTTATGACAAAGATACTTTTTTTTCAGATGTTGAGCTTGAGTTGTATCTCTTCCACCTGTTTTTTTAGTTCCAACACGGTCTTGGTGAGCTCTTCCTCGCGGAGGTGGTTCTCCTGCCGCTCGGGCATCTCGGTGCTGATGTAATGGACGAATTTCCATACTTCTTTGATGTCAGCAGCTGCTAATTCGTATGGCCGGTACAAGGGGTTGAGCGAGCTGAGAACCAGCTTGCCTTCTGACTCGATTTTGTTTTCCACGACTTTGAACACGATGCCGTCGTCTTGGGTTAGGATGATGTAAGGCAGTCCACTACGGATATAGGTCCAGTCGAGGACGTATTCTCCGGTGACGTATGAGCCGTTGGGGATGGGCAGCATGGAGTCGCCGCTGATTTGGAAGGTTCGGTACTTCCGGTCGCGCGAGAGGAAAGGCATGGTGAACGTGGGCAGCACTTTGATGTATTCTGGGTCGGCGAAGCCAGTGGCATATCCCGCCTTGGCTTTCTCGGTCACTAGCTCAATGTTCTCGTTGTTGTCGGGCGAGACTGTGGTGGCTAGCACCCTGAGGTTGCTCCCTTTGAGATGTACGTCATATCCACGTTCCAGTTGGGAGAGTTGGCTTTCGCTGATGGTGCTGAGATCTACCTTGACCAATGTGTCAATGGCCACGTTGAAATATTTCGAGAAAGAGACCAGCGCTTCCAGGCTGGGCTCTGCGACTTCGTTCTCATAGCCGCTTAACGTGGAGCGTTTCATGTGGAGCGCAAAGGCCACGTCGTCTTGTGTGCGTCCGCGGTGCTTGCGAAGGAATTTGATGTTGGAACTGAAATACATTTTATTTGGAATTTAGAATTAAGAATTTAGAATTTAGAGGGTTATGATGATGGAGATGAGTGGCAGTGTACAAATTAGATTTTTTTTTGCTTGTGGTTTAAAAATAATGATTAGATTTACGTCGATTAATTTGATTAAAAACTCGTCAAAGATACATCATTTTTAGATATTGTCAAGAAAAAAACAAAAAAAAGATGGAGAGAAGGATTTTGCATTTGGATTTGGACACGTTTTTCGTGTCAGTGGAACGTTTGGTGAATCCATCGCTGGAAGGCAAGCCAGTCGTTGTGGGAGGGATGTCGGATCGTGGTGTGGTATCCACATGCAGTTATGAAGCCCGTCGTTTCGGAGTCCATTCGGCGATGCCCATGCGCATGGCGCGGCAACTGTGTTCTCAGGCTGTTTTCATCCGGGGCGACATGGAACTGTACAGTCGTTATTCTCGTTTGGTGACGGACATCATCGCCGACAGTGCGCCAGTGTATGAGAAGATGTCGATTGATGAGCATTATGTCGATCTTACTGGGATGGATCGTTTTCATGGATGCTATCAGTGGTCGCATGAGTTGAGGGAGAAGATAATCCATGAGTCGGGATTGCCGATTTCTTTTGGCCTTTCGGAGAATAAGACGGTATCGAAGATTGCCACAGGTGAGGCCAAACCCAATGGCGAGCTTCAGATTCAGCCTCCGTCGGTCAATGCGTTTCTTGACCCGCTTCCAGTGTCCAAGATACCGATGGCGGGGGTGAAGACTTGCGCTTTATTAGGTTCGATGGGAGTGCGGACTATAGGGGTGTTGCGCCAGTTGCCTCAACGGGCGGTGGAACAGGTGCTGGGTAAGAATGGAACCGACCTTTGGAAGAAAGCCAATGGGGTGGATATGACCCCTGTAAGGCCATATCAAGAACAAAAATCGATGAGTCAAGAACACACTTTTGAGCAGGATACCATTGATGTACCAGCGATACGTCAACGGTTGGCAGGCATGGTGGAGCATCTTGCCTTTGAGCTTCGACATTGTGGAAAGCTTACGGGGTGTGTCACCGTGAAGATCCGTTATTCCAATTTCGACACTCACGACATGCAGCAGCGGATCAGCTACACTGCCTTTGATCATGTCCTGCGACAAGCTGTGGAATCGGTGTTCGACCGTTTGTATAACCGCCGCATGATGATTCGTTTGGTGGGGGTGCGCTTTAGCGATTTGGTAAGTGGACATTCGCAGCTTGATCTCTTCGACGACCATGCAGAGTTGACCCAGCTTTATGCCGCTATGGACCACATCAAGATTCGGTTTGGAGCCAACGCCATCACTCATGGCAATCTATTAAAACCTCACCCCCTGACCTCCTCTCCATAGTGGAGAGGGGGAGAGATAGCGCACAACAGACTTTTCCTGCTATTTCTACCGACCTTAACCCACTAACCATTAATCTCTAATCTCTCACCTCCCCATGTTTCACTCCAACAACAGTCTTTGCTACGGCATGATATCCGTTGACGATTTAGTCGCCAAGGCGGCGGCGTTGGGCTATGTGGTGCTGCCGTTGACCGATATCAACACGACGATGGGGGTGGTCGATTTTGTCTTTGCGTGTCAAAAACACCAGGTTAGGCCAGTGGCGGGTGTAGAGGTGCACAATGGCGATCAATTGCTGTATGTGGCGTTGGCGCGGAACAACAAGGGCTATGCGGAGTTGAATGCTTTTCTTACATGGCATAATGTCAGCAAACAGCCTTATCCCGAAGAGGCACCTCCTTGGAATGACGTCTGGGTGGTTTATCCATACGGGAGCCGGAAGCCTTCTTCTTTGAAAGAGAACGAGTGGCTTGGGGTGCGTTTTTCACAGCTGACGAAGATGTTTAGCTGTCAGTCGTTTGACAAGATGGTGGCCATGCAGCCGGTCACCTTCGCCTCGGCGGATGACTTCTATATACATCAGAATCTTAGGGCGATTGACCATAATGTGTTACTTTCGCGGCTTCCTTTAGAGGCTTGCGCCCATCCTGACGAGATTTTGCTGCCTCCTGAAAGGGTGAAGGCCGCATTTGCACTTTATCCACAGCTGATTGCCAATACCGAGCGCCTCATGGATGAGTGCGGGATTGATTTTGACGGAAAGGTGAAAAACAAACGCTGTTTCACAGGAAATGTCTATGACGACCGGGAACTCCTTCGTAAACTGGCCTTTGACGGGATGGCTTACCGCTATGGACTTGCCAACAAAGAGGCTTACCGACGGGTAGAGAAAGAACTCGACATCATCGAGAAAATGGATTTCTGTGCCTATTTCCTTATTGCATGGGATGTCGTCAGATTTGCGATGTCGAAAGGATTTTATCATGTAGGACGTGGAAGCGGTGCCAACAGCGTGGTGGCTTATTGTTTGAGAATCACCGATGTGGATCCCATCGAGCTGGATCTGTATTTTGAGCGTTTCTTGAACCCCAAGCGGTCGAGCGCACCAGATTTCGATATTGATTTCTCATGGAAGGAGCGGGATGTCGTTCTTGACTATATCTTCAAGAGGCACGGGCGTGAGCATGTGGCCTTGCTGGGTGCCACGGTCTCGTTTCAGGACCGTTCGGTGTACCGTGAGTTGGGCAAGGTGTATGGCTTGCCCAAAGGGGAGATTGACCAGCTGGTGCGTCGGCCAGAGGCGTTTGCGCAGAACAATGCGATCGGAAAGCAGATTATGCAAGTGGCGGAACGCATTCGCGATTTCCCCTGCCAGCGATCTATCCATGCTGGTGGTGTGTTGATCTCTGAGTCGCCAGTCACCGATTTTGCGGCGCTGGACCTTCCCCCAAAAGGTTTCCCCACCACTCAGTTCGACATGTACACCGCAGAGAAACTGGGCTTCGAGAAATTGGATGTGCTCAGTCAACGTGGCATCGCCCATATCCGTGAAGCGGTGGAAATGGTGCAACGTAATCATGGTATTTATATCGATATTCATCAAGTTGGGAAACTCAAAGAGGACCCACTTGTGAAAAGGCAGCTGCTGTCGGCTGAGACCAATGGCTGCTTTTATATCGAGAGTCCCGCCATGCGGGGACTGTTGCGCAAACTTTGTTGCTCCGATTATAGAACCTTGGTGGCTGCCAGCTCCATTATCCGTCCCGGGGTGGCGCGTTCGGGCATGATGCGGGAGTTTATCCGTCGTTTTCATTATCCTGAGACCGTGGATTACAAGCACCCTTTGTTGAAACAGCTTCTTGAGGAGACTTACGGCGTGATGATTTATCAGGAGGATGTGCTGAAGGTGTGCCATTACTTCGCTGGACTCGATTTGGCGGATGCTGACGTGTTGCGGAGGATGATGGGACACAAGATGCGTGACAAGACGGCTTTTGAAGCGGTGAAACAGCGTTTTTTCGACCATTGTGAACAACGGAATTATCCTGCTTTTTTGGTGCATGACCTGTGGCAGCAGATAGAGTCGTTCTCGGGCTATTCTTTCTCGAAAGCCCATTCGGCTTCATACGCTGTTGAGAGCTTCCAAAGCCTGTATCTGAAAAGTCACTTTCCTCTTGAGTTCCAAGCCGCGGTAATCAACAATTTCGGCGGTTTCTATACCACTTGGGTCTATTTCAATGAGGCGAAACGGATGGGAGCCGACATCCATCTTCCTTGTGTCAACAGAAGCGATTACCTGACTACCGTTCAGGGTAAGACGTTGTATATGGGGCTAGTGCATCTGCAAGGTTTGGAGGCAGGCTTCGTGGAACAACTTGTCAGGGAACGCAACTCGAATGGCCTGTTCACAGGGCTTGTGGATTTTATGGAAAGGATGCCGTTGATGATGGAGCAGGTCATCCTGCTGATTCGGGGAGGTGCTTTCTCGTTCACCGGGAAAAGCAAACCCGAGCTGCTTTGGGAAGCCTATTGGCATAAAGGCAAAGGCAGCAAGGAGCCGATGGGGGTCTTGTTCAAAGCAGGGGAAGAAAAAACGGTTTTCCCTGATTTCAAGACCAGCCTTCTGGAAGACGCATACGATGAACTCGAGCTTTATGGCTTCCCGGTGTCGTTGAGCTGGTTCGATTTGCTTCAAACTAAGTTTCGGGGGGAGCTGATGGCCAAGGACATGCTACGCAATGTCGGGCGACGTTTCAGGATGTTGGGGAAATTGGTGACCATCAAGCCTGTCCGCACCGCGCGTGGCGACAGGATGGCCCTGGCTACTTTTGCCGACTGCATGGGTGAGCATTTCGACACCGTGCATTTCCCGAAAGTGTTGACCGATTGGCCTTTCCAGGGTGATGGCGTGTATCTGCTCCTAGGAAAGGTTACCGAGGAATTCGGACAACCCTCCCTCGAAGTCGAAAAAATGGCCCGAATGCCTTACAAACCCAATCCAAAAATATCCGTATAAAAAATAAATATGTATCTTTGCATCCAATATTAAAAAGGAATCAAAATGAAAAAGCTGAGATTATTACTGGGATTGCTGATGTGCATTGCCTTGCTGTTCTCTTGTAAGAAACCTATTGAAGGCGACGATCCAGGTACATGGATGGCTACAGACTCCGTCCATCTTGTGGGAACATGCTCGGTGATAGGCGACCTCGACTTGGGTGTCTATACCATCACGTTGGATCCCAACACAGTGAATGCTGAGCAAGTGCGGCTTGATAAGGTGGAACTGATTTATTATAAGGGTAATCAACCGTTGGAAAGTGTGCCAGCAGCGGATGTCCATAAGGTGGAAGTCCTTAAAAACGCTGAGCTGAATACTGTTTATACCCGTAGTGACACCATCTGGAACCTGACACCGGGTACCACCTACTCCTATCAGTTGGTGATTACTGACGCTGTGTTCTCTGATTCCACGCAGCGGAAGACCTTCCAAACACTGCAAGGTGTATATTCGACTGTGAAGATGGACACCGCTTATATTACAAACGGACATATTGAGTGCTTTGCTTCTTTGAACGCGCATTGGAGAGCGGTGATGGATGACCCGGGTTATACATTCAGACTTTTCTATGGGTCTTCTCCTTCGGCCATCGACCAGGAAATTGAACCCTTGGAGGTCGTCTATGACAGCCTTGTTGATATGACCGTGAAGAAAGGCTATAGCGGCCAAGTCGCTTTGGGCGCGGAAGAAATGCTTTGGTTCAGAGCCTACTTGAAAGATTCTTGGGGCAATGAGACGTGGAGTGACACCCTGCAATATGTGATGTCCAGCCAACCCTCTGTGGTGATTGTCAAACACGATCAGTTGGGTCCTGTGTCATTCAGACTAAAGGGTAATGCCCTGAAAGGCATGGAAGATGTCGCATTTTATCGTTGTGGATTCTGCTATGGTATCATCTCAAGCTTGTCGATTAATGATGCGCATGTGGAGTCATCCGCCACACAGTGGGGCTCCTATACCTGCGACTTGTTGAATCTTGAATATAATACCACCTATTATTATAGAGCTTTCTTGCAAATCACCGACGAGAACGGCCCGATTTATTACAGTGATAACGTGGGACAATTTACCACGGATGTTGAGATTGTTCCTATTGAAGTGGAAATGATTGATCTTTCATCTTTCTATACAACTCCTGGCCTCCCGCTTCCTTTCCCCTTGATTACAGGTAGCACTGCTTACGTGTTGGGAAAAATCACCAATGGAGCCTTGTCAGATGTCAGAGAATATGGTTTTGTTTGGGAAAAAGCATCCGACGTGCAAGGTGACATCGATTTGGCGCATTGTCTTGGCAGTATTGTTGGCATGGATGCCTCGCAGATTCCGCAACTGGCTTATATTATTGGTTCTGTTGATGGCGCTTTCTTGCAACAGATTACGGGTTTGCAAAGCGAAACGGAATATATGGTTCGTGCCTACGCAAAGATGAAGACGGGTGGTATCTCCTATAGTGAGCCTATTTTGTTGAAGATGCCTGGCGATTGATAGTTTTATAATGAGACGTTTATTGTTGATTATCAGTGCGGTACTCTTGATGCTTCAAGCTACTGATGCTCAGGTGAAGTACCGTGTTTCAGGTGTCGTTTCTGATGTGGAGACGGGCGAGAAACTCATGGGTGTCGCCGTTTTTGAGAAAAAGCTTCAAGTGGGAGCAGTCACCGATGAAAAAGGTTTCTATGAACTTGATCTTCCCGCGGGAAGCCATACCCTTCAGTTTTCTTTTCTTGGATATGTTTCGGATGAAAAGATGATTGATGTAAAAGGCAAGGCTATGACGTTGAATATCCGCCTGAAAGAAGATGTTACCAAACTGTCAGAGGTGGTGATTTCCAGCCAGAAGACGGACCATAATGTGTCGCAAATGGCAATGAGCGTCCAGAGTCTCGACATGATTACCATCAAGAAAATTCCTGCATTGATGGGGGAGGTGGATGTCATCAAGACCATCCAACTGCTTCCTGGTGTGCAGGCTGCCTCGGAAGGGTCCTCTGGATTCAGCGTAAGGGGAGGCGGTACTGACGAGAACCTTATCCTTCTTGATGACGCTCCTATTTATAATGCCTCGCATTTTCTTGGTTTCTTTTCCGTGTTCAACAATGATGTGGTGAAAGAAGCCACTTTGTATAAAGGTGATATCCCAGCCAATTTCGGAGGGCGCCTCTCTTCCGTGTTGGATGTGAATGTGAAAGATGAGATGCCCAAAAAAATCACAGGACAAGGCGGGGTTGGGCTGGTGACGAGCCGTCTCACTGTTGAGGCGCCTTTGTTTAACCAGCAAACCTCTTTGTTGTTAGGAGGCAGAACCACCTATGCAGGACTCGTGATTCCCTTTATGGGTGAGGAGATTAAAGGGTCGGATATTTATTTTTATGATTTAAATGCCAAACTGACCCAGCGCATCAACAATAACAATAGACTTTTCCTTTCGGCCTATCATGGTCGCGACCGATTCCAGGTGAGGGATATGATGGGGTTGGGGTATGGCAACTCAAGCGTGACCATGAAATGGAATCACATCTTTAGTCCTCGTCTCACCTCGAATCTTACCTTGCTCGGATCAAAATATCAGTACTCCATCGACATTTGGTTCGACCCTTACGATTTCACCCTCAAAGCAGGTTCACAAAGTGCTGAACTGAAGTATGACTTCACGATGTTGTGGAATGAGAACCATACCTCGCGATGGGGAATCTCCTCGGGATTCCTTTCTTTGGAGCAGGGACAGCTTGATGACCGTGGAGGCGCGTTGTCGCAATATCTTAGTGTGGACAGTATGACTGTGGTGCGGCGAAAGGGCCTGGACCATGCGTTCTATTTCACGCATGACCATACCATCACGCCACGTTTCTCGATGCGTTACGGACTGAGACTGTCGTGTTTCCAGAATATTGGTGAGGAGGATTTCTATGTCTTCAACGAGAATCATCAAGTGTTTGATACTATTCATTATAAGAGGGGAGAAGTGTTCAATACTGAGTTCCATCCAGAACCACGATTGGCTGCCATGTTCCGTATCGATGAGGTGTCATCGGTGAAAGCATCTTATTCACGTACCTTCCAATATGTGCAAGTAGCCTCGGCTGCTACTGGAGGCCTTCCCTTCGATGTGTGGTTCCCCATCAGTCCGAATGTCAAGCCCCAACGGTCCGATCAGTTTGCGATTGGCTATTTCCGCAATTTTCATCATGATGCCATTGAGACTTCGGTTGAGTTGTATTACAAGAACTTGAACAATGTCATGGATTTCAAGGATAATGCCATGACGTATGGTAATGTGTTGATTGACGGAGAATTGAGAATCGGGAAGGGTCGTTCTTTCGGAGCGGAGTTCCTTGTCAGGAAAAACACTGGGAAACTGACAGGGTGGATCTCCTATACCTACTCACGTTCTTATCGAACCATCCCTGACATTAATTTGGGGAAGGAATACCGTTCGCCTTACGACCGTCCGCATAACTTTGTCATCGTGGCCAATTATGATATCACACCGAAACTCAGCGTGGCAGCAAATTGGATTTATAATACTGGTCAGCCGGTGACTTATCCATACGGGCAATACACCTTGGGGGGTGTCACTTACGCCATTTATAATGGAAGCCGTAACGAGAGCCGATATCCAGCCTACCATAGGATGGATTTGTCGCTTACCTGGCAACTTCCCGACCGTCGCTGGAAACGATGGGATAGTGAGCTGAATGTCTCTGTATATAATGCATACGCTCATCATAACACTTGGGCTGTTACTTTTACTCAGGATAAGGAGAGCGGTGACGTGAAGACTGAGAAGATGTATCTGTTCTCCACAGTGCCTTCCATATCTTACCAATTCAAATTCTAAAAACCATGAGAAAGAACTTTTGGATATTGCTGTTGATGGTTTTCGGCTTGCTCTCTTGCCGTGAGGATATTGTCATTGATTTGGAGGAAGGTAACCCTCTGGTAGGTGTTGAAGGTTCATTTACAGATGAATACAAACGGCACGAGGTGATTCTAAGCTATACTTCGGATTTCTATCAGGCCGATGCAATCCGTATGGTCAGCGGTGCTAAAGTTGCGGTGACCGATGGGGTGGACACGATTCCATATCTTGAACAGGAAGATCGGCCAGGGCATTATCTCACGGATTCGGTGGCTGGAAAAAAGAACACGCTTTACCGCCTGATGGTGTCGGTGCCTGATGTTGGTGAACCTGACGGCTATAAGCATCTCACTGCTGAGAGCTATATGAATGACAATATTGAGGTGATTGACTCGTTGGTGCTGAAGCCCTTCAATCTTTTTCAGGGGATACCCATGAAGGATACCATGTATATGATCTATCCTTATTTTCAAAGCTTGCCTGATCCATCCATCGTTTTTATGATTCATCTTTACGAGGATGGCATTTCACAATCCGATACTTTGACTAAGGTGTTGGCTATCCCGATGGCGGGTTATGCGGGTTATTATGTGAATGGTCCGGAGTTTTTGGTCACCAATATGGAGATCGCGGTGGGGATGGTCAAGAGCAGTGAATTGCATGACGGCGAGGTGATCCGGCTGGATCTGCTAAGCATTCCCTTGGATTACATGACCTTCGTCTATAGCCTTAGCTTCTCGATGGGCAGCAACCCGATGATGGGTCCGCCCACCAATGTCATAACGAACATTCAGCCTGCAGGTGAGGCGGTGGGATGGTTTTATGCGGCCTCGGTGGTGTCGGCGGAGACGGTGTATCACAAGATGAAATAAGTATTATTGCTCTTCAGTTTAATAAACGGATTATCTTGATAGTTTTTTTGTTTCGAATTGTAATTTGAGAAAGATTTTTTTATTACTTTTGCATATTTATTATTATTATTATTATGAAACCAGTTACAAAGGTATTGATGTTATTGGCAGTATTGCTGTCTGTTATTGGATGCAATCCGGATCCAAATGAGGCGGTAGTTACCATCACCCCTCAAGAGATTACCCAAACAACTGCTCTTTGCGGTGTTTATGTGACTAATGGTTTTACACCCGATAAAATAGGCGTTTGTTGGAACCTATGTCCCAATCCTACCGTATATACTAATTGGTTTAAAGAGTCAACTGCTGATTTTGAAGAACCCTTCATTTGTGAACTTACAGATCTTCGACCCGGAACGGAGTATTTTGTAAGAGCGTATGCTAAATTAGGAAATGAGCGTTATTATGGCGAAGAAAAAAGTTTTACAACAGCTGCAATACAGCCGTATGTCAAGACCTTGTCTGTGTCCGATATTACGTATCATAGTGCGACTTGTGGAGGTGCAGTTACCTATGATGGAGGACAAGAGGTTATTGAAAAAGGCGTGTGCTGGAGTACGAGTATTGAACCCACAATAGATGATGCTTCTTGTGTTAGTGGTAGTGACAGTGAGTTTGAATTCGCTGTAGAAATGACAAATCTTGAGGCAAACACGACTTATTTTGTGCGTGCTTATGCTGTTAATAGTCTTGGTGTTGGTTACGGTGAACAGATCAGTTTTACTACTTTAGGTTTTTTTAACGGCCATACTTTTGTGGATCTTGGTTTGCCAAGCGGAACGTTGTGGGCAACTTGTAACATGGGTGCTGATCGTCCTGAGGAGTATGGTGACTACTTCTCATGGGCTGAGACACAACCCAAAAACAATTACATTTGGTCAAATTATAAATATTGTAATTGGGATGCACCCATATTCCATAATTTTACTAAGTATTGCCATTATTCAGAAGATGGCTATGGTGGTTTCACGGACAGCTTGATGGTGTTGGAACCAATTGACGACGCCGCTATAGTAAATTGGGGCGATGGTTGGTGTATGCCTACTAAGGATCAGTGGTGGGAATTGCGAGAAAACACCCATAGTAATTGGACGACAATAAATGGTGTGGATGGACGGCTTTTTACCGCAAGCAATGGTGAATGTCTCTTTTTGCCTTTTGCAGGATTTTATTTGTCTGCTGATGGCGGCGAATACGAAAATGTTGGAGTTTCAGGTAGTTACTGGTCCTGTTCTCTATCTCCTTTTTCAACCCGAGCATGGTGTTTCGATGTTCATTATGGACATAGTATGGTTGAATATGACCCTGGTGCCCGTGCTGATGGACGACCTATTCGTCCAGTACGTTCTTCGCGTTAGAACGAATCCTTGCTTCCCATAAGGGCAAAATCGCTAACGGTTGGTTTTGCTTGTTTCAGTCTCTAGGGCTGTCACATTGTGGCAGCCTTTCATTTAGGTAAAACGCTTCATAGTGATATAAAAAATTATATATTATTTTTTAATATACTAAAAATATCTATATTTGCAAATTATTATTATGACGTAAGTATAGATGTTTGAAGAATCGAGGAAAGAATTTGATAACCTGCCTGAAAATGAATGGATAAGGCAATGGTTTTGTGAATCAAGTGGTGGCTACATAGCCGCTCATCGATTCAAGGCTGTTGACTATTTGGCTCGTCCAGGTATCGCTGCTGAAGTAAGAGGCTGCCGCATTTTGGCTGAATTGGGAAAGCATGTGTTGAGACTACCTGAGAATATACCTAACCTGATTGACACAATAGTTATTGAAGGGAAACCCTATCGCGAATTATTGAAATTTAAGATTGGTGAGACTCACCCAAGGGGTTATCCCGACGTTTTCTTCGATGGTCAGACCTGGGACTTCAAGACATCAAAATATCGGAGAATCAAATCAATTAGGAAGCTTATTTTAGACGGACGAAAAGCCGACAATATAATATTCATCCTTACCGAGCAATATCAATTAGAGATTCTGAAAGAGGCAATACATAGTGAAGTGGGTAGTAGGATGGGTGATGGTTCATGGATTCACATACCAAATGTATATTATATGTGTAAAATGAGTTTGGTCTGTCTTTGGCAAAAATAAAAAAGACAGGCTTAGCCTGCCTTTTTATGGCGCGGGAAGAACCATTTCTGGCTCGTCCTACGCTGCAAATATACATACTTTTTTATTCATTGCAACAAAAATGTATTTTTTTCTGTTTGTGAGGTGAGAATTTCCTTTGTTAATAGAGAAAGCCGCCCCAATCACGGAGCGGCTTTTTCTCATTTTCAAAGTGCTTTAAGCTTATGCCTCTTTCACGTTATCCATGCCGACCTGGACGGCCTGCATGTTGAGCGGGATGAGCTTGTGGGCGCGCTCGGGAAGGCTGTGACGCAGACCTTCTTCGACGTTCTTGTTGTCGATGATGGGGCGCAGCTTCAGGAAAGCACCCAGGATGATCATGTTGAACACCTTGCTGTTTCCCATGTCGGAGGCGAGTTGAGCACCTTCGATGGTGTAGATGTGAATGTCCTTGCGGGTGGGCTTGTGTGTGATGCCGTTAGGATCATAGAGCAGGTAGCCACCGGGCTTCACTTTATCCTCGAACTTGTCGAGTGACTGCTGATTCAGAATGACGGCAGTGTCGAAAGCGTTGAGGATGGGGGAGCACACGCGCTCGTCGCTGACGATGACGGTCACGTTGGCCGTACCGCCACGCATCTCCGGGCCGTATGAAGGCATCCAGCTGACTTCCTTGTCCTGCATGATACCACTGTAAGCAAGGATCTTACCCATTGACAAGACACCTTGTCCGCCGAAACCGGCTATAATAATTTCTTCTGTCATTGCTTTGTCGTTTTTAGTTATTTCTTAATCAGCTCGAAATTGTCCTTGAGGTCGCCCAGAGGATAGACGGGCAGCATGTTGTCTTGCAGCCACTTGTTGGCATCGACGGCGCTCATCTTCCAGTTGGAGTTACAGTTGGAGACGATTTCAACGAAGTTGACACCGTTCTTGTTCTCGATTTGGTTCTGGAAGGCCTTCTTGATAGCTTTCTTGCAGTTACGCACAGCGGCGGGGCTGAACACAGCTTGGCGGGTCACATAGCGGGTGCCAGGAAGCTGAGCCAGCAACTGGGTGATCTGGAGCGGGAAACCGTTGTTCGGGGTTCCGTCGGGCCACTGCGGCATACGTCCGTAAGGCGTGGTGGCGGTCTTCATGCCGACCAGGGTGGTAGGAGCCATCTGGCCGCCGGTCATGCCATAGATACCGTTATTGACGAAGATCATGGTGATGTTCTCACCACGGTTGCAGGTGTGGATAGTCTCGCAGGTGCCGATAGCGGCAAGGTCGCCGTCACCTTGATAGGAGAACACGATCTTGTCGGGCCACACACGTTTGATACCCGTGGCGCACGCCGGGGCGCGTCCGTGGGCGGCTTCGACGAAGTCAACGTCGAAATAGTCGTAGGCCATCACAGCGCAACCCACGGGGGAGACGCCGATGGTGCGGTCGTCAACGCCGAGCTCTTCGAGCACTTCGGCGATGATGCGGTGGACGGTGCCGTGTCCGCAGCCTGGGCAGTAGTGGAACGGTTTTTCCGTCAGCAGCTTTGATTTTTCATAGACCAGGTTTTCAGGCTGGATGATATCTTGTAATGTGATTTCTGCCATTGTCTTATTCTCCTATAATTTGTTTCTTCATAGCTTCGAGAACTTCTTCCGGGGTGTGGATGATGCCACCGACGCGTCCGAAATGTTCGGCTTTCACGCGTCCGTTGCAGGCCAACAGCACGTCTTCGATCATCTGACCGCAGCTCAGCTCAACTGAGAGGAATCCCTTGACACCTTTGTCGATGAGCTGGGCGATGGCTTTGCTCGGATAAGGCCACAGGGTGATAGGACGGAGCAGACCGACTTTCAGACCGGCTGCACGGCCCAGTTGGACGGACTTCTGGGCGATACGGGCACTGGAGCCGTAAGCCACAAATACGTATTCGGCATCGTCGCAGTCGATCATCTCGTAGCGCACTTCGTTCTTGGTCACCTCGGCATATTTGCGCTGGAGATGGCGGTTGTGCTCTTCCATGCGGGCGGAGTCGAGATCCAATGAGGTGATCACACGGTGTTGTGTGCCACGCTCACGGCCTGTCAATGCCCACGGATATTTGGCTTTGATTTCAGCTTCGGTCAGACGGGCTTTCTGTTCTGGCAGGATGACCTTTTCCATCATCTGGCCGATGGCACCGTCGGAGAGGATGCACACGCAGATGCGGTATTTGAAAGCCAGGTCGAAGCCGAGTGCCACGAAGTCAGCCATTTCCTGTACGGAGGCCGGTGCGAGGACGATGTTGTGGTAGTCGCCGTTGCCACCGCCTTTGGTGTTCTGGAAATAGTCGGCCTGTGAGGGTTGGATGGTGCCCAGACCCGGGCCGCCACGGACCACGTCAGCGAAGACACAGGGCACTTCGGCACCGGCGATGTAAGCCAGACCTTCCTGCTTCAGGCACACGCCTGGGCTGGATGATGAGGTCATCACGCGCTTGCCGCTCGCGCCAGCTGCATACACCATGTTGATGGCTGCCAATTCACTTTCAGCTTGAAGAACGACCATTCCGGTGCGTTCATAAGGGTTCTGTTCCGACAGATACTCGATCACTTCCGACTGAGGGGTGATAGGATATCCGAAATAAGCATCAGCACCGTAGCGGATGGCGGCTTCGGCCAATGCCTCGTTACCCTTCATCAGTTTTAATTCTCCCATTATGTAAGATTTTTTTGATTTGTTAGACAATAGGTTGATTACAGGGCTTTCTTGTAAACCTTGATGACGCCGTCGGGGCAGGTGATGCCGCAGCTAGCGCAGCCGATGCAGGCTTCGGGGTTCGCCATGAAGGCGTAATTGTAACCTTTTCCGTTAACTTCTTTTGCCAGTTCGATGACTTTGCATGGGCAGGCTGTGATGCATACGCCGCAGCCTTTGCAACGCTCGATGTCAACGACGATGGCTCCTCTGAATTTTGCCATATTAATTGATGTTTTTAAATGTTTGTTTGTTTCAATTTTTGAATCCACGAAATTACGGTTTTTATTTGATATATGTGCAGGACGTGGACGGTATTTCTTTTCGGTTTTTGTAATTTAGAACGATTTTAAATAGCTTGGTTTTTTCGCGCGTTTTTGAGGATTTCCATATTTTTGCTTGCATTAAAACAAAATATCATGCGCTGGATTACCGCAAAATACGAACTGACTTGTCAAGGGAAATACGCAGGCTCTTATTTAGCCTTTAATAATGGCACCTATTCATATTATGTCAACACTTGGGAAAGAGAAATAGAGGGTTTCAAGGATCTTTTGGAGAAAAATGGCTTGTTGAAAGACAAAACGACAAAGAAGCCTATGGCCTTTTTCGTTGAGATGATGAATGATTCCAACCGAGTGAAAGGCAAAAAGAAAGCGATGTATGTGAACGGGCCTTTTACCTTGACCAGAATTCCACAAGAGACGGGAGAACGTTTCATGGTGTATCGTTGTGATGCCCGCAAAGGGGAGGTGTGCTATTCGGATAAGAATCATTCCGCGCCGCATTATGAAGGCCCCAATACTCCCGAGGGGATGAACGAGTGGACTACATGGTATGCCTTCGAGAAGATGGATGATGGCTCTTTTGTGGCTGCTCTTGATGAATCGTGGTGGTGGGGTGGAGGACACAATGACGGTGGTACCATTCGGACTGAGATCCCTGAGGAATGGCATGAACTGCCTTACGATGAGTTTCTCAAAAACGTGGTCACTCTTTCGTCGGCCTCACATTATGGCTTCACTCCGGAAGAGCTAAAAGCTAAAAAGGGTTTGAAGGAGTTTTTTGGTTTTACCGAATAAAAGAGAAGCAATCCTCAAAAAGGATTGCTTCACTTGTTTTTTGTTTACTAATGTTTATTTGATAAGGTGTCTGCTTCAAAGTTACCCTTTAAAGTCAAAACATTTAATTCTTTACTGGGTGATCCAATGCGAAAGCTTTGAGGCGTTCGGCAAGCACGGGGATTTCGTCTCTTTGGATGAGCGAGGTGCAAGCGCGGATGCCTTGTTTTTGGCTGCCGCAGGTGTCGAGCGAGATGCCGGAAACACCGTAGTACAACATCTCTTCCACCAGGTCGGCTCCTGTGAAGCCGGGATAGCAGAAGGTGAAATAGAAACCGTCAGCGATAGGTTCGCCGCAGTCCTCGTCGTAGGTGATGTAGAATCCGTTTTCGGTGAAGGCTTTCTTCATCAGTTCTGCCTTTCGACCATATTCCAGCACGTCGTCACGGTAGTTGTAAGTGCCGTCGTTAACCGCTTTCAGGATGGCGGCGAGGGCATGTTGTGCTGAATGTGAGGTGCCTGAGCTTAGTGGGTGCAGAGCGCCGAAGAGAATGGCTCTCAGGAAGATTTCCTGTCCACAGAATGCTTTCAGGTCAGGGTAGTGGCGTTTGGCCAGCTTGTCGCTGATGCCGATGATGGCGCAACGTTCGCCAGCGTAGCTGAAGGCCTTGGAGCTGGATATCATGAGGATGTACTGGTCAGTATATCTGCCCACGGTAGGTTGATAGGGCTCTACTCCGGGATGGCTGTAATCCTTGCGGAAGTCCATGCCGAAGTAGGCAAGGTCTTCAATCACAATGACGTCGTACTTGTTGGCCATCTCTCCGATGATTTGCAGCTCTTCCTCGGTGAGGCAGACCCATGTCGGGTTGTTGGGGTTAGAGTAGAGGATACTGTGGATGTTGCCTTTGCTAAGCACTTCTTCGAGCTTGGTGCGCAGTTTCTCGCCGCGGTAGTCATAGATGTCGAAATGCTCCATGGGGATGCCCAGCACTTTGTTTTGGAATTTGTGAACGGGGAATCCTGGGTCGATGAAGAGGATGGTGTTCTTCTTGACGTTGGTGTGACCGCAGATCATGAATGATGCGAAGCCACCTTGCATAGAACCTACAGTAGGGATGCAGTTGTCTGCATTCACGTCAAGGTTCAGAAAGTTCTTGATGAAACGAGAGGCTTCTTTTTTTAAGATAGGAATGCCGTCGATGGGTGGATAGTTGGCGGGAACGCCATCTTGTAGGGCTTTGATTTGTGCTTCGATACCGACGCGTGCGGGTGGCAGACCGGGGTTTCCAATCTCCATGTGGATGAATTTCTTGCCTGAAGCAGCTTCGATGTCACGAGCCAGCTTGTTGATTTCACGGATACCGGCTTTGCCAATGCAGGCCAATCCACTTTCCTCAAATAGTTTTTTTGCTACGTCAACGGGAACAATATTGTGTTGCATCATGATGATAATATTTTGATTATTAATTGATTGCGTTAAAATAGTGCCTTCTTAGGCAACGCAAAGATAGCTTTTTTTATTGAATTGGGCAAATAATTGCTGATATAAAAAAGATGATGTTTATAATTAACTGGTAATCAGCTAATAATAAAATAATTCATTTTTTTGATAAAAAATTTCATGGTAAAAGGTTGTGGATTCAAAAAAATGGTGTACTTTTGCATCCGCAAATGGGACGGTAGCTCAGTTGGTTTAGAGCGCATGCTTGACAGGCATGAGGTCA
>CAMIWN010000007.1:0-92204 GCA_946402445.1 uncultured Bacteroidales bacterium
GGTACGGCCAGCTCTGTGATACCACAGGTGACTATACCCATGTTTTCGAGGATGCGAGCTACTTAGGCTGCGACTCCACGGTGATGCTCCATCTGACAGTGCTCCCCGTTGTTCCAGGTGACACCACGGTAATCACCTGCGAGCCGTTCGAGTGGTATGATGACCTCTATTCCGAGTCCGGTGACTATTCCCACACCTTTGAGGATGCCAGCTACTTAGGCTGTGACTCCATTGTGACACTTCATTTGACCATTGAGCCTGTGCTTCAAGGTGACACCACGGTGGTGGTGGGTGTCCCGTTTGAATGGTACGGCGAGACCTATTCCGTGTCTGGAGATTATCCTCATACCTTCGTTGATGCCAGTTATTTAGGCTGCGACTCCACGGTGATGCTCCACTTGTCAGTGCTTCCTGTTATCCCAGGTGACACCACGGTGATTACCTGCGAGCCGTTTGAGTGGTATAATAACCTCTATTCCGAATCAGGTGATTATTCCCACATCATCGAAAACGGCAGCTATTTGGAGTGTGACTCCACAGTGGTTCTCCATTTGACGATAGAGCCAGTGCTTCAAGGCGACACCACAATGATCACCTGTGAACCTTTCAACTGGTACGGCCAGCTCTGTGATACCACAGGTGACTATACCCATGTTTTCGAGGATGCCAGCTATTTAGGTTGCGACTCCATCGTGATGCTCCACTTGACAGTGCTTCCTGTTCTCCCGGGTGACACCACAGTAATCACGTGCGAGCCATTTGAGTGGTATGATAACCTCTATTCCGTGTCCGGCGACTATTCCCACACCTTTGAGGATGCCAGCTACTTAGGCTGCGACTCCATTGTGACCCTCCACCTGACCATAGAACCGGTGCTTCAAGGTGACACTACGGTGGTGGTGGGTGTCCCGTTTGAGTGGTACGGTGAGACCTATTCCGAGTCTGGTGATTATTCCCATACTTTCGTTGATGCCAGCTACTTAGGCTGCGACTCCACGGTGATGCTCCACTTGTCAGTGCTTCCTGTTATCCCGGGCGACACCACGGTGATTACCTGCGAGCCGTTCGAGTGGTATGGTGACACATATTCCAGCTCTGGTGATTATTCCCACATCATCGAAAACGGCAGCTATTTGGAGTGTGACTCCACAGTGGTTCTCCATTTGACGATAGAGCCGGTGCTCCAAGGTGATACCACCGTAATTACCTGCCAGCCTTTCGAATGGTATGGTGAAACGTATTCCACAAATGGCGATTATCCTCATGTCTTCAACGATGCCTCCTACCTGGGTTGCGACTCCACAGTGGTTCTCCACTTGACAGTGCTCCCCGTTGTTCCAGGTGACACCACGGTAATCACCTGCGAGCCGTTCGAGTGGTATGATGACCTCTATTCCGAGTCCGGTGACTATTCCCACACCTTTGAGGATGCCAGCTACTTAGGCTGTGACTCCATTGTGACACTTCATTTGACCATTGAGCCTGTGCTTCAAGGTGACACCACGGTGGTGGTGGGTGTCCCGTTTGAATGGTACGGCGAGACCTATTCCGAGTCTGGCGATTATCCTCATACCTTCATTGATGCCAGCTACTTAGGCTGCGACTCCACGGTGATGCTCCACTTGTCAGTGCTTCCTGTTATCCCGGGCGACACCACGGTGATTACCTGCGAGCCGTTTGAGTGGTATAATAACCTCTATTCCGAATCAGGTGATTATTCCCACATCATCGAAAACGGCAGCTATTTGGAGTGTGACTCCACAGTGGTTCTCCATTTGACAGTGCTCCCCGTTGTTCCGGGTGACACCGCAGTAATCACCTGCGAGCCGTTCGAGTGGTATGATAACCTCTATTCCGAGTCCGGCGACTATTCCCACACCTTTGAGGATGCCAGCTACTTAGGCTGCGACTCCATTGTGACACTCCACCTGACCATAGAGCCGGTGCTACAGGGTGACACCACGGTGGTGGTAGGTGTCCCGTTTGAATGGTACGGCGAGACCTATTCCGTGTCTGGAGATTATCCTCATACCTTCGTTGATGCCAGTTATTTAGGCTGCGACTCCACGGTGATGCTCCACTTGTCAGTGCTTCCTGTTATCCCAGGTGACACCACGGTGATTACCTGCGAGCCGTTCGAGTGGTATGATAACCTCTATTCCGAATCGGGTGATTATTCCCACACTATTGTGGATGGAAGTTACCTTGGTTGTGATTCTTTGGTGGTTCTCCATTTGACGATAGAGCCGGTGCTTCAAGGCGACACCACAATGATTACCTGTGAACCTTTCAACTGGTACGGCCAGCTCTGTGATACCACAGGTGACTATACCCATGTTTTCGAGGATGCCAGCTATTTAGGTTGTGACTCCATCGTGATGCTCCATTTGACAGTGCTTCCTGTCGTTCCTGGTGACACCACAGTAATCACCTGCGAGCCATTCGAGTGGTATGACGGCCTCTATTCCGAATCCGGTGACTATTCCCACACCTTCGAGGATGCCAGCTACTTAGGCTGCGACTCCATTGTGACACTCCACCTGACCATCGAGCCGGTGCTACAGGGTGACACCACGGTTGTAGTGGGTGTCCCGTTTGAGTGGTACGGCGAGACCTATTCCGAATCTGGCGATTATCCTCATACCTTCATCGATGCCAGCTACTTAGGCTGCGACTCCACGGTGATGCTCCACTTGTCAGTGCTTCCTGTGATTCCGGGCGACACCACAGTGATTACCTGCGAGCCGTTCGAGTGGTATGGTGACACATATTCCAGCTCTGGTGATTATTCCCACATCATCGAAAACGGCAGCTATTTGGAGTGTGACTCCACAGTGGTTCTCCATTTGACGATAGAGCCAGTGCTTCAAGGCGACACCACAATGATCACCTGTGAACCTTTCAACTGGTACGGCCAGCTCTGTGATACCACAGGTGACTATACCCATGTTTTCGAGGATGCCAGCTATTTAGGTTGCGACTCCATCGTGATGCTCCACTTGACAGTGCTTCCTGTTCTCCCGGGTGACACCACAGTAATCACCTGCGAGCCGTTTGAGTGGTATAATAACCTCTATTCCGAGTCCGGTGACTATTCCCACACCTTTGAGGATGCCAGCTACTTAGGCTGCGACTCCATCGTGACACTCCATCTGACCATAGAGCCGGTGCTACAGGGTGACACAACGGTGGTGGTGGGTGTCCCGTTTGAATGGTACGGCGAGACCTATTCCGTGTCTGGAGATTATCCTCATACCTTCGTTGATGCCAGTTATTTAGGCTGCGACTCCACGGTGATGCTCCACTTGTCAGTGCTTCCTGTGATTCCGGGCGATACCACGGTAATCACCTGCGAGCCGTTCGAGTGGTATGATAACCTCTATTCCGAATCAGGTGATTATTCCCACACTATTGTGGATGGAAGTTACCTTGGTTGTGATTCTTTGGTGGTTCTCCATTTGACGATAGAGCCGGTGCTTCAAGGCGACACCACAATGATTACCTGTGAACCTTTCAACTGGTACGGCCAGCTCTGTGATACCACAGGTGACTATACCCATGTTTTCGAGGATGCCAGCTATCTTGGTTGTGACTCCATCGTGATGCTCCATTTGACGGTGGGTGAGACCCAATACGCCTACGAATATGACACCATTTCGATAGAAGACCTCCCGTTCGAGTGGCATGGCCAAGAATGCCTGACTTCAGGCCTCTACTATGACACGCTCCAGACCTGGTTAGGTTGCGACTCCATCGTCACGTTGGATCTCTTGGTGACGGGCTATGAATTCGCCCATGAGTACGACACCATCTGCGAAACAAATACCCCGTACGAATGGCACAACCAGGAACTTTACCTGACCGGCCAATACTATGACACCATCCCAGGTACACTCGGTATCGACACCATAGCGGTTCTCCATCTGATCGTGGGCGAGACCCAATATGGCTACGAGTTCGACACCATACCCATGGAGGACCTCCCGTATGAATGGCACGGCCAGGAATGCCTGACAACAGGCCTCTATTACGACACGCTTCAGACTTGGTTAGGCTGTGACTCCATCGTCACCCTGGATCTGTTGGTGACGGGTTATGAGTTCACCCATGTGTACGACATCATCTGCGACAAGGATACGCCAATCACTTGGCACGACCAAGTAATCAACCTGACCGGCCAATACTATGACACCATCCCGGGCCAGCTCGGTATCGACACCATAGCGGTTCTCCATCTGATCGTGGGCGAGACCCAGTACGGCTACGAATTCGACACCATACCCATGGAAGACCTCCCGTTCGAGTGGCACGGCCAGGAATGCCTGACAACAGGCCTCTATTACGACACGCTCCAGACCTGGTTGGGTTGCGACTCCATCGTCACATTGGATCTCTTGGTGACGGGCTATGAGTTCGCCCATGAGTACGACACCATCTGCGAAACAAACACCCCGTACGAATGGCACGACCAAGAGCTTTATCTGACCGGCCAATACTATGATACCATCCCGGGCCAGCTCGGTATCGACACCATAGCGGTTCTCCATCTGATCGTGGGCGAGACCCAGTACGGCTACGAATTCGACACCATACCCATGGAAGACCTCCCGTTCGAGTGGCACGGCCAGGAATGCCTGACAACAGGCCTCTATTACGACACGCTCCAGACCTGGTTGGGTTGCGACTCCATCGTCACATTGGATCTCTTGGTGACGGGCTATGAGTTCGCCCATGAGTACGACACCATCTGCGAAACAAACACCCCGTACGAATGGCACGACCAAGAGCTTTATCTGACCGGCCAATACTATGATACCATCCCGGGCCAGCTCGGTATCGACACCATAGCGGTTCTCCATCTGATCGTGGGCGAGACCCAGTACGGCTACGAATTCGACACCATACCCATGGAAGACCTCCCGTTCGAGTGGCACGGCCAGGAATGCCTGACAACAGGCCTCTATTACGACACGCTCCAGACCTGGTTGGGTTGCGACTCCATCGTCACCTTGGATCTGTTGGTGACAGGTTATGAGTTTACCCATGTGTACGACACCATCTGCGAAACGGATACCCCGTACGAATGGCACAACCAGGAACTTTACCTGACTGGCCAATACTATGACACCATCCCGGGCCAGCTCGGTATCGACACCATCGCCGTCCTTCATCTGATTGTGGGCGAGACCCAGTACTTCCAGGAGTTCGACACCATTTCGATAGAAGACCTCCCGTTCGATTGGCACGGCCAGGAATGCCTCACCACAGGCATTTATTACGACACGCTTCAGACTTGGTTAGGCTGTGACTCCATCGTCACCTTGGATTTGTTGGTGACGGGCTATGAGTTCGCTCATGAGTACGACACCATCTGCGACACGAATACCCCGTACGAATGGCACAATCAGGAGCTTTATCTGACTGGCCAGTACTATGACACCATCCCTGGCCAGCTCGGTATAGACACCATCGCTGTTCTCCATCTGATAGTGGGCGAGACCCAATACGCCTACGAATATGACACCATTTCGATGGAAGACCTCCCGTTCGATTGGCACGGCCAAGAGTGCCTCGCTACAGGCCTCTACTATGACACACTCCAAACATGGTTAGGCTGCGACTCGATTGTCACCTTGGATCTGTTGGTGACTGGCTATGAGTTCGCCCATGTGTACGACACCATCTGCGACACAAATACCCCGTACGAATGGCATGACCAAGAACTTTACCTGACCGGCCAATACTATGATACCATCCCTGGTCAGCTTGGTATCGACACCATCGCTGTCCTCCATCTGACGGTGGGCGAGACCCAGTACTTCCAGGAGTTCGACACCATTTCGATAGAAGACCTCCCGTTCGATTGGCACGGCCAGGAATGCCTCGCTTCAGGCCTCTACTATGACACGCTCCAGACCTGGTTGGGCTGCGACTCCATCGTCACCTTGGATCTGTTGGTGACAGGTTATGAGTTCACCCATGTGTACGACACCATCTGCGAAGCAAATACCCCGTACGAATGGCACGACCAAGAGCTTTACTTGACTGGCCAGTATTACGACACCATTTCTGGCTCCGAAGGCATCGACACCATCGCCGTCCTCCATCTGACGGTGGGCGAGACCCAGTACTTCCAGGAGTTCGACACCATTTCGATAGAAGACCTCCCGTTCGATTGGCACGGCCAGGAATGCCTCACTTCAGGCCTCTATTACGACACGCTCCAGACCTGGTTGGGCTGCGACTCGATTGTCACTTTGGATCTGTTAGTGACGGGCTATGAGTTCGTCCACGAGTACGACACCATCTGCGAAACGGATACCCCGTACGAATGGCACGACCAAGAGCTTTATCTGACCGGCCAATACTATGACACGATTCCAAGCTCCGAAGGCTTCGACACCATAGCCGTTCTCCATCTGACAGTGGGCGAGACCCAATACGGCTACGAATATGACACCGTGTCGATGGCTGATATCCCGTTCGATTGGCACGGCCAGGAATGCCTGACAACAGGCCTCTACTATGACACACTCCAAACATGGTTGGGCTGCGACTCGATTGTCACCTTGGATCTCTTGGTGACCAGCTATGAATTCGCCCACGAGTACGACACCATCTGCGAAACGGATACCCCGTACGAATGGCACGACCAAGAGCTTTATCTGACCGGCCAATACTATGACACGATTCCAAGCTCCGAAGGCTTCGACACCATAGCCGTTCTCCATCTGACAGTGGGCGAGACCCAATACGGCTACGAATATGACACCGTGTCGATGGCTGATATCCCGTTCGATTGGCACGGCCAGGAATGCCTGACAACAGGCCTCTACTATGACACACTCCAAACATGGTTGGGCTGCGACTCGATTGTCACCTTGGATCTCTTGGTGACCAGCTATGAATTCGCCCACGAGTACGACACTATCTGCGAAACGGATGCCCCGTACGAATGGCATGACCAAGAGCTTTACTTGACTGGCCAGTATTACGACACCATTCCAGGCTCCGAAGGCATCGACACCATCGCCGTCCTCCATCTGACCGTGGGTGAGACCCAATACGCCTACGAGTACGACACCATATCTATGGAAGACCTCCCGTTCGATTGGCACGGCCAGGAATGCCTCGCTTCAGGCCACTACTATGACACGCTCCAGACCTGGTTAGGCTGCGACTCGATTGTCACCCTGGATTTGTTGGTGACAAGCTATGAATTTGCCCATGTGTATGATACCATCTGTGAAACGGATACCCCGTACGAATGGCACGACCAAGAGCTTTATCTGACTGGCCAGTACTATGACACCATCCCAGGTCTCACTGGCATCGACACCATCGCCGTCCTCCATCTGACCGTTGGCGAGACCCAATACACATACGAGTACGACACCATTTCGATGGCTGACATCCCGTTCGAGTGGCACGGCCAAGAGTGCCTCGCTTCAGGTCTCTATTATGATACGCTCCAAACATGGTTAGGCTGCGACTCCATCGTTACTTTGGATCTGTTGGTGACAAACTATGAATTCACCCATGTGTATGATACCATCTGCGATACGGATACCCCGTACGAATGGCACGACCAAGAGCTTTACTTGACTGGCCAGTACTATGACACCATCCCAGGTCTCACTGGCATCGACACCATCGCCGTCCTCCATCTGACCGTTGGCGAGACCCAATACACATACGAGTACGACACCATTTCGATGGCTGACATCCCGTTCGAGTGGCACGGCCAAGAGTGCCTCGCTTCAGGTCTCTATTATGATACGCTCCAAACATGGTTAGGCTGCGACTCCATCGTTACTTTGGATCTGTTGGTGACAAACTATGAATTCACCCATGTGTATGATACCATCTGCGATACGGATACCCCGTACGAATGGCACGACCAAGAGCTTTACTTGACTGGCCAGTACTATGACACCATCCCAGGTCTCACTGGCATCGACACCATCGCCGTCCTCCATCTGACCGTGGGCGAGACCCAATATGCCTACGAATATGACACCGTGTCGATGGCTGACATCCCATTTGAATGGCACGGCCAGGAATGCCTGATGACAGGCCTCTATTACGACACACTCCAGACCTGGCTGGGTTGCGACTCGATTGTCACCCTGGATCTGTTGGTGACAGGATACGAATTCGTCCACGAGTACGACACCATCTGCGACACAGATACGCCAATCACCTGGCACGACTGCCTGCTCGACACCACTGGCCTTTACTATGATACTATCCCTGGCTCCACCGGTATTGACACAATCACAGTGCTTCACCTGACCGTGGGCGAAACCCAATATGCATACGAGTTCGATACCATCTCTATCGATGATACCCCGTTCCTGTGGCATGACTACCTCTGCGATACCTCAGGCCTCTATATCGATACCCTCCAAACTGCCCTCGGCTGCGACTCCATCATCTCATTGTCCCTGCTGGTGACAGTTCATGAATTCGTCCACGAATACGACACCATCTGCGACTCGGATGCGCCTTACCATTGGCATGACCAAGATTATTCCCTGACTGGCCAATATTACGACACCATCCCAGGTCCTATAGGCCTCGACACCATTGCAGTCCTGCATCTCACCGTTGGCGAAACCCAATGGCACCATGAATATGACACCATCTCTGAACGTCTGCTGCCTTACGAATGGCATAACCAACTGTGTATGATGTCAAACCTCTATCACGACACCCTCCAAACTGCCCTCGGCTGCGACTCTATCATAACCCTTCACCTTCAGGTGATTGACTACACCTACGCTCATGAATATGATACCGTGTGCGAATCTGACCTGCCCGTCATCTGGCATGGGCAGCTCTGTGATCAAACGATACCTTATTATGATACAATCATCAGCTCTACCCCCTTCGACACCATCGCTATCCTTCACCTGACCATCGAACAACCTTATTATGATACCCTCACCATCACCGCCTGCGACTTCTATCAATGGCATGGCAATATCTATACCCATAGCGATGTCTATGAATGCTCCGTGCCTGGACCAGTGTGCGATAGTACCTTCGTGCTCAATTTGACCATCGTCGAAAAGTATTATGACACCCTGAACATCATGGCCTGCGACGACTTCGAGTGGAACAATAACCTCTATCAGTATTCTGGACAATACACTGATACACTCTCCTCACAACATGGCTGCGATAGCATCGTCACCCTGAATCTTACAGTCATTAATCCGCAACTGGAAATCTTAGGTTATAATAATGTGTATTATTCATCAGATATATGGCATGGTATATATCATTATTATGTTGTTGATTCCACTTATTCCTATCTGGATTCCATTGAATGGCAGTGTACAAACCCCGATTGGATTGTGACTCCTATCAATAATTTCCATTGTATGGTGATCTTCAAAACCATGGGTACCGGAACCTTGACTGCACATCCTACCAACCTTTACGGATGCGATGACCTCCTCTCCATCGATATCAACGCTACAGAGTTTAATGATCATACTGGAGAAGTGCCTGAGGTGATATTGTATCCGAATCCGTCTCGTGGCGATGTCACCGTGAAAGCACCTCACTTGATTAAAGTACGGGTGCTCTCTGCCCTGGGTCAGCTTTTGAAGGAGATTCCGCTTGAACATAATGACAGCACCACCATCACCATCGAGTCGATGTCTTGTGGCTTCTACTTGGTGGAGGTCGTCACTTCAAATGGTATTTTCATGGAACGTCTAATTATCTCGAAATGAAAAAGTGGTTCTATATAGTTCTTTTTGTTGTTTGGCTTCTCGGTCTTGCGGGTTGTTCAATCCCACCAGATGAAACCATCATCTTCGTGGGTCCCGAGTCGTATATCACCCCACTCGATCAAATGATTCCCGATGCTTGGCAGTCTTCTTTCTTCTCCAACTTCGACTCTCTTCCTCAAGGTTACTATCCTCCAAATATTGAAGGCGAGTATCGAATCAGTAAAAAGCAGTTCTGCACGTCCAATCTGGGTTACGACCTCTCCGATTCTTTAGATATGTATTTGAGGGTTGTCAACCAAGACAATCGTTTGGCGAGTGTGCAGTTTTTCGAGGGAGGGACGGTTTGGACAGATACAGCCTTCATCACCGGAAACGATCCTTGGTTTAGTTTGTATTTCAAAGAAAAAAGAGCGCTGGTGTCATACGGAACCACCCATACCCATCGTCGTTTTGTGCTTTTCACAGGAAGGAAGTCGGAAGAAGGCATCCATGACCTTTATTTCGGCACTGTGATTTTGGGCGCCGATAATGGTGATGACCCTTACGTGGGGGCTTTTATCCCGGGATGGTATTTCATTTACAAAGATCAAGACGGCTTGTCTGAGAACAGCGATTGGTTTAGCCATGAGGAGGATGAGGATGAATAGAAGACTTGTCATATTGGGTTTGCTGCTCTCGCTGTCGGTCTCGCTGATGGCACAGAAACACTTTCTGCCTTCCCGTCCCCGCAATGACGCTGCATTGTACGAAGGACCTGTCTATGGAGTGAAGGGAGGACTTAATTTGCCAAGGTTGTATCACACGGATCCACAGCTGAATCAAATCCCTCATGATTTTGTGTATTCCCCTTCAGTAAGCGTCTTTGTCGAGTTTCCATTCCTGCGTCCCTGCACCGTTGCGCCTGAGCTGAACTATCAACGCAAAGGAGGCTCTTTCTCCTATTTCTTTAATGGCCAGCACAAAGAAACGTATTTGCTTTTTGCCGATTATGTCTTGTTCCGATGCCCGGTCTTTTTTTACACGCCAATCTCCGACCGTGTGAAACCCTATCTTTTTCTCGGTCCTGACCTGGGTTTCGCCTTTAAAGGTGACATTGCCTTATCACACCCCGACCATGACCTTCCCGACCATTCTGTTGGCATCAACTATTCCAATTACAACTATCTCTATTTAGGTGCCTTAGGTGGAGTAGGTGTCAGGTTCAATCTTCCTTTAACCTTGATTACCTTTGTGATAAAGGTAGATGCGGCGGTGAACTGGGGCTTTCTCGACACTTATTCCAAACATGAGCATATAGGAATAGCGATCCCCCAGAATGTGGATGTGTACCACTTGCAGGGGAATCGCTATTTAAGAGGCTTGGAAGTCCATTTAAGTCTCGGCTATTTTATCAATAAGCCTGACGCTTGTGGTATCTTCCAATAAGATTGGAAATTATTTGATAACCAATTCTTTGATAATGTTGTCGCATTGTCCCACTTTCTCGATGCACCAAAGCAGATAACGGGCATCCATACAGATGGTGCGCTGTACTTTGTTTTCGAAGTTCAGGTCGCCGCTCATGGCTTCCCAGTTGCCGTCGAAAGCCAAGCCGATGAGGTAGCCTTGGCCGTCGATGACAGGACTGCCGGAGTTGCCACCGGTGATGTCGTTGGTGGTGATGAAGTTCACAACCAGCTCGCCTTTCTCATTGGCGTAGCGACCGTAGTCTTTGTTGGCCACCAGGTCTCGCACATCCTGTGGGATGTCGAACTCCCAGTTGCCTGGCACGTACTTGGCCATCACGCCGTCCATGGTGGTGTAGTAGTTGTAGCTGACAGCATCGGCTGCTTTGTAAGGCTCCACCGTTCCGTAGGTTAAACGCATGGTGAAGTTGGCGTCGGGGTAGAAGTTGCGGTCTTTTTGCATCTCCATCAGTCCCTTCATGTACAGACGCTCGCCACGGTTGCCGAGGTTCTGTGCCTCTGCATATCGTTCATACAGCGTGCCGTACGACTCAATGAGGTTCTCCGAAAGTGAGTAGATGGGGTCTTTGTCGAGTTTCTTGGGTTTGCGGATCCATTTCTCCAAACGTGCTTTGTCGGTGAACACGGACTTCTGGAACGCTTTGGCGATGTACTCGGTGAAGTCGCCTCCGTTCTCTTGGCCGATTCTCTGGATCTCGCTGGGCATCAGGTCGGTGGGGATGTTCTTGTAGAACAAAGTCAGCAAAGCAGCGGTCACGTCTTGATCCAAAGGCATGTTATAATCTTTGAAGAAGGTCTCCACACGGCCTTGCATCTTCTCGGCGGCGGCTTTGATGTCATCCTTAGCGGCCTTTTCCTCAATCATCTTGTTGATGGCTCTGAAGCCACGGCTAAAGGAGATGGCCTCACCTCCGTTCCATCCAGCTTCGCGGTGATAGACAAACGACTTCTCAATCTCGTCGAGGATCTCCCATTTCTGTTCAATACCCTCAAAGATATTGCCATACTCGGCTTGGCGTTTGGGGTCGGCGTTAACCCAGTTTCTGAAATCCTCTTCCTGTGCCTGACGTCTCTCAAACACATGGTTGCGCTTGAGTTGCTTCACCTGTCCGATGTAGTATTTCCAGTAGTTGGACACGCTTGCCTGTTTGGAGGCATATTGGATGAACACCTTTTGGTCGGCGTCCATGTGTTTGCGGTAGTTGTCGAGCTTGGTGGTGCGGCAGTCGATGATGGCAGGGCCTTCCTCTTCGATGATGTTCTTCACTGTATAGGAAGTGGAATAACGGTCGGTTGAGCCGGGATAGCCAAGGATCATGGCGTAGTCGCCGGGTTTCACGCCGTCAAGGCTGATGGGCAGGAACCATTTCGACTTCATGGGCACGTTGTCTTCGGAATAATTGGCGGGGTTGCCGTCTTTGTCCATATAAACACGGAAGATGTTGAAGTCGCCTTTGTGACGCGGCCATGTCCAGTTGTCGGTGTCGGCACCGTATTTGCCGATGCCCCATGGAGGACAGCATACCAGGCGCACGTCTTTGTATTCGATGTAGTCGAACAAGATGTACTGGTTGCCGCTGTAGAAAGGCACCACCTCCACACGGTGGAAGTCTTTCTTGCCATAGTTGTCAACAATCTCTTTAGTGTTTTGGCGGATGAGTTTGTTCCGCTCGGCCTCTGTGGTCTCGGCGGTCACATCTTTCAGCACGGCCTCTGTCACGTCTTCCACTTGGTTCAGGAACAGCACGGACAGGCCGGGGTTGGGCAGTTCTTCTTCTTTGCTCTTAGCCCAGAAACCGTCAGTCAAATAGTCATGTTCCACTGAGGAGTGTTTCTGCACATAGCTCAATCCACAGTGGTGGTTGGTCAGCAGCAGGCCCTCGGCGGAGATGATTTCTCCGGTACAGCCACCACCGAATTGCACGATGGCGTCTTTGATACTCGGCTGGTTAAAGCTGAAGATTTGCTCCGCAGTGAGCTTGCAACCCAAACGCTGCATCTCGGCCAGGTTCTGGCCATTCAACGAATAAGGCAACCACATGCCTTCATCGGCTTTGGCAATCATCACCGAAAGCAAAGCCAAGATCATCAATAATCCTTTTCTCATAATTCTCAATTCTTAATTCTTTATTAGTGTCTAAAGTAGGCCATCACGTTTTCTTCAATACGCTTGGCTAAGTCTTCCGAATCCGGGGCTTTCTCAAAAGGATGACCTGTCACTTTTTCATAAAGCTCGATGTAGCGTTCCGACACACTCTCTACATATTCGGGGGTCATCTCGGGTACCTGTTGGCCTTCTTTTCCTTGGAAGCCGTTGGCCATCAGCCATTCACGTACAAACTCCTTGGAGAGTTGCACTTGAGGTTCGCCTTTGGCAAAACGTTCTTCATATTGGTCGGCGATGAAATAACGAGAGGAGTCGGGGGTGTGAATCTCGTCCATTAAGACGACGGTGTCGCCTATTTTGCCAAATTCGTATTTGGTATCGACCAAGATCAGTCCGTGTTTGGCGGCAATCTCGGTGCCACGCTGGAACAACTTGCGGGTGATGTCTTCAATCTGGACGTAATCCTGTTCGCTGATCAGCCCTCGGGCGATGATTTCCTCGCGGGAGATGTCCTCATCGTGTCCCTCTTCTGCTTTGGTGGTGGGGGTGATGATGGGGGTCTCGAAGCGTTGGTGTTCACTCATGCCATCAGGGATTTGCACGCCGCAGATGGTATGTTGGCCGCTTTTATAGGTGCGCCATGAGCTTCCTGTGAGGTAACCTCTGATAATCATCTCGATAGGGAAGGGCTTGCACAGTTTGCCGATGGTTACCATCGGGTCGGGTGTGGCGAGTTTCCAGTTCGGAACGATGTCGGCGGTAGCATCAAGGAACATGGCGGCAATCTGGTTCAACACCTGTCCCTTGTAGGGGATGCCCTTAGGCAGGATGACGTCAAATGCCGAGATGCGGTCGGTGGCGACCATCACCATGTATTCGTTTCTGATAAAATAACAGTCACGGACCTTGCCGTGATACACCTTGGTCTGGCCAGGGAAATTGAAATCAGTCTTCGTCAGTGCTTTCATTATGATGTTGCTTATATGCGTTAATAATATCTGTAACTAATCTATGCCTCACCACGTCTTTGTCATCCAGGAAGATGAACTCGATGCCTTTCACGTCTTTGAGTACCTCTATGGCCTGGGGCAGCCCTGAAGGGGTCTTGGGCGGGAGGTCGATTTGCGTGATGTCGCCTGTGACGATGAATTTTGCGGAGCGTCCCATGCGGGTGAGAAACATCTTCAGCTGGCTACGTGTGGCGTTTTGTGCCTCGTCGAGGATCACGAAGGCGTGGTCCAAAGTGCGACCTCTCATGAATGCCAGCGGAGCGATTTCGATGGTATGGTCTTCGATGTAGCCTTCCAGCTTCGAGGAGGGGATCATGTCGCGCAAGGCGTCATACAAAGGCTGGAGATAGGGGTCCAGCTTGTCTTTCAAGTCACCGGGCAAGAAGCCAAGATGCTCGTCGGCTTCCACTGCGGGACGGGTCAGGATGATGCGTCGTACCTGCCGTGCCTTCAAGGCTCTTACGGCCAATGCCACTGCGGTATAGGTCTTGCCAGTCCCCGCCGGCCCGATGGCAAATACCAAGTCCTTATGCTCCGAGGCACTGACCATCCGCTTCTGGTTGGCGGTGATGGCCTTGATGGGCATCCCGCCACGTCCGAATACCAACACGTCGCTTTCCGACATCTTCTGCTGTAACTCATCGTCCGAGTTGGCCAGCATCACGTCCTCAATGTCTTTCTCCTCAATCTTGCCCTTCCGCTCCAACTGCACCGTCAACATCTCGAAACGGCTGATGAACTGCTCCATCTCTTCCTCGTCGCCCATCACCTTCACAAAGTCGCCTCTCGCTATGATTTTCAGCTTCGGAAACAGGGATTTGACCTTATCCAAGTACTTGTCGTTGGGCCCGTACAGGTCCTTCGGATCCACATTTTCTATCTGAAGTATCTGTTCTGCCATTTTTGTTCGTAAATTTTTGCAAAGGTAATGAATTGTTTTTTTTCTTTTTTCATGATAAGTATTATCTTTGCATTCCAAACACATTTTATTAATAATAGGATGGCTATTATCACGTTGACAAGCGATTGGGGGACCTCCGATTATTATGCGGCAGCTGTGAAAGGTGTGATTTTGTCACAAATGCCCAATGTCACCATTGTGGACATCACACATGATATCGCGCCTTTCAACATCGCTCAGGCGGGTTTCACTTTGCGTAATTGTTACCGTAACTTCCCGGAAGGAACCATCCATATCATTGCGGTGGAGACTATCGAGTCAGATGTCAATCCCCATGTGGTGGTGAAAGCGCATGGACAGTATTTTATCTCCACCGACAACGGGATCTTCAGCCATATCTTCGACAACGACTATGAAGAGGCAGTGTTTATCGATGTGGAGCAGGACACTGACTTCTTTACTTTCAGCACCCGTGACCGCTTTGCCAAGGTTGCCGTCATGATCGCCCAAGGTGTGCCGCTGTCTAACATCGGTGCGCGACGCGAACGCCTCAACGATGGGGGCACGTTCTGTGCCATCGTCAAGAAAGACATCATCGAAGGCATCGTCATCCATATCGACTCCTACGACAACCTCATCACCAACATTCCTAAGGAATTGTTCGACGAGGTTGGACAGGGACGTGACTTCACCATCAAGGTCAAAGGCGACCTTTATATCATCGAGGAGATCTCTGAGAGCTACGACGATGTGGATCATCTCGACCCCGTGGCGCTCTTCGGCACCCACGGCTACCTCGAAATCGCCCTCAACCATGCCAAGATGGCGTCACTTTGGGGCATCGAGCTTCGCTCCACCATCCAGGTGGTTTTCCATTAACGTTCGCTTTGGTTATTATGCTTTTGTCTGGCGATTAAACACTTCATCGTGAGTTAAATAATCTCCTGCCTCGAACGCAGCCTCGGCTTCGTCAAGCATGGCATCTATTTCTTCCATTTTTTATTTCATTTGATTTATAAATACTTAGCTTGCGTAGCACCATAGCACCTAACAAGCCGATGAGAATTCCCAAAGCTGCTCCAGCCACTATATCCCCAGGATAATGCACGCCCACATAAATCCTGCTGTAACTCGATAAAAACGCCCAGCCATACAACACCCACCCAATCCAACGGTAACGCCTCCATAATACGCCGGTCAAATACGAAGCCACGGCAAAGGTGTTGGCGGCGTGCGACGAAACAAAGCCAAACCGCCCTCCAGGCAAGCCATTCGGCAAATGCACTAACCCTTCCAATTCAGGGTTGAAACAGGGTCTCAAACGCTGAAACAAGGGCTTGCACACATGTGCCGAAAGCTGGTCAGAACAAAGAATCACCACACAAACCCCTAACAAAATCCACCATCCGCGTTTCCCGAATTGCTTGAAAACCAAAAACAACAACAGCAAGTAAAGTGGAATCCATGGCCACATCTCTGTGATGGCAACCATCACCGGATCCAGCCAGTCAGCATGCAACCCGTTCAAAAACAAAAAGAGTTGTGCATCCATCTCTAACCTCTAACCTCTCAGTTCTCCCCTCCCAAAGTCAGCCAAATCAAATCCTTCAACTCGTCAATGCCTTTGCCAATGACAGAACTGATGAAGACATGCGGAATCTTCTTGGGCAAATGTTTCTTGATTTCCTTGATGGTGTCCTCATCCACGAGGTCGCATTTGGTAATGGCTAATATGCGATCCTTATCCATCAACTCGGGATTGTATTTCTTCAGCTCGTTAAGCAAGATTTCATACTCTTTCTTTACATCCTCCGTGTTGGCAGGCACCATGAATAATAGTGTTGAATTTCTTTCTATATGTCTCAAAAACCTGATACCCAGTCCTTTGCCTTCTGCTGCACCTTCAATGATGCCAGGAATGTCGGCCATGACGAAGCTGCGGTGGTCACGATAGCTGACGATGCCTAAGTTGGGCACCAAAGTGGTAAAGGGGTAGTCGGCGATTTCAGGTTTGGCGGCAGAGACGACCGACAGCAATGTTGACTTGCCAGCGTTGGGGAAGCCTACCAGTCCTACATCGGCCAAGAGCTTGAGCTCCAGAATGATCCAGCACTCTTGCGAAGGCTCTCCTGGCTGTGCGAACTTTGGAGCTTGCATCGTCGCCGATTTAAAGAACGCGTTGCCTTTCCCTCCGCGACCGCCTTTCAGCAGCACGATGGTCTGGCCGTCTTCAGTGATCTCGCCCAAAGGTTTACGGGTCTCGGCCTCGTATGCCACGGTTCCCAACGGCACATCGATAAACACATCTTTGCCTGCGGCGCCGGTCAGCTGGTTGCTGCCTCCCGGGACACCGTCCTCGGCTAACAGGTGCTTGGTGTAACGCAGGTGCAGCAACGTCCATAGCTGGGCGTTGCCTCTCAGGATGATGTTGCCTCCACGACCGCCATCACCGCCGTCGGGTCCTCCTTTCGGGATGTATTTCTCCCTTCGGAAATGCAGTGACCCCGCACCGCCTTTGCCCGAGCGGCAAAAGATTTTCACATAATCAACGAAATTGGAACTTGCCATAATAATTTTGTTTTAGGTTTATTGTTAGGTTAAAACGAGTCAATGGATTCGATGGCGTCGTAGTCTTTTTCCTCTTTGCCACAGTCAAAGTTCAAGTCCATGTCGGGGGCCACAGGTTTTGGGAAGTCGCCTTTGCTGACGTTCAGCGTTGGATCGGCGTACACCTTTTTCATATACATGGCCCAGATGGGCAAGGCGGTGTGTGAGCCTTGTCCTAAGGCGGTGCTGCGGAAGTGCACGCTGCGGTCTTCAGCGCCGACCCACACGCCGGTGGTCAAGTCAGGAGTGATGCCCATGAAATAGCCGTCACTTTGGTTCTGTGTGGTTCCCGTCTTGCCCGCGATGGGGTTGTTCAGGTTATACATGAAACGCAAACGTCCGCCCGTGCCGCTCTGCACCACGCCTTTCATCAGCTCGATCATCTTGTAGGCGGTCACCTCGCTCATGGCTTCGTTCTCTTCTGGAGAGAAACGCTGGATGACGTTGCCGTTCTTGTCCTCGATCTTGGTGATGAACATCGGCTTGATATACACCCCTTGGTTGGCGAAGGTGCTCATGGCTCCTACCATCTCGATGAGTTTCAGGTCACACACGCCAAGACAGATGGCGGGCACAGGGTCAATGGGTGACTCCACGCCCATGCGGCGGGCCATGGTAATCACGGCTTGCGGACCGAAACGGTTCATCAGATAGGCCGAGATCCAGTTGTTCGACTGAGCCAACGCCCATTTCAAGGTCACCTCTTCGTTGACGTGTTTGCCGCCGGAGTTTCTTGGTGACCAGAAGTCGCCGTTTTCCAACTGAATGTTATAGGGGATGTTGGGGATCTTTGTGCAGGGTGTGTATTCGCCCTCCTGCATGGCCAGCGTGTAAAGGAAAGGCTTGAAGGTGGATCCCACCTGACGCTGTGCCTGGGTTACATGGTCGTATTTGAAGAACTGGTAGTCGATGCCGCCCACGTAAGCCTTCACATGGCCGGTGTGTGACTCGATGGAGACCAGACTGGTTTGCAAGAACCATTTGTAGTACCGGATGGAGTCCATGGGCGTCATCACGGTGTCGATGGGGCCGTTCCATGAGAACAGCTTCATCTCCACGGGGGTGTTGAACACTGCCTTGATGGAGTCGAGGCACAAGCCTTCGTTCTTGAGCTCCCGGTAACGGTCGCTGCGTTTCATCGAGGTCTCTATGATGTTGTCAATCTTGTCCTTGTCATTCAACGAGAACGGTGCGTTTTTCTGTCCTTTCCAGTGTTTGTAGAATAAGGGTTGCAAGTCTTTTCCCATGAACTCTTTGACGGCTTCCTCGGCGTAACGTTGCATGCGCGAGTCGATGGTGGTGTAGATCTTCAAGCCGTCACGGTAGATGTTGTATGGCTTCCCGTCGGCACGAGTATGGGTCTTGGCCCACTCGGTAAGTTCCTTTCGCAGGTACTCCCTGAAGTAGGTGGCCTGGCCTGTGTTATGGTCCATCACCCCGAAATGCGACATGTCGATGGGGATCTGTGAGATGGAGTCATATTGTTCGGAGGTGAGATAGCCGTTTTTCTCCATGCTTCTCAGCACGATGTTACGTCGGTTCAGGGCGTTCTCGGGGTTACGCACCGGGCTGAAGCGGGTGGGGGCGTTGACTACACCGGCCATCAGCGCGGCTTCCTCGATGTTCAGCTCCTTGGGGGTCTTGTCGAAAAAGGTCTTGGCGGCGGAGCGGATGCCGAAGGCGTTATGTCCGAAGGCCACGGTGTTCAGATACATGGCCACAATCTCTTCTTTGGAGTAGTTGTATTCCAGCTTGGTGGCGGTGATCCACTCTTGGAACTTACGGATGACCAGGCGTACGGTGCTGAGGTTCTCGTCGCGGGGGAAGAGGTTCTTCGCCAGCTGTTGTGTGATGGTGCTGCCGCCGCCTTTTTTGTTGCCGGTCAGCACGCCGAAAGCCACGCGGAACAAAGAGCGGCTGTCGATGCCCGAGTGCTTCTCAAAGCGCTCGTCCTCGATGCTGATGAGGGCTTGGGGCAGGTAAGGGGAGAGGTCTGTGTAATACACGTTGGAACGGTTTTCCACATAATAGGTGCCTAACACCTTGCCGTCGCATGAGATAATCTCCGTGGCCAGGTTGGTCTGGGGATTCTCCAACTCCTCGAAAGTCGGCATGGTGCCAAACAAGCCTTTGGCCACGCAGAAGAAAAATAAGATGACCACGACGATGCCGATTCCGAAGATGGTCCATAACACCTTCACTGGCTTTGAATCGTCTTGGCCTTTGGACGACTGCTTCTTTTTCTTGTTCTGGACTTGCATAATGACTGTGATTAATGCTGTTTCTCAATAAATAAGCCAATGTCGGAGATGCCTTTTAGCTCCGATTTCCGCATGGCTTGCTCGATTTCAAAATGATAGTTTCCTGCCAAGGGGAAACGCAGGTTGGGGTTCAGGGTGATCTTCACGTCTCTCATGCTGCCGCTGCTCTTTCCCACCCAATTCCCTTCAGGCGTTGCCAACACACATTCAATGGTGTCGTGGGTCAAGTTGCCGTTGGGCATACGGGTATGAAGAAAGAGGTAAAGGTTGCTGAAACGATAGTTCTCTAAATGCCGCAGTCCCAGCCCAAACGTGTAGATGCCAACGGTGTCGGTCACGTTCACGTCGAAGGGGATGCGGTTCTCCACGTCCCATGACGCCTCTGGAATCACCACCCGCTGGTCGAATCCCTCATGATGACAAGCAGATAACACCACCCAAAATGATAATAGGAATAATATTGTAGTTCTTTTTCTTTTCATCGCATTACCTCTAACCTCTCAATTCTAAACTCCCTCCAGTTTCTTCAAGTCTCTCTCGCTATATCCCTCATTCGTGTTGGTGTGCTGTTCCATGGTGATGGCGTAGTCCTCGAGTTTCTCCGGTTTCTCACCTTTTTTGTTTTTCTCGATGATTTCCTTCACTTTGTCAACGGGGATGGCCATGATGTTGCTCTTGTCGGTGGTATAGGAATACCACATGATGCCTTTGAACACGTCGTTTTTCTGGTGGATGGCGTCGCCGTTTTTGAATTTAAGCACGATATTCGTGTCGGAGAAATCCTTCAAAGCCTCCATGTATGCCTCGTACTCGAAATTGAGGCAGCATTTCAGTTTGCCGCATTGTCCGGCTAGCTTCTGAGGGTTAGGTGAGAGCTGCTGCACGCGGGCCACGTTGGTTGTCACCGACTGGAAGTCGCTGATCCATGAGGCGCAGCACAGCTCGCGGCCACAAGAGCCGATGCCGCCTAACTTGGCCGACTCTTGACGCACGCCGATTTGGCGCATCTCGATACGGATGTGGAACTCTTCAGCCAGTTTCTTGATCAGCTCACGGAAATCTACACGCCCGTCGGCGGTATAATAGAAAATCGCTTTCGTTTTGTCACCTTGATATTCGATGTCGTTGAGTTTCATCTCTAATCCAAGGTTGTCGGCAATGGCTCTGGTTCGATATAAGGTACTGTCTTCCAATGCGATGGCTGACAGCCATTTCTCCACGTCATTAGGCCGTGCCCTGCGATATACTTTCTTCATCTCCTCGATAGGCGTGCGGTAATGTTTGCGTTTCATCTGCCGTTCCGCCAGGGTGCCGACGAGGGTGACGATGCCGATGTCGTGTCCGATGGCGGCTTCCACCGCAACAATCTCACCCTCATGGAGGTCGAGCTCCTCAGGGTAGAGGTAGAAGTCTTTGTGGTCGTTCTTGAATCTCACCTCGGCGATGCGGGGTGCGCCTTCTATGGTGGCGCCTTCATAGTCTTTCATCCAGTTGAACTCGTTTAGCTTGCTTCCGCTGCGATTCAATACCGGTTGTCCCGGGACATATTCCCCTCTGATTTTACAGCATCCTCGGTTGAAAACGGGATCTTTCAAACTGGGTTTTGACTCTATGGCTTTGCTTTTATACGTTTCTGACATGATTATTCAAATCTCAAAATTACTATGATGAATAGTTATAAAACTTGCAAAAATACAAAAAAGTTGCTTTTGTCGGCCAAAAAAACGTACCTTTGCCCTCAACAATTCAACAAATCAATAATTCAACAAATCAACAACATGAAAAAAGGTGGACTTATCATTATTTTAGTCATTCTCGGAGCCATGGCGCTTTGGGGAGTGCGTGTTTACAACAACCTCGTTTCAAAACAGGAAACCGTGGAGCAAGCCGTTGGCGATGTGCAGGCAGCTTACCAAAAGCGTGCCGACCAGATTCCCAATGTGGCGGCTACCGCAAAGCAATACTCTGATTATGAAGGTGAAGCGTTCAAGAATATCGTGGAGGCTCGTGCCAAAGCCACTTCAACGACTCTCGACCTGTCGAACATCGACGAGCAACAGCTGGCCAATTATCAAAAGGTGCAGGATGAACTCATGAAGACCATGCGTTCCAACCTTAATGTCATCGTGGAACGTTATCCTGACCTCAAGGCGAACACGCTCTATTCGAACCTTCAGGATAACATCGAGAGTTGCGAGAATCAAATCGCCAACGCCCGTAAGGTCTTCAACGAGAAAGCGAAGGAATACAACCAATGTCTCCGTCGTTTCCCGAACAACCTGATTGCTGGCATGTTCAATTTCGACAAGATGCCTTACTTCCAAGCCTCCGAAGGCGCCGAAGTAGCCCCCAACGTTAAGGACTTGTTCAACGAGTGATAATCTAGGTTAGAGGTTTACCCCGTTAGGGGTTCCATCTCGGTAGAAAACAACCATTTCCGTAGAAAGATACCCCGTAGGGGTTTAATCTCGGTAGAAAACAGCCGTTCCCATAAAGAGATACCCCGTTAGGGGTTTAATCTCGGTAGAAATAAAACGGATTTCTCTACCGAGAATAAAACCTGACGGGGTAATCTTTTCAAACCAAAACCGCTTCTTATAGCGCTGAGTAAGCTGGTGAGAAGGTGTCGCCTAAGCTTACGTCACCGGTGCGAAGGCCTTTCTTCAGCCAGGTGGAGCGCTGGGCTGAGGTGCCATGGTTGAAGGTCTCAGGCATGGTGCGTCCGTAGGCTTGTCTCTGAAGATAGTCGTCACCAATCTTGGCAGCGGCGTTCAGTGCCTCTTCGATGTCGCCATCTTCCAACGACCCAAACATCTTGTTGTCATGGTAAGCCCAAACACCTGCATAAAAGTCAGCCTGTAACTCCAGACGTACGCTGGTCTGGTTGTATCCAGCGGTGTTTTTGCCGTATTGAGCCATCTTGCTGTGAGCGGCATTGAGGGTGCCTAACAAATACTGCACATGGTGTCCCACCTCATGCGCGATCACGTATGCATAAGCGAAGTCACCGTCAGCGCCAATCTGTCTCTTCATGCTCTTGAAAAACTCCAGGTCAAGATACACGGTCTGGTCCGCCGAGCAATAGAATGGCCCGCTGTCGGAAGTGGCGTTGCCACACCCTGAGCTCACCGCATCCGAGAAAATCACCATCTTGGGAGGCTGATAAGTGCGACCCATCTTACGGAACTCCTGTGTCCACACATCCTCAGTGCCGGCAAGGATGCGTTTGCAGAACTGCATCAGCTCGGCATCCACCTCGCTGTAGTCCTCCGTCTGGGTGTACTCAGTCTGTTGTCCTTGCTGCATCTGAACCACTTGGCTTGGATCACCGCCCAGTAAGCTGATTAATAGATAAATAATGATACCACCGAGGCCAATGCCACCGGCTGCGGCCACCGTCTTTTTTCCACGACGGTCTTCCACGTTCGTACTTTCTCTACGTCCTTCTAGTCTCATAGTTGTAATGTTTTGAAATGATGGCACAAAAATAAAAAAATCGTGACAATTGCAAAAATAGTTTGTACTTAAGTTTTTAATCTTTATTTTTGCTTTTTGATATTTATACCTGATATCATCGAGTAATAGTGAATAATTTTAAATAAATATGTAAAATGGCTTATCAAGAAACAAACAGAACATCCTACGGGAAAAATGTGGGGAACTCTTTCAAAGGGATTCTCACGGGACTGGTGATGGTGATTGTCGCCACCATCCTGATTTTTTGGAATGAAAACCGTGCGATTAAGAACTATAAGGCTATCGGGCGTGCCCAGGATGCTTGTGTGGAAATGCCTGACATCAACACAGTATCTCCTGATTTTGAGGGCAAGACGGTGCATTGCACGGGTGTGGCTTCCACCAAAGAAATGCTGTCTGACGAGAACTTCGGTGTTCGGGTCAACGGTCTCTGCCTGAAACGTCAGGTGGAATACTTCCAGTGGGTGGAGCATTCCAAGACTACCACGAAAGAGAAAATCGGTGGCGCTACCGAAGAGACCACTACTTATACCTACGAAAAAGAATGGGTGTCCTCGCCTCAAGCGAGTTCCAAGTTCAAGGATCCTACCTATCAAAACCGTAATTTTGTGTATCAGGTCATCGACGAAAAAGAGATGGTGCCTGATATCATCAGCTTCGGAGCGTACAAACTCCCTCCGTTCATCGCAGCTTCCATCCGCGGTAACGAGCCGGCAATGGTCGAGATGGACAGCGCTACGTTGCGTCAGTGGAACAGTGCTGTCAAGGCTCAGCTCGGCCTTTCTGACACCATCAACGCGAATTACCTTACGGTGCGTGATAATGTGGTTTATATAGGCTCCAGCATGGATAAACCTGATGTGGGTGATGTCCGCGTCACCTTCACATACGTGCCAAACGACCAACAGATCTCCATCATCGCCAACGTCACCGGTAACACCTTCACCCAGTATGTTGACCAAAGAAACGGGAAGACCGTCTCTTCCGTGGCCATGGGAACAGTGCCTGCCGAGCAGATGTTCGAGTCGCTGAAGAAAAACAACAAGATGATCACCTGGATCATCCGTCTGGTCATTCTCATCATCATCATCGCTGGCTTCCGTAAGATTTTCGCTTTTGTCCCCACCCTCCTCAAGGTGTTGCCTTTCTTGGGCAAAGGCGTTGGCGCTATCTTGGGCTTCGCCTGCACCATCATCGGCATTGCCTGGACCTTCCTCTTTATTGGCATTGCCTGGATTGCTGTGCGTCCTGTACTCGGTATCTCTCTGCTTGTTGCGGTCATCGCCCTCATCGTATGGCTTGTCATGCGCAGTAAGAAAGCTGGAGGTGGAGAATTGAAAACTGAGAACTGAGCGTTCCCCGCTCCCTCTAAATTCTAAATTAATAAAAGTATGCTAGTATTCGTAAACGATATTCCGGTAAAGACCTATTATGGTGCCAAAGTGAAATCGGCGATCATGGCTTATTTCAGAGACCATGACCTCTCGCCTAAAACGGAAATAAAAGAGGTGAGAGATGCTTACGGTAACCTCATCGCCCTTGATGGTTCCATACGTTCTAATTCAAAAATCTACATCAAGATATGAGAAAAACCTATTCTTTTTTGTTTCTTGGATTGGCCCTGCTATTCGCTTTTTCCAGTTGCCAGCCCAAGGAAAGGAAGCTGTATGTCGCCACCATCAACGACATGCATGCCAACATCGATAACTTCCCCAAACTCGCTACCGTGTTGGACAGTCTCCGTGCTGTGCATCCCGACCTGCTGCTTTTCTCGGCGGGTGACAACCGCTCGGGCAACCCCATCAACGACAGGAATCCCGAACCAGGCCGTCCTATGGTCGAGCTAATGAACGCGGTTCATTTCGACATGAGTATCTTTGGTAACCACGAATGGGACGCGGGAGCCTGTGCTTTGCGTGACGTGGTGAAAAGGGCTGACTTTCCTTTCGTGTGCGCCAACGTGTCTTTCGATGACACGCTGAACATGGATGTCAAGCCATATATGGTCTTCGAGCGTCAGGGCCTCAAGATAGGTGTTCTTGGTGTCATCCAGCTGGGATTGACGGGCATCCCCGATTTCCATCCCAAAAATGCCCCGGGCAGTCATTTCCGTCCTGCGGTGGAAGTCATCCCTGAATATCTGTCTTTAAAAGACCAGTGTGATGCCCTTTTCTTAGTCTCACATTACGGTTTCGAGGATGATGTGGAGCTGGCCAACCAGTTCCCTCAATTCGACGCCATCTTCGGGGGTCATTCCCACACGCTGGTGAACGACAACACCATCGTCAACGGTGTGCTTATCACTCAGGCCTTAAATAGAGTCAAATACCTCACTCTCAGCACCTTCACGTTCGACAGAAAAGGCAGAATCATTGCCAAGGAAAGCCATAACATCCCGCTTGCTGCGGAGCAACCCCAAGCGAAAATCAAAGCTATGGTGGATGACTTCAACCATAACGAGGTGTTTATGAAGGTGGTGGGCGACAATGCTGCGGTGGTTGAGGATTGCCGCCAGTGCCTGGGTTGTCTGATGGCTGACGCGGCTATGGAAGGCACAGGCGCTCAGATGGCCTTTCAAAACTACGGCGGGGTTCGTTTCGACACCCTTGGAGTACGTCCCATCACGCTGAAGGATGTCTGCTCCCTCGATCCTTTTGACAACGAGCTGGTGCGGTTCGACATGACAGGGCAGGAGATCCTCGATTTCCTGGCTGTCTCGTTCTTCACAGATCACGGCCCCAACTTCTGCGCCGGTTGTTCCTATTCTTTCACGGTGGATGAGGAAGGCCAGATGAAAGATTGCCAAGTGATGCTCAGCAATGGCAAGCCATTGAATTTGAAGGAACATTATCAAGTGGTGATGAACAGCTATATGTCGTCCTCGTTCGACTTCCCCCACGAGGATCCAGGTGCCTCCACTTTCCGCACTTCCAATGAGGTGCTGGTGGAATACCTCGCCGCCCATCCTCAGATCAATTATGCGAACACGATGAGGGTGATTGAAAAATAGCAGTCAATTTGATTTGGTTGTTTTTTTGGAATGGATTTTGTAATAACCAAAGCGAGTTTAACCTTTAAAAAACACAGCATCATGAAAACCAAGAAATTCTTTATGACATTCCTGTTAGCAATGGGGATGATCATCGCCAAAGCAGCGAACGGCTTTCCGCCAGAATTGGTCTTGGTCTCACAACCCGTGTTGACCTACAATGCCAATTCGGTCACTATCTACTACGACGTACAGAACATCGGTGATTATACTTACAGAGGCGATCTTTACATCTATCTCGATCCCGATGATGGTTATTATTATGCCAGAAAATACATGAAAGTACGTCCCGGACGAATTAGAAGATTTGCGGTCACCATCCCGGCCTATCGTCCGAATCCCTCCTGGGTTTACACGGTGATGCCTTATTATGAATTAGGTAACGAGCTTTACAGCTTCACCACTTTCGAGTACTTTGAGCCAGTGCGTTTCTGCTGGTACGGGCCTCACACCGAGCCTTGGGTGGTGATTCATGTCGGACCGCGTGTGCGTTACTATCACCGTCCCGCTCCTTACCGCTACTACTACGACGGTTACTATCCCATCCTGCCTCCTCCTCCTGGCGGCTATCCTCCGGGCTACTACGATGGACTTCACCCGCTGAACCCTGTACATCACACCTACGCACATCACCACAGCCACGGCGGTTATCCGGCCAACCATCATCCTGAGGCAGAAGTCCCGGGCTACAACAAACCCACTGATGCCACGGTGGCGCGCCCCGGCTCCTCAAACACTCCTGGCAGCATGAGCTCACGCGACCCCAACGCCACTAATAACGCCACTAACAACGCCAGCGTCAACACCCATAATAATAACAACACGGGTGCTACCACCCGCCCGAACGGCAACACTGGAACGGTGAATCGCCCGAACAGTGGCAGCTCTAACAACGCCACCAACACGGGTGCCACTACCCGCCCGAACAACAACACTGGAACGGTGAATCGCCCGAACAGCAGCGGCTCTAACAACTCCAGCAGCACCCGCCCCAGCAGTGGATCTGGCACGGTCAACCGTCCGAACAACAGTGGCAACAGCTCCAACGGCACCCGCCCAAGCGGCACCAACAACAGCTCCAGCACTGTTAATCGTCCCAGTAGCAGCAGCAACAGCGGTCGCACAGGCAACAGCAGCTCCAGCTCGAGCAGTGGTCGCAAAAACAACAGCTCTAACAGCTCCAACAGCAACAGCAGCGGACGTTCGGGCTCCAACAGCTCGAACAGCGGTGGAAGAACTCCTAGCGGCCCTTCACGCGGCAGATAAATAATCCACACGATATCTTCAAAAAATCCCGCCACGGCGGGATTTTTTAGTATGTATCACAACAACTCAAAGAAATTCGCACAATTCGCCTAATTCGCCTAATTCGCCGACAAAAAAAGTCGAGCCAACTTGTTTTTTTGTATATTTGCTGTTTAATCAACCCTTTAACCCATGATAGACAACATCATCAACACTGTCAATGGCTGGGTGTGGAGTCCCGCCTTAGTGGTCTTGTGTTTGCTCGCAGGCCTTTATTTCTCTTTTGGAACCCGCTTTGTCCAGGTTCGCCGTTTCGGGGAGATGGCCCGACTGCTGTTCTCCACCGATAAGAGTCAGAAGACTGGCATCACCTCGTTCCAGGCTTTCGCCATGGCACTCTCAGGCCGTGTGGGGACTGGTAACATCGTGGGTGTGGCCACCGCCATCGGCTATGGTGGCCCGGGTGCCATCGTCTGGATGTGGATCATCGCTTTCCTTGGTGCGGGTTCCGCCTTCGCCGAAGCTACCTTGGCGCAAATCTTCAAGGAGAGCCATAAAGGAGAATACCGTGGCGGTCCTGCTTATTATATTGAAAAAGGTCTTCATGCCAAGTGGCTTGCGGTGGTTTTTGCCGTCTGTGCCGTGGTGGCCTGTGGCCTTTTTTTGCCTCCTGTGCAGTCCAACGGCATCGCCATGTCATTCGCTAACACCTTCCACGTCAGCTCTGCCTGGTTTGGCATGGGGGTGGCGTTACTGATCGGTTTCGTCATCATCGGTGGTGTCAAGCGCATCGCCAACGTGGCGCAGGTGGTCGCGCCGTTCATGGCTATCATCTATATCCTGCTTTCTGTCGTAATCCTCATCATCCATGCCTCGGAGGTGCCTGCTGTCTTCGGCGACATGGTTCGCAGTGCCTTCGGGATGAACGAGGTCTTTGGTGGCATCCTAGGCAGTACCATCGCCTGGGGTGTCAAACGGGGTATCTACTCCAACGAGGCTGGGCAGGGGACGGCTCCCATCGTGGCCGCTGCCGCCAAGGTAAGCCATCCGGTGAAACAGGGACTCGTTCAGGCTTTCTCGGTGTATGTCGATACCTTGCTCGTGTGTACCGCCACCGCCGTGATGATCCTCGCCTGCAAGACTTACAACGTCTTCTCTGCTGACGGCTCCTTGCTGTTGACTTCTACCGTGGCTCATCTTGGCGAACCCGATGTGTCTTACACCACTGCCGCTATCAGCACGCTGCTCGGCGAGAAGATCGGAGGACTCATCGTCTCATTTGCCCTCTTCTTCTTCGCCTTCACCACCATCATGGCCTACTATTATTATGCAGAGACCAATCTGGTCTATCTCTTCGGCAAAGGGCGTAAAGAACATCTGTTTATCTGGGTGCTCCGTATCTGCCTCATCGCTTCGGTGTTTTATGGCTCCCTGAAAAAAGCCAGCCTGATGTGGTCGCTGGGCGACATCGGCGTTGGAACCATGGCCTGGATCAACATCATCGCCATCTTGCTTCTCTCCAGAATCGCCTTCCGTTCCTTGCGCTCTTACGAGAAACAAAAGAGGGAAAACAAGGAGCCTGTCTTCGATCCTGATGAAATGAACATTAAAAATGCAGACTTTTGGCAAAAAAAATCGTAACTTTGCCGTTTCAATAACTAAATTCTAAATTTTAAATTCTAAATCCCATGACGGTTAGAACACGATTCGCCCCGAGTCCGACGGGCTACATGCATATCGGAAACCTCAGAACGGCTTTATATGCCTATCTCTTTGCCAAATCACAGCACGGCAAGTTCGTGCTTCGTATTGAGGATACCGACCAGAAACGTTACGTGGAAGATGCCACGCGAGTGATTTACGAGACCCTTGAGACTGCCAACATCCATCATGATGAAGGTCCGGATGTGGGTGGCGACTATGGCCCATACGTGCAGAGCGAGCGCAAGGCGATTTATAAGGAGTACGCCATGAAGCTCATCGAGAAAGGTGCTGCCTATTACTGCTTCTGTTCCAAAACGGAGGAAGATGCCGCCGAAGGTGAGGAAACCAAGGAGAATCCTTTCGAGAGCGATTGTCATTGCCGTAACCTGAGCGCTGAGGAGGTGCAAAAGAACCTCGCTGAAGGCAAGCCTTACGTGATTCGCCAAAAGGTGCCGCATGAGGGGACTACCACCTTCAACGACTTGGTGTATGGCGAGATCACGGTGGAGAACGAGACTTTGGACGACCAAATCCTGCTGAAGAGCGACGGGATGCCGACCTATAACTTCGCCAATGTGGTGGACGACTATCTGATGGGCATCACCCATATTATTAGAGGTAGTGAATATCTCTCGTCCAACCCGAAATATATCCTGCTGTACCAAGCCTTTGGCTGGGAAGTGCCTTGTTATATCCATCTGCCTTTGATTAACGGAAAGAACCCTGATGGCACGGTGAGCAAGCTCTCGAAACGTCATGGTGCCGTGAGTTTCCAAGCCTTGGTGGAGGAGGGATATCTGCCTGAAGCCATCATCAACTACATCGCTTTGTTGGGTTGGTCGCCAAAGAACGAAAGGGAGATCTTCAGCATGGATGAGCTATGTGAGGTGTTCTCGGTGGCGGGCTTGCACAAGAGTCCCGCCGTGTTCGACTACCAGAAGCTCGACTGGGTTAACGCACAGCATATCCAGGCCATGCCTTTCGAGCAGTTCTCGAAGATGGCTTTCGACTATTCAGGAGTGAAAGGCACGTTCCTCGAGGAGAAATGGAACAAGCTTGCCACCCTGATGCAGCCCCGTATCAACAAGTTCTCGGAGATTCCTGAGAAGATCAAGTTCTTGTATGAGGTGGCTCCTTACGAGGTGGAGCTTTATGTCAACAAGAAGAACAAATCCACGTTGGAAAGCTCTCTGGAGATCCTCCAAAAGACCATTGACGCGGTGAACAAGATTGAAAAGTGGGATGAGGAGACGCTCAGTGAGGTCTTTGCGCAGGTGGCGGCTGACAACAACATCAAATACGGTCCGCTGATGTGGCCTTCGCGCATTGCCATGTCGGGATTGTTGGCCACGCCGGGTGGCTCCACCGACATCATGTATCTCATCGGCAAGGAAGAAACCCTGAAGCGACTCCAGGCAGGGATGGCGTTCATCCAGGCGAATCGGTGATTTATTTCCACTTTTTTGTTGTTATTTCAAAAAAGTGGTGTATCTTTGCAAAAAAATAAAACCGCACACATTCCAATCCGACAGAGAGGTAATGTAGAGTGCGGTTTTATTTTGTCCACTCAACTTTATTGACACAATATTGTATGTGTTTGCCGTTGGCTTTTACACCTATGGTCAATTTTGCTGTGAAATTCAGATTTGGATGCTTTTTTACTGATAGCTTGTGGTGTAAAACCACGATATTTTTATAACCATTGGCTTTTTGAGTATTGCCTTTTGGGAGTCCATATATTGGTCCGTCATCCAGTTTAGTAGCTTTGGAAACCACTTCCTCAAGGTGTTTTACAGCATACGTCGATTGCCAATTTTTAGAAGCAGCATAAATTGTTTTTTTATCGCTCTCGTTTTCAACAATATAAACATCGGTCCCAAGAAAACTGTTAAAGACACAATTCTTTCGTCCTTTTCGCTGAAGCATCCTCCATAGACAACCATAATAACATCGAATCAAGGCCACACGTTCCTTGCTTCTTTTTTTCTCTGTTGGGATGCCCTCGATATATTCTGGTAAATCGTTGTTGTTTTCTTCTATTGTTTTCATAGCAATTAATATATAATAATATAAAGTAAGAAGTATATAAAAGTTGAAAGGTATACCCCGTTAGGGGTTTAATCTCGGTAGAACATGGAATCCAACCCTAGAATCCACCGATAGGGCTTTGATCCCGGCAGGCTCCCTCCCCCTCCCTCGGGAGAGGGGTCGGGGGTGCGGGGTTAAGAGGGCAGAGGCTTTAGGGATTTCTGTTTTTCTACCGAGATATAATGCCTACGGCATATCTCAAAACATCAAAACAGCTTTTTGGTTTATTGTCATCTCAATAGCGTTTCGCAGCGTTTGATGATTTCTTCGGCAACGGGATCCGCCACGGGTTCAATCATAAAATCTCTCATGATGAATGTGTTTTATATTGTTAATTGGATGAGTATTAAATACGCTGCAAAAGTAATAATTATTTTTCATTTTATTGCTTTTTCTGTTGTTATTTCAAAAAAGTGGTGTATCTTTGCGCTTGGTAATTTAAATGATTAAGACGATGTGTACTGTAAGCATAAATGTGAATGATGCAGTGATGAGGCGGATCAATCCCTCACTCACCAACCGTGAGCGCATCAAACAATGGCTTCAACATCAAGTTGATATGATGATTGAGGGAATGGTGGCAGAGGATGATGAAACCATGGATCTTGAAACTGCTCGTGATTTGCTACACCAAACTGTTAGAAAAGAGTATTCCATGTTATGAGGTATCGGATTAGTAAGCAGTGTTTTAGGAAGATTAATGCCTTTTATAGCAACGTAGCCAAAAAGTACAAAAACGTTTATTCTGAGGAATTGATGCATCATAATGTTGATGACGCTATCGACTCCATGTATCAAATAGAGCTAACGCTATTAAGGCGACAGCCTACCATAGCGAGATGGAGCGGTTTCCACATGGCAAATACGGATAAGTGGTTCTTTGCCTACATGATTGATGGTGACACTATTACCGTAGTAGATGCCTGTCATGCTCAGAACATGCATGATGATAATTGAAAGGTGTACCCCGATAGGGGTTTAATCTCGGTAGAAGGCAATTGAAAAATGAAAGATTTACCCCGGTAGGCTCCCCGCCCCCTCTCCCAACCTCGTTTTTCATTTTTGTAATTTTTTAACGCTTTTAACAGCCCCCGAATGGAAAAAATAACCTATCTTTGCGCCATTATTTTTTAAAGCGGTGGAAATGGAAGATAAATTTCACATCGGGCGACAGATCAAAAGTGTTTTTGAGCAGAAGGAGATGAGCGTGTCGGAGTTCGCAAGGCAGATTCACTGCGAACGGACCAACGTGTACACGATCTTCAACCGGTCGAGCATCGATGTGGAATTGTTAGTCAGGATCTCCAAGGTGCTTGAGCATAACTTCCTCGAGGACGTGATCAACGAATTCGGGTTGAGCTCAACCTTCCGCCCCCAGCTTCACCTTCATATCGACTTGAATGAGTCGTCGAGCCGGGACGCCGATCATCTGTTGCATGTGCTTTCCAAGATGATCGAGGAGAACAATACGGTAAAATCGTGATAAACATTCACGGTTTCTGTGATTTCATCAAACGGTTTGCTATTATTTAATAAGGTTTGCAATTGTAATTTTGCAAGCTATTTAATTATTATTATCAAATAAAAAGAAAAGTAACAGAATATAATAAATAAAATAATTTACAAATGAACAAAAACTTTAAACAAATGGTCTCGAATAGACAAAAGAAGAAACGCCTCGTGACGAGAGCGTTAGTCATGACCCTGTTCATGGCCCTATTCACCCAGTTTGCCCAAGCGCAAACTCCGAAGATCTTCATGCGTGACGGTTCAACCACCATCGCACGAAGCAACCCGCTCTATGAGTTCTACGACTCGCACGGTCCTTCGCAGACCCCCGAGTGCTGGAACTACTGGTACGCATTCAACGAGGACTTCACCTACGTCTTCAAGCCTGAAATCGCAGGCGACATGATCAAAGTGTCGTTCGTGCTTCAGCCCTGCTACAACAACGATGTCTCCATCGGCAACTGGGCCTTGCGTTTGAACAACGACTTCCTCTATGTGTATGAAGGCAACGGCGTCAACGAGGACAACCTCATCGCCGCCTACACTGGTAATTCCCAGCAGCCCTTCACTATCATGACCAACGGCGCGGTCACCTTCCACTTCGTGTCGGACGGTCGTTACCGTGAGGAAGGATGGAAAGCCAACGTGCAGCTCATCCAGGCCAACCAAGGCACGATGCAGGCCCAGGCGCCTTTTATCCGTCGTTCCACCTGCTTCGACGCGGCTGAGCTGCTGCCCACCACCCTCGATGCTGCGATGTATTATACCACCGATAATACGGATCCCAGAACCTCGAGCACTGCTTTGCCTTATAAAGATCCTATCGATTTCCCCGCTTCGGGCTCTCTCAAGGTGAAAGCCGCTTCCAAGCTGGAAGCGAACAGCAACGCATGGTCGGATGTGGTCGAATACACTTTCACCGATGATGACCGCATCCCCACGCCGGGAGTGCCTACCATCACTCGTGATGCCAATTCCAACATCGTGGTGATGACTCCCGCCGCTGTGCCCACCGGTGTCAACGAGACCTACGTGGTGCGCTACACCGTCACCACCAACGGCACCGAGCCTGTGGAACCCGACATCAACAACTCTATCTTATACCAGAACCCCATCACCTGCACCACGCCCAACAGCTGGTACAAGGCCAAGACCTTCGGTTTGTCGTGCAGCAACTGGGTGTCCACCGAAACGGCCGAGCTGCATATCACCACGCTTTATGCTCCCGCACCGGTGATCAGCTTCGGCGATGATATGTTTATCACCGCCAGTGAAGGTGGTGTTCTTTACGACATCCTTTACACCTTGGACGGCTCCGACCCCACCCTGTCGCCCATGAACGGAACGCATAGTTCCACTACCGTGTCTCTGGCAGGTATTCCTTACGGTACCACCGTCAAGGCGTTGGCTTTCAAGATGAATGGAGATGCTATTGACACGCAATACCAGCCCTCCGTGGTGGTGTCGGCCATCTATGTGCAGACCAACCCCGACGGCAGCACTCAAAACGTGGTGAACAACACCCTCGTCCTTATCGACGACCGTGAAGACCACAGTTGGAGTTACTACAGCGATTCCGAAACCAACCCGATTCACAGCTTGAATCCGGTTGACATCAAAATCACCTACTCTGGCAACGGCACCAACAACATGACGCCCAATCCGAGTTCTATTGGCAATGCCCTCAACACCGTTTCGGCTCTCGAAAATCTCAGCAACTACACCGAGAATGCCACCAACGTCCACGTGAACCACGACGCGTTGGCCAACCAGTTCATTTATCTTAAGACCTTGGAGAACGACCAAACTGATGGGACGGGTGACTACACCTATACTACTATACCCAACCCCTTCCAGGCGCGTCCTATCCATCATAACGCCAAAGGCGAAGCTTTGGATGGCGACAACAACGTGATTTCCAACGAGTCTTTGGACGGTACTATTGAAATCCGGATGGCTTCCATTTATGGAGACTGTACTAATATTAATTACGGAAAGCGTTCTATTTCTGACCTTGCCCCGCATACGAACAACAACCCAAGGGCCGTTTCTTATGAATACGAAAAGGTGACAAGCTCACAAAGCGATTGGAGCGGTACCTATCTGCTTGGATTCCCTCATCCATCGAATACTACTGGTAGGGAAATTGTCTTTGACGGTACTGTAACTGCTGCTTCTGTTTATGGCTATAGCGTTGGAGGTCTTGTGGGTGTTAGCTTAGATGGCAATATTATTTCTGATTTAACCACCAACGATGATGGCAGTGCCGCATTATTGACTTTTGCACCAATTACCTCTTCGGGCAACACCTATTATACAATTCAAATTAACGGCGCAGACTATCTTGGTAGTGAAAGTACCGGTCTTCTTATTAATTCCTCTGCCAACACAACCAGTTATTATTGGAATATCAGTTACGACAACGCTAACTCCGCAGTAATCCTATATTCACAAGGATCAGGTAGTAATACTTATCGTATTCGCGGATTCCGTGAAACAGAATACGATGGAGATTATTATTATGGCTTTAGCAATAACGAGAGTCTGTCCTACGGTAGTGGTTACACAGCCTCTTCCTTTACCTATTATGGGGTTTCCCTTTTCAAGCAATCAGCACCTAAATATTGTTCACCTGCACCAACTTCCATTGACGGAACAGGTATCCATCCCGTGGTGTTTGGCTCAGGTAGCGAGACTGTAAACAACACGAGCTATCCTAATAGCTCACCATACTATGGCGACTACACTTCCATGATTGGTGCTTATCAATCAGGAGCTTCCGCAACGGTCACCATCACTTACAACACGGGCTACACTTACGGTACGCTCATTTGGGTGGACTGGGATCAAGATTACGATTTTGAGGATAATGAAGTTGTGGCATACGGAAGTGTTACAAACACCAATCCCATTACTAGAGATTATACTTTTATTATTCCTTCCAATCAAGCCAGCGGTTACTATCGGATGCGTATCGGAGCCGCTGACTCGTATTTTGATACCTATATATCAAACAACGGAAGTAGCGGAGATCACGATCCGTGCAGTACGGGAACCTACAAGGTCTTCCATGACTATACCCTGCATGTGATTTCGGCGGTGGAGCCTCCTGCGCAGCCGGTGATCACTGTGGCTTCGGGTACTTATCCTGAGGCTTTCAGCACCACCATCACCTGTTCCACCTCAGGCGCTGTGATTTATTACACCACCGATGGCTCGAACCCCTCGGCCAACAACGGCACCCCGATCAGCTCGGGCGACGCGGTCAGCATCACCCAGACCTGTACTTTGAAAGCAGTGGCAGTGAAGGACGGCGCGGTGAGCACCGTGGCCTCGGCATCATATCTTATCTCGACCTCCGGCGGTAGCTTAGACTGCGAAGACTTCGAGAGCTATTCCTCATCCGCCAACAGCAGTTATAGCACCGCAGGCTCATTGCCTACGGGATGGGATTGGAGATATTACTCTAACTACCATTACAACACCAACTACGTCCCCCACCTCTATAATGGTACGCTTGCTAAGGACGGTGTGGGTATCGTCATGACAGCGGGTTATGATGAGTATGCCTCAACAGGTGGTAGTTCTTCCTCCTATATCGGATACAGCTATTTTCTCTTATCTGATATCACTTTGGTAGAAAGTGCTACTGTCACCTTCAACACTTGGGTTGAGAATACCGCTTACGGTACGATGAACTATGGTTATATGAATTCTGATAACCTTTTCACTTCGTTAGGTGTGGCAACCACAGCCTCCTATTCAGGAGCCACTTCCGCCGACGGCGTGACCACCTTCACGGTGCCTGCCGCTGCCGCAAATCAAAAGCTGGTCTTCCGTTGGACTTATTCTACTTCCACCAGTGGTGCCAATTACTCCGCTGTTATCGACAACGTGTGCCAGGAATCCACTGGGGCTCCCTCAGCTCCGGTGTTCAGCTTGGCCAGCGGTGAATATACGGGCGCCCAGACGGTCACCATTACTTGCTCCACTGCCGGTGCTACCATCCATTATACCATCGACGGCACCACGCCTACAGCGTCCAGTCCGACGGTGGCCAATGGAGGCACAGTGACCATCAGCAGCAGCTGCACCCTGCAAGCCATTGCTACGAACGAATACGGTAACAGTGCCGTCACCTCGGCTACCTACGTCATCAGCGCCGGTACCAGCAACAGCCTCGACTACCGTGGCTTCTACGCTTGGAAGGTGACCCACCTCTCCAACGGCCTCACCATCAATGTGAACGGCACTGACTACACCAGCAGCAACCTTGGCAACGGCGTCGTTGTTTATCCCGAGGAAGACGTGGTGTTCAAAACCGAGAATGCTGAAGGCAACGAAGTGGAGTTTGTGGCTCTGTGGGCACAAGCCTATTATACCACAAGCACCAGCGGAATGAGCAACTATGCCTCCAACAGTGGCAGATATAAGAACGCCTACGAGCGTAACTTCCACAAAGTAAGCAGCTCCATTCCTGTGCTCAGCACTTATCCATATACCGTCTCGACCCTTAACCCTGATGGTACAGGTACCGTGGGAACCATTACTCGCACTTCGAACCTCTCTTGCAGTAACGACATGAAGTTAGAGAACATGAACTTGAGTATGTCCTCTTATTATATAGATGGTAATGGAAAGAACCTTGCTATCGGACGTGGTGTGAAGAATGGAACCAGCAATGTAGCTACTGCGGTGTATGGTGATTATGCACCAGCTACCTCTACGAGCAATTTTACGTTGCGTGTGGAAAGTGGACAATACACCCAACTCTTTGACTTCTATTCCGGTTCTTCCGTCACTATCACTACTGGTTTCAACAACCATGTAATTCTTGGTAGTGATTACGACCGTGCTTCGGGTACCAATGCCAACGATAATTTGATTGTTGCAGGTGCGACAGAGGTTGGCTATTATACCTTCACCTCTTCTTCTTCAGCGCTTGTGCAGTTCTTGGTTTTAAGCGGCACTTTCGGTACTGATGCAGATGTCCAAGAATTCTATATGGGATTCGAATATGGCAACGGCAACAAACTAGCCCGCAGAACGCTCGAAGTTTTCGGCGGCGAGTTCTTGGGTGGCCTTGCAGGCGGTATCGAACAAGGAACGTCAGCTTCCGATGAAATGCTGAAGATGCGCATCCATGGTGGTACTTTCCATCGTTATTTTTACGGTGCAGGACAGTATTCTGCTGCAACCGGAACCCGTCGCTTTGTTGTCACGGGCGGCACGTTTGACTGCTGGATTGCTGGAGGTTGCTATGGTACCAGTGAAGGCGGTGGTGCCACCGATGGTGACATCAATCTCTATTTCGGCGGCAAGGCTGAACAAACCAGCACAGGAGGTCTCTTCGGAGCTGGTTACGGAAATTATGGTACCGATAATGGTTATTACACCGTAAACAAGTCAACCGTAGTAGTTGCCGACGATGCTCAAGTGGCGGGCAATGTGTACGGTGGTGGTAACAACGGTTACGCTACCGATGTTACTAAAGTATATGTGTTGGGTGGCGATGCGCTCAATATCGCTGGCAACGTATATGGCGGTGCCAACAAGGCACAGAGCGATGCGGCTGTCACTGTTACCATGACCGAAGGTACTGTAGATGGTTCGCTCTATGGCGGTGCTAACACCTCGGGTAAGGTGAAAGGTCTCGCCACGGTCAACGTGAGCGGCGGTACCGTTACCAACGTATTTGGCGGCGGCTTGGGTAACCAAACCAACATGGCTGCGGGTACCAAGGTCAACATCAGCGGCGGTACTATTAATAATGTATATGGCGGCGGTGCCTTGGGTACCACCGATGCTGGTACCGAGGTCACCATGACCGACGGTAGCGTCAACGACGTGTTCGGCGCTGGTATGGGTGGCAAAGTGAGTGGCACTACTTATTACGCCAACATCAATGGTAACACCAAAGTCACCGTCAAGGGTGGCACCGTCAACGGCGCAGTCTATGGCGGCGGCGAGAATGGAACCGTTCAAGGCGAGGCTCCAGCAAGTACGAAAAACATTGTGGTTACTCAAAACGGAAATCATAATCAATCACAGGAAAGCAGAAGAGCCAGATTGATTATTACCTCTGCTGACGGAACAGTAAATCAAACTATTTATTGGCCGCGATATAGTACTCAATCTCCCAAAACTACAACGTTGGCTGTTCCATGTGATAATGAAATAACGGTTACCTATTATTATAACACGTCTTATTATCCGAGTGGGAGTGGTTTAAGTTACAATGTCAAGTCTGAGGACGGAACTATTACGTATGTAAATCAAACTTCGCAACCTACTTCCAATAATTATCAATCTAAATTCACAGTAGCTTCTGATCCCAGTGTAGTCTGCTCCACTGTCACCATCAGTGGTGGTGAGGTGAAGGGCGACGTGTTCGGCGGCGGTAAGATGGGTAAGACCTACGGCAGCACCTTCGTCAATGTGATTGGCGACCTCGATAAGACCATCCTCCGCCAGAACGTGTTCGCCGGTGCCTACGGTGCCCACGACGAGGTGTTTGTGGGCGGCCCCAAGACGGTGAATATTATGGGCGGTCGTGTTTATGGTTCCGTGTATGGCGGCTCGCGTAACGCTGATGATGCCAACGAGATTACAACCACCCACACCGGCAACGAAACTGAGACGACCTCCGTCACCAACATCACCGGCGGCCAGGTTGACGAGCATGTGTATGCCGCTGGTTACTACGGCAAGACCTATGGTTCGGTCTATGGTTTCATCGGTCTCGACGCCGTGCAGAATGCTCCGCATCATGCTGACAATCTCGGTCAAGCCACTTCCAGCGACCTCGGACTCTCCAACGTCGAATACACCAAGCGTAAGCTCGTCATCAACGGCACCGTGTGGGCTGGCGGCGACTGGGGTGTCTTCAACGGCAGCTTCGGTGCGCCTACCATCTCGGGTAACTCTAACATCTACATCGACGGTCTGGGCTACAGCACCGACGGCAACGATCCCAACGCGACCAACTATATGAACATCGCTGGTTCTATCCTCGGTAGCGGCACCTCGTGCGATGCCGGTTCGCAGGAGCGTACCCTCATCATCCGTGACTACGGTGCCGACATCGCCAACACTGGCAGCGATGCCGACGTGAATCCCTACGCACGCGCTTCACGCCAGAGTACCTCTATCCAGCGTTTCCACAACGTGCTATTCGACCGCGCTCATGTTGGATTCACAGGTCAAGGCAAGGTGAACTCGCTCAACCAAACCGAGAAATATTCGCTCTATGAAATCGACAATGTGGTGCGCGTAGCCAACGGCTCCACCCTCGTGATGAACGCTCCTGCTTCGCAACTGATGAGCGTGCGTAGCGTCACTTGCGGCGACAGCTACACCATCTCACTTGAAGCTAATTCAAGCGACTTTACCACGGTCAACTACGACGGCCTCGGCGAGACCGGCGGTGCCACCGACAACAAGATCCGCGTGAACGGCGGTAGCTATGTCGAGGTGCGTCACTTCGCCGATCCCGACAACCCGGGTGCCAACGAGAAGAGCTACGGTGAACTGGCAGGTTTCTTCCACATGATGAGCAGTAACGACAGCGACGACGCCACTTGCGCCTACGCCCGTCCAAAAGACAGTCAGGAGCCTGGAAACAGTGTCCCGACCACAGAGAACTTCTCCGACGACGGTGGCTTCGTGAGCTACACCAGCCGTTACAACCAGTATGATGCAAACGGTGCCTTGACAGCCGAAGGCGGTAAAGTGCAGCTGCGCTACGAAAACCATACGCCCAACCAGAGGGAGAACTCAGAATACTTCCGTATCTGGCGCTACGGCGGTAACCATCACCATCTGGAAGGCATCTTCAATGCCGATGCCGTTGACGATGACACTGACTACAAGACCGTCACCGTCACCATCCAGCTCCCTGCTTGGCACAGCAAGAACAGCTACTACCGCTTCGACCGTACCGGTACCACTACCTACAACACCCTCATCGACTACGGCAGCGACGTGCTTACCTACAACGCGGCAGCTTACGGTGCTGTGGATGGTAACAACTGGATGTACTACAACACCTCCACCGACGCACAGGTGACTGGTCTCGGCCTCACCGATGCCCCCATCCCGGCCAACCTTGCAGCTGGTATCGACGATAACGAGAACCTCAACTACGGTCTCGTCATCACCCCGGGCGACGCCATGACCGGCAGCACCTATATCATCAACAGCGACGCTGACAATTATCTCGCCACCAACGCCCAGTTTAACTGCGCCACCGGTGGTATGACCCAGGTGCCTACCGTCACCTTCACCCTCACCTACAGCAACCACCTCACCGCCAACATGAGCTGGGATCCTATGGTTATCCCGTTGGTGCAGTGCGACGAGAGCGGACAGATTACCGACTATGTGGACATTGAGCTGACCATCAACACCTCCACCGATATCACCTCCGGCTTTACCACTCAGGTGTATGCCCGTATGATCGGCGGCACCAACATTGCTGAGGTCTCTACTGTACATTTGGTGTTGCCCACCTTCCCCGTGGCTGTGAACGGTGAAGAGGCTGAGTTCTCTCTCATCAAGGCCGTGTTTGTACCTGATCAGGCATTAGACAATAATGGAACAGTAACAGACGATCCTAACTTCAACGTGGTTTACTCACCGAAGAGCGGTGTGTCGTTCGGCTACAACAACTTCGGCCTCACCATTGGTGCCGTGCCGAATCCCGACAACACAGACGACTGGCGTGATGTGCAAGGCGAAAAGAGCGGTCACCCCGGTGACGGCAGTGATTTGAGCCTGTATATGGGCAAGGCCGGTGGTCGTTCTTCACTGACCTTCGGTATCAACCTGTACTACAACAGTAACTATACCGTGAACGACAAGACCCACATGGGCGATGTCACCTTCACCGTCCAAATCACCAACTATCAAGGTGGAACGGGTGATGATCATATCAAGACCTTCGATGTCACCGTCGAGATCTATCGTATCGGTTCTGGTAAGAACTTCTATGTGGACGGTATCAACGGCGAGGATGCCTCTGGCACCAACCGAGGCAGATATCCCGACAAGGCCGCCAAGACCATCAACTATATCTTCAACCGTTTGGGTTACATGCCTGGCGACAACATCTTCGTGGTGAACGAAATGCCTATCAACAAGAACACCACTTGGGACGGCGCTTCCTTCCAGAACGAGGTGAACGTGTATCGTTATCCTGGCGGACACGGCCTCTCGGGCGAGAATCCAAGCTTCGACAACAGCCCGTATCTCGGCACCTTGGCCGATGTTACCCGTGAGCTGAACATCAAGGGTATTATGATGGACGGTATGTATGCCGAGTCGCAGGCTTCGCCGCATAACTCGACCTTGTATCCCAGCGCCTGCTCGTTTGACGGTGAAGCTGAAGCTCCGATGATCGTCATCGAGGATGGCGGTAGGGTGAACCTCACCTCTGTCACCGAGTTGAAGAACAACTACAACGCCAACAACAGCCTCCGTGGCGGTGCTGTCAACGTCAACTACGGTGGTGTCTTGGCCATGAACATGGGAGCCTCCATCACTGGTAACGTCAATGCCCAAGGCGGCGGTGTGTTTGTGGATGGCGCAATGATTGTGTCAGACTCCATCGTGGTCTATAACAACTATAAGGAAACAGGAATGACTCACCAGAACAATGTGTATCTGGCTCCGATGACCTCTGGCAGAGACAACCGTGACGGCGGCTTCCGCGTGGTCCAGATTGGTACCTCAGCCGCCGACGCCTATGCCGACCTGCTGCAACCCACCGGTTCGGACTATAACACTAAGATCGGTGTTAGCAAGGAAGACTGGAGCAATACCTACGAAGGCTATATGCCGGTTGTGTACGCCGAGGGCGGTACCGAGTCGTATCTCAACGCCCCGTACAACACGCAGAACATCATCGTCCACGATGAAAACGTGTATGAACTGGAACGCTATGTCACCGACTTGCACGCCGACAGCCGTCTCTACCTCTACTGGCTCGGAACCTGGGTCACCGCTCAGCATTGGAACCCGTACTTCGAGAGCAGTGAGGCTGCTGGCTATACACCTTATATGACGGCAGCACAGCTCAGCAACATTGAGACCGCTGAGCAGCTGGCTTGGGTGATCTCCCTCGCCAACGGTGAGAACGGTGTCGATAAGACCAACGCCAACTATGTGATCAGTCCCATCAAGGTGACTAAAGACATCGATATGAGCGCCAACATCTGGGTGCCGATCGGCAACGAGACTTCTTTGTTCACCGGTACCTTCGAGGGTAACGGCCATGTGGTCAAGGGCATCAAGAGCCCGCTCAGCCGTACCAACATGGGTATGTTCGGTGCCACTCAGAATGCCACCATCAGCGATGTCATCGTCAACGCCCAATTCAACGGCAGTGCCAACAACATGGGTACCGTGGTCGGTACTATGACAGGCGGCACCATCAGCAACGTGGAAGGCGTGGGTAGCTTGACCAACAGCTACGCCGACGGCAACACCGGCGGTTTGGTCGGTGTCAACGCCGAGACCACTGGTACCGCAGGTGTCATCCACTCGTCGTTCGCCACACCTGACATCAGCGGTGGTAAGAACATCGGTGGTTTGCTCGCCGTCAACTACGGCAACCTCCTCAACGCCTACAGCAACGTCACCATCGACGGTGGCACCAACGTGGGCGGCCTCGTGGCCATCAACCACGGTCGTGTGGAGAACTGCTACAACATCACGGAAGTCACCTATCCGTTCGCGGCTGTCAACGACGGCACCATCACTAAGTGCTACGCCGCCGATGGCATCACCACCTATGTGGGTGACAATACCGCTACCCTCAACGGCCACGGCAACTACAAGGCTACCGCCAACACCCATACTTATGGCTATATGTATAGCGACAATGCGGTGGAACTTGTCAGTGGCCAGAGTGAGAACAACAGCTATGTGGTTGACACCATTACATACGCCAACAATCAAATCGACAAGTGGCCTGGCTTGCTCAGCTCGCTGAACCAATGGGTATTCGCCAACAACGGCGGTGACTACACCTACACCAAGTGGCTGCGTCCGACCACGAAGTACATCAACGACGACCTTCCGGTGCTTTGCTTCCCGAAGGACAACTGCTTGGTTACCAGTACTGGTAGAGCTTTGAAATACAGTGCCTTCGACGGCAGTTCCCACAGCACCTTCATGAGCAGAGAAGTCCGTGACGGCAGCGACGGCTTCGGCAACCAGGGCTTCGGTCAGACACCTCAAGCTACCGGTGACGATTCCAGCAGCAGCACCTCCGACGCCGGCAACGGCATCGACAACCTCCTTGAAGAGTATGAGGACAAGACGGGCTATATCTTCGTTTACGACAACGCCATCGATGTGGAGCGGGTGCCTGATGAACATGTTTACGTCTTCATCAACGAGGATGTGGTGCTGAAACAAGTCGAGCGCGCGGGCAAGTTCATCAACACTCAGGTGGGTGTCAGCTTCGACAACTCATGCGGCACTGCCACCGACTTCTTTGATAATCAGTTGACTTACGACTGGCATATGCTGTCGACTCCGTTGGCCGACGCTCCGTTGGGCATCAGCTACAACGATCACGCTGAGAACTGGTGGAATGAGAGCGACAACACCCAGATGAGCGGTGTTGAGCACAGCTACATGCCTGACGGCGGTGAAAACGACAACACTTGGGATCTGTACTGCTTCTACGAGCCGGAATACCACTGGATCAACTTGAAGCGCAACAGCGGCAGCCACCACCACTATGACGCGAACCCCGCCACTGGAAATCATGACCTCATTGCATACACCAACGAAGATACCTTAGTGGCTGGCAAGGGCTACATGGCCGCCATCAAGACGGATACCTACCTCTGCAACGATGGTACCTTGAATGGCCCGTCGAAACCGGTCTCCATCAAGCTGACCAAGAAGTCGCATGACCCGGGCACCGAGGAGCTGGGCTACAACCTGCTGGGTAACCCCTACCAGGCTTACCTCGACGTGAACAAGTTCTTGGGCAACAACGGTCTGTCGTCGTACTGGGTCTATGTGGCCGAGAACGACAACTACATCGCTGGCAACGCCGACGCCTCCACGAACCCGGCACTGCCGTCAGCCACGTTGCATCCGCATCAGGGCTTCTTCGTGCTGGCCAACAGCGACAACCAAACGGTCAACTTCGACTACAGCACCATGGCATTGACGACTCCGGTCGCCAACTCCTACTACCGTGGTGAGAAGCTCGACTACCCGTTGGTGAACCTCTTCGCCACAAGCGAGAAGGGCAAGAAGGATCTGGCCGTCATCGAGTTCAACCGTCCTGAGTTCGGTGGTTCGAAGAAGATGCGCGCCATCAATAACGCCGACTTCGAGCTGGCAGCCCACATGAACAACACCCGCTACAGCATCCTCTTCACCGAGGAGGGCACGGAGAAAGTGCCGGTTCACTTCAGAACCAACGAGGCGGGCACCTTCACGATGACGTGGAGCACCTACCACGGTAACTTCACCAGCCTGTTCCTGGTGGATAACCTCACCGGCACCCGCACCGACATGCTCCGCACCGACCACTACACCTTCAACGGCACGCCCGACGACTATGACGCGCGCTTCTACATCACGTTCAAGTGCACGGGTGTCGAAGAGTACAGCGAGACGGAGGAAGACTTCGCCTGGTACAACGGTAACGACTGGATTGTCAACGGCAAGGGTCAGCTTCAAGTGTTCGACGTGCTGGGTCACGTGCTGCAGTCGCAGCGTGTCAGCGGCGAGCAGACTCGCCTGAACCTTGAAGGCTACGCCGCGGGCGTGTACATGCTGCACCTGACCGATGGCAAGACCTCTAAAGTCCAGAAAATCGTGGTGAGATAACATGAGTAGAAACAACAAAATATATAGAGCGATGAAAAGGAAAGTAATCAGTTTGATGGCAGTACTGCTGATGGCCGTTGGGACGGCCTTTGGGCAGGTGATCATCACCGACGAAGATGTCAACCACAACCGTGCGGAGCAGAACCAATCCAACATCGGTGTGATGGTGCTCTCGGAAGGTGTGAACTACGACCAGTGGAAGTATGCCCCCCTCGACGGAGGGGTGCTGCTTCTGGCAGGACTCGGCGCGGCTTACCTCGTAGGCAAGCGCAGGAAGAAATGACACTTATGTTATGACTTTTGGGAATGGCTTCGCCTGGACGGCGAAGCCATTTCTTTTTAAGGTTAGAGGTTAGAGTAAACCCTTAAATCATCTTTTGGTAAAGCTTTTTAATATACTTACGGATGATATCCCAGTTGGGGTTCCCCTCTTTATCGCAAGGGAGTAAAACCGTGGTTTCATTCATCTTGTCGAGCGTCCATTTGTCAAGGAACTGGTATCGGATGCCTTCTTTTCTGAAAAGAGAAACAAAAAAGAGGGCTATGTACAGATCCATCTTGAAATTAGGATAAAAGACATTCACATCATCGGAAGCCCAAAACGGTTCTTCTTGATAGAATGCTGAACCAATGGAGCCATTGTAACAGACGGTTATTGAATTAGCTTCGTGAAGGTGTTCGGTGTTGCCAATATGGGCGGTAATGCCGTTGTTGAAAGCGGAGGCGCCAATGTAATTGATGCCGCCTTCAATCATGTCGGCTTTGGTCAACCGTTCTCCTTTTTCGATACGGAACAAGGATTGATATTTGAAGGGTTTCCATGTGGAGGTGTTTACTTTGGTCTTACTTTTCTGGATAGTGACCAGTCTTTTATATTCCTCGGGGATGTCTTCGTTGTATAGCACCATATTGAGCACTTGTTCTTTGAAATCTTTCTCGTCGATGCCTTTTTTATAGAGGATGTAGTGTAAAACGCTTTTTACGAAGTCGGCTTCCGTGATCTCCAAAGGCTCAAGGGTTTCTTTATATCGGATAGTTTCATTGGGGTTAATCCATTGGATGGTGTCGCTACCGCTTTGTTTTTGGATGATGTCCATCCAGTAATCCTCGATTTCTTTCCAACGGTTCTTGGTGTCTTGTCGCCCTTGGTTTTTCACAGTTTCCAGTCCGTCGTTTTCGATGTGGCATGCGAAGATTTCTTTGCCATTTTGTGGGATGCCGGCGGTAAAGACAAACACGGAGGTGGTCATGCTTACACTTTGGAAAGTGTCTTTTGGTAGTTTGATGATTTTATCCAGTCGATGGTGTTTTAGTATTTTTTTTGTAGGAGAGGGGTTCTTTTCCAGTTTGTTATCGGGTAGGATAAAAGCGCATTGTGTGCCTATGGGTACGTTGTCCAGCACGTTTGAGACTATCTCAAGGCAGCCATATTTGTTTTCAAAAGGCGGATTCATCAGTACCTTTGTGATGGGTTTGGAACGTATCCACTGGGCGGCTTCTTCTGTACGGCTGTCGAGTAACGCTAAATTCGTTTTACCATCTTTGTGAATTAGCATGTTGGCACAAGCCAAGGCATAGATCTCCCTGTCGAATTCAATACCGTACAGTTGGCTGTCTCTGATCTCTGTGGCTTGAATAGTTCTGACTCCTCCCGATTCCTTGATCATGTTGCACATGGCCTTGACCAGAAATGCGCCGGAGCCGCAGGCAGCATCCAAAACCACTGAGTTTTTATCCACGTCAATAAGCCGGTACATCAGTGAAGTGATATGGTCAGGAGTAAACACCTGGCCTTGTTCTGATTTGCCTTTGTATCGCGTGAATTCGTTGAAAAAGATAGCCATGACATCTTCTCCATTCCAGAAATCGGAATTCAGATTGTCGGAGATTTTCGAGACGTTATCGATGAAATTATTGATGGATTCTTGCCGTGGCGTGGTGTTGACTTTGATTCCCGAATAGGTATCGATCAAAATTTGGAGTTTGGCATTTTTTTCCAGATCTTTTTGCAGTGCGTCTTTGAGAGTCGTCTCTATTGAAGTCTGAAAAAGCTGCCATCTCATATCGTGTTTCAACATGGCACCGAAACGTTTGGCTACCAATGTGCAGGAGGTGAAAATCATTCGGTGATAGAGGTTCTTGATTCCGAACTCGAAATGGAGGGCATCATTGATTTTCTTGGTGAGTTGATAGATAGTTTTTTTATCGATGCTGTTTTGCTGAAACAACCCCAAATAGGCTTCCTTGTTTAGAATTGTGTCGCTGACCTCTTTTCTGGTTCCATCACAATAGACTTCCACATCTTCACCATTGTAGAGGATTCCCACGACGTGAGCATATTTACTATGGCAGATCTCACAATTCTTAAAGAGTTCTTGTCGGTCCTTTTCGTTAATAGAATGGTTCTCCGCTTTGGATTCTAAGATGAGAGCGGGGAATGAGGTCTCGTTTGGGAGATACCAGCCGTCTGGCTTGTCAGAAATCCCTTTGAAGCCAAGTTGATTGAACGTGGTGATCTGTCCCACTCCAGAAAGCGCGGTTTCGGTATCGTCAAGCCCCAATATTTCCTTGGCTTTATCACGAACTTGATCTTCAGTGAGATAATGCTTTTTCATTTCCATAGCGATTTCAGTTTTCAAAGGTATAAAGTTTTTCTAAATAATAGGGTAGATGGATAAAAAATCCTTATTAAAGTATTGGAATGATGGAAATGTTTCATTTTGGAAGGTAAAAAAATGAAAGGTTACTTCAGTGTTGTCATTCTCTAGAAAGGAATCCCTTTTGTTCATTATTTTTAAAAAGATTTGGTACTTTAACAGAAATAGTGTAATTTTGTACCCGTTTTTTTTTTTTTTTTTGTTCAACACAAACTGATAAAATAAATGAAGAAAGCTACTGTAGTAATGATGATGGCCCTCGCCTTAGTGCTGGGTTTCACACAATGTAAGAAAGACAATCCAACCAACCCGACCGACAACGTTGAGCCTGTCATCGAAGGCGAGAAATACGACGTTACTCTGACGTTAGGGGGAGGTAACAATGCCAAATCGGATGTCAATCCTAATGACGGGCAGGATATCGCTCCTGTGACTTTTTACCTGGGTGATGTGATCTGGGTGGCTTATAACGGTGCGAACGTCGGCTCATTGACCTGCACTTCGCTATCCTCGTCGACGGACCAGAACGGCGACCAGTTGGGCGTGTTCACAGGCACTATCTCGGCCACTGCCAGCGGTGACAACCCCTTGTATTTTTATTTTCTTGGGAACAAGACCTCGGGGAATGGCTTGACCATCGGTAGCGGCAGTTACACTGTCGATCTCAGTGACCAGTCATCCGCTCTGCCGGTGATCTCGTATGCCGCTTCGGAGCAGAGCTTCCCGACTTCCGACGGCAAATACACAGTGAAATACAACTGGCTGATGAACCAGTGCGCCTTGGTGAAGTTCAAGATGGAGAACATCTATAACATGTCGGCCAACACCAACGACAACAACCCTGACGCTATCTATAAAACCACCAAGCCCATCACACTCTATGGTTTGGATAACCAGGTAACGGTGAACCTGTCGAGCAATGAGTTCACGTGGAGCAAAGTCAACGATGGAGCCGTCAGCCTTTACCGTGACGATGCCTCGAACGACTCGGTGAGATACGCCATTGTCCACCATGACTCATACAACACGACCGAGGGTGCGCTGGATGTTGCATTCGATCCCGCCACCGATCCTTACGGTTTCTACGGCACGTACAAGATCCAGGGCGTGATTCCTCAGAATGATTACTTCCAGGACGCCAAGATTGACCTGGTGTGGCACAGTGGGGCGTTCTCGATTTCGGCCACTTCGAAGGCTTATTTCTCGAGAGGCAATCTTCAGTATAAACATTATGGCAGCAGCACAGCCGATGGCGGCACCTGGCGTTTTGCCAAACACCAGTACGACTATGTGGGTGGTACTCTGGCTTTGTCGTCATGGGGCAGACAAGGCAATGTCGTTCTGCAAGCGGATGTTGCTGGCGACACGGGTCTTTCGGATAACGAGATGATTGGAGCGGCAAGCTATGTGGGCTGGATTGACCTCTTCGGCTATGGTACTGGAAACAATCCAACCGAACACTCGGTACTAAATAGTCATTATAATGATTGGCATGAATGGGGTGAACACAACATCGTCAATTCGGGCAAGCCGGGCAACACCTCATGGTGGCAGACCCTGACCCATACTGAATGGAAGTATCTCTTGAGTCAGCGTGCGAATTACGATACCAAACGTGGTTTTGCCATAGTTGACGGCGTAAAAGGATTTATTATTCTTCCTGACAACACTACTGCAACAATTGTTAACTTTTCTAACCATGGCAACTGGAACAATAATGAGATTACTAAGGAAGGATGGAAAAACATGGAAGCTGCTGGTGCTGTGTTCTTGCCTGCCGCAGGCTATCGTTCAGGCAGCGATTATGACGGAGGCACCAATACCCAGCAGGATCATGGAGTATATTGGTCATCCTCAATGAGTACCGCAGCAGCCTCTTGGGGTATTCGTTTTAAAACCGGTGATGTGGTGGGAAATGCCTATCTGGAAGATGACTATCCGATGGCACCCGACAACGGCCATGGCGTCCGTTTGGTCCACAAAGAGAGTGGTTCCAAATTCATGAAGAAATAACACTTTTGTTATTCTTTTGTATTATCTTTTAGGAATGGCTTCGTTGTGAGACGGAGCCATTTCTTTTTTAGGTTAGAGGTTTGTCTGGGAGGGGAACATTGAAATACGCAAAAAACACGAAAGTTTTCGTTTCTTTCGTGTTTTTCGATGTTGAAATTCTAGATGGAAATTGAGAATAGAAAGGTTTACCTATTGATTTGAGATGGCGTGCCTCGGAACTGGTGCTTTGGGCTGTTTTTTTGTGAAAAACACTTGCGAGATGAAAAAAAGTTTGTATTTTTGCAGTGTCAGAAATGACTAATCCGGTACTTTCCGAGTGGGGGTAAGCCCTTATCGACCCTGCCCCAATTATTAAAAAAGCCATCCGAAAGGATGGTTTTTTTATTGCATGTATTTTTGCCTGAAAAGAAACATATAGAGGGGGTTCTCTGTGAAACGACGAGTTACGGAAATGGCCTTCATACCTTTGTATATCAGGACTTCTACAGCCAAAGGATTGGTGTCGAAATAGTTCTTGATTTGTGTGGCCATCAGTCGAGGGTTATAGGTGGTACAGACATTCACAACTACTCGATTAGTTTGGTCAACCGATTCCACCAATCTATTTCCCAGTGAGGTTTTGCCTGTTATTGTTTTCAAATCGAACAGTTTAAAAACGCCCTTGTTTTCAAAGATATAATCGGCGGTTTTGATTCCTTTTGGATTGGGGAGGATATAGACTTTGTTGCCGTGAGCGACGGCTTTTCTGGCTCCATCAAGCAGAGAAGGCCAATCGTTACGGTGGCTGCCTTCCGCTGCGAAAATGTCTTTCTCATTTTCAACGGGCTTAAATATGTTGAGATTGGTCAGCATCTTCAACTGACGGACGAAAGCCACGCCTCTAATAGAGTGTAATTTTGCCAGTTCCAATGCTATATCTAATTTAGACATTTCACTATTATATTGTATTCTTTGGATGAGGGAAACATCGAAAAATACGATAAAACACGAAAGTTTTCGTTTCTTTCGTGTTTTTCGATGTTGTAATTCTAAGAAGGAAAATGAGAATAGAATGGTTTACCCATTCAGCGAATGGATGTCTGCCTCAGTCAGTCCAGTGACTGTGTGGATGGTCTCCATGTCGATGCCCAAGTCCCGCATTTTGCGGGCAGTTTCCAGCTTTTGTTCCGCTATGCCGAGTTCTTTTCCTTCGGCAAGACCAAGCTCTTTTCCTTCTGCGAGGCCGAGCTCTTTTCCTTCGGCAAGGCCGAGTTCTTTTCCTTTTTCCAGCCCGGTTTTCTCACCTTCGGCGAGTCCTTCCGCACGTCCTTCTTCGCGTCCTTCTCGAAATCCGAGGACGCGTCCGCCCAGGATTTCCTGATAGGTGTCGAAATACACTTTCATGCTGCGTTCGTAGGCTAGATCCTGTTCTGGTGTGAGTTGCGCCAGCTCAGCCTGACGGAACAGCTTGTCGAACACGACATCTTTTAAATCGTTGGGTTTCTGGTCGTAGAAGTAGAGATTGTTCAGTGCGTGCATCCATTTGCCTTGGGGCGTGCTCAGGTCGAGCTTCACCTTATCGACCTTGGGCAGCTCCACGTAGATCAGCGTCAGCTTGTCGTAGAACACGCGGAGGTCGTTCACATCCATCAGCTGTATCTTGTGGATGAAGGATTCCTCAGCGTATTCCTTGTTGGGCAGGTTGAAGTTCATCATGGCGATCACATACACATCGTTCAACCGTCCGTCCCAGCCCTTGTTGCGCTTTTTCTTGTCCTTGCCCATGTCGGGGTCTTTGCCGAAGACGATGCCGTGTTCCAGCGCTTCGAGTGCGTCGAACTCGTCAAGAGCCTTCTGGATTCCTTTCTTGCCTTGGTTTCGGATGAGTTTGGAGGCGTAGTAGAGCATACGGTCCTTGAAGAATGGCTTCCAGCTGTTCTGCATCTCGACGATGAACTCCTCGCCGGTGGAGGTGGTGCAGTAGACATCGAAGTAGTTGGTTCGTGTTCCGTTGATTTCGCCGATCTGTTCAACGTTTTTATAGGTAAGGTCAGTGATGGGGTCCTCACGGCAGAGCAGGGCGTTGAGGAGGCTGATGAGGAGGTCTTTGTTCTCCTCCGTGCCGAACAGCTTCTTGAAGCCGTAGTCGACAAATGGGTTTAAATAACGTTCTTCCATGGGGATTTAGAATTAAGAATTAATAATTTAGAATTTAGAGAGATTGGGGGCTTCTTTATAATGGGTGAATTTTAAAATGATGCCGCAAAGATAATGTATATTTTTAGAATATGCAAGTGTTTTGGTGAATTTATTTTTATTATTATGAAATTAATTAAAATCGGTAATGGTAAATCATTTAATATCAATAAGTTGTTTTGATTTTAAATAGAAACGTGCCGCTGGCACGTCCCATAGTAATACCAAAATAACAAATAAAAACAGCTTCTAAGCAAATTTTACTGATCCTAGTAATTCGTTAAATTCGCCTAATTCGCCGACAACAACAATTCGTTAAATTCGCCTAATTCGCCGGAAAAACTAATTCGCTTAATTCGCCGGAAAAACTAATTCACCGACTGGGTTAGCTGTTTGTACTTCACCAGATTGATCCGGTATTCGACCCGGCTATCGGTGAGTTCGTCACGGCTTTTTTTGAGCATTGTTTGGGCTTCGAGGAGGTCGGAGAGGGTGACGAGTCCCGCGTCATAGTAGTCGCAAACGATTTTGTGATTGGCTTCGGCATCGTTTAGGGCGGTTTGTGCCATTTGGATGCGCAGCCAGCTCTGTTCAAGGTTAAACCAGGCTTGGTTGGTCTGTGTCTCCATCAGTTCTGTGTAGTTGAGACGTTCATTCTCGGCGATGTTTGCGTCGAGGTCGTGTTTCTTCAGCTTATAGGCTGTCTTGTGCCAATCGGTGAGGGGAATCTGAAGGACTGCAAAGACCATGGCGTTGGGTTTGGTGTTTTTCAGCACGGTGTGGTAGCTGTAGCTTCCGCCCACCAGGAGGGAGGGCAAAGCCTCGCCGAGGGTAATCTTTTTTTTCAGCTTCTCGGCTTGCAGGGAGAGGTCGAGCAGGTGGCTCTCGTTGCGTTGGGTGACAGCCTCGGAGGCATCATGATAATAGGTGGTGGGCAGTGGCTCAAGGCCAAGTGTGTCGATGAGTATCATTGTTGTTTCGTGGATGCCAAGATATTGAGTCAAAGCCATCTTTAGCAAGGTGATGCCATCTTCGGCTTTTTTACGGTTGAGTTGGCTCTCGTTTTTCTTTATGGTCACCTTAAACTGGTCGGTGGGCATGGCCAGCCCCGCCTCGATGGCGCCTGTCAGGTCTTTTTCTAACGTGTCGAGCAGCTGGTCTAACTGGTCGAGGGTGGCGATTTTCTCTTGCAGGGAGACGATTTGCCAGTAAAGGTTTTCCGTTTGTAAACGCACCTCGTCTTCTTTGAGTTTGGCTTGGTATTCGGCAGCTTTGATGCCAATCTTGGCCAATTGGTTCCCGTGGTATATACGTCCTCCGGCAAAGACGGGCTCCATGGCCATGGTGTTGAGCATCACGCCGTTTTGGATGAAGGAGTATTTTTTTTGCAGGTCTAATTGTGCGCCATATTGCGTGTAGAGGTTGTAGAGGGTTTGCCGTACCAAGGCGTTGTCGATGTCGTTGATACCAAAGCTGAGCATAGGGTTCATGGCGTCGAAGGCCAGGGCTTGTGCAGAGATGGTGGGGAAGTATTCGGCACGGGCTTCTTTCTTGGTGGCCTGGGCTTTTTCGATTTCTATTTGGGCGTTTTTAAGCGTGAGGTTGTTTTCCAATGCCAGGGTGATGCAGTCCTGCACTGACAGCCGAAGGGTGTCGGTGTTTTGTGCGAGGCCATGAAGGCTAAACAGGGCGAGTGACAGAAGGAGGAGGGTGTTTTTCATGGGTTTTGTGGTTGTGTTTTTTTTCTGCTAAGACTGAAGATCTGCCAATACATGACTGGCATGACGGCGAGGATGATGACCATGGAGAGCACCACTCCGAAGCAGATGACGACACCCATTGGCATCCAGAGTGGGTTGCGGGTGATGATCATGGGGAGCACACCTAAGGCGGTGGTGGCTGAGGTGAGGAAGATGGGTCTCATGCGTCGGCTGCCGGCTTTCATGGCGGCTTCTTTGGCATTAAGTCCCTCTTCGGAACGCAGGGTCTCGGCGTATTCATACATCACGATGCCGTTGCGGACGATGATGCCGATGAGGCTGACGATGCCAAGGACGGAGGTCATTCCGAAGTCAAGGCCGAAAAGCCATTCGCCAAAGAAAGCGCCGAACATGCACAGGGCACTGGAACACAAGGTGAGCAGGGCAAGGTTGACTCTTTTGAAGTAGGCCACCAAGAAGGCGAGAAGCACCAAGATGGCGGCGATGAGGCTCTTCAGGATCTGCGGGATGACCGCGGTGTTCAACGATGAAAGCCCTCCATATTCGATGCTTACGCCTTCAGGAAGGCTTGGGCGAATCTCTTTGTCGATATAGTGTTGGATTTTCTTCATGCTGGCTGTCTGTGACTTCCAAAATTTCATGTCGGCAGCCAAGGTGATGGTGTTTTTCCCGTTTTGGTGGGTGATTTGTGCGGGATGCCAGTCGGGACTGAGGTCAGCCACTTGACGGAGAGGCACGTTGGTGCCAGGGATCATCGTTGGAATCAGTTGGTTCTGAACAGATTCGAAATTGTTGGGGTCATAGTTCTGTTGGGAGTATAGTTTCACGGGGATGTTTCGTGAGCCCTCCCATAAGGTGGTAAGGGGTTGGCCGTTGAGGGTGGTTGCCAGGTCGAGAGAGAGGATGCCTTTGGTGATGCCTAAACGGGCACATTCTTCAGGCTTCATGGTCACCTTGACCGAGGACAGTTGCTCATCGTAATCGGAATGAACCCATCGCAGTTCTTTGTCGAGGGTGAGCATATAGTCTTTTATTTTTTGAGCTACAGGGGCTGTCTGGCTGTAATCGTCTCCGAAAACGAAGATCTCCACAGGGGTAGTGACGGCTTGGTAGTCGAGTTGTCGGAAACGCACGTGGGCTTCTGTGAAATAGTAGGCGTACTTGTCGTCCATTTCTTTCAGCAGGTCTTCGGTGGCTTGTTTTGAGGTCGTGTTGACGATGAGTTGCGAGAGGTTTTTGTCGGGGATGCTTGGGGCGTATGTCACATGGAAACGAGGGGCGGTCTCGCCGATGAAGGCGGTGACGGAGGTGACGCGTGGGTCATGCAGCATCATCTGTTGCAATGAGTCGCTGATGCGGCGGGTGGCTTCCAGGCTGCTGCCTTCAGGCAGTCGGATCTCCACGGCGAAACAGTCGCGTTCGGCGTTCGGCATCATCTGCACGTTGAGAGCAAGGAACATCAGCACTCCAAGAGCGATGGACCCCAGTCCCATCCCAATCGTGAAATGAGGATGTTGGAAACAATGGTTTTGTAAGTTGTCGTAAAGCCCTTGAAGGAAATTGAAAAAACGCCGTTGTGCTCTGATGAAGGCGTTGTTTCGGGGCTTGTCGGTATTCGGTTTGATGAATAAGATCTCCAGGGAGGGGATGACGAGCATGGCGTATGCCAGAGAAGCCATCAACGAGAAGGCGACAGTCCAGGGGAAAAACTGCACAAAATCGCCTAAAGGACCTGTGATGATACGGGTCATGGGGAAGAACATGGTGGCGATGGCAGCAGTGGCGATGAACATGGGCATGAAGAGTTCTTTGGCGCTGCTGGTAGCTGCCTTGAAAGGTTCCATGCCTTGGCTGAGTTTTTCGATATAGCCGTCGATGTTGATGATGGAGTCATCGACGATCATGCCGAGCACGACGATGAGCGCGGCCAGGGTGACGGTGTTCAGCTCTATGCCGAAGAGGTACATAAGCCCGATGCTGACAGCGGTGCATACGGGCAGTCCTGAGCTGGCGATAAGTGCGGTGCGGAAGGGAAAGAGGAGCAACATGACAGCGATGACGACGATCATGGAGATGAGCAGGTCGCGCAAGAAAGAGTTGACGGATTTCTGCACCACTTTGGGTTGGTCGGTGATACGATAGAGATGGACACTGTCGGGGAGTTGAGCCTTGAACTCACTCAGCACCTTCTCCACTTTTCTTCCGTATGCCACGATGTTGTATCCTTTGCGCATCTCCACCGAGATGACTAATGCGTCATGTCCGTTGAAGTTCACCACTTTGGAGGTGGGAGCCAGACGGCGTTCGACGGTGGCAACGTCGCGCAGACGGACGGTGTTTCCAGCTGCGTCGGAATAGATGATTTGTTCTTCCAGCTCTTTTTCAGACACCACGGGGTTTTGGATGTGCAATGGCATGTCGAAGGCATCGGTCTCCATGGTGCCTGAGGTGGTCAGCAGTCCTTGCGAGGCATATTGCAGCATCAGGGTGTTGGGGCTGATGCCGTAAAACGACAGCTTCTCCTTATCGACGGTGACGGCGATCTCCTCGGTTTGTTCACCCAGCACATGGACGTTGCCTGTCTCGTAGATCTCACGCAGCTGGTGGGTGAGGTCTTCGGTGTAGTCGTGCATCTCACGGTATGTCTTGTCGTTTGACTCCATGGCGATGAGCAATGAGGAGGTGCTTCCGAAGTCATCGATGACCGCGATAGCGAGCACACCGGCAGGGAAAGACAAGGCTTTGGCCTCGTTGATTTTTTGTCGTATCTTGGTCCAGGCTTTAGTGAAATCGTTTGTTGATGTCATGTCGAGCATGACATAGATGTAGCACAATCCTTCTTTGGTGACAGAATAGGTGCTTTTGCGGTCGATTTCAGGAATGGTGAACAGCAGTTCTTCAAGAGGTTTGGTAAGTTGCGTTTCGACCTCTTCGGAGTTGGCGCCGGGATAGATGCCTGCCACGATGCCTTGTGGATAGGAGAAGGCCGGGAACTCGTCTTTTTTCATATCGACGAGGGCATAGATGCCGAAAGCTACCACCACGGCAACGATGACCCAGACAATCTTCTGGTGTTGGATGCTGCCACTGATGATGCCATGATTTTTTATCTTTTTCATCACTGTGCTATAATACTGATTGCCTCAAAACCTTTAACCTCTCATCTTTCACTTTTCACTTTCATTCCCTCGCTGACTTTTTGGTAGCCATTCACGATGACGTGGTCACCGTTTTTCAGGCCTTCGCTGACGATGATGCCTGTGCCGGCATAGCCGCCGATGCGGATAGCGCGTCGGGTAGCCACGCCGTTTTCCTCCACCCACACGAATTTGCCTTCACTGTTGATTAAGACTGCGTTGGCAGGGATGACGATACCTTTGTTGACATCACCTTTCAGCATCACTTTGCTGATCATGCCGGGTGTGAGTTCCTTGTCGGGATGTTCTATCAGCACTTTGACAGGATAGCTGTGTGTGAGCAGGGAAGAGGTCATGCTTTTTTCAGCTATTTTCCCACTATAACGTTGGTTATCGAGGGCTGGGATGATGATTTCGGCAGGGGCACCGATTTGTATTTTGGTGATTTCTTCTTCGGGGACGGAAATCTTCACCGACAGTCTGTTTGTGTTGATGAGTCTGATGACGGGTCTCAAGGGTTGGAGGTTCTCTCCGGCTTGGGCATTGATGGAGGCGATAGTGCCGCTGAAGGGTGCGGTGATGACATTTTCTGCCAGCATGGCGTTGGCGAGATCGACGGCGGATTGAGCCTTCTCGAGGTTGGCTACCATCTCTTTCCATTTGATTTCGGGCAGGCTGCCGTTGTCATGGACTATCTTGAGGCGTTCGTAGGCGTCTTGTGCTTGGTCAAGGGTGGCTTGTGCGGAGCGAAGGGTGCTTTCCATGGAAGGAGAGGACACCTTGGCCAGCACCTGTCCCTGATGTACTTTGCTGCCTTCTTTGACGTGAAGTGTTTCCAAGATGCCACCGTATTTAAATGCCAAGTCGGCGGATTGTCCTTCTTCCAGATAGCCAGGATAGGTGTTGCTGACGATACCGTCAGTGGAGTCAATGTTCATGATGCCGACAGGGATGACACGCTCTTCGTTATTACCACCGACAAGTCGTGTTTTGAGTTGTTGTGGGTCAGTGTCGGAACAGTTTGTAAATAATAGAGGTAATATTAATAAAAATATTGTATTTCTTTTCATGATATTCAATTTCTATAGGCTACCATTCTGACATCTTTGTCTTTGATGTTGAAAGTGGCTGGGCCAATGGTGGCTTTGCCTTTGTAAGTCATGTCGAAAATGATCATGTTGTTATCATAAATTTGGCCGGAAGCTTTCACCTTCACGTAGAAGTTGTCTGTGAGCAAGGGGTTGACCGATACGGGGATGATTTGGCGGCGGTACTCGTCGAGTTGGATGGTTTTTCCGTCGCAAGATCCAGAGGTGACGATTACGTCGCCATTCATATAGTTGATTACGGCGGTCACGCGGTCGCTTTTTTCGTCATCATGGCTGATATTGAGTTGTCCGATGTCGTTTGTGAGGCTGAGGTTGATAAGTGCTGGGAGGAAGAAGTCTGTGCTGTCGGTATGGGTTTCCATGGTGAGTGTGATTTCACCAGATGTCTTGAATGAATAGTCACCGACAAAGCGGTCGGCGTCTTTTTGGCAGGAAATGAGGGCCATAAAGGCAAGGGTGGTCATTAAAAAAATGATTGATTTTTTCATGGTTTTTATGAATAGATTGGAAGTCGCAAAATTACATTTTTTTAAGGATAATATGGAAAAAAATTTGAGATACCCCTACGGGGTAGATTCTATCAATCGCCTTAGTTGCATGGTGACCTCATATTCCGTCTCGATTTTTTGGCGGATAGCCTCCGTGTTGTAGGGGTCGAAAAACGGGGCGTCGTTGATGAGGATGTCACGTTTTTGTTCATCCATGTAGATTTGGTCTGTCACGGCTTTGGCCTTCTCCGGCTCGTTTTCCTGAAGATAGGTGTATGCCAGGTTGAAATAAGGGTAGAGGTAATTGGGGCTGATGCGGATGGCTTCTTTCAGATAGAACTCAGCTTGTTCGAGGTCATGGGCGGTGTGATATTCCTCCAGTCCTAGGTCGTTGAGATTCTCCTTGCAATAAGGGGCGTGATGATAGGCTTTGCGAAATGTTTCAATGGCCTTGGGGTTCCCCATCCTCTTCAAGGCTTTTCCTTGGTACCATTGCAGGGGCATACCCAAGGCATTGACGGTGTAGAAGGGGGAGAGAGCCTCTCGGCTGTGGCGTTCCATGGTGTTCCAGTCGTTTCTGCTCATGGCCTGCTGCAACGCAAAACTCTTCCGTTCGCCATAAAACCGGAAACCCCCGATGACTATCATCATCAGTGAAAGGAGCAGGAAGAGGACGCTCCAGGCTTTCCCGAGGACTCTTGGCTTGTCTTGGGTGATGAGATGAAACAGCAGTGCTATGAAGATGCTTGACCAAAGGAGATGCTCGATGCGGCTGTTGGGGAAGTCGAAGAGCGCGTTGACGCAGCAGCCTGTGAAAACGCATAAAACGAGGGCTCCAAACAGGAATGCTTTGCGGCTCTGGGTCTCGCAGAGGGTGAAAAACGATAGCACTATCAAAGAGACCAGGAAAACGATGTAAAGGAACAAGCCGATATAGCCGTTTTCGGAAAGGATGCCTAAGTATTCGTTATGCGGCTTGGTGAAGTTCACGTTCCACACATCGGCTCGATAAAGTCCTTCGAGTCCCGCGTCGGGGAAGTGGATCAGCCAGTTGCCGGTGCCACAGCCCAGCAATGGATGATTGTCGGCGATATGGTAGGTCTTCTCCCATAGTTGACAACGTTCCACCAGGGAGGAAGTGCTCAGCGGGTTGTATTCCACCTCGCTCTTCTCGGCGGTGTGCGGCACGGAGCGGTGGGCAAACCAACGAAGCCCCAAGGTGAGGAAGATGAATGCCAAGACAACAGCGGTGACCAGTGTGGTGGTTTTGACGCGTTTGGAGAAGTTGGGCTTTTTGAGGTGGAAGAGCACCAGAAGTCCGAACAGCATCAAGGCGACAGTGGCACTGAGCCATACCGCCCTCGACTTCAGCAAGATGATCATCACCATGGCGAGGACGAACAAGGCCATGGGAAGGATTTTCAGGATTATGTGATTGGTGTACGGGATGGCAGAGAGTAAAAAGGTGGACAGGACAAAGAGCATGATGGACAGCAGGTTCTTGTGCCCGTTGATGCCGATGACGTGGTAAAGCTGGTCAAAGCTGAAGTCTTCGATACGGAATAGTTGGACCAAAGCAAAGAGCAGGTAGAAGACAAGGATTACTGCCGCACTGACCCATAGTGTCTTCCTGAAGGTCATGGGATCATGGGTGCATAGTGTGTAGCCAACAAGGGTAATGAGGAACCCCATGACCACTGTAGAGGCAGTATAAACCGTTTCGGCGGTGTTGGTGGTCCAGAGGATAGAGCAGCAACAGAGGACGGTAATCAGCAGGTAAGGCAGAAATACCTGGGTGTGGGGAACGAGCCAGCGTTTTTTGCTGAATAGGGAGAAGAGAAAAAGGATTGCCAGACCTATTGCGGTGGCAATATATCTGGCAATCAGAAATTTATCATAAATATTAGGGATTCCAACGAGGCAACTGGCCACGAGGCATAGTGCGACACATGAGGCTCGGAGGCTGTTGCTGTTCATCGCTTTAATCTTTTTAATAGGTGTAGAATTCAATCGTGTTCCCGTATCGAATGCTGTCGGTCATGTAACGGGCGTAGGTTCGGATGTAATATTTGGCATTAGCTGACAGGTCGGTAATAGTGCTTTCAAAGTTGTAGAATTCGCCTGTAGGTGTACCGACGGTGGTAATGAGGTCAGATTCGAATAAAGGATAGTTGTGATCCATGCTATAGCAAAAGCCTAATTCATCAATCATTTCGGGTTTGCTACAATACATAAAACCACTTGCATAGAGAATGTTGTCCCATGAGTAATAGTTTATGTAATCGGTTGTCAGGTCAAGCTGGAAGGGGATGTTGGGTGTGGTGATGCTTAGGGCATCGGCATAATAGTAGCTTTGGTCCTCATATTTAATGAAGGCGCGGTAATAATATTGGGTGTTGGGTTCAAGGCCGTAAACTTGAAAGTAGAATTTTTTTTCTGTTATTTCTGCATATTCTAGATAATCAATACAATCTAAGACATAAAACTCACAATTCTCTAAGGTGGGGTTCGGTGATTTGCTGCAGCAAACACCGCCAATGATTTTCCTGAAGTTCATGTTCAGGTCGGATGGCAGTGTGATAAGGCCGCCGGTGGTGAAACTGTTGTAGGTGATTCCTTCGGCAGGAATGGTGGTCAAAGCAGTACTCCAGATGGAGGTGGAGTCGTTGAGGGTGGTGAAGCTCATCTCATCGCCATAGCAGTACTCTGTGCCGTATTTGGCATAGCCGCGTACATGGTATTGAGTGTTGGGGTCAAGGTTGGTGAGGATGCAGTTGAATGGTTGGGAGCATTTATATGTTTTTTCAACATAATCTTCTACAGTGGGTTGCTCGTTTTTGCTCCAACAAACGCCGAGTTCAATCATTAGTCCCATATCATTGGCTGTTACTGTTGAGCCACAAATCGCAGTGGTTCCAGCAATATTACTGGGGGTGTTTGTGGTTACCACTATTCCGTCGGTGAAGTGGCTGACGGGGTCATCTTCCTGAGGTTTACAGGAGACCAAGGCAAATAATAAGGTTCCTGTGATAAAGGTTAGAATGCGTGCTGTTTTCATTTGGATAAGGGTTAATATTCATAATAAAATACATTCTTGTAATCTTCATTCTCGTTATCGTACATGGTCTCGAGAATGGGATAGTTCTCGTTATTGTACTGATAAGCAAAATGTATGGTGTCAGTCTCATCGTCTTCCGTGAAGATGATTTGTTTGACGTTGTTTTTGGAGAAAGAAGTGCTTCCCATCGAAAGGCCAATGATATAATCTTCTAAATTACCGGTCATACCATACATGGGGCATTGTTTGTCATCGTATTCCATAACAAGGGTGGTGAGAACGTCATCGAAAGAAACGATGATTTTGCTGATATTATCGCCTGTCCAAGTCAAGATGATATTCATGATTTCGTTCCGGTTTCCACGATGTTTCATCATCAGCTGCTTTTGGCATGTTTCAAGGCGTTCGCAAATATTATGGGGGAATAGGTGCGAAAGCGGATTCAGCAGCTTTTCGGATCCCTTGTTTTTGAAAAAATAATCAAAGAAAGTGCCTTGGAGCTTGCTAATTTTGTTGTTGTCGTAGCTTATCGACCAGGAGCAGATAATGTCGTTGTCTTCAAATACGGTAGCTGTTTTCAGTTGGTCTTCGTTGTAGCTGTAGTTGATGTGCTCGCCGTATGTAAGATTATCAACACGGATGATTTTGTCGTTTTCGTAGGTGAACGTTTCTATCCATGTTTTTTTTAAGTAACTATCGGAATAGTGGGTAATCGATACCAGGTGGTCTTCACTCCAATCCCAGCTTTGGAAAGGGGTTTTGTCGGTTTGAGGGTCTGAATAGTAGATTTGCTTGACTTTTAATTTACTTGAAGGTTCTTCGATGGGTTCTGGTTTGCATGAGGTCATGGTTGCTGCCAAAAGCAGTCCCAGCACCATCGTCAATGATTTGAATGTTTTCATGTTTTTTGTTATTGATGTTTTATTTTTCCGCAAAAATAGCAAAACTATTTGTTTTGAAGGGGTCGTTTGGAGCGATTACAAGTTATTTATAGAACAAGTCAATGATTTTCAGAAAATTATTTTTATTAATTACAACTTTCTTACCTTTGCTGCATCAAAATGAATCCTTAAAAATGTATTAATGAAAGCACATGAGATCCATGCCTTCTTCACGGGCACGCAGGAGACAGATTTCACGGGGTTCAACGAGACGCCGATAGAAGGTTTTCGTGTGTGGCCCAATCCAGCTTTTGGGCGGTTGGAGGTAGAGACTTCGATCCCAACAACCTTTACGATGATGGATCTTCTAGGCAAGATGATGTTTCGTCGGGAGGTAGGAGCTGGCATTTCCCATATTGATCTTGGCGACTGTCCCGCAGGTTTATACCTGCTGAAGCAAGAGAATGGGACAGTCACCAAGGTTGTGGTTCGATAGTTATGGTATTAAAGGCTTTCCTCTTGAATGAGGTGAATATCGCATTGCGGGAAGGGAATAGCAATGCCGTGTTCATTTAAGGTGTTGTAAATCAACTCTTTGGCGCGGTCGATATAGCCGACACGTTCCGCCACCAGTACTTGTTGTTTCACGGCGATGGTGACAGCGCTGTCATCCATTTCTTCCAGGGTGATGCTGACACCGCGTTTCTGATCCACGATGTCGCGTCCGAAGGAATCTTTGCCGTTGAGTTGTTGCAAGGCCTCTCCCAACAAATCGCGGACCTTTTGGATGTCGGTGCCGTAGGCCACGCCCACGGTGATTTTGACGAACTCATAGCCGTGGTTGCGGGTGAGGTTGCTGAAGTTCTTGGCAAACAAGGTGGCGTTGAGGAACGACATCTCGGCTCCGTCAACGGTCTCAATCTCAGTGCTTTGATAGCCGATGTGGGTGACCTTACCTCGGATGCCGTCGCATACAATCCAGTCGCCGATACGCAGACGTCCCGACATCAACTGGATGCCATAGATGAAATTATTCAAAGTGTCTTTGAGGGCAAAGCCGATACCTGCCGAGAGACCGCCGGCCACGAGACTCAGCGAGCTGGTGGGGACGTTTAGCGTCAAGACAATAACGACGATGTAAGTAAACCAAACCAAGACGCTGATGATACTGTTGCCAAGTGAAAGGTTGATTTCGTTGTTGCGGATAGTCTTGCGGTGGTTTTTCTTGAGGAACAACGCGTAACGGCATTGCTGCCAGATGGCGTGCAGGGCGCGGTTGATATAGCGGAACACGAAGAACATGCTAATCAGGACAAGAATTCCATGGAACGACAGCCTGAAGGTATCGACACCGCTATCATTGACAAGCTGCACGAAGTTATGGTGATAGATGTTATTGTACAGATCCTCAAAGTCGAACACATCGAGTGCCAGATGGATGCAGAAAGGTATCGACAGCAGTCCTATCACAGGAAGCACTACTTCTTTGACCAGGTCGTAGAACCAGGTGGCGCCGAACATCAGCGTCTCTTTGCCAGGGCCACTGATAAAGGTGATGCGGGAGCGGTAATCCTCGATGCGAGGTTTCATCCGTTCTTCTCTGTAGAAAACGATTAGATGTAGAATGGTGATAAAGGCCTGGATAGCTGCCAGTTGGAAGTACCACCATACCAAGATGAGCAACGAGGCAAAGATGTAACCCGCGATGGACACGCCTAAGGCTGCGCCGGTGGTCACCAATGAGATCCAGCCCATAAAACGGTCGATGCGATCCACTTTTTTCGCATGGTGCAAACAGGCGATGAGCTGCCAGACAAAGAAGGCGATGAGTACGGGCGGAAAGATAAAGTTCATCAGCGAGTTGGGCATGAAGATGACTCGGCACCAGATTACGGCTAATGCGGTACAGAAGACCGGCAGGTAGAGCTTGACACCATATTTCAGCTGTCGGGGTTTCAGCCGGAAGAACAGGGCAATGAGGATGGCTTCGAGTAGCCAAAGGAAGGTGTTGGTGAGCCGTGCGGCAATGTGGAGCATGCCCTCTCTCCAGAGGATGCTGTTGACGATGATGGTGATGAGTATGCCAAACAACAACGACAGATAGCGTCGTTGTCCCCGGGTGAACTTGTCTTTCAAGAACTTGACGTAACGAAATATTGGGATGAGGATGAGCGAGGCGATAAGCCAGGATGCCAACAGTTCCACGACAAATAGCAGAACGATGAAGACCTGAAGAGAGTATTCCTTGTTGTATTTCTCATGGATATCGCTGATGGCCTGGCGCCAATAGCGTTGCGGATGCTGCATGATGGTGTACCAAGGGGTTTGGCCATCTACGAAGATGCGGTCTTGCAGCACTTGATAATAGTCGTGTGCATAGTCGTATGTCTCTTGCAGGCGCAGGAAGGTCTCGTAGTAGTGGATGCTGTCGGCCACCACCACCGCCTTGGTGTCGGCGTACATCATAAGCAAGTTGCCGGCGTAGGCGATACATTGTTCACGGTCGTCCTGGCCCTGTTCATCGAGGAGGAAGGGCGTGGAAAGGGAGTCGGCCATGGCTTTGACTTCCTCGTCGAGTTCCAGATGTGTCTTGCTGAAGAAGAGCGGGTTCAGCGTGTCATAGTGGATGAGCAGGCTGTCGGGCACTCCGACGATGGTGTCGAGCTCAGGAGGGAGACGGCGCAGCGACTCGATGAGGCGGGCATAGCGTTCCATCTCGACATTAAGGTTGCTGACGATGCGGTCGAAAGGCCCGCGATCTTGGCTGAACTCATTGTATTGCTGGGTGACTCTTTGCAAAGCGTAGCTCACATCGAAAGTAAACCCTTGTTTTTGTGAATACAATGTCAGTGCAAGTTCGTCGCACTGCTTCATCATATCAATCATCTTTTGGCGTTGTTTCTCATAGTCTTCGGTGAGCCGGTCGCGGTTCTTGTCGATTTGCCGGTAGTCGGCATCCAACTCGTTGCGAAGCACGCGTAATGTCTGGTTAAGGTTGTGGCCATAGGAGATGGCGAGAATAGGCACTGTGATGATCAGAAGTACTGCCAGCAGGATCAGGTTTTTTTTGAAATGTGTTCTCATGAGAGCGAAAATACATAATTATTCTTTATGTTTAGAGAAATTTGCAAAAAAAACGGGAAAAGTCTATTTTTGCGACAAATTTGAAGTATAAGTCCTTCATGCCAAATACAATGATGAAAATATGAAAGAGAAAACAACGCATCATCTTAAAGAGTTCATGATGACGCTTTTAGCGACTACCTTCTCCATTGTGCTCACCTTTGGCACGTCTGCTATCATTGAGAGATACCAAAATGCAAAGGCCAAAAAAGAGATGGTCATGTGTGCAAATGATGAACGTTAGCGAGAAGGAACTGAAAGTATTCAGCCAACAACGAACTGTGACTGAAGGTATTAGTAAAGAAGATAGCATTATGGATACTCGAAGCCAGGTTTGTGTGCTTTATCAGTGATTTTTGTTTGCCAAATACTGCGATGGCGTTAATCCGAACTTTTTCTTGAATGAACGCAAGAAGGTGGCGTAGGAATTGAAGCCCGCCATCATGGCGATGTTATCCAAAGAGTGTTGGTTTTCAGTGCCTTTATCATCTAACAAGGCCTTGGCTTCCCTCAGGCGGAAGTCGTTGATATAGTCATAGAAGGTCGTATGAAGTTCTTGATTGATATGGTTGCTGAGGTACTGTCGGTTGGTGCCCAAATGCTGGGCTAGCTTCTGCAAGGTCAGCGTGTTGTCCTGATAATACCGTTTTTCGCACATCACCTTGTCGATGTCGAATCCAATCAAAGGCTTGCCGGTATTGGGTTGGGGTGTTGGAGTGGTTGGCTCTTGAGGCGCGTTTTCACATTCGTCGGCAGGGGATAGGGTGAACACCTGCTGATGTATCAGTTTGTGCATGACGTATAAGACAATGCCGATGCAGACGAGGCAATAGAGGGTGTCGAAAACCAGGTTTTGCCCGGCAGAGGGTTCTGAAAACCACGACTGTTGCGACACGCTTTCAATAGTCCATAGCAGTTGGAAAGCGAAATAGAGGGCAATCAAAACTTTGCTCCAACGCAAGTCGAAATATTCCAAGTTGCCAACGTTGTTGAGCAACATCCGAGTATGTTTCCTGATGGAAAGACTCAAGTACACCAGCATGGCCAATGAAATCGTCAGGGTGTAGATCTGTACGACCGTTAACACCAAGGGATTTCGGAGGAGGGCAAACAAGAGCATGGCAATTAAATAAGGTATCACCAAAAGCAGGAGTTGGCGCGTTTTGTAACGATTGGGAAACACTAACGACACAACAAACATCATGTAGCCGCCCACAATCACATAGTCGAAGAGTACCAAAAGCGTGTTGAGGAAATCGGAATAGGGTTGGTTGCGGCAGGCTAACACTAAAAAATTATTTAGAAAACCAACGCCATGCAGTAACACCACTGCTGCGAAGAGTCGCTGAAATTGATAGTTGCGGTGGTATTTGTGCATGAAAATGCTGCATGCTGTGAGGGCACATTGTGTCACTCCAGACATGAAGCATAACAGTAATATGTAGAACGAATCGGTGTTCATGTCGGCAAAGGTACATTTTTTATCTCCGCTATTTAAAAAAACGCGCCAATTACCTGATTTTTTACGCATTGCAAACTGATATTTACGCAATGACAAAAAAGCAACCTCGGGTTTTACGCATTGCAAGCATTTATTTTGGGCAATGAAAAACTGATGCGAGGAATTATAATGATATTTGCTTAGAATTTTTAAATCGTCAACAAAATTAATCTAATTTAAATTTATCAACATGAAAAAATCACATTTGAAGTTTTTGAGCGTTGTGTTCGCTCTTGTGCTGGGCTTTAGCTCCTGCGTCAAAGAGGTAGCCACAGGACGCATTCAAGGCATCGTCACCAACATGAACACTAATGAACCCATCCAGGGTGTGAACATCTCGCTCAGTCCCACGGGTGCCTCTGCGGTGACGGGCAGTGATGGCCGCTACGAGTTCAACAACCTCGAACCGGGCAACTACACCGTGCAAGGTATGAAAGCTGGCTTCGAGAGCAATACCAAGAACATCAACATTACGGCGGGCAACGTGTCGTCGGGCGACATGCAGCTGCGCCCCACCGTCAGCGGCTTCCGTCTGAATGTGGAATACCTCGACTTCAGCACCAACTTCTCACAACTACAGTTCAAGATCATCAACGCCAGCGCGACCTTGCCGCTGAGCTGGGAAATCATGGAGAGCATGAACTGGATGACCGTCACGCCTTCCACGGGCAACCTGCAAGGCGGCCAGGAAGTCACCGTTATGGTGAACATCGACCGCTCGCTCATCACGCAAAGCACCTCTGCCAACCTCACCGTGCGCAGCGCCGACCAAAGCATCGTGCTGCCCGTGAACGTCAGCGTTTCGGGCAACAACGGGCCGCAACTGCAATTAAGCGAAAACTCCATCGACTTCGGCACATCGGCCAACAGCCTGACATTCTATGTGATGAACACGGGTCCAGCCAACACCTCGCTCCAATGGTTTTGCTCGAACATCAACGTGGGTTGGCTGACGCTCAATCCCACTTCGGGCAACACGGCAGGCGGCGCCAGCACCCAAGTGGTGGCCACCATCGACCGCAGCCAAATCAGCGGCATCGTCTCCACTTCGGTCACGGTGAGCGGCGCGGGCAGCACGTCAACCATCACCTTCTCGGCCTCGGCCAGCGGCTCGGGCAGCGCCATCCTTCAGTTGAGCGAAGGCTCGTTGGACTTCGGCGAGACCGAGACCACCAAGACCTTCCAAGTGAAGAACGTGGGCAGCGACGGCACCATGCTCAGCTGGAGCATTAATCCGCTTAATGTCAGTTGGTTGACGCTCACCCCGATGAGCGGCACCACGGCATCGGGCAGCGGCACTTTGGTGACGGCCATCGTTGACCGCACGCAAATCAGCGGCCCCGTTTCGACCACTGTTACCGTCAATGGAACCAATAATTCAGCTAACTTGAATGTTTCGGCCACATACATTGACAACAGTTTGGTGATTCCAAGCGGTCTTCAGTGCTTCTACACTTTCGATGACGGTACGGCGAACGACATGACGGAAAATGGCGTTGACGGAGTGATGATGAACTCGGCAAACACTGCTGACGATGGCACACGGACTTACCTCAAACTCAACATGATTACTGACGACTATCTGAACATTCCTTACAACTTGTTCAGAGGTCTCACGAGCTGGAGCGTCTGTTTCTGGATCAAGGACTTCGGCGCCGGCAATGTCTTCTCAGGATGGAACACCGACAGCGGGTCTGCTTATGGTGACGCTCCTCTTTTCTGGGCCATGCAGGACGGAAAGTTCAAGATTAAATGCAGGTCCAACTACATGCCTGATGGCGGCAACTATTTCTCTTACAACTACACCAACATCCAAGCCGACGGCAGTTGGCACTACGTTGTTGTAACAATGGAAAGCGAGGACAATCAGGGTAACGCCAAACTATATGTTGATGGTTCGCTGAAAGATCAGATAACCACCGTGTACCATACGAGCACTGTCAATGATGCCTCCAAGGTGTCCTTCGGCGGCACCAAGGACGGCTTATACCCCTTCAGCAGCAGCATGAAGTTAGACAACATCCGCATCTACAACCGCACCCTCTCCAACAGCGAGGTGCAGACTTTGTATAACGCGGAGCAGTAAGACAAGAAAATAAACTTTAATGAAGATGTGCAGCATAGGTTTGCATCAAATAATACTTACTTTAATATGAAAAGATTGCAACTCATCATTGTGCTGATGGGCTTCGGATCAGTGCTAATGGCTCAGGAATTCCCGTATTCCTACATCGAAGTGAACAATGTGCGCGGATGCATCCTTGGCAACGGATGCCTCAAGGACGCTCACCAGACCACCCCATACTCTTCGTGGGAAGTGCCAAAAGACAGTGGAAAATCGCCATTATACCAACATACCTTATGGATTGGTGGTATTGGTATTATCGACAACGACTTACATCTGGCAGGTGACCATTATGGTCAAAACGGACAAGAGTTTTGGTCGGGACCGCTTCGCCTATCTGATGCTTCGACCGACGCCACTACGGTTGAGAAATACAGCCATATCTGGAATCTAACCAAAGAACAGATTGAAGATTTCATTGCTCACCATGCTGAACCGGGTTACACCATTCCAGAGGACATCCTAACCTGGCCTGCTCATGGCGATGCTGGATTCGCAGAGAACCTCGCCCCCTTTGTCGATGTGGATGCCAATGGTGTGTACCAACCTGAACATGGCGACTATCCAAAAATCGAAGGCGACCAATGCCTGTTCTTCATCTTCAATGACAGCTACCAAAACCATACAGAGTTCCATGGAGAGAAGTTAGGACTCGAAGTCCATGCCATGGTGTATGCCTATCATGCACCGGACAACGAATACATGAACAATACGGTATTCTTCAACTATAAACTCTTCAACCGTTCCGCAAATACCTATCAAAATACTTATGCTGGATTATGGAATGACTGGGATATCGGATCTGGATATGATGATTATGTGGGATGTGACGTGCATCGTAGTGCAAGTTACGGTTATAACGCAAATCCATCAGATAACGTTTATGGCACCAATCATCCCGCGCAAGTTTGCAAAATCCTTGCCGGCCCCTACATGGATCCTGATGGATTGGACAACCCATCCTATAATGGAAATTGCGAAAGCCTTGACAACAACTGGAACGCTTTCAATGGAATGAATTTCGGCAATGGTGTTGTTGATGACGAGCGTATGGGCTTGACAGGATTCATCAGCCAAAACAACAGTTCTGGGGAAGTTGGCGACCCTTCCACTGCTGAAGAGGTGTATAACTATTTACAGTCTATTTGGAAAAGTGGAAGTCATTTAGTCTATGGAGGCACTGGTTGCACTGGTCAGGTTTGGGCTGTGGGACCCAATTGCGCTTTCCAATACCCAGGAGATTCAGACCCTTGCAATATCGGAACCTTTGGTGAGGCTCCCAATGCCAATCCAATGGGATGGTATTATAACACTCCAGGGCACTATTGGACGGAAATTCATGATATGAGCGCTCCTGGAGACCGAAGGGGATTAGCCTCCATGGGACCTTTCACCTTTGCCGCAGGCAGCATGCAGGAGATTGACTTCGCTGAAATCACCGTTTGGGGCGATGGACGCGCTTCGGCAGTGGACCGCATTGCTGAATATGTTGACTATGTCGCAGAATACGCTGGGTTCCCCATCACGAGTGTCAACGAACATCAAGATAGCCCGAGTGAAAGCTTGATGCTCTATCCCAATCCCGCAAAAGACCATTTTACGGTAGAAGGTATAGGACACCTGATCATCATGAACGTCTTAGGACAACAAGTGATGTCAATGACTATTAACGGTGTTGAAACAGTGAAACTACCCCAAGGAATGTATTTCTTGCGACTGGAACAAGAAAACGGGGTGATGACAGGTCGCATCGTTGTCGAATAAGACTTGTTGGATAACTCATAATCCCAAAAGGAAGAAAGTGACGAGTTGTATGAATATCATCCGATAAAAAAGGGTCGATAACACGCTATACAACGTCAAACAATAAAAGAACAAAAACGTGACATTTTTTTGGGGTGGCCTCGGAGATAATTTCGGGGCTACCTTTTTTTATTGGTTACACAACCATGTCTTTCAATTTGCGAGATAAAAATCGACAACCTACATCAACTGAGGGATAATTTTGTATTTTTGCCCATTCAAACATTCAGATTCCTAACAAAATAAGCCTAAGAGATGAAAAAGACTATTGTTTTCCTTTTTGTAATCGCGTTTTCATTGGTCTCGAGAGCGCAAGACATCAATTTCGGGCAGTACTTCCTTGACGAAGGCTCGTTGCGTATGGATGTCTTCCAATGCGGCAATGCCGACAGCTCATACTATGTGTTTGAACGTTTCATCATCGAACCCCATTTCGGTGGCTCCAAAGTCAACTTGGTTGAACCTTTTAATTTTGGGACAAATCGTGTGAAAGTGATTGATAAACAGACGAATACGTTGATTTATTCAAGAGGTTACAACCCGTTGTTCCAGGAATGGAAAACCACCGACGAAGCTAGGGTGATGGAACGCTGCTATGAGGAATCCGTGAGCGTTCCTTTACCACGTCATGAGGCGTATGTCATCCTCGAAATCAGGAATTTCGATGGTGAGTTTGAAGAGGTGTTCTCAAAGCTTTATGAGCCTAACGAGATGTTCAACACCACAGAGCAACGTTATGTGTTTCCCGTTTATGATGTCTTGGTTCATGGAACGCCCGAGAGCAAGGTCGATATTGTGATTTTGCCCGAAGGTTATACTGCTGATGAAATGCCTCAGTTTCAGCAGCATTGTCAGAATTTAGTCAATGTGTTTGCCCAAGAGGAGCCTTTCGCCAGCCATATCGATGACTTCAATTTCCGAGCTGTGTTGGCCCCTTCCGAGGAGAGCGGTGTTGACATTCCAGCTTCCCATATTTGGAAACGTACCATCCTCAACGCTCATTTCTATACTTTTTATATTGATCGTTATTGCACCACCCGTGATTATTTCTCGGTGAAGGATGTGGCCGCCAACGCGCCTTACGACCAGATTTACATCTTGGTCAACAGCAGCCAGTACGGTGGAGGCGGATTCTATAACTTTTATTCGATGAGCACGGCAGGCAACATGTCGTCATCCAGTGTCATCATTCATGAGTTTGGTCACGCTTTCGCTGGATTAGCCGATGAGTATGAGGAGCCGGACAATCCTCTGGCTTTGCTCTACAATCTGAATGTGGAGCCTTGGGAAGCCAATATCACTTCGTTGGTGGATTTTGACTCGAAGTGGGCCGACCTTGTGGCACCAAGCACACCCATTCCAACTCCGGAAAACTATCAGTATTACAGCACGGTAGGTGCTTTTGAAGGCGGAGGTTATCTGGAGCATGGCATGTATCGTCCGCAACAGCATTGCATGATGCGCGATTATGCGCCTTTCTGTGCCGTGTGCAATCGCACGATTGAAAACGTGATTGAGGCGCATTCCGATGTGCTGTTTACGGCGAGTGCTGAGCATTCGCAGCCTGAGCCAGCATTACGTGTGTGTCCGAACCCCGCCGCTGATTTCATTGATGTATATGTGGAGGACAAGGATTGTCAAGCGGAGATCATCGACATCACAGGGAAAACGGTGATGACCGTTCCGCTTAACGGCAAGGTGAATAGAATCGGGATTAGCGGCTTGTCGAAGGGCGTGTATGTGCTGAAGACGAATGAGGTGACGAGGAAATTTGTGAAACAATAAAAAACAATATCATGGAAAACGAACTCAAAAGAATCTATTCTGGCTCTGTCATCAATGCGGAATTCATCGGCAGTGTGCTTGAAGACAACGACATTCAATTTCTGATTCGCAACTTTCAGGAAGAGAGTCTCGTGGCCGGTTGGGCAGCTTGCACCATTAAAGGCGATGCCTCCGTGTATGTCTTCGCTGAGGACTACGAAAAGGCCATGTTGCTCTTGGATGAGATTGAAGCCTCGGAGATGGAGGACGAACCTGAAGAATGAAACAGATGAGCACCTTGTTGAACAAGTCTCCGTTGATTGGTGTTACTCCACTGTGGGACGCTGTACGCCAAAGCGTTTGGATGTTGCCTGATTATCTGGACGGCATCAAGGCTGCTGGTGGGCTTCCTATTGTCTTGCCTTTGGATTTGTCGGAAAAGGATGCGGATCGGATTGTGGAGACCTGCGACGGATTTTTGTTTACTGGCGGTCAGGATGTCTCGCCCTCGCTTTACGGGTTGGAGGATGCCACAGGAACCATCGTTACGAGTCCGGAACGTGACAAGCTGGAGACGTTGCTGCTGTCTAAAGCCTTGCAAGCCGACAAGGCCGTTTTGGGCATCTGTCGGGGGTTACAGTTCATCAATGCCTTTTTGGGCGGCACGCTCTGGCAGGATCTTCCCTCGCAGCATCATTCTGAGATCGTCCACCGACAAGGCAAGCCTTACGGTGTTCCTACGCATCAAGTTAAGCTGAGCGGTGACCTTCAGTCGTTGTTGGGCAAAGAAGTTTTGGACGTAAACACCTTGCACCATCAAGCCGTCAAAGAACTTGGCAAAGGGTTGACACCCATGGCAGTCGCTCCCGACGGCCTCATCGAAGCGGCACAACTGATGGGCAAGCGTTTCGTTTGGGCCGTGCAATGGCATCCCGAATATCTATTCAGGACGGATCGGGATAGTTTGGCGATTTTTTCCTGCTTTGTGGAGCATTGCAAGTAATATTTCACTTATATTCAACAAAAATAGTTTCATCTTAAACTTTTATTCGTATTTTTGCCAAATTAAGGTTTAAAAATAAGCTGTTATGGATGATATCTACATGCTTGCGGATACGATAATACTTGAGAAAATTGGGATTCGGCTTCGACAAGTCAGGCTGAAGCAGAACATTACCCAGCAGAGCCTCGCTGAGGCTGCGGGAGTGTCGCTGTCATCGGTCAAAAAGATAGAAAAAGGCGAGATTGGTTCCTTCGACTCCCTATTGCGGCTGTTGCGCACTTTGGGGCTGCTCGACGTGCTTCAACCCTTGGTTGAGGAGGAACAATTAAGCCCTAATGAATACTATGAGTTGGTTCACTCTGCCAAGACCAAAGCCAGAAAACGTGCGGCAGGAAAGCTGCACCAAAATAGCAAGGAGGAATCGACATGGTAGATGTAGCAAAGGTGAACATGTTTGGCTTGCCTGTCGGCACCTTCCGATGGGACGAGCGGTATGACGTTGCCAGATTTGAATACGACAGCAGCTTCGTTGGACTTGGTTTGGAGCCTTCTCCATTGATGATGCCTGTGCAAGAAGGGCGTGTTTATTCCTTTGCTGGCCTTGATAGGGAAACTTACAAGGGCTTGCCTGGCATGTTGGCCGATTCGCTCCCTGACACCTACGGTCGTGCCTTGTTCGATAGGTGGTTGGCCTTGACTGGCCGTACAAGCAGCAACCCCATCGAGACCTTGTGTTTCTTGGGAAAGCGTTGCATGGGCGCCTTGGAGTTCGAGCCTGCTATGGATATTACATACGACCCTAATGCCCTTTTCGAGATCGACTCGTTGGTGAAGGTGGCCAGTGACGCCTTGGCTGAGAAGTCGTCTTTTGGCGTGAATCTCAATGATGACAAGAAAGCAGCCATTGCTGAAATTCTGCGGTTAGGGACCTCGGCTGGAGGACAGCGAGCCAAGGCCATCATTGCCTATAATAAAGAAACCGGCGAAGTTCGATCGGGTCAAGTGGAAGCACCCGCAGGATTCAACTACTATCTGATTAAGTTGGATGGAGTCAGTGCGACTGTAGGTTTTAAGGCGACGGGCAACCATGGCCGTTTGGAGTATTCGTTCTATAAGCTGGCGAAAACCTGTGGTATCGAGATGACGGACTGTTCATTGATTGAGGAAAACGGACGCGCGCACTTCCTCACCCAACGCTTCGACCGCAGTAACGGCAAAAAAATCCACATGCAGACGCTCTGCGGCATGGCCCATTTCGACTATCGGATTCATCGTGCCTATTCCTACGAACAGGCTTTCAACGTGATGAGGGCCTTGCGTCTGCCCTACTCGGCTGCTCGGGAGATGTTTAGGCGTATGGTGTTCAACGTAGTGGTGCGCAATCAGGATGACCACACCAAAAATATCTCATTCTTGATGGGCGAAGATGGCATTTGGCGACTCTCACCGGCTTACGACATGGGATACGCCTATAATCCCAAAGGTGGGTGGACGGCTACACACCAAATGTCGATCAATGGTAAGTTTGACGACATCACGAGGCAAGACCTGATGACGTTTGCCCATCAAAACAACATCAAGGATGCCGCAATGATTATCGATGAGATAAGCGAAGTAGCCTCACAATGGCCGGATTTGGCAGATGAATGTGGCGTGCCAAAAACAGTGACGGATACCATTGTCTCAAATATGCTATTAACTATTTAAATTTGAAAAGAATATGGGAAACGAAATGAAATTTTGTCAGAGCTGCGGAATGCCGCTCACCCAAGAGATTCTCGGCACCAATGCCGACGGAAGCAAGAACGAAGATTACTGCATGTATTGCTACAAAGATGGCAAGTTCACCCAAGACTGCACCATGGACGAGATGATAGAGTTCTGCTCACAGTTTGTGGATGTGGTCAACAAAAACATGCCCAAGCCTATGACCAAGGACGAGTACAAGGACATGATGCGGCAGTTTTTCCCAACGTTGAAGCGTTGGAAAAAATGATTTATTTCACTCCTGACGTCACCTTTTGCCATCCAGACTTGTTATAAGGGCGAACTGGTTCAAGAAAACAGAAGTCTAACACTAAAACGAAAAGAAAATGAATAGCAATGTAATTTGGGTGGAATTCATCAACATCTTACCTATCATTTTATGCGGGTGCGTACTCCCCATTATCTTCATTTGGATGGAAACACGTCGTAAAATGAACGAGACCAATGCTCGCACGCAAATCGTCACGGCGGCCTTGGAGAAAAATCCCGACATGGATGTCGAGGAAATACTCAAGAAGGTTTCTCGCAAGCCAAAACTACTGAAGGAGAAACTGCTCACCAAACTGCTTTGGGGCTGCATCACTTCCATAGTTGGCATCGGTTTGATACTATACGGTTTCTTCCTCTCAACGCAAGAAATTCACATTGTCGAGGATGCCCAAACCGCCATTGGTTTCGGCGTGGTTTTGCTGGCCGTGGGTGCTGCCTTCATCATTAACTATGGTGTAGGTCGAAAGATGCTTGCCAAGGAGATTGAAGCCGAAGAAAGCAAAACAACCCCGCAGTCATAACCCGTGACACGCGAAGGATTCATAGAACTTGTGGAACAAGAGCAAGAGGCACTTCGAGGCTTCTTGCTCTACCTCTGCTGCGGCAACAAGGACGAAGCCGACGACCTTGCGCAAGACGCATTGGTGAAGGCTTACCTCTCGTCGGCAGGCTATCAGGAGAAAGGGCGGTTCCGCTCGTGGCTGTTTAAGATTGCCCACAACACCTTCCTCAACCACAAGGCCAGTTGCCGCACCACGGAAAGCCTCGACGAGGCACGGGCACTTGTCAGCAACACATCTGCCGATGCTTCCTTTGCGCACCAAGACCTTTATCTTGCTCTGCGCACCCTGCCGCCCAAGGAACGTTCGGCCATCACGCTATTCTACTTCAACGGATACAATATCAAGGAAATAGCGGCCATCACCGACACCTCTGAAGATGCCGTCAAGAAACAACTCTCGCGCGGACGCGACAAACTAAAGGAGAAACTGAAGCCATGAACAAAGACAAAGAACTTGAGGAACTCTTCCTCGCCCAGCAACCGCATTTCGATGACAACGAGGCCTTTATGGCATCGCTCCAAAAGCGTTTGGATGCCGTGGAGTATGTCAAACAGCATCAAGAGGCCTCGATTCGCCGTTATAAATGGGCTATGGTGGCAGCCTTTGTCGTAGGCATCATCAGTGGTGCCATCGCCATCGCTTTTGTGCTCTCCCTGCCCGCAGAGGTACCGCTTTTCACATTTAATGCAAAGTCGGCCACCCTGTTATGGCTTAGCGAACACTCCCGAATCATCGTCACCACTGCGCTCTCATTGTTGATGGGCTTCGGTGTTTTCAGCATCTTCAGCAATGTGATGGATATTATGAATATGCGAAAGCATGTTTTGTCTAAAGCTTAATCGCACTCTTCCAACCATTTTTCTAGTATCTTGCAGTATTTGTCGGTTTGCTCGACGAAGCAGGTGTGGCGTGCGCCTTTGAAGACTTCCCAGCGGCTGTTGGGGATGTTCTCGTAGAGCGAGGCGGCCACCACGGGGGTGCAGATGTCGCGTGTGCCGCTGCAGATGAGGCAAGGCTGCGTGATTTGGTGCAGACGGTCGGTGTATTCGAAGTCGGCCAAATCGCCCAAGGGTTGGTATTCGTTGGGTCCCCAGCCATAGAGGTAGGCTTCGTTGCCGGCGCGTTTCGGGCGACGGATACACTCGGGCGAGTTTTCGTCCACGCTGATGACATAACGCTCATAGTAATGCTCGTTGGCGCGGAGATAGTCGGGGTCGTCCCATTTTCCCGTGGCTTCGGCATGGCGGATGGCCTCTTGGTCTTCTGCCGACATGTATTTGATGAGGCGGTGCTGCTCGCTGGCCCACAGCGAGCTGGAGGCATGGCCCGAAGAGAGGATGACCGACTTGATGCCCTTGGGCTGGCAGTCGATGATGTAGGCGATGGCCTGCATGGCGCCCCACGACTGGCCGAGGAGGTGGAGCTGGTCGAGGTGCAGGTGCTCGCGCAAGGCGATGAGCTCGTTGATCCAGGTCTCTTGGGTCCACAGCTCAGGATGCCCGTCGAGGTAGGAGTTGCCGCAGCCAATCTGGTCGTAGGAGATGACCTGACGGCCCGTGTCGGCGATGCGGTCTAAGACTTCGAAATAGTTATGCGTGCTACCCGGTCCGCCATGCAGACAAAGCAGTGCGGGCTTGCTTGAAGGTTCACCGACAATGCGGTAGTAGGTCTGATAACCGAGATAAGGCATATAGCCTTCTTTAATGGGAAGATTCATAGAGTTAAATGTTTTTGTTTGGGGCAAAGATACAAAGTTTTCGGCTAAGAAGATGTTTGTTGAGAAATGTTGAATAAGTATTGTATATTCGAAATTTATTGTAAATTTGCAGTAGATTTCGAATGAGTGAGGCATCGATGCGTTTCCGCACATCGGCGCGGGTGGTTTGTCCTATCTAGTTCCATCCTGGAAACGACGTGTCGTCGTACATGTAAATCTGCGGTATCGTCCGCCGCCCGTTAGGAAGTATCTGGTCTATCGTCTGCATAATATGTCAGTTGGTTCGTTTACGATTTTATAAGCGAACGTCCTTATGCAGAAATCGTTAGGAGAAAAGAATCCTCATGCTTTCTTGCTGTAAAAAACATCCACCATTGTATATAGTTTACTGGTAAACTGGTCGATTGTCATGCTTCTGCTTTGTGCTTCTTTGATGGAGCATTTGCGAGGTATGACAGGCGTTTGTTTAACACAGCCCGTAGCATGATTATGGGTGCTTTCAACCATGTCATCCATGTGCTGCTTGAATTCCTCCAGCGTAAAACTTCGGGCAATTTCCTCTTCGCTAACTATGCGAGGAGGTTGTGGTGTGCACATTAACATCTCCTGGTTTGTTTCGACTGCTTCATATTGGATGGCAGGCTCGCTGGCTTCAGGTGTTTCGGGTTCTTCTTGTGAATATTTATGTACCATGATAGTCTATTTATTTTTGCAAAGGTACAAACTTTTTTAAAACTCCGCAAGTCTTTTCTCGCTCCCAATAAACCGCACAAACCCCTCAATATTCCCATCCACACTGGCCTGCTCCAAGGCTGCCGTGTATTCCTGTCGGCGTTCTACGGGAATCACTACCCAGGGATAACCTGCCGTCACCAATTGGCTGTTCATCACGAATCGCGCCGTGCGTCCGTTGCCGTCCATGTAGGGATGGATATAAACGAAGAAGAAATGCCCTAAAATGGCTCGCACCAGCGCATTCTCCTCTTGCATCATCAAATCCGACAAGGCACTCATCGCATCCAAAACCGCCTCAGGATTCAACGGCGTGTGCATCGAGTTGCGGATATATACCTGATGTCTGCGGTAGCCTATCAAATCCGATGCCTTCACTATGCCCGCCCTGATGCATGGCTCAAACAACTGAAAATGCCAGTCCTGATGCCCTTTCACATACAACTGCGCAGGTGCCATGCCCGAAAAACAGTCCTTCACGCCTTGTTTCAGCAACTCGTAGGCTTGATAATACCCACGGGCAGCCAACGCATTCCTTCGTTCCTTGTCTTCCTCGTTTTTCTCGGGATCCCAGTTGCCACTACGAACACGCTCTAATAAGCCCTCCGTAATCTTATAGCCCTCAATCGATAAGGAGTTATAGCTGTCCTTTACATACGTCGCATCCATCATCGCCAGCACCGAAGCTGCATCTTGCTGTACTGGCTGGATTTTTATCGTATCTATTACCACCTTCCGCATCTGCATCCACATCAAGCGGATGCGTGAGGCGTAAGGCGATTCCGCGAATGTCACTATCCGCACATTCTCCTCAAACGGATTCTCTTCCGTCACAGTATGCCCCACTCGGCGCATCATTCGTAATATTTCATCAGCCATCTCCTCGCGTCCGATGGAACGCAACGCACCTGCCACGCGACCTGCACGGGTGGTATGCCCCCCGTCGATGGCCGCCAAAACGATGGGTGAGACATCACGCAAGCTGGCCAGACAAGTCCTTGCCTCCAACGCATCACGCCGATAATAATCTGGTCCCACCATCAACAAGGCATATTCCATGGGATACAAACGCACACCATAACGCGGTTCCTGTATCACCTCTGGCGGCAGGCTTGCCTTGATATCGACCAGCGATGTTCCAAAAGGCAGTTGCAGGATGTTGTTTGTTCCGTTCTCGCAACGTACAATCAATTGTTTGGGAATCACCGTCTTCCCGCTGTGGAAATTGAGTGACAGCTCCGGTGATAAGCACCAAGCCCCGTTGAATCTCTTGTCTAAATAAGCCGTGATGAAGTGCCAGTACGACACATACCACACCGTTGAATCGCCCTCGCTCCCTGGCGATGACGGGATATACCATCCCTTCATGACCATCTGAAGGTATCCGCTGTTCACCAACCGCTCTGTATGAGTCCGCCCCAGCGTATCCGCTCCTTGAATCACCAGATTGACCCCATGGGCATCCTGATACGCCTTCAACACTGCCAATGACTCCGCCAATTTCTCTTGTATTGTTGCCATATTAGTTCATTTTGCTTTACTAACATTAGTTTATTTTGTATTGATAACATTAGTTTTTAACGCTGCAAAGATACAAATCTTTTTCTATTTCAATAAAATACTTACAGCAAAAAGAAATACTAACACTCCGCTTTTTGGCGTGAGGTATCTTTATTAGCTGCTGTTTTTATTAGTTTATTTTGTCTTACGGTTATTAGTTTTTGACGCTGAAAAATAGGCTTTTACAAGAAAGGTGTCAAATAAACTGGTAACAGCAGGTTTTTTCATTCTTTGTCAGATTGTTTGTATAAATCATATAACAATGCGATATTTTTTATACTACGCAATTTTTTTCTTGCGATTTATCCAAAAATACCAAAATGTTTTGCTTCAATTTCTCCGAAAATACCTAATTCTTTGAAGAATAACGAAAATATTACTACGCTTTTTGGATCGTCCATGCAGAGCTTCATTGATGGGGTTGTCCGTGGCCAGTAACTTCTGGCAAATTTCTCAAGGACTGACTTCCGCATCATGCCGGAGGCATGAGACGCGCCGATAGGCGCAATTAACACCATACAAGCGGCAAAGCCGCGCAGTGTGGTGCTATATGGGCTATGCCTCTCCTGCATGTCGGAGACATGCGACATCACGATGCTATCCACCATGGTCGGTCGCATCTCTTCGAGATGCTTTGGGAGTTTCATGGGCATCTCCTGCGCCACACTGCGCTGCGCTTGTGTGTCCACCACACTGCGCTGCGCTTGTGTGTCCACCACACTGCGCTGCGCTTGTGTGCTCACCACGCTGCGCCTGTCGGCTTGTATGTCCACCACACTGCGCCTGTCGGCTTGTATGTCCACCACACTGCGCCTGTCGGCTTGTATGGTGTTAATTGCACTCTGTGCGTGTCGCCTCTTCGAGGCGAGGTATAACAATAATCTGTATTATTCATCGTTATTATCGTATGAGTTACACACAAACGTTTTATCATATTGTGCTTCGCACCCATCGAAGCATTCCCGCTATTGTCGAAGAGCATGAGCGGGAACTCTATTCTTACATGCTGGGGTTTATCAACAATGTCGGAGGCCGTCTTTACCGCATCGGCGGTATGCCTGACCATGTGCATCTCTTTGTTTCCTTGCCTGCCACTTTGGCGATGTCCAAGTTCGTGCAAGAAATCAAGGTCTCTACCAGCAAGTGGCTCAAAGCTAATCCTCACTTCCCGCTTTTTGATGGATGGTCCAAGGAATATGCTGGCTTTTCGTATAGTTTGCGAGATCGGGACAAGATAGTGAGGTATATCGCCAAGCAGAAAGAACACCATCGTAGCAAAGTATTTGCCGAGGAGTACCGCGAGTTCTTGATTGAGAACGGAGTGGAAATCAAGGAGGAGTACTTCCTCAAGGACTGACTTCCGCATCATGCCGGAGGCATGAGACGCGCCGACAGGCGCAATTAACACCATACAAGCGGCAAAGCCGCGCAGTGTGGTGCTATACGGGCTACGCCTCTCCTGCATGTCGGAGACATGCGACATCGCTATACTATCCATATCATGGTCGGTCGCATCTCTTCGAGATGCTTTGGGAGTGTCATGGGCATCTCCTGCGCCACACTGCGCTGTGCTTGTGTGTCCACCACACTGCGCTGCGCTTGTATGGTGTTAATTGCACTGCGTGCGTTCAGCCTCTCCGAGGCTGTGAGGGGTGCTGGGCTTATTTTGCCAACATCTTCCCACGCAGGTGCTTCAAAGCCGCTGGAAGTTCCTCTGGCTCCATCATCCGAAGGGTGGCGTCGATCTCTTCAAGCAATTCGGGATAATGGGCACTCTGCGCGTAGGCCAACTTGATGGCTAAGCTCTTTACGCCGACGGGTTCATCGGAAAGAATCGTGTTGAAGCAGAAATCGAGGAAGTCAGTGCGGATGTGGTTGGGGTCGAAGGTGGTCCGATCCAAGAGGTTCATGATGAGGCGGCGTTTGGTGGTGCTCGTTGTGCGCATGGCCTCATCGATAAGGATGTTTTGGCGTTCAGTCAGCCATGGATCCGCGGTTTTGGGCAAGTGGGTCAACACCCAGGCGGCGTTGTCGGAAGTGCGTTTGTCGGGGTCGAAGAGCAACTGAAACAATTCCTCTTTGATGTTGGCTTGGGCCAATGCTTTGGCATCGTAGCCGCCGATTCTGTCGGATAATAGTGTTTTCAGTTCTGACATGATGACTTACCTCACAACGAATTTCGTCGTTTCGTGAACTCCTTCACCTTTCAGCTGCAAGAAATAAATGCCTTTTTCCAGTCCAGCAACAGAAATGCCTCCTGTTGTGGAGCTTGCAGTCACCTCTTGACCTAATATGTTGAAAATGGAATAATCTACCGTTTTGCATGGAAGATTCTTCACGTAGAGGATATCAGAGGCGGGGTTAGGATACGCCTCAAGCGGTTGTTGGAGGGTGGATTCTTGAACGGTCAAAGGTCCCAAGGAGGGGATGATATTCAAGATGATCCCTTCCACCTTGGTCATGCCGTAATAGAAAGTCGGGTCGGGGATGTCGTACCAGTTGTCCAACGAGCCGCCATAGCCGAAGTTGATATGGAATTTGCCATCCGATTCGCGATAGCCATCGACCACTACGTTGTGTCCGACCGTTCCAGCGGGATTCTCCACAGCCAAATGGGCAGGATAACCAGCTTTCAGATTAGAAATCAAAGTGGCATACATTAAGGAGTCAGGCTCACGAAACAGCACACAGTCCGTAAAGCCAAAGCGTTGATAAGCCTCAAACGCTTGATCGACATAGAAGGTGCCGGAGCCCTCGGAACTATAGACCTGCGTACACGCCGTTCCGCATGCAAAGACCACAGCGGCGCTTAACAAGCCATCCAGTTCCTCACCGCGTTGGAACGTGGCATCAACGGAGTCCAACAATTCATTTAACTGAGGGAAAGAGGGGAATCCTAAAGCCTCCCAGTCGTCGTCAATATTGAATTTGCGACCGACATAGTTATGGGTATAGTCGTCGTCATCGGTAAAGCGCGTGTCGTTTGTGGTCTGCAAATAGTTGATAATCTGTCCCATGGCGACGGCAGGACATCCAGCGTAACTGTAGGCGTTGCCATTCACGGGGTCTCTAGGACAAAGTTGGTTGTAAGGATAATCCTGTGTCCAGTGTGAGGTGAGTAGGGGTTTTTGCGCCCAGCCCGTCAGAGCGCAAAATACGATTAGGAGTAAAGAGAGTGTTCTCGACATGTTTTGAATGTTTTGAATTACATCGCAAAGCTACAACATTTTCATTATCAATGGTGATTTGATTTTAGATTGTCCATGTAATTGTCCACATTTGGTTTTCGTTTTGGAACGGATAATACCTTAATTTTGCTTTCAAATTGATATGGACAAAATGGCATAATATTCATTTAAAACAATAGGAATATAAACCATGAAAGACAAGAAAACAAAAAAGCACATCGTGAGCAGGATATTGCTTGCGCTGTTTGTGGTAGTGCTTGTGATTGTATGTGTTTTCTCGCATTTCGGAGGTTTCGGTACGGGGAAATGCGCAGACACCGAAGAGTTTACGAAATATGCTGGAAAGATTTCGGACATTTCCATTCCCGCACAGGCACGTGTCATTGGGCTGGGAGAGGCCACACACGGCAACATTGAGTTTCAGCAACTCAAATTGGAGGTTTTCAAGGTGATGGTCGAAAAATACGGCGTGCGTGCCTTTGCCCTTGAAGGCGACTACGGCGGTTGCGAGGTAGTGAACCGGTATATCCATGGTGGAAGTGGAACGGCACAGGAAGCGGCGGCGGCCATCGGTTTCCCTATTTACCAAACTGAGCAAATGGAACAACTGATTTCGTGGATGCGCGAGTACAACACAATGGCAAGCGCGGACGACCAGCTTTGCTTCTATGGCTTTGACATGCAGCGCTATGAAAAGAACTGCCATTTTTTGCTTGAAGTCGCAAAAGAACTTGGCGTGTCCGTTTCTGAATTGGAGCAAATCTGGGACGATGAAAAGAGGTGTTTTTCCGAAGCATACAGTTCTGAGCAGTGGACAAAAGTCATTGAGGATGTAAAACGTGAATTGCAGCAATGCGACGCCCCCAAAGCTGTTCAAGCCATGCATTTTGCCGACATCCTGCTCCAAAACCATGAGATTGGCAAGGTGATGGATTCCATGGCTAATGGGATTGTGCTGCGCGACAGGTACATGGCCGACAATGTGTATTGGATTCTTGACCAGGAGGCGGCGCGCGGCAATCATCGCATTTTCGTTTCCGCCCACAACGGCCATATCCAGAAGCGTCACGAATACGGGACCTCTGGGAAAGCCATGGGAAACCTGCTTGCCAACGAACTTGGAGAGGGCTACTTTGCCATCGGCACCGATTTCTTCAAAGCACGAGTTAGTTTGCCCAAAGGTGAAACTCATATTAACAGAAGCAATCATACCTTTTATTCCTACAATCCGTTGGCCAAGGCCTCAAAAAAATGCGATTATAGGATGAGCTGGCTCGATTTCTCGAAAATTCCCAACGATTCCCCACTCAAACAAATGGTCACGGGCTACATTTGGATGGGTTCTGTGGGCGAAGGTTACTCCCCGCTCATGGCCATCATGCCGATGGCTTACCGCGTTTGGGATTCGCCCGCCGTTCTTTACGACGGGATGATATTCGTTTCAAAAGCTCAGCCGATCGATGTACGTAAAGCTGTTTTTTGAGTAATGATTAATTCAATCAAATGACATAAAATCATGTGTACAAGCATAGTGGTGAACAAGAAAAAGACTATTGTCGGGTGGAATCTTGACATCAGGGATTTTGAGTATCGAATCCGCCCCACTGACAATGGCGTTTTCATTGAGATTAATGACGCCACCGAAGGCTGGATGCCGCTGTTCGGAGCCAACCGCAGAGGCGATTTCGTTGGGATGCCAACCTGCTGGCCGCATAACGAGCGCAGCAATCCGGCTGGCGGCGACACCAATGTTATCATGCTGAATATCGACCTGTTGATGATGAAAAAGACCTTGCAGCAGGTTCGTGATTTTGTGCAAGATAACAGGGTTTGCAGCGTTCCTGAACTCACATTCATGTCTTCGTTGTCGGACAGCAACGGCAATGTGCTGCACATTGTCCCAGGACTTGGGTTCAAGTATTACGAAAAGCCCGATTACAAAATCATGACCAATTTTCCGCCCTTTGTGCCGAACCCGCTACAGCACCCGTGGATGGGACTCGACCGCTATCGGAAGGCGGAAAGTCTGCTCGGTGCCGCAACCGACGATTTTGATGTGGACGACTGCTTCCAAGTGCTCAAAGAAGTATCGCAAACCGTCTGTCCCACAGTGATTTCAATGGTTTTCGATGTTACCGATAAAGCCGTCTATTGGTGTCACAACCGCGATTATAGTCAAATTGAGACTAAAAGATTCTAACTGGAGGGACTCTCGCAAACAAATCACTAAAATGGAAAAATTCAGCATCCAATCACTGCCCGAAATCATCGTGGCAAGCCATCGTGAAGTCATCCCCAACTATGCCGCCCTTGGCCCACTGTGCGTCAACGTCATCGGCCCCGAGATGCAAAGGCTCGGTTGCAAGTGTCCACCGCCCGGCTACTGTTTCACCATCGAACACGACAAGGAGTACACGCCGACAGAAATCGACATTGAGTATTGCGAACAAGTTGAAGAGATGGGCCAAGATAGCGACATCATCCAGTTCAAACGTCTGCCCGCTGTACCCAAAGCACTCTGCGTGAAACACATCGGTCCTTACGAGCGTTTCTACGAGTCGTTCACCGAGGCCTTCCGCTACATCGAGGAGCACGGCCTGAAGCCCGTCGGTCAACATCGCATATCCTACATCGATGGAGTATGGAACCAAGAAGACCCTGAGAAATGGCTGTCGGTGATTCAGATACCAATAGAGTAACCCTTAGAACGATGAAAGCTTGTTCCTAAATGTCTATATCATTGTCCACATAAGGTTTTCGTTTCGGAACGGATAATGCGCTATTTTTGCGGTCGATTTGATAGAAGCAAACAATGAATTTGGTATTGAACACATTAGGAGCAAGCATTGACAAAGAAACGATTATCGCTCTGCTTCCTGACAAAGAGGTTGAAATCATCGACACCGCCGACATGAACATTGCGCATTGTATGGGCTGCAACCAGTGCTGGCTCAAAACACCTGGCATTTGCGCCATCAAGGACGATTATGAGAACATTCTCAAGAAACTGGTGAAGGCCGATAACCTCTGGCTTGTCTCCGACACACGGTTTGGCTTTCTGGATTACAAAGGCAAACGAATGATGGATCGTATTATGCCTATGCTGAACATGACCATAGGTTTCCGCGACGGCTGGATGCGCCATGAGTTGCGCTACCATGCGCTCAACATCGGCCTTTTGTATCAAGGAGCCGCTGACCAAGCACTGTTGGAAGATTGGTGCAAACGTACCGCCGCCAACATTGGTGGACATTCGTTGGGTGCTATTCCCTTGGATGCTACTTCCAGCATGGTTCAAAACTCTAAACACTCAACTCTAAACTCTAAACCAACTCATATCGTTATCATCAACGGCAGCCCAAGAGTGCAGAAATACAGTAACACCGACAAAATCATCCACACCTTCGCCCAAGGCATGGAAGAGGGTGGTGTCACCTGGGAACTTCACAACCTCTCCAGCCGTAAAGAATGGAGCGCAGCACGCGAAGCCTTTCTCAACAACGAACGCATCCTCATTGCGTTTCCGCTTTATGTGGAATGTGTGCCTGGCTTGATGCTGGAATTCTTGGAAACACTGCCTAAGGAACGCAAGCAGCATGCCGAAATATCCTTTATGCTTCACGGAGGAATGGATGAAGGGAATGAATTTCGTCTATGTGAACGCATCCTGCGAGGACTACCCGAACAACTTGGTTGTAGTTACGGCGGCACACTCATCCATGGCGGCAGTTTCCGTATCCGTACCGCACCAGCCGATCAAGTGGCCAAGATGGTGACTCCCTACATTGAAATGGGTCGCCTGTTTGCGCAAAAAGGTAATTTTCTCTCTCCCGAAGCCACCAAATTTACAGGCATGGAACAATATCCTTGGCTGATTCGCAAAATGGTGAGCTTGTTGTTTTTGAAGAAAGTCAACGGGGAGTTTGAGCAGTTCGCCAAAGATTGGGGCTGCACTCGCCCGTTAGGTGATAAGCCGTATAGTGAATAAGAAGAAAAATGTATTGATATGGAATTATCAAATTGGTTTAAGGGATTCGAGAAAGGCATTGCACAGCTTTCACCAGAACAACGGTCAGTTTTCTTCGCGGAATGCGGAAAGAACTGTGTGAAAGGCGGTACGCTTTCGGTTTACCAAAAACTCTATGAGGACGCTAAAGGTGACATGGATGTTTTCTTTGAGATGGCCAATGATTTGCCCGGAGTGAAAGGTGAGGTCGTCGAAAAAGGTCGTGTCTATCGGCTGGTCTTTTTGGAATGCACTTGTGAATTGTGCAAAAAAGGATATGTCACAACACCTTTGCTCTGTGAATGTTCGCGCCAAAGCGTGATGTATTCGATGCAAAGTTTGTGGAAAGGCAAAAATTTCACCGTAACGCTTTGTCACTCCATCTTGGGTGGGGGAGCGGATTGTGAAATGAGGATAGAAGTTAAAAAATAAACTCAAAAAGATGAAAACACTGAAATTTATAACACTTACCGCTGCATTGCTGATGACATTTTCAGCATTGGCTCAAAACCAAAACCTGGTCGGCCACATCACCGATGAAAACGGTGAACCCATGCCTTTCGTGAATGTGATGCTGCTTTCACTTCCTGACTCGACCTTCGTGCAAGGTGCTGTAACTGACGAACAAGGCACATTTCATTTGCCGACCGACAAAAATGATGGTCTGCTGAAAGTGTCGTGCGTGGGCTACCAAACCCAGTATGCAAAGGCTATCAACGGCTTGACCATCCAGATGACGATGGATGCACAACTGCTCGGCGAGGTGGTTGTGAAGAGCCAGTTGCCCCAAACGCGGCTGACAGGTAACTCGATGATTACCACCATCCAAGGCTCGGTGCTTGAGGATTCGGGGACGGCACAAGAAATGCTAACCAAAGTGCCTGGCATGACCGGCAGCGAGGATGGCCTTGAGGTCTTGGGCAAAGGCTCGCCTATCATTTATATCAACGGGCGGCTGATGCGCGATGACACTGAATTGCGCCGCCTGCGCAGCGACGACATCCGCGATGTGGAAGTCATCAACAACCCTGGGGCGCAATATGACGCCACGGTAAGGGCCGTGGTCCGCATCCGCACCAAGAAACAACAAGGTGATGGCCTCAGCCTCGACATGAACTTGACAGACGACCAAGATTTGCAGTATAGTTTCAACACACCCCGTGGGAAACTCGGTATGAACTACCGTAAAAATGGTGTCGATGTGTTTGGCTCAGTGTATTATAGACATACGGACTACCGCCAATACAGCAGCTTGGAGGAGATTGCCAACACCACCAAGGTGTTCCGTCAGGCAGGTCCCTACACCATGACTTGGAAAAACGACCAACTCGTTTATACCGCTGGCGCCAACTGGCAAGTCTCTGACAACCATTCCTTGGGCATCCGCGCCGACCTGACGCATTATCTCGGCGGCGAGAACAAGGTCATCTACGATGAGGATGTCTTCGAAAACGACGTCTTCCTCGACCATCTCTACAGCGTGCAGACCAGCAAGGAAACCAAACCGCTCGGCATCCTCACCAACGCCTATTACAATGGAATGGTGGAGAAACTCGGCATCGACTTCAACTTCGACTTCCTGAACACAGCAACCAACACCGACCGCGAAAACGTGGAGCAAAGCTTGATTGAAGATGACTTCGTCAAAAGCAGGTCGGGGGCGGAGAGCCGGCTGTATGCCTCTAAGTTGGTGCTTTCCTATCCCGTTTGGAAAGGCAGCATCGAAGCAGGTACAGAGATGACTTTCGCCAAACGTCACAATACCTATTGGATTGACAAACAATCTATTGCCAACACCGATGCTGACATCAAGGAAAACAACATCGCGGCCTTTGCGCAATACGCCTGCGACTTCGGGAAATGGGGACAAGCCAGCGTTGGAATGCGGTACGAGCACACCTTATTGGACTATAGGGATGTAACCAACAGCGACTTCTTGTATCGGCCCCAGGACGAGTTCTTCCCGACGGCTTCCTACTCGGTTGCCTTAGGTAAGGTGGAGATGGGTCTGTCGTATGGCATCAAGACCAACCGTCCGAGTTTTTTCGCGATGAACGACGCCGTCACCTACATCAGCCGCTATTCGATGCAGGCAGGCAACTCGCAACTTCTCAACGAACGTATTCAGGACCTTACGCTGAATGTGAGCTACCAATGGCTCGCGTTCACGGCTTCCTACGGGCATTGCAAGAACCCCATCACGCAGTGGGCCTACCTCACCGATGGCGATGCCGCGCTCATCAAACATATCAACCTCGACAAGCCTGTCAACACCATCGGAGCCTTTATTTCGGTGACGCCGAGAGCGGGTATTTGGTCGCTCAACGCCACCGCAGGCATGGAGAAACAAGACCTTTGGCTCGACCTTGAGGACATCCATGTTCCAGAAGGTACACGCAGGGTCTTTTTCAACAAGCCTGTCTTTACCTTCAACGCTTTTAACACCTTCAGTTTCAAGCATGACTGGAAAGTTGACCTCAACTTCATGTTCCGCTCGAACGGCCATCAGCTGAATTTCTACAACGATTACAACTACATCAACCTTGGTGTTGTCGTTCAAAAGAGTTTCCTGAAGGACAAGTCGCTCACCGTTCGTGCAGCAGTGCTCGACATCCTGCGCCGCTGTGGCATGAACGAATATAGCGACATGGGCTATTACCAAATCCAGCAAAACAATGTCTTCTCGACGCAAAAGTTCCAAGTCTCGGTCTTTTATCGCCTGAATTCGACACGCAGCAAATACAAGGGCACGGGTGCTGGTAAAGACGCTCAGGAAAGAATGAAATCGTAGGTTGCTGTATTGTTTGTTACGTTCCCAACTTAGCCTTAAGCCTTTGACGCGCTTTGGTGACCGAGGCAGGCGAGATGCCCAAAAGATGGGCTTGCTCGGTCACGGAAAACTGAAAACGGGAAAGCATCATCAGGCGGATATCGCCACGGGTGAGGTTGGGATGTTTCTCCCGAAGCGATTCGGGCGTGACGGAGAAACCGTTTCGGAACACACGTTCCATTTCGACCCATTCATGGTCCTGAATATAACGGGGCGCGGCGTGAAGCTCTTGCAGCAGATGGTTTTGGCCGGCAAGGGAATGGATCAAGAGATAGGATTCAACGTCGCCTTCGGGTCCTGCGCCTTCTTGAGGCATAAAGGATTCACGCTCATCGTTTCCGGCGCGGATGACCATCAGGAAAGCCCTTACGTTTTTGCCGAAGATTTCTGACACTTGAGGGATGCTGAGTGCCGCACCACCTTCCACGCAGGTATGGGCCAGCCCGATACCGACAAGCATCAGTTGATAATAAAGCATTTCGGCATCTTTCCCCTTTAAACCGAAAGACTGGCCAATGGCGGCAATCGACTCCCGTTTGAAGCCCACTTGGGTGTCGATGTAATCCTCGAAAGAGGTGGCCGAAGCCTTGTCGTCCATCACCAATTTAAAGAGTTTAGGCTCGTCGATGGCGAACCATAGGAAGGCCAAGCCCATGCCCTTGAAAGGTGGGTTTAAGGAAAAGCCTGCGCCGACACGTTCCTTGAACAAACGGCGGGCTTCGGTGTGGACGGCCTCCATAACGCCTTCCATGGAGCCAAATTTTGAGAAAATGGCATTGGCACCGCAATCCAACGCCGAGGAAAGGTTTCGGGCTGTGAGTGCGGAAGTGCCGCCTTTTCTCACGATGTCAATAGCTGCAGCGAGTATTTTTTCTTTCGTTATGCTTGTCGGTCTTGCCATAATAAAACAACTGTTCCGTTATTATCCGCTGCAAACCTTAGATTTGCAGCGTGGTTGTCTGCGAACCGGGAATGCAAGAGCAAA
>CAMIWN010000008.1:0-85435 GCA_946402445.1 uncultured Bacteroidales bacterium
TACTCCTAACGAAAAAAACTTTCAAAAAGTCATTGCCAATTCATAAGAATAAATAAAGAAATTCAAAGAAATATACTATTTTTGCTCCCGAAATAATAAACTGACATGACCAACGTACTTTATCCGCTGAAATTCAAGCCCATCTTCAAAGACAAAATCTGGGGTGGACGAAAAATCAAGGAACAGCTTGGCATGGACTATGGCCCGCTGCCCAATTGTGGCGAGGTGTGGCTGCTCTCCGGCCTTTGGGACGAACAAAGTGTCATCGACAATGGTGACTTCGAGGGGGATGAGATCAACGACCTCGTGGAGACCTTCATGGGTGACCTGGTGGGGGAGGATGTCTTCGATAAATATGGAGAGCAGTTCCCGTTGCTCATCAAGATTATTGATGCCAACGACTGGCTCTCGGTGCAAGTGCATCCCGACGATGAGCTGGCTGAGAAACGGGAGCTGGGTAACGGCAAGACCGAGATGTGGTATGTGATGCAAGCCGATCCTGGAGCGGAGTTGGTTGCTGGCTTTAATTGCGAGATGAGCCGCATGAAATACATCCGTGTGTTGAAAGACAACGCCATCGAATCGGTGCTGAACCACGAGATGGTGGAAAAAGGGGATGTATTTTATATTCCTGCTGGTCGCGTTCATGCGCTCGGCCCAGGCATCATGGTGGCTGAGATTCAGCAGACTAGCGACACCACCTATCGCATTTATGACTGGGATCGCATCGACCTCGCCGGGATGCGCCGTGAACTGCATATCCCTCAATCGCTCGACGCGGTGGATTTCGACCCTGTGGAAAACTACAAAACACCTTATACGACGGCCCTTAACAAGACCGTGCCCGTGATCGACTCGCCTTATTTTACCACCAATATCCTTCAACTACAAGGCGAGATGGGTAAAGACTATTCCGAACTTGACTCTTTCGTGCTGCTGATGCCCGTGGAAGGAAAATTTTCGTTGGAATGGGAAAATGGCTCGGTATTTGTTAATTGCGGCGAGGTTGTCTTGATCCCTAACGTCATTGAAAAAGTGAATATCAAAGCGCTACCCACAACACGTCTTTTGGAAATCTATGTAAACAAATAATAGTTAAACTATAAACAATTTTTTTACCATGAAAAAACTAATTGCTCTTTTTGTTGCTGTGATGGCCTTTTCAGGTCTTTTTGCACAGCAGAAATCGGATCTTCCCAATGTAACTATCAAGAACTTGCAGGGAAAAGATGTCAACATCGCCAAGTTATCAAATGATGGAAAGCCTTTTGTGATGACCTTTTGGGCTACCTGGTGCGGCCCTTGTATCAAGGAACACAATGCTTTGGACGAGGTGTACGAGGACTGGCAGGATGAGACGGGCGTGAAAATCTTTTCTGTTTCTATCGACGACTCGCGTTCCACCGCCAAGGTGAAGCCTTTTGTTGAAGGCAAGGGCTGGGAGTTTGAGGTGCTTCTCGACGTGAACAAAGACCTTGCTCGCGCCATGAACGTGAACAATCCACCTTACACCTTCCTCTTCGACGGCAAAGGCAAACTGGTGTATCAACACTCTGGTTATTTCGAGGGCGCTGAAAACGACCTCTACGAGGAGATACTGAAAGTTTCAAAGAAATAAATATGGACTCGCGACGCGGGACTCGTGATATGTGTCTCGAGTCCCACGTCAAAACCCTCTCTTTTCTATGAAAAACCTTTTCTTTTTACTATTATTGATATTTGGCGCGCTTTCTTTGCGTGCCCAATCGTTTTTGGAGAATGCCCAAGTGAATGGCAGCTTCCAAACGGATGCGCAATACTATCGTAAGGATCAAGCCATTGATATTTTGGATCTTAAAGACAAGAAGCTCGGTGTCAACGGCTTCGGTAAGATTGGTTATACTTACGGCGACTTCTCTGCGGGAATCCGCTTCGAGGCGTTCCTTCCTGAATTGAATGGTTTTCGTCCTGAGTTGAACGGCGTGGGCTTGGCCAACTTCTTCGCCTCTTATGACAATGGCTTTATCGGTGTCACCGTGGGTGATATCTATGACCAGTTTGGAAGTGGCTTGGTGTTCCGTACCTACGAAGAATGGTCGTTGGGCATGGACAATGCCTTGCGTGGCGTAAGGACAGTCCTCCGTCCTTGCAATGGCCTCACCTTGAAAGGTGTCTATGGCCGCCAACGTTTTTATTGGGCTCCCTACAACGAACGTGACTTTGCCGCTGACGACAATCGTGGCATCGTTCGTGGCGTGGATGCCGAGTGGGATCTCAACCAAAGCCTCTCCTCTATGAGTGAATCAGAGTTGAAGATGAGCCTTGGCGGTAGCTTCGTCAGTAAAAAACAAGAGGACCTGAGCTCGTTTTATAACATTCCTGAGAATGTGTCCGCTGCCGCTGGAAGAATCAATCTGGGTTATGGACGCTTTAACTTCAGCACGGAATATGCCTACAAAGTCAACGACCCTTCCTCAATCAATAACTTCATTTACAAGTCGGGAAGAGCATTGCTGTCGTCCTTGTCCTATTCACAGAAAGGTTTGGGCGTGGTGCTTCAGCTGAAACGTACCGATAACATGAGTTTCAAGTCGATGTACACCGCCAAGCAGAACGACCTCGACATCAACTTCATCCCTCCCATCAACTATACGCATACGCACAGCCTGCCTTCCATGTACACTTATTCCACCCAACCCAACGGTGAGATGGCGGCACAGTTCCAAGTGAACTATACCATCCCCAAAGGAACGGCTCTTGGTGGTAAATATGGAACCAAACTTGCCTTTAATTTCAGTCAAGTCAATGATATTGTGCGTGATTCGGTGATGATGGGTCATAACACGGTTTTGAACCATCCTGGCTCTTTGGGTTATACCTCCCGTTTTTTTGCTGTCAGCAACCATCGCTTCTTCCGTGATATCAATGTGGAAGTTGACAAAAAGATCAATTCTGACTGGCATATCACCGCGCAATACATTAATTTGCGTTACGACATGGAGACCATCGAAGGCCATTCCGGTGCTCCAGAGGTGAAGGCTAACATCGGTTTCTTGGATGTGACTTATAAAATCAACAAACGCCAGAGCTTGCGTTGTGAGGTGCAAGGCCTTTGGGAGAACGAAGTCCACAGTGGCTATGTCTATGAGGAAAGCGAAAAGAGAGACTACCAGAAGCGCGGCCATTGGGCAGCTGCTTTGTTGGAGTACACCATTACCCCGCATTGGTCGTTCTCCATCGGCGACAAATGGAACTATGGCAACCCGGTGCCTGAATACCGCGACCATTATTTCACGGGTACAGTCAGCTATATCCAAGACGCTACCCGGGTCATGCTGAGTGCCGGTCGTCAGAGCGAAGGCGTGGTGTGCGTCGGTGGCGTGTGCCGTACGGTCCCCGCTTCCTCAGGCGTTTCTTTGACTGTTTCAACTAGTTTCTAACTTTGTAAATTATTCTTTATGAAAACGATAAAAAGATTCAGTTTGACCTTGTTGGCCTTTTTGTTCCTGTTTACAGCCTGCGATATTGAAAAAGAGCCTTTTATTCAAGATGCTGAAAGCGAGAAAGCAATTTTGAGTTTTGTTGTGGATTCCGTCGCGGGAGTGATTGATGAATCTGCCTTGACGGTGACGCTCACTTTCCCTCAAGGGGTGGATGTGAGTCATCTGACGCCTGTCATTAAAGTGTCGGCATACGCCACGATTCAACCGGAGTCGGGCGTAGAACAGGATTTCACGAACCCTGTCATTTATACGGTCACGGCCTTCGACGGCTCTACTGTGGCATATCAGGTGAGCGCGGTGATTTCCGATCCAGAAAACGAGAAAAGCATCCTCTCATTCACGGTGGAGGACCCTGCTTGTGAAGGTTTGATCAACGAAAATGAAAAAACCATCCTGTTGGCATTCCCTGTCGGGACAGACCTTACCCATCTGGTGCCCACCATTGAGGTGTCGGAAGGCGCCACGGTTGATCCCGCCTCGGGTGTTGCACAGGATTTCAGCAATCCAGTGGTATATACCGTGACAGCTTTGAATGGCACGACCGTGGAATACACTGTGACGGCCATTGTGGCAGATGAGCCTTGGGAAGCTACTGGTAAAACGGTGTTGATCAAAGATTTCACCGGTGCCCGTTGTGTCAACTGCCCCGATGCGGCTGAATACGCCCATAATCTGCAACATCAGTTGGGAGAAGATCGTGTCTTTATCCTGAGTGTCCATGCTGGCTATCTCGCACAACCTGTAGGTTTCTTCCCTGATTTCATCACGCCAGAAGGCGATGAATGGTATGCCGGTAATACCTCAAATCCTTTGTTCTGTGTCGATCAAATTGGCTTGGATGGTGGCCATGCCTTGTATGTGGAACAGCTTGACTCGCCTGTCCAAGCCGCAATAGAGGAGGATCAGACCTTCGAGTTGCGGATCACCAATCGGTTTGACGCTGAGAGCCGACAGCTGCAAGTGGAGGCTACCGCAATGGCTTTGGCTGAGTTGAATGGAAATTATTCCGTCACGGTATGCGTGGTAGAGGATCATATCATTGGATGGCAGACGACACCTGGTGGTGTGAATCAGGAATATGACTTCCGCAATGTGTTCCGTGGCACTCTGAATGGCGCGCAAGGTCAGTCGTTGTGCAATGGACCGTGTGTTGAGGGGGAAAGATATACCGTCAATGTCACGGGTGCTTTGGATGCGTCCTATAACGCTGATGAGTGCTATCTCTTGGTCTATATCGCCGACATGAATCAAGGCGGTAAGATCATGCAGACGGCCATGAAAAAGATTAAGTGACTTTGACTTGAGAGAAAAACGTCGTGCCAGCGGCACGATATCTCATGAAGAGGATGGCTTTTTTAGTCATCCTCTTTTGTTTTTTAGAATAATAAAATTATTTTCATCAAAACACTTGCATATTTTAAAAATATACCTTATCTTTGCAGCATCATTTTAAAAACACTTTTTTATTAACCCATAAAACAATTTAAACATGAGGTATTGTGACCCACGTTACGACGTGACATTCAAAAAAGTCTTCGGACAACATGCGGAGCTGTTGCTCAGTTTCCTGAACGCCATGCTCCCCCTGAAAGGTGACCAAGTGATTGAGAGCATCGAGTATCTAACCCCCGAGATGATCCCGGAAATCCCCAACGTAAAGTTCTCCGTTGTGGATGTACAATGCAAAGACAAAGCCGGGCGCAAGTTCGTTGTTGAGATGCAGATGGTGTGGAGCGAGGAATTCAAGTCGCGCGTTTTGTTCAACGCCTCCAAAGCATACGTTTCACAGCTGGAAAAAGGAAAGGAATATAAGATTCTTCAGCCTGTCTATTCCCTCAATATCGTGAACGATGTCTTCGAGACGGATCTGCCCAAGGACGAATACTACCATTATTACCAACTTGTCCACGACAAACATTCGGACAAAATTATTGAGGGTCTCCACATCGCCTTTGTCGAGCTGCCCAAGTTCAAACCCCAAAACGAAGAAGAGACTAAGATGCGCGACCTGTGGCTTCGCTTCCTCACGGAAATCAACGGGGCAACCAAAACAGTCCCGCCAGAGTTGATTGAAAACCCCTTGACAAACAAGGCGGTCGCCCTGATGGAAGAGGCTGGCATGACCGAAGGGGAACGCTATGCCTACTACAAGAATATCGATAACGTTTGGGTTGAACAGGCCATCATGCGTACTTGTAAAGCCAAAGGCCTCGCCGAAGGTCGAGCAGAAGGAAGAGCGGAAGGAAGAGCGGAAGGTCGAGCAGAAGGAGAAAAAATCGGGCTGGAGAAAGGAGAAAAAATCGGACTGGAGAAAGGGAAAGAACTTGGTATAGCGGAAGAAAAACAAGAAACTGCCCGTAAAATGCTTGATTTGGGTATAGATAAGGAGACCATCTGGAAAGTCACAGGACTAACCGAAACAGATTTAGCGAGTTAGTCTGTTCGGTGAATGTAGCGAATTATATGGATTCTTAGTCACTTCCGTGATGGTGACCTTATTGCCATCAACACGAAACTTCACTTCATAATCTCCGAAAGTCATGCCGTAAACTCGGTCGGGGTCATCTTGGTATTGAGGCCTCGGATCATGGGCGAGGATGGCGATAAGGCTCTCTTGTTGTCTCTCGGGGATTCCTAACCGTAGCTCTTCGGGGAATTCCACCTCCAACAGATGATTCGCCGGCTTGCCAGCAAACCCGCTGACGGCATCAGGATGGCTGTCGGTATAGACGATGTAAGGCTTGATGTCGAAAATCGGAGTGCCGTCCATGAGGTCGGCGCCGCTGACATGCAGCACCGGTCCGAGCTTCGCGTCTATCTCGACCCGCTCCAGCTTCACTGAGGAGAGCCCGATGGGATTAGGCCGGAAAGGCGATCGCGTGGCGAAGACCCCTTTGCGCACGTTGCCACCGAGTCGTGGAGGCCTTACCGTGGGTGACCAAGTGTCTCGTTTCGCTTCGGAGAACTCCCAGATCAGCCAAAGATGTGAGAACTCCTCCAAGCCTCGGAACGCCTCTGGGTTTCGGTATTCCGGTTCGAAAATGATGGTCCCCTGTAGCGTCTCTACGATGCCGCTCTGACGCGGAATGCCGAATTTGGTTGGGAACTCGGTGTGGATGTGGGCGATGATTTTCATGTCCGCAAAAGTACATTTTTTTGGAATGGTTCTTGCAATTTAAAATCTATTTGTATTTTTGCACTTTGATACTAAAAATAATTTGACATGAAAAGATTGTTTCTGTTATTCCTGCTCCTGACAGGAATCATGCAAGTCCATGCTCAGACTCCTTATTGCTGTGTCACCAAAGGGGCAGAGCTGACCTACACCGACTATGACGCCAAAGGCAAGGAGACGGGTACCACCACGACTGTTTATAAGGACGTGAAAATGATTAGCGACATGGATTACGACATTGTCATGGAAACCACCGTGAATGCGGGGGGCACCGTGACCACCGTGGAAACGGGCATGGAGGTTCGTAATGGAAGCGCCATGATTTCGATGGGCCAAGGAAACATCGACCTCACCGCCACGGATCCTGAATTGATGCGTATCCCCAACAAACTCGCCGTCGGATACAAGTTGCCTTTGGGTGAGATGATCGTTGACCTCGGCGGCTTCCGTGTAAAGAACACCATCAACGAGAATGAAATCGTTAATCGTGAAGAAATCACCACCCCAGCCGGCACTTTCAAGTGCTATGTGCTGAAGCAAACCTCTGAAGGACGTGTGATGGGTATCAAGAACGAGACTACCTTGAAGGTGTGGTATGCCCGTGGTATCGGTCAAGTCAAGATGGAGACCTATTCAAAAGGTGAACTGTTCAGCACCAGCGTGTTGACTTCCCTGAAAAAGTAACTCAAACCTTTGTACAACTTTGAAAATGTGAAGACCATGAAAAAACTATTCGTGTTATTAACCATGCTGTTTGCCGTGGCTGTGATCCCGGCTCATGCTCAGTTGGGCGGCATCATCGGAAGAGCCGTCTCCAAGGGAGTTGAAAAAGTCGTTCAGAAAGAAGCGGACAAACAGGCCGAGAAGATTGCGAAGTCCATCGAGGAGGAAGCCGAGAAACAAGCTGAAAAACAAGCCGCTAAACTCGACTCCATCAACCAAGCCGTTCAAGAGGCCAACGACGCGCTGAACGAAGAGCAAGAACAACTCGAAAAGGAACAACAGGCTGCCAAGGACAAAAACGCTGGAAAGAAAACCACCGTTGACACCTCGAAATACGATGCCGTCAACAAGGAACGCAAGGCAGCTAACGCCAAACTCTCATTCGACAAGTGGGATTATTAAGGTTAGAGTAAAGCCTGCGATAGCCACCTCTCAACTCTCAACTACAAATTGCAGTGTGCTTCGGCTGCTCTGTTTGAGATAGACCTTCTTTCCTTCGAGGAAGCGGTCACCTGTGGTGTAGGAGTAGTCGTAGTGACGGATGGTAAAGAGGGTCAAGCCCTTGTTATATTTCACTTGGAAGGTCTCGCGCAGTAATGCGACGAGGCCTTTCAGTTTTTCGTCGTCATGGTCGAAACAGAAGGAGAGCATCAAAGCGGAGGTTTGGATTACGTTGGCGTGGATGTTCAACTCGTCGCAAGCGGCGAAGATGAGCCTCAGGTTGTGTTCGTTCATGAAAGAATAGTCGCGGGGTGAGATGGAGACCAGGGTCTGGTTGTCCTTGACGATATAGGAAGGGATCTTCTCTGTTTTTGTATCCGGCTTGCCGTCGATGACGGAAGGTTCATGGTCAGGGTTGAGGAACGACTGTACCTTGAGAGGGATGTTCTTGTTTTGCAGTGGCTTGATGGTCTTGGGATGGATGATGCTGGCTCCATAAAAGGCCAGCTCGATGGCTTCGGAATAAGTGATGTGGGGAAGCTGGACAGTCTCTTTAAACCGTTTCGGGTCGGCGTTGAGCAGCCCGTCCACGTCTTTCCAGATGGTGACTTCCTCGGCGTCGAGGCAGTTGGCGAAGATGGCGGCAGTGTAGTCGGATCCCTCGCGGCCAAGCGTGGTGGAGTGTTTGATGCATTCAAAGCCTTCCTCGGAACGTTTGGTTTCGCCAGTACTCCCGATGAAACCTTGCGTGATGCACACCACACCTTGGAAGTGCTCTTCGTTTAGCTTGCTGATTCTGAGTCGTGTCTCATCCCAGTCGATGTTGGCGGCTCGAAAGGTCTCGTCGGTGATGACATATTTTCGTGCGTCCAGCCAGCGGCATGGCACGTCGCAGTGGTTCAGGTATTCCTGGATGATGGTGGTGGAGATCAGCTCGCCGTAACTCACGGTCTGGTCGTATTGGTAGTCGTAAGGCTGTTGGGTGTTTTGCAGCTTTTCCCAAAGCTCTATGAACAGCTCCGAGATGGACTCAATCACGGGGTGCTCATGGTTTTGGTCAAAGAGGTCAAGGATAATCTTCTCGTGATAACTCATCACTTCAGAAAGGGCGTCAATACCCAGTTCTCCTTCCTGTTCGCGGAAGTCTTTCAGCACTTTCTCTAACATGTTGGTGGTCTTGCCCATGGCTGAGACCACCAGGAAGATGTCCTCGTTCTTATGTTGTGCTACGATGTTCTTAAGGTTACGTACGGCGTCAGCGTCCTTCACGGAGGCCCCGCCGAATTTATAGATTTTTTTGATCATTGTTTTTCTTGTTGAAGCGGTGCAAATTTATAAAAAATTGTTGTTCCTATTTCTTGCTTACGGGAAGGATGATTTTCTTTTTTCCTTATTTTTGCATCTTTAAACAATCAATGTATGGCCAAGACAAATACAGCCGACATAGGCTTTGAAGACAAGATATGGAAAGCAGCCGACCTGCTCCGCGGCTCCATCGACGCGGCAGAGTATAAAAACGTAGTGCTAGGCCTCATCTTCTTGAAATACATCTCCGACTGCTTCGACGTGAAACACCAACAACTGGTCGATGAAGGTGATGGCTTCGAGGAGGATAAGGATGAATATGTGTCCGAAAACATCTTCTACGTGCCAGCCGATGCCCGCTGGAGCGTCATTGCCGAAGCGGCTCACACTCCAGAGATTGGCAAGGTCATCGACAATGCCATGATGGAAATTGAGAAAGAGAACAACCGCCTGAAAGGTATCCTTCCTAAAAACTTCGCCCGTCCGGAATTGGACAAGCGCCGCTTGGGTGATGTGGTCGATCTCTTCACCAACACCATCGAGCTGGGCAAACAGGAAGAGAACAAAGACCTTTTAGGTCGTACATACGAATACTGCCTCTCCAAGTTCGCCTCGCTCGAAGGCAAGAACGCAGGAGAATTCTACACGCCCAGTTGCATCGTTCGAACCATTGTGGCAGTGTTACAGCCATACAAAGGCCGCTGCTACGACCCAGCCATGGGAAGCGGTGGCATGTTTGTCCAGAGTGCCGACTTCGTTCGCCATCATCAAGGCGACATCAAGAACCTGAGTATCTTCGGTCAGGAAATCAATGCCAACACCCGTAAGATGGCCATGATGAACCTCGCCATTCGTGGTATCGAAGCCGACCTGGGCGACCGCAATGCCGACACCTTCTTCGACGACCGTCACCCCACGCTGAAAGCCGACTTCGTGATGGCCAATCCACCCTTCAACATGAGCGACTGGGGTGCCGATAAGCTCCAAGAGGATGTCCGTTGGAAATATGGCATCCCGCCAGCGGGCAATGCCAACTTTGCCTGGCTGGAACACATGATCAGCCACCTGTCGCCTTCAGGCCGTATCGGCATGGTGCTGGCCAACGGCTCGCTGAGCAGCCTGAGCGGAGGCGAAGGCGAAATTCGTAAGAACATCTTGCAGGCCGACCTCGTGGAAGGCATCGTTGCCTTGCCAAGCCAATTGTTCTACAGTACTGGTATTCCCGTATGTCTGTGGTTCCTCAGCCGTCAGAAAACACAACCGGGCAAAGCCGTTTTCATCGATGCCCGCAACATGGGCACCATGGTCACCCGCAAGCTCCGTGAACTGACCGAGGATGACATCAACCGCATCGCCCAGACCTTCACCGACTACCGCAACGGCACCCTACAAGACGAGAAAGGCTACTGTGCCGTGAAGACCCTCGAAGAGATAGGCGCTCAAGACTTCATCCTCACGCCTGGCCGTTATGTCGGCATCGCTGAGCAGGAAGACGACGGCGAACCGTTTGAAGAAAAGATGGAACGGCTCACAAGCGAACTCCACGACCTGTTTGAGCAAAGTCATCAGCTGGAAGATGAAATCCGCAAGCAGCTGGGCAATATAGGCTTCACTGTATAAGAAAATAATCAGCGGTCTTCGTTATAGGATGTTTAACAACCTAAATACGAAGAACCCATGAAAGAAAAATTGATTGTAGAAATCAGCAACGCCATGGCTGATGCTTTGAGTGTCGAACAAATGGCATTGCTGAATGGCGTACTGCTGCGTGTCGTCGGCAAGTACAACATCACTGCTGACGAAGAAACCAAGCAGGCCACCGACGAAACCAACGAAAGCCTTTTGCATTCCTTCCTCTCGGCCAAACAGGTCGAAGGCTGCAGCGGTCCCACCGTCCGCTATTATGGCAACACCATCCAACAGCTCTACAAGACCATGCCCAAGCGTGTGACGGAATACACCACCGAAGACATCCGCGCCTATCTCGCCGTGTTCCAGCGCAAGCGAAAAGCCAGCCGCGTCACGGTCGATAACATTCGGCGCATCTTCTCGTCTTTCTTCGCCTGGCTCGAAGAAGAAGACTACATCATCAAGAGCCCTGTGCGACGCATCCATAAGGTGAAGACCGGCGCACAAGTCAAAGAAGTCTTGACCGATGAGTCCTTGGAGAACCTGCGCGACACTTGTGTCCATCCCCGCGACCTCGCCATGATTGACCTCTTGGCCTCCACGGGTATGCGTGTTGGCGAACTGGTCAAGCTCAACCGCGAGGATATCAACTTCAACGAGCGCGAATGCATCGTCTTCGGCAAAGGCAACAAGGAACGCATCGTCTATTTCAATGCCCGCGCCAAGATACATCTGCAGGAGTACCTCAACAGCCGCCGCGACAAAAACAAGGCCCTGTTTGTCTCTTTGGCCAAGCCGCATCGTCGGCTGCAAATCTCGGGCGTGGAGGTGCGTTTGCGCAAGATTGGCAAGGAAGCCAAGGTGCCAAGGGTGCATCCCCACAAGTTCCGCAGGACATTGGCCACCATGGCCATCGACAAAGGCATGCCCGTCGAGCAGGTGCAGAAGCTGCTTGGCCATGTCAAAATCGACACCACCATGCACTATGCCATGGTCAATCAGAACAACGTGAAACTGTCTCATCGGCGTTTTTTAAGCTGAATGGGCAAAAACCAATGAAAAAATGAGTATTTTTGCTTCCAAATAGGCACGTAAATTCTCATTTATGGAAGAGTGGAAGTTGACAAAGATTGGTTCTATCTGTAAGAAGGTGTGCAGTGGAGGTACTCCAAAGAGTACTGTGAAGGAGTATTATGGTGGAGGAATACCATGGCTTAATACAAAGGAAGTTCATTTCAATAGGATATATTCTACGGAGTCGACAATTACGTACAATGGCTTAAACAACTCTGCTGCAAAATGGATTGAAGCGAATGCTGTTATTATTGCTATGTATGGTGCTACGGCAGCTAAATGCGCCATTGGAATGATTCCTATGACAACAAATCAAGCCTGCTGTAATCTGATGATTGACGAGAAAAAAGCCGACTACCGATTTGTTTATTATGCCATTGCAAATTCATATTCAATTCTCGCTTCATTATCAAATGGTGGTGCTCAACAAAACTTAAATGCCCAGGTGATTAAAGACTTTGAAATATTGCTCCCGTCATTGGTTATTCAGAAAAGGATTGCTGATGTGTTATCTACTTTGGATGACAAAATCGAATGCAATAGTCGGATAAATGATAATTTAGAGCGCCAAGCTCAATCAATCTATAAGTCTTGGTTCGTTGATTTTGAGCCTTTTATGGATGGTGAATTTGTGGAGAGTGAAATGGGGATGATACCGAAGGGGTGGAGAGTGGGAGCACTTTCAGAGATAGCGAATATCACAATGGGAACATCACCGTCAGGTTCTAGTTATAATGTGACAGGAGAAGGAGATGTCTTTTATCAAGGACGTGCCGAATTTGGGTTCAGGTTTCCTAAAAGAAATATGTACACCACAGAAGCAAAAAGATTTGCTGACATTGATAACGTTTTGTTGAGTGTAAGGGCTCCTGTAGGTGACATTAATGTTGCAGAAGAGAGGTGCTGCATTGGCCGAGGTTTAGCGTCCGTACAATCGAAGGACGACAATAATTCATTTATGCTCTATTTGATGCAATACTTACGACCTGTATTTGATAGATTTAACGGAGAAGGAACTGTTTTCGGATGTATCAATAAGAAAGCATTGGAAGATTTGCCCGTCATTATTCCTGATAAGGAAACCATGGGCGGGTTTGATGATGTTTGTAATAAAATGGATGGCCAGATAAAAACACTTGATCAGGAATCCCGCAGCCTCGCCCAGCTCCGCGACACGCTGCTGCCCCGCTTGATGTCAGGTGAACTGAAAGTAAACGAAATAGAAAGGACTGTAGGATGACTAAGAAATCAATACGCTTCTATAACGACTACGAGGTCCGAGCTGTTTGGGACGAAAAGAACAGCAAATGGTGGTTCTCGGCTACCGACATTGTGCGGGCCATCAACGACGAAGAGGACTACAAGAAAGCCGGCAATTACTGGCGTTGGCTGAAAAAGAAACTGACAGCCGAAGGCGTTCAACTCGTGAGTGTCACTCACGAGTTCAAATTCCAGGCTCCCGACGGTAAACAACGTGCCGCCGATGCCTTGGACGCCGAGTGTGTGCAGACCTTGGCCAAACACTATCCCAACAACCGCGCCAGCGCTTTCCTCGACTGGTTCGTCTATAGCGACAATACCATCGACGGGCAAAGCAAAAAGAAGGCATATACCCTCGTCGAAAGCGGCTTGCTCGACAGCATGAAGCCCGGCACCATAGAGTGCCTCAGGCAAATTCATGCCTACCTCTTCGGTGGCCTCTACGACTTCGCAGGAAAGATTCGCACCAAGACCATATCAAAGGGCGGCACGGTTTTCTGTAGGGCGGAATACCTGATGCAGAACTTGGAAAGCATCGAAAAGATGCCCGAAACAACCTTCGACGAGATTGTGGATAAATATGTGGAAATGAACATGGCGCATCCCTTTATGGAAGGCAATGGTCGTTCAACCCGCCTCTGGCTCGACCTTATCTTCAAGAAGCAACTGAAACTCTGCGTCGATTGGAGCAAGATCGACAAGAAGGATTATCTGGATGCCATGCACCGCAGCACAACGGATGCCACCCGCATCAAAGCCTTGCTGAGGCAGGCGATGACCGACCAAATCGACGATCGCGAAATCTTTATGAAGGGCATCGACTATTCCTATTATTACGAACAGGAGGACTAACTATGTCAGACTACAACGAAGACCATTACGAGCAGACACTCATCGAGTTGTTCACCCAGCGGTTGGAATACAACTACCTCAACGGCTACGACATCCAGAACAGCTTCGAGGATAAGGACTATTACTGCCCGCTCTATCTCGAACGCCTGCGCGAGAAGTTGAAAGACATCAATCCTTCGCTTCCCAAGTCGGCCATCGATGAGGCAGAACGCAAACTGCTCCACATCGAAGCCGGCAACATGGTGCAGAACAACGAGCTTTTCATGGATTACCTCCAGCATGGTGTGGAAGTCACCTTCCACAACGGTCATGAGCTGAAAAACGACATCGTGTATCTGGCAGACTATAAGAACGCCGCCAACAACGACTTCCTTCTGGTCAACCAGTGGACCTACGTGGAGAAGTCGAAGAAACGCGCCGACCTCATCCTCTTCCTCAACGGTCTCCCCATTGTGCTGATGGAGCTGAAGTCGCCTTCACGCGAAGAGACCGACGCCAGCGCCGCCTATCGCCAGCTGAAGAACTATATGAAGGAAATCCCCACCATGTTCACCTATAATGTCTTTTGCGTGATGAGCGACATGGCCGAGTCAAAGGCAGGCACCATCACATCGAGCGAAGACCGCTATATGCAATGGAAGTCCAAGGATGGCGTGTACGAAAGCACAGAGGTCGTCGACTACGACGTGTTCTTTGAAGGCATGTTCCGCAAAGACCGCCTCATCGATATCATCAAGAACTTCGTTTGCTACTGCAAAGACGAAGGCAAAGACTATAAAATCTTGGCGGGCTACCACCAGTATTTCGCCGTCAACAAAGCCATCCAGCGCACGCGCAATGCCGTCACTGGCGATGGCAAGATTGGCGTGTTTTGGCACACACAGGGCAGCGGCAAGAGCCTCTCGATGGTGTTCTATTCTCATTTGCTCCAGTCGGCCGTATCACAGCCCACCATCGTGGTCATCACCGACCGCAACGACCTCGACAACCAACTTTATGGTCAGTTCGCTAAGTGCCAGGACTTTCTGCGTCAGAAGCCTCTGCAAGCCACCACAAGGGAACATCTGCGCGAGCTGCTTGAAGGACGCACGGCCAACGGCATCATCTTCACCACCATGCAGAAGTTCGAGGAATACGATGCGCCCTTGTCCACCCGCCGCAATATCATCGTGATGAGCGACGAGGCACATCGTGGCCAGTACGGCTTCGAAGAAAAAGTGGATCCTGTGACAGGTAAGGTGAGCGTCGGTACAGCCCGACTGATACACGACTCCTTGCCGAACGCCTCTTTCATCGGCTTCACGGGTACTCCAGTGGCGCTGAAAGACCGCAACACCATTGAAGTCTTCGGCGACTACATCGATGTTTATGACATGACCCAGAGTGTACTCGACCACGCCACCGTGCCAGTCTATTACGAGAGCCGTGTCATCAATCTGAAGCTCGACGAAGAAACCTTGAAGCTCATCGATCAAGAATATGAACTTTTGGAGATGGAAGGTGCAGATGCCAGCCAAATTGAGAAGAGCAAGCGCGACCTGTCCCATCTCGAAGAGCTGTTGGGTGCCGATTCCACCATAGATTCCTTGGTTCAGGACATCCTCAGCCACTACGAGAACTACCGCGAGCAAGAGCTGACAGGCAAGGCCATGATAGTTGCCTACAGCCGTCCCATTGCCATCAAGATATACAAGCGTCTGCTGCAACTGCGTCCCACTTGGACCGAGAAGGTCAAATGTGTGATGACCAGCGGCAACAACGACCCCGAGGAGTGGCGCGACATCATCGGCAACAAGCAGTACAAGCAAGAGCTGGCCAAGAAGTTCAAGGACGATGACGACCCGATGAAGATTGCCATCGTCGTTGATATGTGGCTCACAGGCTTCGATGTACCCAGCCTCGCCACCATGTATGTCTTCAAGCCGATGAGCGGCCACAACCTCATGCAAGCCATCGCTCGCGTCAATCGTGTCTTCAAAGGCAAGGAAGGTGGTCTGGTGGTCGATTACATCGGCATCGCGCAAGCCTTGAAACAGGCCATGAAATTCTACACCAGCAACGACCGCCAGAAGTTCGGCGACCCCAACATCAAGACCACCGCTCTGCAAAAGTTCCAGGAAGAATTGGAAATCTGCCGCGACCTCATGCACGGCTTCGACTACTCGAAGTTCAGGGATGCTTCCGACTTGAAGCGTGCCGAGCTTATCAAGGGCGGCACCAACTTCTTGTTGGCCATCGAGCGACAGGATAAGAAGAACGACTTCATGAAGCACGCCACCTTGTTGCATCAGTCCATCACCTTGTGCCGTAGCCTTTTGACCGACTCGCAACGATGGGAAAGTGCCTATTTCGAGACCGTCCGCGTGATGCTCATGCGTCTGAATGGCAAAGGAAAGATAACCAAAAAGGACATCGACGAGCGTGTTCGTGAGCTGATGAAGCAAAGCGTAAAGAGTGAGGGCGTCATCAATCTCTTTCAGAATGAAGGCAAAGATTTCTCGCTCAATGATCCGGCTTTCCTCGAAGAGCTTTCAAAGATGAAAGAGAAGAACATCTCCATCCAGATTTTGGAGAATCTGCTGAAGGAGAAGGTGAAAGCCTTCCAACACAAAAACCTGGTACAAAGCGAGAAATTCTCCGAGCTGTTAAACAACGCGCTGAGTAATTACCTGAAAGGCATGCTTACCAATGAAGAGGTCATCCAAGAGTTGCTGAAGCTCGCCTCACAAATTAAGGAAACCGAGCAACAAGGCAATGACCTTGGCCTCAACGATGAGGAAAAAGCCTTCTACGATGCCCTGTCGCGTCCGCAGGCCGTAAAGGATTTCTACGAGAACGACACATTAGTTGAGATGACCAAGGAGTTGACAGAAGCCTTACGCAAGAACCGCACCATCGACTGGCAGCACAAAGAGTCAGCTCGTGCCGGAATGCGCAAGATGGTGAAGCGTCTGCTAAAGAAATACAAATATCCGCCCGAGGAAGCCAAAAGTGCCCTCGAAATTGTCCTGAAGCAATGCGAGGAATGGTCCGACGACGAAGACACCGCAACTGTCCTACATACACCCATTTTATATCCAATCTACGAAGAAAATCATCGTATGCCTATGGCGGCTGAGTCTATTGAACACTACCAGTAGGATGGCTTTTGAACAAAATAAGATTTTAAAAAAACCGACGGTTTTCTGTCGGTTTTTTTATGTCCCCAACAATAAAATAATTAAATAGGAGTTATTTTTTCTGACAAAAGCCTAATTTTGCACGCTTTTTGACGACGCGCACCCGCGTCAATTGATTAACTGAACAACTAATCAACTCAAATATGATTGAAACTGACATTCGTGAATTGAACGAGAAAATCCAGCGTGAGAGCCAATTCTTGGACTTGATTAACCTGGAGATGAACAAGGTCATCGTCGGACAGAAACAGATGACCGAACGTTTGCTGATTGGCCTCCTTGCTAACGGTCATATTCTTCTGGAAGGTGTCCCCGGCCTGGCTAAGACTCTCGCCATCAAGTCGATGGCGCAGGCTATTGATGCCGACTTCAGCCGTATTCAGTTTACTCCTGACTTGTTGCCTGCCGACCTCATCGGCACTTTGATCTACAGCCAGAAGAAAGAGGAGTTTGTGACCCGCCGCGGCCCTATCTTCGCTAACTTCATCCTGGCCGATGAGATCAACCGTTCTCCCGCCAAGGTGCAGAGTGCCTTGCTCGAAGCCATGCAGGAACATCAGGTCACCATCGGAGACGAGACCTTCAAACTGCCGGATCCTTTCCTCGTCATGGCTACTCAAAACCCCATCGAGCAAGAAGGAACCTATCCGCTGCCGGAAGCCCAGGTGGACCGTTTCATGCTTAAAGTCGTGATTAACTATCCCAAGAAAGAAGAAGAGAAATTGATCCTCCGTCAGAACATCTCCAACGCCGCCGCCAAGATCAACGCGGTGGTCAGGCCAGAGGACATCATCCGCGCCCGTGAGGTGTGCCGCGAGGTCTATCTCGACGAAAAAATCGAGAACTATATCACCGACATCGTGTTTGCCTCCCGTTTCCCGGAAGACTACAAGCTGAAGAAGTTCTCTAATATGATCAGCTACGGCGGCTCGCCTCGTGCCACCATCAACCTGGCCCTGGCCTCCAAGGCTTACGCCTTCATCAAACGCCGTGGCTATGTCATCCCCGAGGATGTCCGTGCCGTCGCACATGACGTGCTTCGTCACCGTATCGGCCTGACCTACGAGGCAGAAGCCGAGAACGTCACCACCGAGGAAATTATCAACGAAATATTGAATACCGTCGAAGTCCCGTGATTTACCCACAGGAACAGAAAGAGAATTTATAATTAAGAATTAAGAATTTAGAGGGAGCTACCCCGTTAGGGGTTTAACCTCGGTAGAAACCCTGGGTAGAACGCTCCCCCTCTCCACTGTGGAGAGGGGGTTGGGGGGTGAGGTTAGGGGTTTAATCTCGGTAGAATGAATGGAAGCAAACGACATTTTTAAAAAGGTAAAAAAAATCGAAATCAAGACGCGAGGGCTGTCGAACCACATCTTCTCGGGTCAGTACCATAGTGCCTTCAAAGGACGTGGCATGACCTTCAGCGAGGTGCGCGAATACGAGTATGGAGACGACATCCGCAACATCGACTGGAACGTCACCGCTCGTTTCAACAAGCCTTTCGTCAAAATCTTCGAGGAAGAGCGTGAGATGACCGTGATGCTGCTCATCGACGTGTCTGGCTCTAACGACTTTGGCTCGCGTGAGCAGTCGAAACGCGACCTCACCGCTGAGCTCGCAGCTGTGCTGGCGTTTTCCGCCATCCAGAACAACGACAAAGTCGGTGTCATCTTCTTCAGCAGCAAAATCGAGAAGTTCATCCCGCCCAAGAAAGGCAGCACTCATATCCTTCGTATCATCCGTGAAATCGTTGACTTCAAAGCGGAGGAACATGGCACTGATATCGGCGAAGGACTGCGTTTCCTCACTTCTGCCATCAAACGACGCACCACAGCCTTCTTGATTTCCGACTTCATGACTGCCAAGGACTTTGAGCAGGAGCTGCGTATCGCCGCTAATAAACACGACTTGGTGGCCTTGCGCATCACCGACCGCCGTGAGATGGAAATCCCGAGAGTGGGCCTGGTGAAGTTCAAAGACGCGGAGACAGGTCGTGAACGCTGGGTTGACACTTCCAGCCGCGCCTGGCATGACGCCTATATTAAACTAATCACCCAGGAGTCCATGAAACTGAACCGTCTCTTTACCATGCAAGGTATCGACAACACCTTGATTTATACCGATGAGGATTATGTGAAACCTTTGATGCAACTGTTCAAAAAGAGGGAGTCGAGACGATGAAAAGACTGTTTTTGATGATGACCCTGGTCTTGGGTCTTGTGACCTTCACCGTGGCACAAGAGGTTGAGGTCTCCGCCAAGGTTCAAGACGACCATGTGGCCGTGGGAAAGCCTTTCGCATTGGATTTGATGATGAAGGTGCCATACGGCTATTACGTGGAATGGAACGAGTTCGCCACTGACACTTTGTCAGAGCAACTGGATATTTTGAAACGTGGTGAGATGCAACGCACCGCCGATGCCGACAGTAACATCATCGTGCAGCAGCAACTCACCTTGATGACCTTTGACACCGGTTATGTGGAGATCCCCCGCATCGGACTGACCTACGCCAAGTCGGTAGAGGATCCTATGCGCATGAAAGCTTTTACCGATCCCGTACAATTGTACTCGACCACCATCACGGTGGATACCACTCAGGCGTTTCGCCCTCTCGTGGAGCCTATCTCTCAGCCGGTGAGGATGAAGGAGGTCTTTCCGTGGATTTTGGGTGTCCTGTTAGCTGTGTTGGCTGGAATTGCCGTGTGGTTTTTCTGGAAACGCCGCAAGCCTCGGATTGGTGAAGACGGCCAGCCTGTCAAAGGACCAGTGATCCCGCCTTATAACAAGGCCATCGGCGACTTGACACAACTGGGTCAACAGAAACTGTGGCAGTCGGGAAAGGTCAAGGAATACTACTCATCGCTGTCCGACATCGCGCGAGAATACATCGAGGGACAGTTCGGCGTCAACGCCGTGGAGATGACCACCGACGATATCCTGAAGGAAGTGCGTGACCTCCAGTTCAAAGAGTCGGTGTTCTCCAAGCTTAAAGACACCATGGAACTCTCGGATCTCGTGAAGTTCGCCAAATACACAGCCTCGCCGCTGGAGAACGACAACGCCATGACGGATATGACCGACTTCGTGAATGAGAGCTATGCGCATTACCAAGCGCAGCAGGCCCAACAAGCCCAACAAGAAAAGGTAGAGGAGAAGGAGGCTCCAAGTCATGTTTGAGAATGTCACTTTTGCCAACCCCGCATTCCTTTGGGGACTTTTGTTGATCCCGTTGGCTATCGTATGGTATATCTTCCGCCACAAGAAGCAGGAAGCCTCGATGCGTTTCTCTGACATGAGAGGGTTCAATGAACTTCCTAAAAGCTGGAGGGTCTATGCCCGTCATTTACTGTTTGTCATCAATATGGCGGCCTTGGCGTTGCTTCTTGTCGCTATGGCACGTCCGCAAAGCTCATCGACAAGCCAGAAGTCAAACATCGAAGGTATCGACATCATCCTGGCGCAAGATATCTCTGGCAGTATGCTGGCGAGAGATTTCAAACCCGACCGTTTGGAGGCCTCCAAGAAGGTGGCCGCTGAGTTCGTGGAGGGCAGGCCAGGAGACCGCATGGGCCTCGTGGTGTTTGCAGGTGAGTCATTCACCCAAGTGCCACTGACCACTGATCACTCGGTGATGCTGAACATGTTGAAAGAATTGAAGAGCGGCATGATCGACGACGGCACCGCTATCGGCGACGGGCTGGCTACCGCCATCAGCCGCCTTAAGGACAGCGAGGCGGTTTCAAAAGTCATCATCTTATTGACGGATGGCATGAACAACTCCGGCTCGGTGGATCCTTATACCGCCGCTGAGATGGCCAAGCTCTTTGGCATCCGCGTCTATACTATTGGGGTGGGTACCTACGGCAATGCCCCTTATCCCGTGCAGACCATCTTCGGTACTCAATACCAGCAAGTTAAAGTCGAGATTGATGAGAAGCTCCTGACTACCATCGCCAACAGCTCCGGGGGCAAGTATTACAGAGCTACTTCCAACCAGAAACTGGATGAGATTTATGACGAGATTGACAAGCTGGAACGCTCTAAGATTGAGGTGATGGAATTCAAACGCCTTCATGAGGAGTTCTATCCTCTGGTGGCCTGGGCACTCGCTTTGCTGCTGCTGGGATTTATCTTACGGTTGACTGTTTTTAGAACGATTTCGGAATAGTGGCTATGGAAAATGTTTTGAGATTTGAACATCCTGATTATCTGTACGGTCTGATTATTATACCAGTACTGATTATTCTCTATGTTTTGTTCCGCCTGCGTCAGGACAAGATTTTCAAGCGTTTTGCGGATTTGGGAATGAGAGACTTCCTGATTCCGCTGCGATCGGGGCGCAGGAGTGTTTTCAAATTCGTGGTGTTTCTGCTGATGATCACCTGTCTTATCCTTGGATTGGCCAACCTTCAGAGCGGATCCAAGATGGAAGAAGTGAAAAGGGAAGGCATTGACTTGTATATTGCTGTCGATGTCTCCAACTCCATGAATGCGCAAGATATCGTGCCGAGTCGTCTCGACAGGTCGAAGCAAGCCATCAACAATTTGATCAGTAGTTTGCAGGGCGACCGGATTGGCGTGATTGTCTTTGCCGACAAGGCTTTCGTGCAGCTGCCGATCACCACTGACTACGCCGCGGCGAAGATGTTCCTCTCCTCGGTTAACACGGGTAGTGTGGCATCGCAGGGCACTGCCATCGGTGAGGCCATCAACTTGGCGATGAAGTCATTCAATGATGACGAAAGGAGCAAGGCTATCATCATCATCTCTGATGGTGAAGACCACGAAAATGAAGCCGCTATGGATGCCGCGCGTGAAGCAGCCAAGAAAGGCATCCGCATCTTCACCATCGGCATGGGTCTCCCCGACGGAGCGCCGATCCCTGAATATAACCAGTATGGTAGGATGATGGGCTATAAAAAGGATAAACAAGGCAACACCATCGTGACCAGACTCGACGAGGAGATGCTGCGCCGCATCGCCGATGTGGGCGGCGGCCTCTACGTGCGTGCCAATAACTCTAACGTGGGGCTGGAGAAAATCTATGACGACATCTCCAAGATGGACAAGAGCGAGATTGAGTCGAAGGTGTTTACCGACTATGAGGACCAGTTCCAGTGGTTTGTGGGTCCCGCCATCCTCATGCTGCTGTTGCTTGTCTTCATGTCTTCGAGCAAGAAAGCATGGGAGACGAAGTTTAATATCTTTGAAAGGAAAGGTGAGGATCATGAATAAAATAGGATTGATAGGGTTGTTTTTGCTTGCGGTCATGGCTGTGCAGGCGCAAACGGTGGAGAAACAGATCCGCAAAGGCAACCGACAATATCGCAATGGTGACTTTACCGAAGCGGAGGTGCAGTACCGAAAAGCACTCGAAATCAAATCAACAAGCGCGGAGGCTCAGTTTAACCTGGGTGACGCCTTGTACCAACAAGAGAACTACAAAGACGCCATGGAGGCCTTTCAGCGTGTGCTGGAGATGACTCCTGACTTCAAGCTGAAGTCCCAAGCAGTCTTCAACATGGGCAACTGCCAGCTGGTACAAGAACGGTATTACGACGCATTCAATTTATATAAGGTGGCGCTGAAGTTCAATCCCGACAACGCCGATGCCTTGTATAACCTCGAGTATTGCCGCGCCCATTTAGTGAAGAGCCATATTTGGGTCAATCCGGCAATCCCTCATGGAACCGTGCAGGCCAGCGACGATATGGCTTTCAACGGACAGATGGTGACGCTGACCGCAAAGCCTGACGAGGAATATGCGCTGTCACAATATGTGGTGGTGAAAGCCGACGACCAGCAGGTGACGGTCGATGTCAGTGGCAGCCGCTTCGAGATGCCGAAGTTTGATGTCGTGGTCACTGCCGAGTTTAAACTGTCACATAAAATCACTATCGACAATAAAATCAGTCATGGTACCATCTCGGCTGACCGTACCAAGGCTATCGCAGGCCAACAGGTCACGCTGCACGCCCAACCTGAACCGAGTTATATGGTGGATGCCTATTTCGTGACCCGTACCGGTAATCCCACTGACTCAGTGCCAGTGAACGACACGGTGTTCCAGATGCCCGACTTCGATGTCACTGTGTCGGCTCGCTTTAGAACTGCCCTTAAGGTCAGCATTGATACCGTTTCGTATGGCGAGATTCAAGTGACCGACTCGCTGGCTTTGCCAGGACAAAATATCGGCATCATCGTGAAACCTGCCAGCGGTTACCAGCTCAACGAGCTGTATGTCGTGTGTGACAACGACCCGTCCACCACTGCGCCGGTGTCTGACATGAATGTCTTCCAAATGCCAGATGATGACGTGACCGTGAAAGCCGTGTTCGGTGAGGCGCAAGATTATTATAAGGTGTCACCTGACACTCTGGTTGAAGGTGGACATGTGCTGCTCGATGTTGACAAGGCGACAAGAGGAGAGACGGTGACGCTGAGAAACGCTCCCGAGCCAGGTTACCAGTTTAAGGAATACCAGATCCATCAGACTGGTGACACTGCGGTTCATGTGCAACCCCTGGGTAATTTCTTCACCATGCCGGGATTCGACGTGACTGTCAGCGCGGTGTTCGAGAAACAGGAGGGCGAGAACCAACAGCAGCAACAACAGCAGCAGGAGCAACAAGAAGAACAAGAGCAGGAACAACAGCAAGAACAACAACAAAACCAACAAGGACAGCAGGATCAACAGCAACAGAACCAACAACAGCAAAGCCCGCAAGAGATGTCGAAAGAAGATGTGCAAAGGATGTTGGACGCCTTGGAGAACCAGGAGAAGAAGACGATGGAGAAGGTGAATGAGCAGAAGATCCGCACGCAACCCAAACGGAAAACGGATAAGGATTGGTAACAAATTAAGAATTTAGAATTAAGCATTTAGAGGGAGCCCTTTTGAGGGTTGGATAAGGATGAAAAAAATAAGAATTATTGGATTATTGATGGCACTTTTGGTGCTGGGTGGGGCTTATGCGCAGGATGCCACCCTTAAGGTGTCGGCGAAACGTCAGGTATCGGTGGGAGAACAATTCCGTGTAGCCTTTGAGGCAAATGCGGATGGGAAGAAATTCTCCGCTCCTTCTTTTGAAGGCTTTTCTGTTGTCGGAGGCCCTTTTAACTCCACGAGTTCGAGTGTTCAGATTGTAAATGGCTCTATGACGCGCAGCGTCAGCAACACCTACACCTACGTGCTGCGTGCTGAGAAGGAAGGAAACTTCACGATTGGCCCCGCTTCCTACGTGGTGGATGGCAATAAGGTCGAAAGCGAGCCGTTCTCCATCACCGTCGTTCCCGGGGATCCCAATGCCGGTGCCTCTGCCCAGGGACCTTCCCAAGGGTCGCAACAAGGGTCTTCCTCCACACATAACACCGATGATCCTCAGGTGAGCGGTAAGGACTTGTTCTTGAAACTCATCCCCTCTAAAAGGTCGGCTTATGTGGGTGAGCCTGTGGTGTTGACTTACAAGCTCTATACCCGCCTGCCCGTGTCCCAACTCTCGGTCTCCAAGATGCCTTCCTACGCTGGCTTCTGGATGAAAGAGATCAACGACAACGGCAACATCCGTCAGTCGTCTGAAGTGGTCAACGGTATCGAGTATTCCACCGCCGAAGTGAAAAAGGTGGTCGTGATCCCCCAGAAATCAGGTAAGCTGACTGTTGAACCGATGGGTATCGACTGCATCGCACAAATACAAACCCAACGTCAGCCACGGCACAGCAACGACCCGTTCGACATCTTCTTCAATGATCCTTTCTTCAACCGTGGCTATACCAATGTCCAAAAGACGTTGACTTCTTCTACGGTTTCATTGGATGTCAAAGCACTTCCGGTGGATGGCAAGCCCGACAGCTTCTCGGGTGCCGTGGGTAATTATAACTTCTCAGCGGCAATCGACCGCACAGAGTTAAGCACCAACGAGGCGGCCACGTTTACCGTCACCGTCTCTGGCAGCGGTAATCTTGAGTTGCTCAACATGCCTGCGCCCGTGTTCCCTCCCGACTTCGAGGTGTATGACCCCAAACTCTCCTCTTCAGTGGATGCCAACAGCAATGGTATGAATGGCACCAAAAAAGCGGAGTATCTGGTAATCCCACGAAGGGCTGGCAACTTCAGCATCCCGGCCGTGGAGTTCTCATTCTTCAACCCCGCTAAAGGCCAATATGTCACCCTGCATTCCGCTCCCATGGAACTCAGTGTGGCTAAAGGCACAGGAGGAGACTCAAACGAAGGCGGTGTGTATGCCACCACGCAGGAAGGCATCAAATATTTGGGAAGCGACATCCGCCATATCATGACAGATTCATCATCCTTGCGTCCCGTCAACACCCACTTCTTCGCTTCAATGGCTTATTTCGTGGTGATGGCCGCGCTGCTGCTGCTGTTTATCTTGGCCTTGATCATCGTCAGGAAACGCAGACTGTATAAACAAGATGTGGTCTTAGTGCGCAACCGTCAGGCTACCAAAGTCGCTAAGGGCAGGCTGAAGAACGCCCACGGGTTCCTGAAAGCGGGCGACCAAAACCATTTCTATGAGGAGATGTCGCAAGCCTTGTGGGGCTATATCTCTGACAAACTCGGGATTGAGCGTTCTGTGCTTTCCATGGATTCTGTGAAACAGGCCATGATGGCTAAAGGCATGGATGAGGCCTTGTCAGATCAGTTTGTTGACACCCTCAACACTTGTGAGTTCGCTCGCTTCGCTCCTGGTGACGCGGCTTCTAAGATGGAAGACCTTTATAATAAAGGACTCAATGCAATCATGAGCGTGGAGAACGCGGAGGTTAGGATTTAAATTAACAATTTAGAATTTAGAGTTATGAAGAAGTATATGAAAGCAGTCATCTTGTTGCTGATGCTTGGAATGGTGAATGGATGTTTCGCACAATCCGAAACAGCCTCTTATCATGAGTGGATGAATGAAGGCAACACAGCCTATAATGACGGCGACTTTGAACTAGCCGTGGCCAAATATAATCAGGTGATGGAGGCGGGACTGGAGTCGGCTCCCTTGTATTTTAATACGGGAAACGCCTACTATAAGATGAAAGACTTCCCACACGCCATCTTGTTTTATGAAAAGGCCTTGAAGTTGGATCCAGGCAACGAGGATATCAGGACCAACCTGGAGATTGCCAACAAGGCTGTGGTTGATAAGATAGAGCAGCTGCCCCAGTCGTTTATCGCCCGTTGGTGGGACAGCCTTAAGACTCTGTTTCCCGTCGATGGTTGGGCTTGGGTGAGCGTGATAGCCTTTGCCTTAGTGCTGCTGTCGTTGTTCGCCTTCTTGATGTCAAGGAGGATGGGGTTGCGAAAGACCGGTTTTTTTGCAGGTATCCTCTTCATCGTGGTGTTAGCCTTATCGTTGTTCTTCGCTATCCAAAACTATCAAGACGCCCGTCATAAGGATGAAGCCATCGTGATGACCTCTACGGTCATGGTGAAAAGCTCGCCCAGCGTGTCCAGCGTCGATTTGTTTGTGCTTCATGAAGGTGCCAAAGTGCGAATCCTTGACGCCAATGAGGAATGGAACAAGATTAAAATTGCCAATGGTAGTGTGGGTTGGATTCAGATAAAAGACATTGCCGCTTTCTAAAACAGCCTGCAATCTGTTAAATTGTTTTAAAAAAGCAAAAAAAATTCTTCCAAAGTAATTTTTCTTTGGAAGAATGTTTTATATTTGCAGACTAATCTTTAGTAGTGTAATTAGTGTTATTATTTGTAAATATCTGAAATTCAATCAAAATTACGTAATATGAAGAAAAGATTTTTACCTATCAGTTTACTTTTGGTAATCATGATCTTGGGTCAGTCTGTCATGGCCGACCAAGGCGGCCATTATGTGCCTCGAGCAAAAGAAACCGCTTCCGCAGTGTCGGAGCTTAACCTTATGCGTGTCAATCAGCACACGGGTATGATTGACCCTGCTTGGATGATTCAAGCCTCACAGCAAGCCGCTGCTTTGAGCTCAAAGGAAGACGGCGATCTCTATTGGCGTTCAATGGGTCCTGTGAACATGGGTGGTAGAACCACTGCAGTTTTGTACAACAACCAAAACCCGAATGAGGTTTATATCGGTTCGATGGGTGGTGGCGTGTTCTATACTTGGAACAAGGGCATCACATGGCATCATGTTGGTGAGGAATTGATGGTCAGCTGCATGGCCCAAGCCGAAGACGGTACCATTTATGTGGGTACTGGTGATGGCGGCAGCGCTGTGAATTACAACGGTATGGCCGACCTGTCATACGCTAACAGTTTCGTTGGCACAGGTCTTTACGCAATCAAAAACAACAAGATGTCACGCGTGGAAAGCACCATTCCTTCCACCCTCAGTGATGTTGATGATTGGAGCTTTATCAATGATATCGCTGTGGATGGCAACAGAATCATCGTGGCCACCAATGCTGGTGTGAAATATCTCTCGCTGGCTAACATCAACGATCCCAATGCTGTTTGGCAAACCGCCAAAGATAAGGCTGGTGCTCCTATCACCGATAATGCCGCTGCCGTGAAGGTTACCGCTGATCACAAAGTGGTTGCTTCTGTTCAGGGTGCTTTGTACATTGGTGCCCTTGATGCCATGACTCTTCATTCACAGGCCGAGATTCATTATAATGAAGCTAACATGATTGACTCTCTCGCAGTGTCCGAATGCATTCTTGACATCGCTGTGGCTCCGTCAGATGCTAATGTGATTTATGCCGCTGATGTCAATTTGGAGGGCAAACACAATTACATTTACCTCTCAGAGGACCAAGGCGAAACTTGGCGTGTGATCTTAAACGCTGTCAATGGTGACATCGGACATCAAGTCTATGAGTCCTGGGGCATGTTCAACCATGGCCTCGTGGTCGCTCCCAATAATGCGTATAGCGTTTTTGTCTTGAGTTATAACCTCTGGCGTTTGGATAGACCCGCTAATGATCCGCAAGCTTACTATCTTGCCATCAAGTTAACCGATGGTAACACTGGCAGCTTCTTCTTGAACAACTATGTGCATGTGGGTCTCAATGCCATGGCTTTCAATCCCAGAAACAACAATCAAGTTTATATCGGTACGGATGGCGGTGTCTTCAAAGGCCAGTTCGATGCTTCTATGTATATGACTTTTGAGAACTGCAACAGAGGTTACATTTCAACCCGTTGCTTCAACGTGGCTCCTACCGGCATCGTGAACAGCGTTGTCGCTGGCCTGTTGGATTTCGGTCCGGTTTATCTGGATGGCGTTGAGGATCAAAAAGCTGTCCCGTTGTTCCCCTACAACAGCCCCTCTTATTATGGCAATTTCGATGACACTTGCCACGCAGGTCCTTGCGCTGCCTCTACCATCGATCCTTTGAAGTTGTTCCTGGTTTGCAAAGACGGTCGTATCGTTCGTACTGAAACCGGTGGTGTTGACTATGACCATACCAACTTCAATGCCAATCAAAGCTTCAGCTTCACGGGCTTCCGTATGCCTATCGCCCTTTGGGAAAGCTACAACTATGAAAACAGTGTGGATTCTGTTTGGTTCAAGTGCAAGCAGAATGTTGGTCCTGGCGATCAAATCCAATGCCGTAGCCATAACAGCTCATACCCCTTCTATTCAGTGGCTATTGACTCGATGCATTTCAATGACTCAATGCCTCAATTCAGTGACTCCCTGCTGGTGAAAGACCCGATCGCTACCAAATTCTATGTTGCTGACGGTAGCGCCCTCTATTACACCATGATGGGCTTGGTGTTCAACAAACCCACTGAATGGTATAAATTAGCCACTCTCGATGCCGCTGCTTCATGCATCACCGTGAGCGCTGATGGCGATATGGTGCTTGTCGGTACCAGAAACGGTAAACTGATCCGTGTCACCAACATGTTGGCTGCTTATGATTCCCTTACCTCTACACCTACTTCAGATCTCTTCGCTCCTGAAGTGTCTGTCATTGACCTGAATGTTGATGGTCAATGTGTCACCAGTGCGGCTATCTCCAACGATAATAAAAAGGTTGTGGTGACTCTCGGTAACTATGGTAATGCTAACTATGTGCTCTATTGCAACAACGCTTTGGCTGAGACGCCTAACTTTGTCGCTAAGCAGGGTGCCCTTCCTGCGATGCCTGTCTATTCCAGCATCTTCGAAATGACCACTGGTGATGTGATCATCGGTACTGAGCATGGTATCTATAGAACTACCAATATCGAAGGCATGCCTGTTTGGGTTGCCCAAGGTACCAATGTTGGTGATGTTCCAGTGATGGAAATGAAACAACAGACCCTCTTCCAGGAAACTCAGTATGTGCCTATGATTGTTGATACTTTGGTGATTATGACTCCTGTTGAGGGTGTCCACAATCAAGGTGTCATCTATGCCGCTACCTACGGCAGAGGCCTCTTCCGTTGCGAGAACTACCGTCTGAACAGTGGCAGCAGCGTTCCTGAGATGCCTGTTGCTGAGACCAAGACCTCAGTCACTATGTATCCTAACCCGGTTCGCGATGCCGCCAAGGTGTCCTTCGAACTGAACCAGAATTCGAATGTGTCATACCAAGTGTTCGACCTCATGGGCCGTATGGTGGGCAACCAGAATCTGGGTAACTTCTCCGAGGGTGCTCACGAGATTAACGTTGAGGTGAGCGGCTTGTCGTCAGGCTCCTATATCCTTCGCCTGAATGCTGGCCAGAACACCTCAAGCGTGAAGTTCATGGTGTATTGATCTTATCTGAATCAATAGTTAAAAATGGGGAGGTGAAAGCCTCCCCGTTTTTTTTTGTTTTATTTTTTTATTTGTTGAATCTCGACCCCCAATGATAGGCGAGATAAAAGGTCAGCAGGAATCGGTCGGGGGGATTGTCTGCCATCATGGGCAGCCCTTGTGGGTAATACTCGGCTACCGCGCCAAGCTCAATGGCTTGTGCGTTTGTACGACTGGTTCCGATTTCAAAGCTCAAGCCTGTCTTGGCATGGATGCCCGGACGGAACTTGATTTCGTCGATGCCGTATTTGAAAGGTGCTTTGCCGATGATTTCTACCCATTGCGACGGGTCTTCAAAGGTTTGTGCTTCGACCACGATGCTATATTCTCCGTTGTTGCCGGGTTTGATCACGCTGACCATGTAATAGTAGGGTTTCATCAGCGCTAACGATGCACCGCCCTCATAAAGCCATCGCACTTCAACCCCTCCCCAGTAGGGTTTCCCATAAATCCGTTTTTCGGCTCCATATCCGGCGCGTAAGGCCACAACGTCGTTCAGCTTGCCGAAGACAAAGGTTGACGCGCTGAACATCGTTGCGCTAACCGTTTTGATTTGTTTCAAGGGACGAAGATATGTGAGTTCGAAATCCCATCGGGTAGTGGTTTCGATGCTGCGTATTTTGCCGACACTGTAGCCTAACCCCAAACCTTGGGTGTGCAACTCGGCAAACACGGTGTTCTCGTGATGGTAAATGATTCGCTCTTCTATCGGCTTGTCTTGTTCAGAGCCAATAGAAATCTCCTGTGCGTCAAGGATGGCAGGCGACAGGGCAAAGGTGATCGCGATGAATAAGCGACGGAGTTTCAATAGCGGGTCTCGATTTGATACTTGCTGGTCTCACCGTAGGCCGGGCAGGTGCTGGATGAACCACAAGAGGAAAGGAACAGTCCGGCAATGAGTGTTACTAACAAGGCAATGGCGATTTTCTTCATTTTTATATCAATTGATTTGCAAAAGTAACGTATTTTTCCCGAAAATATTACCATCTTTGCAGAAAAAATCGACATGGAAGTCAGAAAACCCGACATTGATGATAGCTGGTATCAGGTTTTGAAGCCTCAATTCGACGCGCCGTACTTCGCCGCGCTGAAGTCTTTTTTAGTGGAGGAGAAGCGTCAATATGCGATTTATCCTCCTGGCCCCTTGATTTTCAACGCTTTCAACCTCACGCCTTTCGATAAGGTGAAGGTTGTGATTTTAGGGCAGGATCCTTATCATGGACCAGGCCAAGCCCATGGACTCTCGTTTTCGGTGCCCGACGGGGTGCCTTTTCCGCCTTCCCTGCAGAACATCTTCAAAGAGTTGCATAGCGACCTGGGCGTGCCGATGGCGCATTCGGGCAACCTTGAGAAATGGGCGAGGGAAGGGGTGCTGCTGCTCAACGCTTCTTTGACGGTTCGCGCCGGTCAGGCCGCCTCCCATTCACGTCATGGTTGGGAGCAGTTTACCGATGCGGCCATCCGTGCCCTCTCGGAACAACGTGAACATCTCGTCTTTATCCTATGGGGTAACTATGCCATTGCTAAACAAGCCTTGATAGATCCTTTCAAACACTTGATCCTTAAATCGGTACACCCTTCTCCGCTGTCTGCCAGCCGCGGCTTTTTCGGCTGCCATCATTTTTCACAAACAAATCATTATCTGATTCAAAACGGTATTGAACCTATCGACTGGAGCTTATGAAAAGCATTGTTTTTGCCACCAATAATAAAAACAAACTCCGTGAAATGCGGGAAATCATGGACGGACTCTACGAGGTCTTAAGCCTCGATGACATCGGATGCCATGAAGAGATTATTGAGGATGCTGATACCATCCAGGGTAACGCTAAGATTAAAGCGGATTATATCACGAACCGATATCATCTGGATTGTTTCGCCGACGACACAGGTCTGGAAGTCGAAGCCTTAGGGGGCGCTCCAGGCGTGTATTCGGCGCGTTATGCGGGCGAGCATTGCAGCTATCAGGACAACGTGAATAAGATGTTAGAGGCCTTGAAAGGGGTCGAAAACAGGAAGGCAGCCTTCCGTACGGTCATTGCCTTGAACTTGAATGGCGCGTCGTATTATTTTGAAGGTCGTTGTGATGGCCGGATCACGGAAGCTCAGCGTGGCACTGATGGCTTCGGATATGATCCCATCTTCCAGCCCGACGGTTTCGAGGAGACTTTCGCTGAGATGAGCCATGCCGAGAAAAACGCCATCAGCCATCGTGGCCGCGCTACCCAAAAACTGATTACTTTTTTGAAGAAACAAACCAATAACACCTTATAATAGTGAAACGTATTACACTTCTTGCGACGCTGGTTTTCATGGTTTTTGCTGTTCAGGCACAGAAGGTTAACATCCGTGCTCCGCGCCCCAAAGTGGGCGTGGTGCTTGGGGGTGGCGGCGCTAAAGGCGCCGCCCATATCGGCGTGTTGAAATACTTGGAGGAATTGGGAATCCCTGTCGACTATGTGGCTGGTACCAGCATGGGCTCCATCATGGCGGGACTCTACGCCATGGGCTATACCCCTGACGAACTGGCTGAACTGATCGCGAATATCAACTGGAGCGAGTATATCGGCAACCAGCTTGACAGGAACGTCATGTCTGATGAGATGCGAAAACGGCGTGAGACCACGTTGCTGAATGTCCCTTTCAGCCTGGAAAGCTTAAAGAACAATAACTTCAAGGGCAGTATCATGAATGAGTTGCCGAGCGCCTATGTCAGCAATAGTTCGCTCATCAACCTTTTTAACGACTTGTGCATTGGATACCAGGAAGAGATGGATTTCAACGACCTCCCGATTCCGTTTGCTTGTGTGGCTACCGACTTGATCACCGGGGATGAGGTGGTGCTTCGTAGCGGCAACGTGTCAAACGCCATCCGGGCCAGTATGGCTATCCCGGGAGTGTTCTCCCCTGTGGTGATGGATGGCAAGGTGCTTGTGGATGGAGGACTGGTCAACAACTTTCCCGCCGATGTGTTGCGTGAAATGGGTGCCGATATCATTATCGGGGTGGAAATCACGCCTGACAGACGTTTTACGCCTGACGACCTTAAATCGCTGCCTCAGGTGATGGCGAGGTTGCTCACCAACACCACCAGCGCCAAACGTGCCGAAAACCGCCAACGATGCGACATTCATATCATTCCTGACATCTCTGGCTATGGCATGCTCAGTTTTAATGCGGCAGCCATTGACACCTTGGTCCACCGTGGCTACGCCAAAGCCCAAGAATATCACGACCAACTGATGGCTCTTAAGCAATATGTCGATAAGGAGGCGGGTTATCCTGTCACCAAGCTTCTTAACGCACCCAGAGCCAAAAACCTTGAAAACGAGCCGGTGCTTTTGCGCTCCATCAGCGTCACGGGAATCTCTGACAAACAAAACCGGTGGATGATACGCAAAGGGCGGCTGTCTCCTGGACAGTATTATTCGAAAAATGACATCGAACGGGCGGTCAATCTCTTCCGTGGCACCGGCGATTTCGATGAAATCACTTATACCATTAAAGAATCGGATTCTCTCCATCGCGAACTCAGCGATAAGTTGTCTGATGCCTACGACTTAAACATCATTATGAAGCCCGCACAACCTCATGTCTTTGGTTTGGGCGTGCATTATGACACGGATGAGGGTACTGGCCTGCTGTTTAATTTGGGGCTGAACGAGAAGAAGTTTGGCGGCTCAAAATTGAATATGTCGGCTAAACTCAGCTATAGTCCCAAGATCAACCTCAGTTACACCTATTCCTGGTCGTCGCTGGCCAACTTCAACCTGGCTTTTGATTTTAAAAACGATCATTTTAAGTGGTGGGTGACCGAAGATCAAAATGTTAACATGAGATATTATCAGCGGAAATATACCGCCTCCATCTCACAGTTCCATCTGCTCAATTTCAGCACTTCGGTGGGGCTTTCCTACGTGTTGACCGGCTATGACCAAACTTCATTGGAAGCCACTATCATTGACACGATTTTGTTCGCAGATAGCAAGCATGTAGTGCCATCTGTCAACCTCAAATACGACAATCTCGACGATGCCTATTTTGCCACACGTGGCCTCTATGCTCGGTTGGCTTCGCATTACTATTGGTTCCCCGAAGATCCTGTAAGAAATGTCTTCGATGTTTGTTATGCCTTCAAATACTATTATTCATTCGGCAACAACGCTTTTACGGTCATACCCCAAGTTTATGGGCGTTATGCCAAGGATGAACTGTTCCCATGGATATGGAATTATTATGGGGGTGAAGTCGCAGGAAGACATTTCGATGAGCAGTTGCCTTTTGTGGGATCCGATCCGTTGACGTTGGCAGGGGTAAATGTGGCTGTGTTGCGTTGCGATTTCAGGTATCGTTTCTTAGGAAAACATTACCTCACGGCCATATACAACCGATGCATTGATTGGAACTCGATCAATACTTCCGAGAGCGGCTTGGGGCTGAAGTATTCCTACAACAGTTTCATCGGCCCGGTCTCGTTGACGGCGCAATGGAGTGAAGAAAGGAAAAAGGTCAGTGCTTATCTGTCGATCGGGTATTATTTCTAAACCCGTTCTTTGAGCATTTCCATCGCTTTGGGAAGTCCATCGGCGTTGCGGCCACCTGCCACACAGAGGGTAGGCTGTCCGCCGCCGCCACCTTGAATCTCTTTGGCCACCTCACGGATGAGTTTGGTGGCATCGAGTCCTTTGGCTTCCGCATAGCTTGCGGGTAGCAGGAGGCAAAGCGATGGCTTGCCTTCGCTGACAGAGCCTAAGATGGCGAGGGTGTTCTCGTCCATTTGTTTCAGCAACATGGCGATGTTTCTGAGTTGGTCGCCGCTGACACTCAGGCGTTCCACTATTAGTTTGCATCCGTCATGTTCCACAGCCTTGGAAAGGAGACTCTCGGCGCTGGCATGGGCTTTTTCCTGCATCAGGCGCTCCACTTCTTTTTTCAGGGCGGTGTTTTGTTCGCTGAGTGAAGCCACACCTTTCACTAAGTCGTTGGCTTTCACTGTCTCTCTGAGTTGGCCGATGAGGTCTAATTGCTCGTCGAGGTAGTTTTCCACGGCTTCACCGGTGATGGCCTCTATACGGCGGATTCCGGCGGCGATGGCGCTTTCACTGACAATCTTGAAGCAACCGATGTTGCCTGTGGCGCTGGTGTGGCAGCCGCCGCAAAGCTCCATGGAGTAGTTCTTGTCGAACACTACCACGCGCACTTTGTCGCCATATTTCTCGCCGAACAAAGCGGTGGCGCCCATGGCTTTGGCCTCCTCGAGGGGGAGTTCGGCGTAGGTCACGTTGGGGATGTTCTCGCGGATTTTGCGGTTGACAATCTTCTCCACCTGGCGGATCTCTTCGGAGGTCATCTTTGCAAAATGACTGAAGTCGAAACGGAGGCGTTGGTCATCGACCATAGAGCCTTTCTGTTCCACATGAGTACCCAGCACCTGTCTCAATGCGGCGTGCATCAGGTGTGTGGCGCTGTGGTTGTTGGCGATGCGCTGACGGCGTTCTGTGTCGATGGCTGCGATGAAAGCCGTCTCGGGGTTCTGAGGCAACTGGTCGGTGATATGGATAACCAAGTTGTTCTCTTTCACCGTGTTCAGGATTTTGATGGTCTCGTTTTCGGAGCTCAGGGTTCCGGTGTCGCCCACTTGTCCGCCCATCTCGGCATAGAACGGGGTCTTGTCGAGGACAATCTCGAAGTGTTTCTGTTTCTTTGCGATGACTTCACGGAAACGCAGGATATGGCATTCGCTTTGGCTCTCGGTATATCCGACGAAGACAGTGGGTTGCTCGCTTTCATTGACTACTACCCAGTCGCCATTGGCTTTCTCAGCGGCTTTGCGTGAGCGGTTTTTCTGTTCTTCCAGCTTGGCCTTGAAGCCTTCCATATCGACATCGAGTCCTTTCTCACCAGCCATCAGCTGGGTGAGGTCGATGGGGAAGCCGAAGGTGTCGAATAACTCGAAGGCGAAGTCGCCGTCGATGTTTTGCTTGGGGTGTTGTTCCACATAGCCCTCGAAACGTTTGATGCCTTGGGCAAGGGTGCGCAGGAAGGCTGCTTCTTCCTCGCGGATGACCTTGCTGACGAGTTCCTGTTGTGCCTTGATTTCAGGGAAGTTGTATTCCATCTGATGCACGAGGATGGGCAACAGGTTGCAGACGAAAGGCTCATCGAATCCGAGGAAGGTGAAGCCGTAGCGAACGGCGCGGCGCAACACACGGCGTATGACATAGCCGGCTCCAGTGTTCGAGGGCAGCTGTCCGTCGGCGATGGCGAAGCTGACGGCGCGAAGGTGGTCGGCGATGACACGCATGGCTATGTCTGTCTTCTCGGCCTTGCCGTATTCAATGCCCGAGAGCTTGGCAATCTCTTGAATCAGAGGTTGGAACACATCGGTGTCGTAGTTAGAGGTCTTGCCTTGGAGGACACGCACCAGGCGTTCGAATCCCATGCCAGTGTCAACATGTTTGGCAGGGAGCTCCACCAGATGCCCGTCGGCGAGGCGGTTGTATTGCATGAACACCAGATTCCAGATCTCGATGACCTGTGGGTCGTCCATGTTAACAAGGTCGCGGCCTGGGATCTGCTTGCGGGCTTCGTCGTCACGCAAGTCGATATGGATTTCTGAACAAGGGCCACAGGGACCGGTCTCGCCCATCTCCCAGAAGTTGTCTTTTTTGTTGCCATAGATGATACGGTCCTCGCTGACATGTTCTTTCCAGTAGCCGTAGGCTTCCATGTCGGCGGGCTGTCTGTCTTTCTCGTCACCGCCGAAGACTGTCACATACAGACGGTCCTTGTCGATTTTCACCACCTCGGTGAGGTATTCCCACGCGTAAGAGATGGCCTCTTTCTTGAAATAATCACCAAATGACCAGTTTCCGAGCATCTCGAACATGGTGTGGTGGTAGGTGTCGTGTCCTACCTCCTCCAAGTCGTTGTGCTTGCCGGAGACACGGAGGCATTTTTGGGTGTCGGCGGCGCGTTTCCACTTGCTGGGCTGGTTGCCGAGGAAGATGTCCTTGAACTGGTTCATGCCGGCGTTGGTGAACATAAGGGTCGGGTCGTTTTTCACGACGATGGGTGCCGATGGCACTATAACGTGTTCCTTCGAGCGGAAAAAGTCGAGGAAGCTGTTTCTGATTTCGTATGCGTTCATGAAGTATTTTTCTAAAAAGCGTGCAAATTTAGGGATTTTTTATAACTTTGTAAACTTTTTTGATATGTCAAGACAGAAATACGTATATAATCACAAAACGCTGAGCTACGAAAAGTACCAGGAACCTCGACGCAAACGCGTAGGCAGAGCGGTCTTGTATGTGCTTTCCACCGGGGTTTTCGCGCTGATTTTCATCTTTGTTTTCTATACTTTTTTCGGTTCCCCGAAAGAAAAAATGCAAGCTCGTGAGATTGAATTCCTGAAGCTTCAATATGAGATTTTGGATGATCGAATGAACGACATGAATGCGCTTTTAGAGGATATGGAGCAGCGCGATGACAATATCTACCGTGTGATTTTTGAGGCGGAACCGATTCCTTCCTCGGTGAGGAAAGCCGGTTTTGGCGGTGTGGACCGTTACGAGGATCTTTATGGCTACCGAAACTCTGATTTGGTGGTGCGCGCGGCCAACAAACTGGATATTGTGGCCAGCCAGCTATATGTGCAGTCCAAGTCGTATGACGAGGTCTTCGCTTTGGCTAAGAGCAAGGCTCAGATGCTGGCTTGCATCCCGGCTATCATCCCGATCAAAGAGTCTGAGATCCGTCAGATATCCTCTTATTTCGGCTATCGTACCGACCCCATCTACAAGGTTGCCAAGTTCCATAGCGGCGTCGATTTCGCGTCGGCAGTGGGTACCGAGGTCTTTGCCACAGGTGATGCGAAAGTGGAGCTTGTGGAACAGAATTTCTGGGGCTATGGCAACATCATCACGTTGGACCACGGCTATGGCTACAAGACGCGGTATGCGCACCTCTCGAAGTTTGCCGTCCGTCAAGGACAGAAGGTGAAACGCGGCCAGGTGATTGGTTATGTGGGAAGCACCGGAAAATCAACGGGATCTCACCTGCATTACGAGGTCATCAAAAACAACGAATTGACCGATCCTATGCATTTCTTCTTCAACGATTTGTCGCCTGAGGAGTACGAGACCATCCTTCAACAAGCGGAATTACCTACAATTACAATGGATTAGGCTATGGAAGAAAACACCGGAAAGTATTATTACACCATTGGCGAAGTGGCCAAGATGTTCGGAGTCAACACCTCCATGATCCGATATTGGGAGAATGAATTTGATGTGTTGCGTCCACGTAAAAACAAAAAAGGCAACCGGCTTTTCACCCAGCGTGACGTGCGCTATGTCCATATCATTTACCATCTCACCAAGGTGAAGGGCTATACCTTGGCTGGAGCCAAGCTGGCGCTAAAAGACAAGTTCTCGGAGTATGAGGAGCGGGTGATGCTGCTCGAAACACTCGATAAGACCAGAAAGTTCTTGGCTGACTTGGACAAGGAATTGGCTTCGCGTCAAAGCTGAGAGCCTTGCAAGAATGAGACATATTCCCTCACACCATCTTCAAGACTGGTAAATGGCTCTTTGTAGCCAGCCTCTCGTAACTTTGTTATGTTGGCTTCAGTGAAATATTGATATTTATCACGAATATTTAGAGGTGTGTCTATATATTCTATATTTGTCTCCGTTCCCAAGGCTTTGAATGTGTTGTCGGCCAAGTCGTAAAACGAGCGTGCCTTTCCTGTTCCTACATTATAGAGTCCACTTTGAGGTTGGTTGCGCATCAGCCATAAAATCACTTTGGCCACATCTTTGACATACACAAAGTCGCGTAGCTGCTGTCCGTCTTGATAGTTGGGGTTGTGTGAACGGAACAGTTTCACCTTGCCAGTTTCCTTGATTTGTCGGTAGGCATGAAGGATTACGGATGCCATCTTGCCCTTGTGAAACTCGTTGGGGCCATACACGTTGAAGAACTTCAATCCCGCCCAAAAGGGTGGTTTGTCTTTTTGGTTCAGGATATATTTGTCGATTTCGTTTTTTGATTTTCCGTATGGGTTTAAAGGTTTTAAAAGGGGAACAATATCATGACGGTCGTCATAGCCTAACTCGCCCATTCCGTAGGTGGCAGCGGAGGAAGCATATATCAAAGGAATCTGGTGTTTGGTGCAGATTTCCCAAAGTTTGATGGTGTAATCCACATTCAGTTCTTGAAACACCTGATAGTCGAATTCGGTGGTGTCGGTTCTGGCTCCAAGGTGAATGACAAGGTCGAAGCTTTCATGTGTTTCTTCCAGGTGATTCAAGAAAGCTTTTCGGTCAACAAGGCTATGAAATCGTTTGTCCTCATAGTTCGTTTTTTTTTCTGTTTTGGAAAAGTCATCTACGAGAACCAGGTCTTGTCGTCCATAATTGTTGAGTGCATCTATGACGTTGCTTCCAATAAATCCTGCTGCTCCAGTGATTGCTATCATGTTGTTATAGGTTTTATTGCCCGAATTATTCTAAGTTTAGGTTGGATGACACATATCTTCTCCATTTTTCCAGTACTTGGGTCATGTCATCGGGAAGTTCGGAGGTGAACATCATTTCTTTTTTGGTGGTGGGATGTACAAAGCCCAGCTCTTTGGCGTGGAGAGCGTGACGGGGCAACAGCTTGAAACAGTTGTCGATAAACTGCTTGTATTTTGAGAAAGTGGTGCCTTTCAAGATGACATCGCCGCCATACATGGCATCGTTGAAGAGGGGATGACCGATGTATTGTGAATGTACGCGGATTTGGTGAGTGCGTCCGGTCTCCAGCCGATATTCGTTCAAGGTGACGTAGCCGAAACGTTCCAGCACATGCCAATGGGTGATGGCCTCTTTGCCATGGTCGCCGTTAGGATAAACGGTCATCTTGCGGCGGTCGTTGGGGCTGCGTCCGATGTTTCCTTCGATGGTGCCTTCGTCCTCGTTGAAGTCGCCCCACACCAAGGCGTGGTATCTTCTATGGATGGTATGCTCGAAGAACTGATGGGCGAGGATGGCTTGTGCGGTCTCGTTTTTTGCGACGATCATCAAGCCAGTGGTGTCCTTGTCAATGCGGTGAACGAGATAGCCGAATTTATTCTCAATGTTTTGTCCGGTTTGCTGAAAATGCCAAGCTAACCCGTGAAGCAATGTGCCTTCGAAATTTCCGTGACCGGGATGGACCACCAGCCCAGCTTGCTTGTTGATGACGATGACATCATTGTCCTCGTAAACGATGTTCAACGGAATCTCCTGCGGGGTGATGTTGATCTCACGCGGCGGATAGCTGAACACGATGGAAATGATATCATTAGGCTTTACCTTATAGTTTTGTTTCACCGCTTTTTCGTTCACCAGGATGTTGCCGGCCTTTGCGGCGTTTTGGACGCGGTTGCGCGAGATGTTTTGGATGTGGTTGGTCAGGAAAGTGTCGATACGCTCTTGTGCCTGGCCTTTGTCAACCACGATACGGATATGTTCGTAAAGCTCACCGCCCTCGTCTTCGGTGTTTTCGTTTTCAATGAGGTCGTCGAGAAGTTCTTCGCTCATGGCTTAACGGTGATTTTTCTGTTGATGATGCCTTCAGTGGTAGTGATGCTGATGAGATAGAGGCCTGGACTAAGCCCTTCGACCGACAGTTCAGGGGTGAATGTGGTCTGTAACACTTTCCTGCCAGTGATGTCATATAGGGCAATAGATTGTCCTTGCTTCACTCCTTCGATATGCAACAGGGAGGAAGTTGGATTCGGATACAGGCAGACTCCCGAGGTCTCCGGGTTTTCTTCCAAGCCGATGTAATAGCCTTTCCCAACGACAGGGCGTATCATGATGGATCCGGGCATACTGCTTTGTTGCCACGAGCCATTGGTGTTGAAGTAGTTATATTGGGAGTTGTTGTTCGACATGTCGATGCCGATGTTAATCAAGCCGTTCTCACGTTGGACGAGTCCCACATAGAACGTGCCGTTGAGTCGGATGAGGTTGGGGAACTTATAAAAGGCAAACTGGTACAGGTTTTCTGACCAGATGGGTTTTTTATTAGCAAGCCGATACACTTCATCACCGGGCTTGCCGTTGTTGTCTTTCCAGATGACGATGTCGAAGTATTTGTTGTTGGCGTCGTTGAGGGTGTGGTTGAAGAGAATTTGCACGCCGCTCAGGGTGTCCATCTCCGACAGCTCAAATTTGACGGCAAAGGCCGCTGATGCAGGTTCCACGCCATACCCCATTTCGGGGGTGCCATCATCGTAGGCGAAATAGTTGTAAAAGCCTTGGCGGTAAACCAGGGAGTCAACGAGAGGCGGGTTTGAAGTGGAGTCGCTGATGTATTGGCGGATGATGTAGGAGGTGGTGTCACGGTCATAATCCAGAGAGAACAGCTGGGAGACGTAAGCCCAGTTCAACTGGCTGTAGGTCTGAGCGTTCACTTGCAGTTGAGCATGGCTGGCATAGTGGTAGTTTTGGGTGCCGTTCACCTGTTCCACCGTGTATTCGTGGGTGATGAGGTGGGGCTGGTTGTCGAGGTTGGATAGATGATACTCGTATTCTTCGGTGATGCTGGAAGTGGCATTGGCGCGATAGTGTTTGTATGGCATGGCCATGTAACGTTTCAGGAATGAGGGGGCGACACCCGTGAAGCTGATTTTCGGGTAAGAAGTGTCCTGTCCGCTACGGTTCCAGTTGAGATAGACTACGTCAATGTTCCATTGGTCCTCGTTGCCTCGGCTTGTGGGCTGTGCGCTGTTTGCGATGCTGGCGTAATTGTAGAAACGAAAGAAGAACGAAGAGGAGAAGTATTTCAGGTCGGTGATGGGGATCATGACCTGTTTGAAGTAATTGCTGTCGTTTTCTTGAAGGAACTGCGACAAGGATTGTCCCGGGGTGCTCCAGATGTGATACCAGGTGGTGTCGAACTCATTAGGGAGCCCGAATTCCAGGACCAGTGAGTCGTTGGTCTCAGGGGCCTGGCCGCATCCTTGCGGTTGATAGAAGAAGCTCAGATACAGCGAGTCGGCAGGGGTCAAGGCGCGTGGCTCTGGAGTGAACACGGAGTCGAGTCGGATCGGGGCTGAGGTGAGATGCTCAGCGATGAAAGGGTTGCTGATGGCGTAACTATAAACCTTCCCTTTTTCATCAAGGGCATCGAGGGTGGCGGTGTTGCGTGTGACAGGATGTACTGGGAAGCCTGAATTCACAAGGACGTTGCGGTCTGCCCACTTGCAGCTGTCGGGGTAGATGTAGGAACCCGAGAAGTCATCGTAGAACGGCAATGTCTGTACTTGTGTCTGTCGGTTTTTGGAGGTCATGGAATCGTCTCCACGATAAAAACCGGTCAGATATTCCTGCGCTGTGATGAGGTTTGGAAGCAGGCAGAGCGAGAGTGCCAAGCTCCATAGTTTAAAACTCGTCTTCATAATTCTCTTCATTATCAGATGGTTCTACCAAAGTGTCGTTGATGAGTGCCAGCGAGTCAATCTCGGCTTGCTTTTCGGCGGCATATTTCAATGAGTCTTCCAACAGCATGGATTTGCTTTCCTTGTCGAAGTTAAACGACTTGGAAGAACGGTACCAAATATTCACAAAGGTGCCTGGTTTGACTGCTCCTTTGCTGTAGGGGGGATCCATTTTATATACTCTCATGTATTGGATGCTGTCGTTGTCCTCAAAGGTCTCGTTGCCGAGGTTCAGTCCATTCATGTTGAGCACATGCTGTACCTCTTCCGCGGGTGTGTTGTATAATTTGGGCAGTTTCACTTGCCGTTGGTCAGTTCCTAAGCCGACATACAGGGTGATTTTACTGCCTTTGACAATCTCGGTTCCAGGTTTGATGACTTGGCCGTCGTAACGCTGTTCGCGAATGGCGTTTCTCGCAAAGTGATCCACATATTTCAGCTCTTTCACTTGGAGACCGTTCGATTCGAGAAGCACCAAGGCTTGCCTCAGCGAGAGGTTGTTCAGGTTGGGCATTTGAGCTTTCTCAGGAGTTTTTGCTACAATAATGTAATAAACATTGCGTCCATGTTTCACCTTGGAGTGCGGCAAAGGGTCTTGCTGAACGATGGATCCGGGCTCTTGAGTCTTGGAATAGACGCTGTCGATGAGGATGAAATGATAGTCTCTCCCGTATTCGCTCTTGATTTCATCGATGGTCATCCCGCTGAAGTCGGGGAGTTCATAAACCTTGCCGTGGCGAGTGTAAACATTTAATAATTTGATTGTTAGCCACAGCAGGAAGAAGCTCGTCACAATGATGAGCAACAGATGGATATAGAATTTCTTCTGTTTTAAGAACTGTAGTTTACCCATATTTACTAATTTAGCGGCAAAAATAACAAATAATTTTGAAAATGAAGAATGTGGCAATAGTTTGTGGCGGAGATTCTGGAGAATTTGAGATTTCCGTCAAGAGTGCTCAGGTGGTGAAAAAAAATCTGGATCCTGAACTGTATAATTCAAAGATTATTGTGGTCTCAAAAAAAGGATGGTACGGACTCTTGAAAGACGGTACCCGGGTGGAAGTTGACAAGAACGATTTTTCCATTTCAGTTGGCGGTCACAGGACGAAATTTGATGTGGTCTTCAACGCGGTTCACGGCGAGCCGGGCGAAAACGGGCCGCTTTCGGGCTATTTGGAGCTGTTGGGCATCCCCTGCACCTCTTCTGGATTAACCACCTGTGCCCTTACTTTCCATAAGGACTTTTGCAAGCGTGTGGTGGCTTCTTACGGGGTTAAGGTGTCGCCTTCCATCCTCATTAACGAGGGTGAGAAATATGACGCTGATGAAATCATCAAGGAACTTGGCTTGCCTTTGTTTGTCAAGCCGACCTGCAATGGCTCCAGCGTGGGTGTTTCCAAGGTGAAGACCGCGGAAGACCTTGTACCGGCAGTTTTTACGGCCATGGCTGCTGGCAACCAGGTGATGTGTGAGAAGTTCGTCAACGGACGTGAGTTTGGTTGCGGCGCGATGCAATATAAAGGGAAGATGATGGTGTTTCCTTTGACAGAGATCTGTAGCAAGAACGAGTTTTTCGACTATGAAGCTAAATATACTGCTGGCAAATGCGATGAGATAACACCCGCCCAAGTGGATGAGAAGACGGAGATTGAAATCAAGTCCACCACTGCGATGCTGTATGAGAAACTGGAATGCAAAGGCTTCGTGCGGATGGATTATATCGTCAGTGACGAAGGCGTGTTCTTTATTGAGGCCAACATCGTTCCTGGCATGTCTGAAGCAAGCATCATCCCCGCTCAGGCTCGTTGCTTTGGCTTGTCACTCAGCGAGCTTTTCAACATGGCGATTGAAAATGCTCTGAAAGGTTAGTGGTGAAAAGTTAGAGGTTAGAGGTGCCTTCGGAAGAAAGACCTCTAACCTCTAAATTCTTACCTCTTATCTCTCACCTTAAACAGTCAGTATGTCTTTGGACTTCATCTCGGTGAGGTCATCGATTTTTTTGATGTATTTATCGGTGAGTTTCTGGATTTCCTCCTGAAGGAGTTTCGACTCGTCTTCAGAGATGGTGTCTTTTTCCAGTTTCTTGGCGTCGTCGTTGGCGTTGCGACGGATGCCGCGGATGCCCACCTTGGCGTCTTCAGCGGCAGTCTTGGTCCGTTTTACCAGCTCGCGACGACGTTCCTCTGTCAACGGTGGCACTGAGATACGGAGCAATTCGCCGTTATTCATCGGGTTGAATCCCAAATTGGCATTCAAGATGGCTTTGGCGATGTTGTTCAAGGCACTCTTGTCGAAAGGAACCACGACAATCATACGTGCGTCGGGGCATCCGATGTTGGCAGTTTGTTCGATAGGCACTGTGGTGCCGTAGTATTCAACCATAACGCCGTTCAGCATGGCTGGACTGGCTTTTCCGGCTCTGATGCCTTGGAATTCATGCTCCAAGTGCTTGATGGTGTTGTCCATGCTTTCAGAGGCCTCGTCTAATACAAATTGGGATTCGTCTGTCATATCTTGTAAAATTTGTGAGCAAAAATAAGTAATTGTTGAGAAACAGCGGCTTTGTTTAGCAAAAAAAATCACAAGGGTTGGTAAAGCCCCGTGAGTCTTGAGTTGAATTTAGTGTCATACCAATCCATTTTTGTTACAATCATTGTGCCTTTGTCTTGATCCCAAAGATAGATTTTTATGTTTTTTCCAGTGATTGGGAATTTCTTTTCATCAAAACGGATGGCATTTACCATCAAATGGGTGCCTGGGTAAAGGATACCGCTCTTTTCTGATGTGCCTTGCCATGAAAGGATGGAGTCGGTGGCTTTGTCATGTACTTCCATGATGAGGGTGCAGTGCGTTATCGTGTCTTGGGCCTGAATGGTGGCGACAACACCAAAAAGGTCGGTATGGCTGTCGAGGGTGTCACCATCTACCAACGTAGGACGACCCCATTCTGTGCTGATATAGTAAATTGGCTCTTCTGACAAAGGATGTAACAGGTGGCGTGCCCCGGGTATCGAGTCCTTTGATAGGGTTAGATAACGGGAAGTAAACCAGGTGTTCTCATGGATCAGCCACGGGTAGTAGGCTACGGCTTGTGTTTCCCAAGTTGGAGAGATGTAGTCGGTCCAGCCTAATCCCAGCTTATTGGAGTCTCCCTTTTGAATCCATTGCCGCAAGTCGGCGACATCGTTTTCTTTGCCCAGGATGATGCGGTCGTTAACCGTGGTTTTGCTTTGATAATATTCTGGCATGTAGGTCTCTTCGGTGATGGTGGCAAAGCGTATGTCGTCGAGACTGTCATGGTCCTGCTGCATCCTGACGGCGATTTGGTCGAAACCTTGATGGTACATCAGGTCGTAGTGTTGACGGTTGATGATGAGGGTCATAGAGCCGATGAATAGGATGGAGGTCACGGCGAAGACTGTCTGTGTCTTGGTCATCGTGTTGTTCCGATAAATCGAGAAGGCTGCCAATACCAAGAAGGGGTAGCAGAAAATCAACGTGCTGAACTGGAGGATGGGTTCCCGCAAGAGGGAATAGGCAAGGGCAAGACCGAAAAGGATTAAAAACCAGGATACTGCTGCCCAGCGGACTGGCTTTTTGCGTTTTTCGTATTTCCCTAAGATGAATGGAAAGATGATGAGGAAGCCCACACAAAACATGAAGAGTGGGGCGTAGTTCATCGTGTATTGCAGGAAGTCGGTGAAGAAGGTGGCTTCGGGTTTCGCAAGCCAGCCGCCGATGCTGCCGTAAACAAAAGTTTGGTGGTAAAATACAGGGAGGTGTGGGGCGTAGAGTAGCAAGGCTCCAACGCCACTGAGCCAGTAGGGGAGACGACGTTCTTTTTTGAGGAAGAACAAGCCTGTGAGAAAAATCAGCCCCGCTTGAGCGGTCGAGAAGTTATGTGCCAAGGCCGCTAGCCAGGCGGTGATAGCAAAGCCGATACAGGTGCCGACAGACGGTCGCTTGGGAGCAAAGAGGAGCTTGTCCCAAAAGCAAGTCATGGACAACACAAAGAACAAGCCGGCAGCATAAGGACGTGCAAGCTGACTATAGAACACCGTCAGCTGACTTACCGCAAAGAAAGCAGCTCCAAGGAGACCAGTTTTGCGGTTAAACCATTGTTTGCCAATGACATAAATAAGAAATACCGAGCCGATACCCATAAGGGCAAAGGGGAGTTTCATCCAAAACTCACTCGTTCCGACAAGCTTGGTCCAATAATAGAGAAAGACCTGTACTCCCGCTGGATGCGAGTCGTTTTGACACACCCCGTACAGGATGAGATCCTTGAAATTGTCGAATCGTAACCGATAGATGGCACTGAGCTCATCATGCATAAAGGGGATTTGCCCTAACTTCCACAATCGTAACACTGCAGCCACGACCAGAATCACCCCCAACAGAAGATAATCCAATTTGACACTGGTCTTGTTCCTGACCGTCCTCAGATGATGTTTCCTATCCATGTTTACTTTAAGGTCATTCCCCAACCCCTCTTAATTCTTAATTCTCAATTATTTGGTCACTAGCGTCCCAATATGTTCCCCTTGAAGCACCTTCAGGAGGTTCCCACGGGTGTTCATGTCGAAGACATACATAGGCATGTTGTTCTCTTTGCACATCGTGAAGGCGGTCATATCCATCACTTTGAGGTTGCGTTCGTAAGCCTCGTCGTAGGTTAACTGGCTGAACTTGGTCGCAGTCGGGTCTTTTTCGGGGTCAGCGGTGTAGATGCCGTCAACGCGAGTGCCTTTGAGTATGATGTCAGCTTTGATTTCCACAGCACGCAGGGCACTTCCTGTATCGGTGGTGAAGAAGGGGTTTCCAGTGCCGGCGCCCATGATGACGATATGGCCTTCTTCGAGCAGACGGATTGCCTTGGCACTGCTCATGGTGTCAGCGATACGGTCGATGTATAAACCGGAGAGCAGAGTGGCTTTCTGTCCCTTGCCTTGTAAGGTCGATTGCATGGCCATCGAGTTGATGACCGTGGCAAGCATGCCCATGTAATCGCCTTGGATGCGGTCCATGCCCTTGGATGCGCCTTGCAGGCCGCGGAAGATGTTGCCTCCACCGATGACGATGCCAATTTGCACGCCAGTCTTGGCAGCTTCGATGATTTCGTCAGCATATTCATTCAGACGTTGCGGGTCGATGCCATACTGCTGGCTGCCCATCAGTGCTTCGCCGCTAAGCTTTAATAAAACTCGATTGTATTTCATTTTTGTCGTGTTTGTGTTTTTGTATTTAACCTATTATTTGATGATGATTTCAATGGCATACTGGATTTCATCGTTATAGTTCTTCAGCCACCCGCTTATATTGTCAGGCATGTTTTCCGTGGTGAACTTGCCAGTTAGCGAGTAACCTAAAATGGGTAGTGCACAGTCATCGGCCGCAACGACAACGAAACCTTTTTCTGCGTTGAAGACATATAGGTTAGAGAATCCAGCTGCTTTTGACAAGTCGTTCAATTGTGCGGATTTCGCGTCGTTGTTGTTAAAAAATGATGTGGCTACCTTGCGGGCCATAAAAGGAGAAACGTGCTCTGCCATTAAGGGCATTGCCGTCATAAAAAATAATCCGAACAATAAACTTCTGTAACTCATTGTGAATTGTTTCTTTGTTAAAAATTTAATTAAATATCATATTTATATTGTTAATTCTTAACTATTAATTTTCATTCTCAACTCTTGCCCGTTTGGAGTCCCAAATCATGTAAATGATGATCACAATATACATCACTAAGGCGATGAGTCCCGCAAGTGGTGTCTCGTTGAAGAATCCACCCTCAGCCGTACGGGCCATCATGTCCACATTGGCGAACTTCAGGATGGCACTGACCACACCCATCAAAGCTCCGCCGGCGATGAAACCTGAAGCGATGAGGGTTCCGCGGTTGTAACGGGCATCGTTGAGTGCTTTGTCCTTGCTGCGACTGGTGACAAACCATGAGATGGCACCGCCGATGAGCAACGGGATGTTAAGGTCAATGGGGATGAACATACCCAAGGCAAAAGGCAGGGCAGGCACCTTGCAGAAGTTGAGAATCAAGGCGATAGCGGCACCGATACCGTAGAGCAGCCAAGGAGCGTTGCCTCCCGACATCATGGGCTCGATGACAGCCGACATGGCGTTGGCTTGAGGGGCTACCAGGGCGCCTTCACCGACAAAGCCGTAAGCCTTGTTGAGGATCATAATGACGCCAGCAACAGTGGCAGCAGCCACGGCAACGCCGACAAATTTCCAAAGCTCTTGCTTTTTGGGTGTCGTGCCAATCCAATAGCCTACCTTGAGGTCGGTGATGAAGGCACCGGCCACAGCGAGGGCAGTGCAGACCACACCTCCGATAATCAACGTCGCACTCATGCCTTGTGGGCCCGTGAGTCCAGCGGCCACCATCACAATGGAAGCCAGAATCAAAGTCATCAAGGTCATGCCACTAACAGGGTTGCTGCCTACGATGGCAATGGCGTTGGCGGCCACTGTCGTGAACAAGAAGGCGATGACAGCCACCACGAGGATGCCGATGAGGGCGTGCCAGACGTTGTGTACAACGCCAAACCAGAAGAACAGGAAGGTGATGACTAAGACGGCGATGATGCCGATGACCACAGTCTTCATCGGGATGTCCTGTTGGGTGCGGTCAACGGATTCAGTAGCGGCTTTCTTGCCCTTGAACTCGTTGGCAGCCAAGCCCACAGATGATTTGATGACACCCCACGACTTGATGATGCTGATGATGCCGGCCATGGCGATGCCGCCGATGCCGATATGGCGCGCGTAGTCCTTGAAGATCTGTTCGGGAGCCATCTGACCAATGGTGAGTTTCACATCCGTGTTCATCAAGTCGATGATGCTGTCACCCCAGATGAGGTTTATGCCGGGGATGATGATGAACCAAACCAGCATGGAACCGCAGCAGATGATGAAAGCATATTTCAAACCAATGATATAGCCTAACCCGAGGACTGCCGCACCTGTGTTCACTTTGAACATCAACTTTGCCTTGTCGGCCACTGCGGCGCCCCAGCCCATCATGCGGGTGGTGATGGTCTCTGACCACCAGCCAAAGGTGGAGACGATAAAGTCGTACAAACCGCCTATCAAACCACTGACTACCAGTAACAAAGAGTCCTTTCCTTTCTTCTGTCCGCTGACCAGTACCTGAGTGGTTGCGGTGGCTTCAGGGAAGGGAAACTTGCCATGTTGCTCCTTCACGAAATATTTCCTGAAGGGGATGAGAAACAGGATGCCCAGGATGCCTCCTAACAACGAGGCGATGAACACTTGCCAGAAGTTGATTTCGATTTGGTATCCTCTCCCTTGCAGGATATAAAGAGCAGGCAAGGTGAAGATGGCACCTGCAACCACGCCACCGGAACAGCCTCCGATGGACTGGATGATGACGTTTTGCGACAAGGCATCGTTTTTCTTGGCCAACCCCGTCAAGCCAATGGCAATGATGGCGATAGGGATGGCAGCCTCAAACACCTGGCCGACCTTCAAGCCGAGGTAAGCCGCTGCCGCCGAAAAGAGGATGGTCATCAACAGGCCGATGCACACCGACCATACCGTGACCTCCTGGTATTTCTTGTTCTTGGATAAGATAGGTTCGTACTCTTCGCCTGGCTTCAGCTCCCGCTGCGCATTCTCAGGCAGTTTGAATTGATCGTTTTCCATTATGTTTAAGTGTTGATTATCAAAGACAGCAAAGATAAAAAAATAGTTGCTTGACAGAGAAATGATTCCTAGAATTTTAAAAAAAATGACAAATTAATTTGTCTATTTGGAAAGTTTACTTTACTTTTGCAGCGTAAAACCTTTTAAAACTAAGTGCTATGAAGAAAAATTATTTGTTTCCCCATCAGTTCAGAGTGATCGGGTGGGTGTTGGTCATCGTAGCGGTGGTAGGGTATCTTTGTCTTCCAGAATTCCAATTCAAGATGCCTTCGTTGTATTTCGATACCTTTTTTGACGATGAAAATGAAGGTGGATTCTTCCGTATGGCAAGAACGAACAGCCTTTCCATCGCCATGGTTTTACTGACGATCGGATTGCTGTTTATCGGCTTCTCAAAAGAAAAGGTTGAGGACGAGTTTGTGCATTATCTTCGTGCCCAAAGCCTCATTTGGGCGACTTACGTCACTGCGGCACTGTTTATCGTGGCGACTTTGCTTATTTATGGAATCACCTATATCTATGTGCCGTATTTGGTGTTTTACATCTTCCTCATCTTGTTCATCATGAAGTTCAGAATTGAGGTGCATCGTTTCAACAAAGGAGGTGCCCAATGAAGAACCGCTTGAAAGTGGCGCGGGCCGAAAAAGACCTCACACAAGAGGATTTGGCCAAACTAATTGGTGTCAGCCGACAGTCGATAAACGCCATAGAATCAGGGCGGTATGTGCCCTCCACGGTCTTGGCTTTGAAAATGGCGCAGGTGTTCGGGAAACCGGTGGAGGAGCTTTTCCTGTTGGAAGATGATGATTGAGGTTGTTGGTAGAGACGGTGTTCTCATCGTCTCTACCGCAACAACACATTCCCGATGCTGCATTCCAGGCAACGTTTGCGGCGACAATAGTGGTTATAGAGATGCAGCATGGCCTGCGACTGCATGGCGTTGTCGGCCTTGATACCGATAGCTTGGAAATGTCGGATGACGGTGTTGTCCTCAGCGTCAAGGTCTTCCATAAAGTGCAGGGCTTTCTCACATTGGGTCTCGTCTTTGTGAAATTTTCCATAGCAGAACAATAGAGGGGTTACAGCGTTGATTATCAGTACGTCGGCGGTACCTTCGCCAAGACGTTTTGGTTGTTTATGGTTGTTTTTCAGGGTGTTATCCGTTGTAGAGACGTCATAATATGGCGTCTCTACATTATATGGTGTCTCTTCGAACCGGTAATGTGTATCCCAATAGTCGGATGCTGTCACGTCGAACAGGGTTTTGATTTCATCTGCTGATTCAGCCGTTGTTATTTTTGAAAAAAGACAACCATGTTGGTGTATAATCTGAGCCAGCTGAGCCAGCCGTATTGTCGGGAAGTTCACGGGTCGCATCCTCATGAACTTCCATCGTTCCTCGGGCATCATCAGCAATCCAAACTTGGCCCGCATCACGTTGAATTCCCGTTGAAGTAGTAGGGGATAGGTTTCTTGAGAGGGGTGGTTAAGGAATCCCGCACAGCCAAGCAACATGGCTTCCACTTGCGTCAGTTGGTCGGCGTGTTTCAGCAGGGTCTTGAAGGGCAGGAGCGAGGCGAGGGTCTCAAACGACTCGTTGTTGACTTTCATGCCGAGGTAACGCATCAGCAGTCGGTAGAGTGTGTCTTCCCAGTCGAATTGATTTGCCATCAGTATTCTTTCAACGCTTTTCGCTTTTTCTTCCAGCCGTTCGATGGCCATTCTTTCCAGCCAGGTGTTCAAGGTAAAAGGTTGAACTCCATTGATTTGGCGTTCGCAAGCAATCCAGCGTTGAGCAGTCACAAACCGTTCATAATGATGGTAGAGTGATTCATCGAAATGTCCCTTTAGTGGAAGCACCGGAATCTCATTTACTGTTTGGTCGTGCTCAAACACGACATGCAGCACCACGTTGCGATAGGCTTTGTCGTGCTGGTGTCCGTGTCTGTTCCAGTCTGTGGTTTTGACATGAATCTCCACTTGTCCAGCCCAGATTTGGTTTCCGATTTTGATTTTCACCTCTCGGTAATCCGGCCCCGAGTCTGTGTTTCTGAATCCAGGGTTGATGATTTCCACGGGCATCCCTTGTGAGGTGTTCAACGTGCCTGTTAAAAGCCGGTTTTCCCATAGATAATATAAGAATGATTCGGTCATGTCAGTTGTTTGGTTAATCAGTTATTCAGTGATGGGTTGTTGTTTACCTATAGTATAAAGAAATCCATAAATGTTTCATCAGAAACAATAAAAAAATGGCCGCCCGGCAGGGCGGCCATCTTCATCAATATAAAATCTGTCGTTTTTTCCTTATTTAGCGAAGCTCACGGCGCGTGTCTCGCGGATCACAGTGATCTTGATTTGGCCTGGGTAGGTCATCTCGTTTTGGATCTGTTTCGACAGGTCGTAGGCGATACGGTCGGCATCTTGGTCACTGACCTTGTCGGCTCCCACGATGACGCGGAGTTCACGACCAGCCTGGATGGCGTAGGTCTTGACCACGCCTGGGTAGCTCATGGCCATCTCTTCCAGCTTGTTAAGACGCTGTATGTAGGCCTCGACAACCTCACGGCGGGCACCAGGACGAGCGCCAGAGATGGCGTCGCATACCTGCACGATGGGGGCGATGAGGGTCTCCATCTCGATCTCATCGTGGTGGGCACCGATGGCATTGCAAACATCAGGTTTTTCTTTGAACTTCTCGGCGACTTTCATACCTAAGATGGCGTGCGGCAGCTCTTCTTCGTTTTCGGCCACCTTGCCAAGGTCGTGGAGCAGACCGGCGCGTTTGGCGGTCTTCGGGTTCAAGCCGAGTTCTGCGGCCATCGTCGAACTGAGCTTGGCCACCTCGATGGAGTGCTGCAACAGGTTCTGGCCGTAGGAAGAACGGTATTTCATGCGTCCGATCATCTTGATGAGGTCGGCTGACATGTTGTGGATGCCGAGGTCGATGACGGTGCGTTTTCCAGTCTCAATGATCTCTTGTTCCACTTGTTTCTCCACTTTATGAACCACTTCTTCGATACGTGCGGGGTGGATGCGTCCGTCGGTGACCAGTTTTTGGAGTGACAGACGTGCGATCTCGCGTCGTATTGGGTCGAAGCCTGAGAGCAGGATGGCGTCGGGGCTGTCGTCGATGATGATCTCCACTCCGGTAAGTGACTCGAGGGTGCGGATGTTACGGCCTTCACGACCAATGATGCGTCCTTTTATCTCGTCGTTCTCGATGTTAAACACGCTGACAGTGTTTTCGATAGCGGTCTCAGCAGCCGTTCGTTGGATGGTTTCCAGCACGACTTTCTTGGCTTCCTGCTGGGCGGTCATCTTGGCATCTTCGGTGATTTCTTTCACATAGACCATGGCTTCGGCTTTGGCATCGTCCTTGATCAACTCGATGAGTTGCGTCTTGGCGTCTTTGGCGGAGAGTCCGGAGATGGTCTCCAGTTTCTTGGTCTCCTCCTCAAAGATATGGTCGAGTTCGGCTTTTCGTTTAGTGAGCGCTTCCTGCTGGTTGTTCAGATTCTGCTGGGCATTTTGGATTTCTTTGTTTTTCCGTTGGATTTCTTCCATTTTCTGGTTGGCCTGTTGCTGCATCTGGTTGACTTTGTTCTCGGTCTTCTGGAGCTCACGTTTACGTTCGTTGCAGGCTTTCTCGTGCTCGTCTTTCATCTGCAAGAATTTCTCTTTTGCCTGTAAGATGCGCTCTTTCTTGATGACTTCCGCCTTCTCTTTAGCCTCTTCAAGGTAAGCGTCGGCCTCCTTTGTGACTGCTTTTCTAAGAAGGGTGGAGGTGATGAAATAACCTACAGCCAACCCCACAATCAGGGCGGCAATAGGGATGATAATGGATAAGGTGGCGTTGAGTAATAACATTTTACTTCTGTTTTACTCGGTGACAAGGGGAGGGAAAAAAGATCTGTCTGTCCTGAGGGATAAGAGTAAACCCCTTAAGATACGCTTATGGTCTCCGCGTTGCGCAAACGTCCACCGGCACCAAAGTGCTCCTCCGAAGAGGATGAGGCCTGTTTTTGCAGGACACGAGTAAACCTATTGATGTTGTTTTTTGTGTTGAGTTTACCTGATGCGTTCGGACAGACAGAATCTATATTTTCAAAGAACAGCTATAATTGCTCGCTCAGCAAGGAGTCAAGTTCGTTGAGCTTTTGTTCCAAATTCTGGTCACGAAAAGCAAGCTCCGATTCATATTTCACCGTTGAGGTGGCAAATTGCAGCGCGGTCATCGACAGCAGATCCTGCACGTCTTTGAAAGCGTAATGCTTTGAATACGACTTCACCCTCTCGTTGATCAATGCCGCGGCCTTTCTCACCTTTTCCTCGTCAGCGCGTGCCACCGTCAACTTATATGACCTGTCGGCTATGACAATGTTGATCGTAATCTCTTCCATGCCGCTGACTTTGTATCTCTCTTACTCTTTCGTGTTCAAAATCGAAACGCACTGATCAATCTCCTTTATCAATTCCCTGATGAGCTTTCTTCCTTCTTTAATCTCTTCCTCGTTGTTACCAAGTGCGTTAACAATTGTGGTTTTATTTATTTTATCTCGCAACTCCTGGCTTGTTTGAACCAAAGCCTCGTTTTGTTCTTTAAGCGATTGGTTTTCACTTGCCAAACGTCTGTTCTCTTCCTTTAGCTGCTGTTGGGCATCGATGAGTTTCCTCAACTTGACCTCAATCTCGGACAATATGATGCTCATGTCGGCCATGGGTTTCTCAGACTTGGAATCGAGCTACAAAAATAGCATTTTGTTGGGTTATGGCAATGTTTTTTTTCAAAAAAAATCAAAAATTCCTAATTTTACGGCCTCTTAGACTATTAATTATGCAACGAATCGCTTTTCTTTTTTTGTTTTTTGCCATGATGAACCTCTCATGCTCCCACACAACCTGCCATCTAACTATGGTTGAATCGACTGATACTCACGGTTCTTATATTGAGTTCGCTAATGATGCTTCTCTGTTGCGTCGGATGAAGGATGAACTTGGTGATCACCTCCTTCTTTTCGAGAACGGTGATTTAGTGCAAGGTTCTCCTTATCAGTATTTTTCAAATAAAGATGCCTCTCATCCCAATATCGCCTCGGCTTTTTTGAACTATTTTCCTTACGATGTGGTGGGAGTTGGAAACCATGATATTGAGGCTGGTAAATCGGTTTTCGACCGGTTTTTCTCGGAGTTGACAATGCCGGTTATTTGTGCCAATGTCATTGACGAAAGCACCAACGAACCTTATTTCACGCCATACGTGGTTCTGAACCGTGATGGATTCAAGATTGCGGTGCTGGGTTTGCTCACGCCATACGTGGTGACCTGGGTTCCTGAACGTCTGCGTCCAGGTCTTCGTTTTGAACAGTCTGAGTCGTCTGCAAAGTTTTGGGTGGAAAGGATTCGTGAGAAGGAACATCCTGATTTGATGGTGGGTTTGTTTCATACGGGTTGGGAGCCACAAGAGGTGAATCTTCCTGAGGACGCGCCTCTGGGTCGGGAGAACGCCACCCGTTGGATCGCTGAGAATGTCCCGGGCTTTGACTTGATATTTTTTGGTCATGACCATCGCGCGCGTGCAGAAAAGATTGTCAACAAGGTGGGCGATACGGTTTGTGTGCTTAATTCTGGTTGTCGTGGCGCTGGGCTGGCCACCGCGGAAGTGACCTTGTCACGTAATGCCAAACCGTTGATTCAGATTGGGTTGATTCCTACTTTGGATCAAGATCCTGACCCTGAGTTCCTTGCCATGATTCAGCCTTATCTCGACCGTGCGAAACAGTACCAAGAACAAGAGGTTGCTGTGCTGCCTGTCGGTATTTGCACCGATGATGTGTTCAGTGGTTCCTGTCTTTGGGTTGATGAGATCCATCGCTGTCAGTTCGACCTTGTGCGGTCTTTGGGAATGTCTGCCGACATCTCTTTGGCCGCCCCGCTTTCGAGGGGGAAGAGCCTTGCCCCAGGGATGTTAAAGGTGAAGGACTTCTTCACTTGGTATCCCTTTGAGAACTCTCTTGCCGTCATGGAAATGACCGGACGTGACCTGAAGGCGCTTCTTGAGTATTCCTACCAAGTGCGTGAGGTGATCTATAACTTTGATTGTGCAGCGGGTATTCGTTATTATATCGAAAGCAAGAAACCATACGGAGAACGTGTGGTAATCTTAAGCATGTCTGACGGTACTCCTTTTTCTATGGATAGCACCTACCGTGTGGTGCTTAACTCCTATCGTTCCATGGGTGGAGGCAACCATTTCTTGAACGGTTGTGGTTGGCAAGCCGATGACATCGCCCGTCATCGTATCTGGAACAGCGAAGAAGACCTTCGCTCCCTCTTCATCGAATGGGCACGCAACAAAGGCACCCTCGATAGCACTTGCTTGGGAGAATGGAAAGTTAGAGATTAAAGGTTAGAGATGCCTATCGGCTTTTTCCTCAACCCTTTAACCTCTCTTACGGTTTCCACTCCTTGATGTAGGACATGAATTCGTTGCGGACTCGAAGGTCCGATTTGAACACGCCCGTGAGGTAGGTGGATATCATATAGCCTTCTTTGCGTGCGCCGCGGCTTTCTTTGCACATGTGGCGCCCTTTCATCATGAGGGCCATGCCGCGGGGTGGGTACTCGTTGCCGAGCGCTTCAGTGAGTACTTCCACCACTTCTTGTACAAGTCGTTCCTGCACCTGTAGTTTGGAGGAGCAGTAGTCGATGACGCGACCAATCTTGGAGAGGCCAAGGATGCGTCCTTTCTTGTTGGGGATGTAGGCAAACCAATACTCGCCAAAAAAGGTGCGGCAATGATGCTCACATACGGAATAGAAAGGTCCGTTGTCGATGACCATGTTGTCGTAGATAATTCCGTCCTGCCCATTGGGGAAGGTGGTGATGACGGGCATCTGGTTGGGGTCATATCCGCGAAACATCTCCTTGAACATCCGTAAGATACGGTCAGGAGTAGCCTGCAACCCCACACGGTTAGGGTCGTCGCCAATGTATTCAATAAGGTCGCGGATATGCTGTTTAGCTTGTTCTTCTGTAATCATTCTTGATGAGATCTCCTTACTTCTTCACGATAAACTTCTCGGTTTTAACCATTTCGTCGTTAACGAAGAAGCTGCAGAAATAGATGCCGGGTTGGATATTGTCCAGAGGGAAAGTGATTCTGCCTTGGACACTGTTCAGCATTCTGGAGTCCACTTCTTGGCCGAGGAGGTTATACAAGACAGCCTTGACAATGCCTGATTCGTTGCCTTTAAAGTCAAAATTGATTTGTGAAGTGGCAGGATTGGGGTAGGCCTTGCTCACTTGGATGTTGTTTTCGGCAACGCTTTCCGGGTTATAAGCATAGTGTACTTCAATGGTTACACGATCTTCAGGGTTGCGTGACGGATAGGCATGGTATTTCACAATCGTGGTGCCAGGAATCAAATTCTGTCCTGTGTAAGTTGGGTCAAGTTGATAATGGAAAGAGAGCATGCCCTCGTCCGACAAATTACCGCCTTCGATGGTGACGGGGTTCGGGCTGATGAAAACGGATGGAGCGAAACAGCTTCCCCAACAAATTGAGTTCTCCGTGCCTTCCACAGTGGAGACATGCTCTTTCTCTACCAACACGTCAATGGGGTCACTGGTGAGGTTTCTGAGCTGCAGTTCCACCACCATCTCACCGTAATTGTTGGTGAGATGCGTCACGGTGATGACTTCATTATTGGCGTAAGCCGTGCCGTTTTTTTCAAACCGCAGTGATTGGGCGGAAATCATTCCGACCAAAACGCAAAGTGATAAAGTTAGTAAAGTTTTTTTAATCATAGTTATGTATTTTTTTATTTATTTCTTCTTCTTACTATTTGATGATGCAAAGATGCAAAAAATATTCCATATTATGCAAGGGAAAAATTTATTTTTGCGCAAAAATTTTGCCATGAGAATCGAATATCTGGAGGAATTAGGTTCTACAAATGCTTATCTTCTTGAAAAAGAAGAGAATAAGCGTGTTGGATTAGTGGTCTGCGCTCGCATGCAGACGGCAGGAAAGGGGATGGGTACCAACGTTTGGGAGAGTGCTCCGGGGTTGAATTTAACCTTTAGCATGGGCTTCGACATGTCGTTTATGCGCGCTGAAGATCAGTTTCTGCTCTCACAAGCTGTGCCTTTGGGGTTGCTTGACGGGCTTGACATGCTGAAACTTAATGGTGAGGAGCCTTACCGCACCTTGTCGGTGAAATGGCCTAATGATCTATATTATGGCGACCGAAAACTATGTGGTATCCTTATCAATAGTAGTATTCATGGTATGATGATGGGGGCATCGGTAGTCGGTATCGGTCTCAATGTCAACCAAATTGTTTTTCGGGATTGGCCTACACATCCTATCTCCTTGAAAGCGATTTTGGGTAAGGAGTTGGCGTTGGAGCCATTGCTGGAACACTTGGTGGCAACGGTGGAACAGAGGGTGTCTATGTTGAAAACCGATGAAGGCATCTCCAAAATCAAAGCGGATTACCTTCATCGGTTATATCGTTATCGCATCTGGGCAGACTATGAGGTGGACGGTCAGAAAGTGAAACGTTTCATCACTGGGATTGACGCTTTCGGTCGCCTAAAAACCCTCGACGAAACCGGAAATGAATACGTTTCCGACCTCAAAACCATCCGTTACCTCTAACCTCTCTCCTTCCTAAAATTTCTCCGACCAAGCCTGCGGGTCCTTGCGCCACTCGAGTAGCGACTGCTGGTCTTCTTCGCTGATGTATTTCTCCTCGATAGCCTTAAAGATAAGTGTCTCGTAGTTAGTTAGTGTGTGAAGGGTGCAGTTCTTGGCTTTGAAATTTTCTTCCGCGGCGGGGAGCTGGTAGGTGAAGATGGCCAGCATGCCTTTGACGTTGGCTCCGGCTTCGCGTAAGGCATCCACGGCAAGCAAACTCGATTTGCCTGTTGACACCAGGTCCTCGATGACAATGACCGATTGTCCCGATTCGATGACACCTTCAATTTGGTTCTGCATCCCATGGGACTTCTTCTCGGAACGCACGTAGGCAAATGGAAGCCCAAGCTCTTGAGCCACCAAAGCACCTTGGGCGATGCCTCCCGTCGCCACACCAGCGATGGCATCGGGTTTTCCGTAATGCTGCATCAGCTGCTCCACAAACTGTTGACGGATGAAGGTCCTCACCATGGGATAGGAGAGGGTGACCCGGTTATCGCAATAGATGGGGCTGTGTAAGCCAGAAGCCCAGGTGAACGGCTGTTTCGGACTTAGTTTCACGGCCTTAATCTGCAAAAGATGCATGGCTAACATCAAAGCTGAATCGTCATATTTCATAAAATGTATATTTTTGCGGTTGAATTCACTCCAAGTAATCTGCTACAAATGTACAAGATTTTCTATGAACAACGCGCATTGATTTTTCCAAATATCGTGGAAAAAGAACTTATTTTGGATGCAACTTCCCAACAATTAGAGACATACGAGGTTGAAAAAATTCATAATTTTTTTCGTCAGTGGCTGGTGGCACCGCTTCAAGAAGATGTCGTTATCGACGGAATCAGTCCTGAATTGCTTTCGGCGGCGTTGTGCCGGACCTTTGTCATGGCACCTGCCGCTGGCGGGGTGGTGGTGGACGAAAACCGCATCGCTGCGATTGAACGCAACGGCATCCCTGATCTCCCCAAAGGTCATGTCGAAGAAGGAGAGGACACCGCTACAGCGGCACTCCGTGAGGTGGAGGAGGAAACGGGACTCAAGGAGCTGAGTATCCTTCGCCCTTTGCCTTCCTCATGGCATTGCTATCTCTATGAGAATGAATGGCGACTGAAACAGACCTCTTGGTTCTTGATGGCCACCGCCGACAGCTCCCATATAGAGCCGCAACGTGATGAGGGCATCAGCGAAGTGGTCTTCCTCGGACCAGAAGATTTGGATTGGTTTCTGGAGAACACCTTCCGTTCTCTCGCCGATACCCTTGGCTCTTTTTTGCGCCAACAACTCAATAAAAACGATAACTTAACGTAAATAACAAATTCAACAACGCATAAACATGAAAAGAATCGCTGTCTTCCCGGGGTCGTTCGACCCGATCACATTAGGCCATCGCTCCATCGTCCTTCGAGCCTTGCCTATGTTTGATGTCATCTACGTAGCCGTGGGTGTCAATATGGAGAAACGTTCCACCTTCCCGCTGGAAAACCGCATCGAATGGTGCAAGGCTGTTTTTGCCGACTATCCCAATGTGATGGTGGAGAGCTATGACGGCCTCACCGCCGACTTCTGTAAAAAGGTAGGGGCGCGTTTCATTATCCGTGGCCTCCGTAGTGGCTCTGACTTCGAGTATGAGAATATGATTTGTCATGCCAACAAACGTTTGCATCCTGAACTTGAGACGGTCTTCCTCCTCACTGAGAGCGAACTGGTGGGTGTCAGCTCCAGCGTAGTGCGCGACATCTTCAAAAACGGTGGCGACACCTCTAAGTTCGTGCCAGAAGAAGTCGATTTGGAAGCGTTGAAGAAGAAATAAACAGCATGATTTTGAACATCGAAAAACACGAAAAACACGAAAACCATTAATTTTTCGTTTATTTCGTGTTTTTCGATGTTTTTATTCTTTTTCGATGTTTTTATTGAATCTGATATGAAGAAAACTGGATTATTGATAGTTGTATTGTTGGCTTGTCTTGTAGGGTTTGCGAGCAACGTCACGGTCTCGGGTCGTGTCAACCGGACTCATGCTTTGGTGCGGCTCATAGTTTGTGATGACCTGTTGATGGGCCATGAAACGGAAATCGCGCAATGTACCTCTGACAATCAAGGTTTTTTCTTGTTGGAAGGTGAGGTTGACCAAACCCTTCCCGCACGTCTTGTGGTAGGACTCGAAGGCGTTGACCTTTTTGTGCGCCCTGGAGCGGCATACGAGGTCAGCATCACTATCCCTGAAGCGGACCCTTCGCTTTCCTATTTCGAGCGACCTGCCCCTGCCCTTCGCGTTAAAACGGCCTCCGACCAAGGTATCTATCGCCAGATTATCATCTCGGAACAAATCATCAACAGCTATGTGCTCGAGTATTTCGACCAGCTGTACCGTCGTCGGCAGTACCGTTATATTGACTCTATCAAGGAAACGATTCGTACGGAGCTGGATATTCACGACGACTATGTGATACAACAAAACACCTATAAAATTGCTTCCATCCAGATGGCGGTTAACGCTGACGGTGGCAAGAAAGTGATTGGAGAGCTTTTTGATGGCAAACCTGTCCTTTATCACTGTCCTGCTTACATGGATTTGTTTAAAGACTTGTTTTCCAATTGGTTCTATCGTCCCACTTACGACCTCGACGCTTTTCAAGAGTCCTTCCGTACCAGTACAGATTCCTTCAAACAAGTGGTCTTTGCCGACCCTTTCATGAGTCGTAACCCGCAGTTGGCGGAGTTGATCCTGCTTTATAATCTTCGTACCATGTACTATGAGCAACCCAAGACGCGCAAGGCGGTTCGGATACACCTATCTGCCATTCGCGACAAGAGCCGTTATTCCGAGACGAAAGTCATGGTTGGCCATATCTTGGCTGAGTTCGACCGTTTCGCCACGGGAGCCCCGGCACCTGACTTTGAGCTTCTGTCTGTCACTGGAGAAATGGTGAAGCTTTCTGATTATAAGGATCAGATGGTCGTCTTGCAGTTTGTAGAGGGTAGCTCGGCTACAGTGGATCACCAGTTCGAGGACTTGGCCGACCTGCATCACCAGTGGCAGGACAGCGTGCAGCTCATCACCATCACCACTAAAGACCAACTGGAACAGCATAAAAAACGTTTTGAGGATCATCATTACAACTGGCCACTTTTGAATCTCGGTAACGACATCCTTCTTTTGGAACGTTACGAGGTGCGAACCTTTCCTGAATACTTCATCATTTTGCCTGGCACCAAGATTGGCCTGGCACCAGCCTCAGAAAAGACGTTGGGGGAGAATGTCACCAAACTGCTGAAGGAATAACTTTAGCGGGAACGATGTGAGAGCTTTTCTCATTCAATCGATGTCTGGTTGTTTTTTATGACTTTTTGACATATTTTTCTGTATTTCACAGAAATTCCCTACCTTTGCACGATTTTTGCCTAAAGCGCAAACTTCTAATTTCTTTTAAATTCAAAATTCTAAAAAAAGATGGGTTTTCTGAAAAAACTATTCGGCGACAAGGCTTCCCGCGATAACAAAGCCTTGCAGCCCATACTTCAAAAAACACTCCAAGCTTATCAGGAGATTGTAAAACTCGACATCGACAGCATCCGTCACAAGACTGTCGAATTCAAAGAATATATCAAAAACAAAACTGCTTCAGAGGTTGCCGAGATTGAGGCTTTGAAAGCTCGTGTGGATGCCAATCCTGATATGGACCCCGACGAAAAAGAAAAGGTCTATACCGAGGTTGATAAACTCGAGAAACGCGAGCTGGAGAAGATTGAGGAGGCACTGAACGAGATTTTGCCCCAGGCCTTCGCAGTGGTGAAAGCCGCAGCGAAATATTTCTGTGAGCATGAGACCGTGGTGGTGAAAGCTACCGACCTCGACCGTGACCTTGCAGCCAAATATGAACACGTCACCATCGAAGGCGACAAAGCTTACTTCAGGAATAGCTGGATGGCCGGTGGCAACATGGTGACCTGGGATATGGTGCACTATGACTGTCAGATTATCGGTGGTATCGTCTTGCATCAAGGCAAGATCGCCGAGATGGCCACTGGTGAAGGTAAGACCCTCGTGGCTACCTTGCCAGTCTATCTTAACGCTTTGGCAGGCAAGGGCGTGCATGTAGTCACCGTCAACGACTACTTGGCCAAACGTGACTCCGAGTGGATGGGCGCCATGTATGAGTTCCTCGGCCTTACCGTTGATTGCATCGACAAACATGAGCCTAACTCTGCCGCTCGTCGCCGTGCTTATATGTGTGACATCACCTACGGCACCAACAACGAGTTTGGTTTCGACTACCTCCGTGACAATATGACAGGAAGCCCCGATGAGCTGGTGCAACGCAAACACCACTACGCCATCGTCGATGAGGTTGACTCCGTGTTGATTGATGACGCCCGTACCCCGTTGATCATCAGCGGTCCCACCCCGCGTGGCGACCTTCAGGAGTTCGACCAGCTGAAACCCGATGTCGTCAAGCTGTACGAAGCCCAAAAACGGCTCGTCACCACCATCCTCGCCGAGGCCAAGTCTATCCTCACCAATCCAGCCTCCACCGAGGAGCAGAAACGTCATGGCGCGGACCTCTTGTTCCGCTCCTATCGTGGTCTTCCCAAAAACAACGCCTTGATTAAATTCCTCAGCGAGGAAGGCATGAAAACCCTCCTTCAAAAGACGGAAGGTTTCTATATGCAGAACCGTGGCGAGAACATGCACCTCATCGATGATGAGCTGTATTTCGTCATCGACGAGAAACTCAACACCGTTGACCTTACCGAGAAAGGTATCGATGCCCTCTGCTCCGCTTATAACAACCCCGACTTCTTCGTGATGCCTGACGTGGGTGCCGAGATTGCCGAGTTGGAACACCAGAACCTCAGCAACGATGAGAAGGTGCTGCGCAAGGCAGAGCTGATGCGTAACTTCTCCGAGAAGTCAGAGCGTCTGCATACCGTGCGTCAGCTGCTCAAGGCATACACCCTCTTCGAGAAAGACAAAGACTATATCATCCAAGATAACAAAGTCAAGATTGTGGATGAACAGACCGGTCGTGTCATGGAAGGTCGTCGTTGGAGCGACGGTTTGCATCAGGCTGTGGAAGCCAAGGAAAACGTCAAGGTGGAAGCCGCCACTCAGACCTACGCCACCATCACCTTGCAGAACTACTTCCGTATGTATCACAAACTGGCTGGTATGACCGGTACCGCTGAGACTGAAGCGGGCGAGTTCTGGGACATCTATAAACTCGATGTGGTGGTCATCCCCACCAACAAGCCGATTGCTCGTATCGACCAAGAGGATATGATTTATAAGACCAAACGCGAGAAGTACAACGCTGTCATCGAAGAGATTCAGGCGTTGGTTGCTGCTGGTCGTCCGGTGTTGGTGGGTACTACCTCGGTGGAGATTTCTGAGTTGCTGAGCCGTATGCTGACCCGCAAGGGCATCCCGCATAACGTGTTGAATGCCAAGCTGCACTTCAAGGAGGCTCAGATTGTCCGTGAGGCTGGCCAGGCGGGTACGGTCACCATCGCTACCAACATGGCAGGCCGTGGTACCGACATTAAGCTGGGACCTGGCGTGAAGGAAGCCGGCGGTCTCGCCATCATCGGTACCGAACGTCACGAGAGCCGTCGTGTGGACCGTCAGTTGCGTGGCCGTTCCGGTCGTCAAGGCGACCCGGGTAGCTCCCAGTTCTATGTCTCTCTTGAAGATGACCTCATGCGTATGTTCGGCTCTGAGCGTATCGCACCGCTCATGGACCGTATGGGTCTTAAAGAAGGTGAGGTGATTCAACATCCTATGATCACCAAACAGATTGAAAAGGCGCAAAAGAAGGTCGAAGAGAACCACTTCGGCGTCCGTAAACACTTGCTGGAATACGACGACGTGATGAACTCGCAACGTACGGTGATTTACAGCAAACGTCACCATGCACTCTTTGGCGAGCGTCTCTCTATTGACATCAACAACATGATGTATGACCTTGGTGAGAAACTCCTCAACGATGCCCGCGATGTCAAAGACTATGAAGGCCTTAAGATGTCGTTGCTCTCTACCATGGGTATCGATGTTCCGTTTAGCGAGGAAGAGTTCGAAAGGGGTAGAACCGATGCCTTGGCGGATAAGATTTTCGATGCTGCTTTGGAACACTACCGTGAGAAGTCGCGTATCATTGGTGAGAAGACCATGCCGGTGATCAAGAACGTGTATGAAAGCCAGAACCACTTCGAGAATATCGCCATCCCGATTACCGATGGACGACATGGCATGAATGTCATTGTCAACCTCAAAAAGGCGGTGGAAAACGGTGCCCGTGAGGTGAGCCTCTGCATTGAGAAGAGTATCACTTTAGGACTTATCGACAACGCTTGGAAGGAACATCTTCGTGAATTGGACGACTTGAAGGAATCGGTGCAGAACGCCACTTACGAGCAGAAGGACCCGCTGGTGATTTATAAACTGGAATCTTTCAACCTGTTCAGTGCCATGATCGAGAAGATTAACGAGGAAGTTATCTCCTTCTTGATGCGTGCCGACATCCCGGTTCAAGATCCTGATACCGTTCGTGAACACCGTGCCCGTGCCGTTGACCGCTCGCAGGTGAGGGAACAACGTAACGACTTGCTGTCACAAGCCCATAGCAACACCCAGCAAAAAGAGGTGACCCAACCGATTCGTGTGGAGAAGAAAGTGGGTCGTAACGATCCATGTCCTTGTGGCTCAGGCAAGAAATACAAGAACTGTCACGGCAGACTGGAAGCAGAAAACTAATTTAGAATTTAGAATTTAGAATTTAGAGGGAGCGTCAAATCCCTCTAAATTCTAAATTCTAAATTCCATATTACTCACAGAAAAGTTTCACGATATTGAGGATGACCTCAGAGGCTTTCTCCATGCTTTCGAGTGGCACATATTCCAGTTTTCCATGGAAGTTGTGTCCGCCAGCGAAGATATTGGGGCAGGGCAGACCCATAAATGACAAGTTAGCGCCGTCGGTGCCGCCGCGGATGGGCTGTACCTTGGGTTTGATGCCTGCCATCTCCATGGCTTTGATGGCTCTTTCCACGATGAAGAAGTGAGGTTCAACCTCTTGCCGCATATTATAATATTGGTGTTTGAGCTCCAAGGTCACCACGTTGCCGTATTTTTTGTTCAAGAACTCGGTGACAGCCGTCATCAAAGCTTTCTTTTCCTCAAATTTAGCACGGTCATGGTCTCGAATGATGTATGACATGGTTGTTTCCTCAACGGTTCCGTTGATTCCAATAAGATGGAAGAAGCCCTCGTAGCCTTGGGTGTAACGAGGACGTTGCTCCACGGGTAGCATCGCGTCGAGTTCCATGGCGATGAGCATGGAGTTCACCATCTTGTCTTTGCCATAGCCGGGATGAATGTTGCTGCCTTGGATGTGTATTTTGGCACCTGCGGCATTGAAGTTTTCATATTCTAACTCTCCGATTTCACCTCCGTCCATGGTGTAGGCGTATTTGGCCCCGAATTTCTTGACGTCGAACTTAGCCACACCACGTCCAATCTCCTCGTCAGGCGTGAATCCGATTTTGATTTCTCCATGTTTGAACTCAGGATGTTCCATCATATACTGGGCGGCATACATAATCTCCGCTACACCAGCTTTGTCGTCGGCACCCAACAGGGTTGTTCCGTCGGTGGTGATCATCGTCTGGCCTTGATATTGTTTCATCTCTGGGAATTCAGTGGTGCGCAGCACGATGTTTTTCTCTTTGTTGAGCACGATGTCCTCGCCGTTCCAGTTGGGGATGATTTGTGGTTTGATATCCTTACCCGAAGCGTCGGGAGCGGTATCTACATGGGCGATGAAACCGACCGCCGGAATGTCTTTGTCGATGTTAGCAGGGATGGTGGCCATCACATAACCGTATTCATCTAACTCAGCATGAATCCCCATCTGCTGTAGTTCATCACGTAACATGCGGAGCAGGTCGAACTCGCGTTGGGCACTGGGTTGAGTCTCTGAGTTCTCATCTGAGGTTGTCTCCACAGCAACATACCTCAGGAATTTATCTAATAACTTCTCCATAATAATTTAACTATTTATTATTTAACTGTTTATTATTTATTTATTTAATTGTTAACCTTGATTTTTTACCTCTAACTTTTCACCCTTCACCTTTTTCCTCTCACCTCCTCCAACGTTGGTGGGCCGTACACAAGTGATTTGCATTCATAAACAAAAATGTTTCTTACGGTCTTGCCATTGCGTTTGATGGGAATGACATCCACCAAGCGTATTTTTTTGAAATTAGTATAGGCGTAGGCTTTCTCGGGGTCAATAAAGAAATGACTGTCAGCGAGGTACCAGTAGTTTGCTTTTTTCTCGAATCCACCACGCTTCTCATTGATCCACTGGTATTTATGGATGTGGTCGAGCGGTCCGTAGCCGAGTGTTTTCAGCCCTAATGGACGTCCCACATAATAATCGATGTTTGCGGTGGGGAACCAGTTGTTGCCGATGATGGCATCGTTCTCGCTCATTTCACCTGCTGCGATCTCACGTGCACGGACATGGGCAAATTTTTGACCAAGCTGTCGCCATCCATAGAGGTCGAGAGTGAAGTCATCCTTTCCAACCTCTCGTTCCTCGGTGTGATGATCCAAAGGGATAAAACCGGTTTTGATTTCGACTACACCGATGACCAAGATGAGAATGAGAATGGAAATCGAGCTGACAATCAGTTTTTTCTGTGTTTTTATATGGAGGTTTTCCATCCAATTGGCACTCAACAGAATCAAAAGGATGAAGGCTGGCCCCGACCAATGTGGAAGAGTGGGGCGTGTCATCGAAAAGAGTAAAAACAGTCCGATCATCGGCAACGCTGTGAGCAAGATAAGCTGTTGTGAGGAGGCGGGGAGGGAGAGGCGTTTTCTGAAAGAAGCGATAACGGCCAATAAGGCGATGACATAATTTACGGGGTTATTATAACCGAACTCGCCCACCAACTCGGTGATGAGGCTGATGGGACTGAAAGACTCGAAAATGCCTACTCGTCCGCTGTGAAATCGGAAGCTGATGAAGTCGTTCTGTATATTCCAATACAGGATGGGGAAACAACATAAAGCCGTGATAATCAGTGATACATATAGTATTGGGTTTTGAAGAGTCTTGCGCTCATAACAAAGCAGATATAACCCGAATCCTATCCAGAGAAAGATTCCTGAGTATTTGGATAGCATCGCTAATCCAGCGAATAATCCGAACAAAAGCAAATGTCGGTTGTTGTGAGGCTTCAGTATCATCCAGAAAGCCAGCAGCCAGAAAAGGCAAAGTGGTGTGTCGGGCATGATGAAAATCCCCGTGATGACAAAAGCATATACTGACGCGGTGTAGAGCAACGCAGCCCTAAACCCCGTGGCTTCATCGCGGAGCTCTTTCCCGATTTGATACATGATCCATGTGTTGAGGGTCATAAACACCACAGAAGAGAGCCTGATAAAGAACTCGCTGTCGAACAATAAGTTAAGACTAAACAACTGGATTATCCACCCTACCATGCCGGGGTGGTCAAAGTGACTCCAGTCGGGGAACATCGCGTAAGTCCAGTAATACACCTCGTCGTTGCCTAATTCCATCCATCCAGCCAAAAAGGCACGGATGAGGAAGCTGATTAGCAGCAGGAGGTGGATAGGCTTTATCCGCGATTTCTTGCTCATGATTGCTGTTTTTTAAAGACACGAACAAGACAAAGGACGATGACCACAAGATAAACGATATAGAAGAGAACGGTTTGGGTCATGTTAAGTTCGGCGGTGACTTGATCTTCGGGTGTCGGAGTGGGATGTCGAGTGATGGGGTTCAGATAGAAGAAGGTGAGATGTGGTAAACGCAGCTTCACCCTGACGTATGAATCGCTGGGCTGGATGATGTAACGGGCTTGTCCCACTCGTTCTTCGTGTTTTAGGACCTGGCCGTTTTGACCGATAAACTCCGCAACCTCAATGATGGGCGCATCGGTCTCAACCAACAAGGTGTCGCCAACCAACTCGCAACGGGTGAGATGCGGCAGCTCATGCATTCGTTCCATTTTTAGCGCAAACGGCTTATCGTAATAGACATGGAACTCTACCACGTATGAACAGCCTCGTTCCAAGGCATCGTAAACGCTGTCTGCCGTCATGTTCGTGGTGTTAATCATGGTAAAATACCGACCTATCTCGTTGCTGTTCATTACGTTATGTGTGTCATCATCGCCTATGCCATACACTCGATGGCCTGTTGACAAAGCTGCGTCCCAGTGCTCGTATGCGGTGCCGTAGGGATTGCCGATTTCTAGCAGACGGTAACCGCTGAGATAACGCATGTCGCTGACTTTGTAGCCGTTGGTATAAGAAGCATGGGCGGGAACGGCAAAACGGCTGTGTTGTTGCAGCCTGCTCAAAAGGTGTTGCTTCATATCAAGGCTCTGCATGAATGGATAGTCCATCCATACCACTTTTTCAGCACCGATACAGAGCTGATGAGTCTTCTTAATAAAGCCATAGCCATGCTCGTATGCTGGGATATAATCAGGTAGTTCGCTTCCATGCGGGTTGATGTGCATGTAGTCGGAGATGCCATAATGGTTGTACCCCAGTAAATGATAGACGCTGTCGATATCGGTCTCCTTGCTAAGCCTTCCATTGGTGAGCCCTAGGTATTTGCGTGAATGACAATGGAAATTGTATTGCTTCCATTGGTCTGGTTTCATGGCTTGATAAGGGTTGTATAACGCTTCGCCACGGAATGGACGCCCTTCCCGGAACTGGTATCGCGGCGTGATCAGATAGACCACCAGCCAATAGCCAATAAGCAGAAAGAGCGGAATCGAAATCACAATCAGCACGATCCTTAGCGTCTTATTTTTGATATTCTTGTACATACTTTCTTAAAGATTTGCAAATGTAATTCTTTCTTTTTGATTGCCAATTCCTAATTAATAGTTATTTTTGCATGTTATTTAAAATAATTCTTAATTGTAAAGGGAAATGGAATCCAATCCAAAGGAAAACATTATAAATGAGGTTACTAACAAAGATTATGAGTTTGGTTTTGTAACCGATATTGAGACTGATTTTGTGCCGAAGGGCTTGAATGAGGATATTATTCGTATGATTTCAGCCAAGAAAGAAGAGCCGGAGTGGCTGCTTGAGTTTCGTTTGAAGGCTTTCCGTCATTGGCTGACGTTGAAACAGCCCAATTGGGGTCATCTTGATTTGCCAGAGATTGACTATCAAGATATTATTTATTATGCGGCCCCGCGTAAACGTCAAGAGAAACAAAGTCTCGACGAGGTGGACCCTGAATTGTTGGCGACTTTTGACAAGTTAGGCATCTCGCTCGACGAGCAGAAAAAACTCTCTGGTGTGGCGGTGGATGCCGTGATGGACAGCACTTCGGTGAAGACCACCTTTCAGGAGACGCTTTCCAAACACGGGGTCATTTTCATGTCGTTCAGTGAGGCCGTCAAGCAACATCCCGACTTGGTGAGGAAATATCTTGGCAAGGTAGTGCCTTATACTGATAATTTCTTCGCTGCCTTGAACTCAGCTGTCTTCAGCGACGGTTCGTTCTGCTACATCCCCAAAGGCGTGCATTGTCCTCTGGAACTCTCCACCTATTTCCGTATCAATGCGGCTAACACAGGCCAGTTCGAGCGCACGCTGATTGTGGCCGACGAAGGGGCATACGTGAGTTACATGGAAGGCTGCACCGCTCCGATGCGCGATGAGAACCAGCTTCATGCCGCCATCGTGGAGATCATCGCCGAGACCGATGCCGAGGTGAAGTACAGCACGGTACAGAACTGGTATCCAGGTGATAAAGAAGGCAAGGGCGGTGTCTATAATTTAGTGACGAAACGTGGCCTTTGCCGTGGCGACCGTTCCAAGATCTCGTGGACTCAGGTGGAGACTGGTTCGGCCATCACCTGGAAATATCCTGGCTGTGTGTTACTCGGCGACCATTCTGTGGGTGAATTCTATTCTGTGGCAGTCACCAACAATTACCAGCAGGCCGACACTGGCACCAAAATGATTCATCTGGGCAAAAACACCCGTAGCACCATCATCTCGAAAGGCATCTCCGCTGGACATAGTCAGAACAGCTATCGTGGCTTGGTTCGTGTGGCTCCTGGCGCTGTCAACTCACGCAACTATTCACAATGCGACTCCTTGCTGATGGGGGATCAATGTGGTGCCCACACCTGGCCATACGTCCAGTGTGGCAACGAGTCGAGCATCCTTGAACATGAGGCCACTACCTCCAAGATTTCAGAAGATCAGCTCTTTTACTGTCAGCAACGTGGCATTCCTACGGAGAAGGCCATCGGCCTCATCGTCAACGGCTATGCCAAGGACGTGCTCAACCGTCTGCCTATGGAGTTTGCCGTCGAAGCACAAAAACTTTTATCAATCACCTTGGAAGGAAGCGTGGGTTAACTATTGAATTTTAAAACTAATCATAAATATGTTACTGAATATCAAAAATTTACACGTCTCTGTTGGAGGCAAAGAAATCTTAAAGGGATTGAACTTGGGTGTCAATGAAGGTGAGATTCACGCCATCATGGGACCTAACGGTACTGGCAAAAGCACTTTGGCAGCTGCTATCACCGGTCGAGAAGGATATGAGATCACCGAGGGTGAGATCTGGTACAAGGGCAAGAACATCGTTGGGATGTCACCTGAGGACCGTGCCAACGAGGGTATCTTTCTGAGTTTCCAATACCCTGTAGAGATTCCTGGCGTGAGCATCCAGAACTTCATGCGCACCGCTGTCAACTCAAAGCGTGAATATCAAGGTCTTCCTGCTCTTTCTACTATCGACTTCATGAAGAAGATGAAAGAGAAACAGGCTATGGTAGAGATTACCGAGAAGCTGCAAAACCGTTTTGTCAATGTGGGTTATTCCGGTGGTGAGAAGAAGAAAAACGAAATCTTCCAGATGGCTATGCTTGAGCCGAGCCTTGCCATCCTCGATGAGACTGATTCAGGACTGGATATCGATGCCCTGCGCATTGTGGCCAATGGTGTCAACCAGCTGCATAACAAAGATAACGCCTTTGTGGTGATCACTCACTACCAACGTCTTCTCGATTATATCGTGCCTGACTTCGTCCATGTGATGTATGACGGACGTATTGTCAAGTCGGGTGGCAAACATCTTGCCATTGAACTCGAGGAGAAGGGTTACGAATGGATCAAGGAAATGAATCTGTAATGTTTACGGTGATGGAATTTCTTGAAAACAATATCGTAGTAGAACGGAATAGATACCGCCAATTGGTGGTAATCGACGACACAGAACATCTTCAAGCCCAAGAAGAACATTGTGACATCGTTGTGGACGAGAATGCACAGCTCGAGATGTACCGTATTCAAAACCTCGACAACACCGCGAGCCTGAAGACGCACATCCATATCCACCAGCAACGCAATAGTCGCGTGCATTTCGTGGTGATATCCTTTAATGCGGGTGACCTCCACAACCATATCGAGGTTGACATTGATGGCGAGGGTTGTGAGACTCAGGTGTATGGCCTCTATCTCGTTGATAAGAAACAACATGTGGAAAACTATTTGAAAATCAACCACAATGTCCCGCACTGTAATAGTGATACGCGTTTTAAGGGGATCATGGATGACGAGGCTACAGCGGTGTTCAATGGTCATGTGTATGTTGCCCCCGGTGCACAGAAAACAGATGCCCAACAAAACAATGCCAATATCATCCTGACTTCCACGGCTAAAATTGATACTAAGCCTTTTTTGGAGATCTATGCCGATGATGTGAAGTGCTCGCATGGCACCTCCACAGGGCAACTCGACCAAGAAGTTATGTTTTACATGCGTCAGCGTGGCATCAGTATGGCTAATGCCAGAATGCTGTTGATGTATGCCTTTGCGGCGGAGATTAGCAACCATATTAAAATCGACAGCCTGCATGAGACTATCGACGACATGATCAAACGCCGTTTGCGGGGCGAGCTTTCGAGCTGTGACCACTGTGTCCTGCATTGCAGCAAACCCGTTGGTATTCGGAATAAAACCGTTTAAAGATGTTGGATATCAGTGAAATAAGGAAACAGTTCCCTGTCCTCGACCAAAAGGTCTATGGCAAGCCATTAGTCTATCTCGACAATGCCGCCACGACCCAAAAGCCATTATGTGTCATCGAACGGGAACGTGATTATTACTTGCATGAGAACTGTAACATCCACCGAGGGGTGCATTATCTCAGTCAAATGGCCACTGAGGCATACGAAAATGCACGCAGGACAGTGGCGCGTTTCATCAACGCCCCTGAAGCACGTGAGATTGTATTCACCCGTGGCACTACCGAATCCTTGAATCTGTTGGCGACATCGTTGGGTCAACTATTATTCGGTGGTGGTAAAAAGTCCTCTCATCTTCCCAAGGTTTTAGTGACCGCGATGGAACACCATTCCAACCTGGTTCCTTGGCAGCAGATGATCCAACATGAAGGTGGACAGTTGTTAGTGGTTCCTATGGATGACCAAGGTGTTCTCGACCTTAATGCATACGAGGAACTCTTGAAGCAAGGTCCTGAGATTGTAGCTATTGCTCATGTTTCCAATACGTTAGCTACAGTAAATCCTATCAAAGAGATGATTCGTCTGGCCCATCAATATGGTGCCCTTACGGTTGTTGATGGAGCTCAGTCGATGGCGCATCTGCCTATTGATGTTCAGGACTTGGACTGCGATTTCTTTGTGTTCTCAGGTCATAAAATGTATGCTCCTATGGGTATCGGTGGCTTATATGGCAAGACGGAATGGCTGGAGAAAATGCCTCCTTACCAGTTCGGTGGGGAGATGGTTGATATAGTGAGTTTTGAAAGAACCACCTTTAATCAGTTGCCGTTTAAATTTGAGGCTGGAACGCCTAACGTAGGCGCTGCTTTGGGCTTAGAGACAGCTGTGAAGTTCATTGAGGGGTTGGATAGGAGGGATGTTGCTGAACATGAGAATTTGTTGGTGAAGACCACGATGGAAAAACTTTCCTCAATAGCGGGGATGCGTTTCATCGGACTAGCCCCTGAGCGTAGTGGATTGGTGAGTTTCATTATAGATGGCATCCATCCCTACGATCTTGGCACCATTATTGACAAGATGGGCGTTGCTGTACGCACCGGTCATCATTGCGCTGAGCCAGTGATGACACGTTTTGGCATCCCCGGCACCGTAAGAGCCTCCTTTGCAATATATAATACCCTCGAAGAAGTGGATATCTTCGTAAATGCAGTGGAGCGGGCTGCGATGATGCTGAGGTGAGAGAGGTTTAAGGTGAGAGGTTAGTGAACGAAGCGAGATGAAAAAATGAATACAAAAAGACAAATTATATGACAATAAAAGAAATTCAAGATAGTATCGTAGAGGACTTCTCGATGTTCGACGACTGGATGGATCGTTACGCCCTGCTGATTGAGATGGGGAAAGAGTGCCCCATCATTGACGAACAATACCGTAATGACCAATACTTGATCAACGGTTGTCAATCACGGGTGTGGCTCCATGCCGAACTCAAGGAGGGAAAGGTCTATTTCACCGCCGACAGCGATGCTGTGATTACTAAAGGTATTATCAACTTGTTAATCAAGGTCTTCTCTGGACAGACCCCACAGGATATCTTGTCCGCTGACCTCTCGTTTTTGGATGAAATCGGATTGAAAGAACACCTGAGCCCCACTCGCTCCAATGGCCTGCTCTCCATGCTGAAGCAGATGCTCCTCTACGCTGAAGCCTTTTGTGAGGTTAAAGGTTAGAAGTGTCTCGTCTCACTCTTCTAATCTTAATTAATATAGGAAGTCCATTGCTGAGTAGGCGCTGTAGTCACCATCGAGGCCTAACTCTGCTTTGGCTTCATCAGAGAGCATGTCGATACTCCATGCGGGTTCGAAGGTGAGTTCTACTTCCACTTTTTTCACTCCCATGATAGCGCTGACCCGCTGTTGCACCTCTCCCGGCAGCACCTCAGCGACTGGGCAGTTGGGAGCGGTAACGGTCATCACAATCTTCACGTTGCCTTCTTCATCCACCTCTAACCCATAAATGAGATGTAACGTCCAGATATCCACGGGAATCTCTGGGTCATAGATGGTTTTCAAGACGCTGATGATTGTCTCTTTTAATGTTGCGACTTCTTCTTGCTTCACTTCTTACTTTTTTCTTCTAACTTCTTAATTAATAATCAGGTATTCCACCTGTGTAGGTTGTGCCGACAATACTTGTACATGTTCTGGAATCCTAACCAGTGAGATGTTCAGCAGGGGATCCCGACGGTGAAGCTGTGCGGTGTCGGCTCGTACCGTAAACGACGAGGGATTCAAGGCTCCAAAGTCCTTGATGGCTACCATGCATCTCACCTTCATAGTCTCAGGAAAGAATCGGACATTAAGGCTGTCGGCGATGGTCACTGGCACTTCTACCACTTGTTCAGTGTATTTTTCCACGGCGACGGTGGCTTCCACTGTGTTGGTTTCCGAGTGGATGACTCCTTCATAGAGGTTTACCTTTAAAATTTGATGCAGAGGTTCGGAGACGTTTTCCGCGGTTAAAGGTTCTGTGTAGAGGGCTGTCAGGGTGTCCAACATGTTTTTTGAGCCGTAAACTGTGATGGTGGAGGGCTCTGTCACGGGATCGCCATAGATTCGGTATTGCCGTTTTGTCTGTACCTCCAAAGGAACCTTCACGGGAAGTGTCTTCGATTGCAGATCCTCCATGTTGAAGTACTGCTTGTCGTCGTTAATCGTGATGTTCGAGGTGGGGATGTTAAGCCATTCAGCCACTTTCTCCGCTACATACTGCGAACTATAGGAATAGGTAACACCACCTTCCAGACGGTAAGGCACTTCATTCAAAGAAATATTCACCGCACGGCGTTTGCCGCGTACCATATTATGCCCCAGGGTGACGAAACCGTCGGCTTCGAAAGTGAGTTTCACCTGTTGCTCAGGCGTTGATACCCACTTGTTGGCCGGGATATCAGTATAATGCACCCAGAAGAAGGTTTGTGTGGAGTAGTCTTTGGTGAGTTTGATCAGAAACCATAACACTGTGGATATGGCAAGAAAGATCAAAAAGGACAGGAACCTTCTCTTGTCCTTTTGCACGAACTCCTCCTTTATTTCATCTACCGCTTTCACAGGGACAGATTATCATAAAGGATGTATCAGCCTTGACCTCCCACTTGTGAGGCGTTCTGCACCAGGGCTGACTTTTCAATTTCCACTTCCACATCTGGAGCTAACGAGACCATCACGGTATGCTCCTTCACTTCTTTGATTTTTCCATGGAAACCGCCGATAGTGACAACGGGGTCACCATTCTTTAACTCGTCGCGGAAACGTTGTTGCTCTTTCGCTTTCTTCGACTGTGGTCTGATGAAGAAAAGCCAGAAGACGACAATTAATAACAGAATCCAGATTAAGCTGGTCCACATGCCCCGCGGATTTGCCTGCTGGGCTTCTTGTAATAAAATACTTATTAACATAACTGTTTATTTTTATTTAAAACTATTTTCAAATCAACTTTTACTCTTGACTCATCACAGCTGTTCTGGGGTTCTAACCTCTGCCTTGATTCGCAAGATGGTCTGTGCTGGGTTGGTGTTTGCGTTGACAACCAGACTCTTGGATTGGATTCCGTGATGACCTTTGCTGTCATAGGTGATTTTGATTTGTCCTTTTCCTCCTGGCGCGATGGGCTCACGAACGAATTCGCTGGCGGTGCAACCACAACTTTTATCTACGGCAGTAATGAGCAGCGGAGCGTCTCCGACGTTGGTGAAATGAAAGGTGTACGACACCACCTCGCCTTGCAAAATCTTGCCGAAATCATATTCTGTCTTCTCGAATTTGATGACAGGCTCTTTGTTTGTGCTTCCATCGGCAGATCTCGGAATTGATACTAAATCACCCGATAGGTGTTTGCCGCCTTCATGATGGCATGACAACATCAAAATCGCTAAAACTCCAATTATTATTGTTTTTATTGTCCTCATAAGTGGATACCCTCTCATCTCTAAATTATTGTTTTTCATTGTCTTGACTTAGTGATAATCATGACCGATCCCTGGTATTGGATTTCTTCTTTCAAACCTCTGCATTTAAGGACATAGAAGTAGGTGCCATCGGACAATCCTCCGCCATCCCAGTCGTTTTGGTAGTCAGTAGAGTGGTAAACGACTCTTCCCCAGCGGTTCATGACCATTAAGTCGGTGGATTTATAATAGACGTTGAGAGGTTTGATGTCCGGGTTATTATCGGCGCGGGTGGGTGTGTTGTTATTATTGTTGCCGGGCGTGTCGGAGCCGCTGCCTAAGGTGATGACGAAAGTGTCGTTGATGCCATCTCCGTTAGGGGTGAATACGCTGGGGATGGAGAGTTTGACGGGGTTGACGTACACCTCTTTTAAAAATACGGTGTCGCATCCAAAGTCGTCGTAAATGGTAAGGCTGGGTTTGTAGTTTCCTGTCTCCACGTATGTGAAGGTCGGCTCTTCTTGGGTGGAAATCAGGCCATGCTCGAAGGTCCAGAAGAAATGGTCAACGCCGATGCTGTCTTGTGATAGGTTCTCGAACGAGAGGGTGACGTCGGGATTCTGCAGGAATACGGTGTCACCTGGGTCACAGTAAATCTCAATCACTGGGGTAGGGAAGGCGCGGGTGAGGATGCTGTCCATCTGCGTGCAACCCCGGCTGTCGGTGACGCTGACACGGTACCATTTATAAGCCATCAATCCAATGGCCATCGACGGGTCGGTGGGCGCGATATGCAAGGGGCTCAGTTCCCTCCAACGTCCGCCCATCTGCTCTTCCCAAAAATAAGTATAGGGAGCTCCAACACCTGAAGCCGTCGCTTTCAGTTGAGCGGTCTTGCCGTTGTCTTCCTCGTTGTTGTTGCAAGTGAGCTTTAATTGGTCGATTTCGATATCGAAACGTGGCATCACTTCGATGGTGTAAGAGGCGTTGCATAACTCGGCTCCCGTGGTGTCACTCACCGTAACCGTGAAAGTGGTGGTGACCTCGGGATAGACGACAATGCTGCTGGTGGTGGCATATCCTGGTGTCCATAGATACCTTCGTAGATAGTCGTTGGGGACACTAAGTTTCACTGGCGACTGGCTGCACACGGGCATCTCGCTGTCACAGCTGATCAAGCAAGTGTCCTGGTCTTGGGCGTGAACCCACAACGGGCAAACCAGCAGTGATAATAGCAATAATACGATGGATATGGGGATTCTGTGTTTCATTTCATTCTTTAATTAAGGTGCAAAGATAGATATTTTCCTTTGATGAACGCAACATGTTAACGATAATTGTTTCAATAACCTGTTTACAGCTTGATGAGCTTTACGGTCCGCCTTCTCAGTGAGGAGTCCTTAAGGTGGACGATGTAAACTCCCGATGGCCAGTCGTTTGTCTGAACCGTCATGGATTCTTCTGTCTGAGTCCATGGCAGCACGGTGTTCCCCAACAGGTCATATACTGATATTTCGGTGATGGCTTCGTCTTCCTGAACGATGGTGAAATGGTCATGAAACGGGTTTGGGGTTACGTGGGTCTTTGTGGCGTGTTCGGATGACACTACGCTTCCTGTCAGGGCTTTCCATGAGGCTTCCCATCCTGTCGTGTTGGTGGCGCAGTCCGAGCGGAACTCCACGCACATAGAACGGTTAGAGGACCTTACTTTGCCTGGGCTTTGTGTGTTCCAGCGTCCTATCTTTGGCGCATAGACGTTATCGCCATCGTAAATCCGAAGGAAGTCGAAATCGGCTTCTAGGTGGAAGCTGCTGAAATCCAGCTCGATGATGGATCCTTCTGGGCATTTTATCACCCAAATCAAGCGCTCGTCATCACTGTAATTCTGATGGTCAAGGCGGCCTTCAGTGCCTTCCATGAGCGTGACGGGGGTACCTTCGTTGATGAGCTTGTAATAGTAGTCCCAATCCCAATAAGGACCTGGGTCAGTGTGAGATTGGTCGGGATAATGCTGATGGCCGCGTATTTTGACACAGGCTCCTTCTCCGCCGAGGTCGAATAGGCCGTCGTTGAGACAGAGGCCGTTGTCAAGGGTGTCGCGGTCATGGGTGCGAAGTCCGTCGATGGTCTCATAGCGTGAACAGATGCTGCGCACTAAGTCGGCTGATGACTGGTACATCGCTTCCGTGAAGAAACTCCAGATGTTGCCGTATGCCTCGTGTTCGATGCCGATGGTGTAGCCGTTGGCGGTGCGGGCGTGCCAAGCCTTGTCAGCTTCCCGTACCATCTGGGTGACTTGTCCGTCAACTGAACGGATGACATAATGTGCAGAGACCTCAGCGTCGCAATTTTTGAACCAGCTGATACATCCTGCGTAGGAGCCTTCCGTATAATGGATAACCACGGCGCTCACTTCTTTGGTTCGAGGCTCCCAGTTGCATTCAGGCGCTGGCTCCCAGATGGCAGGCGGATAGTCTGGACTACGCGTGATGCTGAGTCCTGGAGAGACTAGCTTTTCGTATGATTCGCTAAAAAGTGCCTTTATGTCGATCTGATAGGCCTGGAAACCAAACTCCTTTGCACGATCCGTGTCGTTGAGGAAGCAACATACTGAGTATAGCATCGACTGCATGGGATACACGTCTTTTTCCTCGCCAGTCGGTAGTTCAGACAGTTGTTCGATAATGTCCATGTAGTCCTTTAGTTCGGTGGCTTTGCGTGCTTGTGACAAGTGCTCGAAAGCTTTGGCGTAGGCCAACACGTTCTTTTCGGGACTTTCCAAAATCTCCGCTTCCGATATGCCCGATAGTTCCGCGACTATTTTCAGGTTCTCGCGGAAATACCCCTTGCCATCTTTTACCAGCCCCATCAGGCCGTAGGCGCGGGGCATGGCATCAGGCCCATCGTGGAAATAGTTGGCATCGGTCAGATGATGGACATGCGTATTGGTGAACGAGATGGCTTCCAGCAAGCCGTTGGGAATGTCGGGACAAGCTTTGTATGCAGATTGAAATGATGTTTTATAATATTGATTATCAATATTTTGTGAAATAGCCACATTGGTTAGCGACCACAAAAGGATGAAGATTGGAATGATTTGTTTCACGAGTGATAAATTTGATTTCAAAAATAGGAAAAAAAACCTAACTTTGCAGCCATTAAACAAATCAACAAATAAATAACTCAACAATTCAACAATTCAACAATACATGCACGCACTCAACGATTTTCAAAAAGAGATTCTCGCCGGCATTCCTGACGAACTGCCGGAAGTGAAACCTTACGACACCACCATCAACCATGCTCCTAAGCGCAAGGATATCCTTACCCCATCCGAGAAGAAGCTGGCCATCCGCAATGCCCTTCGTTACTTCCCACAGAAGTGGCATGCCATCTTGGCTCCTGAGTTTGCCGAGGAGTTGGAGAAATACGGGCGCATCTATATGTACCGTTTCCGTCCTTCTTATAAAATGTATGCTCGTCCGATCGAGGAATATCCGGCTAAATGTCAGCAGGCCGCTGCTATCATGCTGATGATTCAAAACAACCTCGACCCTGCTGTGGCACAGCATCCGCATGAGCTCATCATCTACGGTGGTAACGGTGCCATCTTCCAGAACTGGGCGCAATATCGCCTTGTGATGCAGTATCTCGCCAACATGGAGGAAGACCAGACCCTGGCCATGTACAGTGGTCACCCGATGGGACTCTTCCCCTCGCACAAAGACGCCCCCCGCGTGGTTGTCACCAACGGCATGATGATCCCGAACTATAGCAAACCCGATGATTGGGAGCGTTACAACGCCCTCGGCGTGACGCAATATGGGCAGATGACTGCTGGCTCCTATATGTATATAGGACCTCAAGGCATCGTCCACGGCACTACCATCACCGTGTTGAATGCCGCTCGTAAACACGGAGGCAGCACGGCAGGCAAGCTTTTCATCACTGCAGGTCTCGGTGGCATGAGCGGTGCCCAGCCCAAGGCAGGTAACATCGCCGGTGTGGTGAGCATCACCGCTGAGATTAACCCCGCTGCTACACAGAAACGTTACGATCAAGGATGGGTCGATGAGGTCTATGACAATATCGAAGAACTGTTCAAACATGTCAATGTCAGTCTTGACAAGAAAGAAGCCCGTTCGTATGCCTACCAGGGCAACGTGGTTGACCTTTGGGAATATGCCGCCGAACACAACATCCATGTTGACTTAGGCTCCGACCAGACCTCCTTGCATAATCCTTGGGCAGGCGGTTATTATCCTGTTGGCCAGTCTTTCGAGGAATCCAAGACCATGATGGCCGAGAATCCGGAACTATTCAAGGAGAAAGTGCAGGCTTCGTTGCGCCGTCATGTGGCGGCCATCAACAAGCTCACCGCCAAGGGCATGTATTTCTTCGACTACGGCAATGCCTTCCTGCTCCAAAGCAGCCGCGCTGGCGCCGACATCCTGAAGGCCGATGGCACTTTCCGTTATCCTTCCTACGTGCAGGACATCATGGGTCCGATGTGCTTCGACTACGGCTTCGGTCCCTTCCGCTGGGTCTGCGCCTCGGGCAAGCCTGAAGACCTTGCCGTCACTGATGACATCGCCTGCCATGTGCTGGAAGAGATCGCCCGCACAGCCCCTGCCGAGATCCAGCAGCAGATGCGCGACAACATCCAGTGGATCCGTGGTGCCCAGGCCAACCATCTCGTGGTCGGATCACAGGCTCGTATCCTCTATGCTGACTGTGAAGGCCGTACCAAGATCGCTGCCGAGTTCAACAAGGCCATCGCCGACGGTCGTCTGAGCGGCCCCGTTGTCTTGGGTCGTGACCACCATGATGTCTCCGGCACCGACTCGCCGTTCCGAGAGACCTCCAACATCTACGATGGCTCCAGCTTCACTGCTGACATGGCTGTGCAGAACGTTATCGGCGACGGTTTCCGCGGCGCTACCTGGGTCAGCATCCACAACGGTGGCGGCGTAGGTTGGGGTGAGGTCATCAACGGTGGCTTCGGCATGGTCCTCGATGGCACCGCCGACGCGGACCGTCGTCTCCACTGCATGTTGCATTGGGATGTGAACAACGGCATCGCACGTCGTAACTGGGCACGCAACGAAGGCGCCACCTTCGCCATCAAACGCGCCATGGAACGCGAACCCAAGTTGAAGGTCACCTTGCCTAACCTGGTGAAGGATGAGATCCTCGACGGTTTGTTTTAAGAGCTGTTTTGATTGAAAAAAAGGCGTGCCAGGTTTTCCTGGCACGCCTTGATGTTTCCTGACCCCTCCTCTCCCCTCTCCCTGGGGAGAGGGGTCGGGGGTGAGGGGTAACATAGGTTATTCAACGACCAACCTCTTCATGAGGTAGCCTTCTTCCGTGCTAACCTTGACCATATACACACCGTTGGCGACTCCGTCCAAATGGAGCATTGTCTCGGTGTTGTTGACTTCCTCGTCGAGGATAGTCTGACCCATCAGGTTATACACCGTCACCCGTTGGATCACGGCGTGGTCGCTGACGATCTTCGCGTCGCCGCTCGTCGGGTTAGGATAGAGGCTGACGTTCAGATTGTTGTTGACGATGTTGCATACATCCTTTGACGTATCTAATGTAACCGTGAAAGCGTCAGAGACGAATTCGCAAGTTGCAGTGTTTGTGGAGTAAATCACCGTGTATTCGCCTGCCAAAGTAGCCGCAGCGGTAGGATCGCCACTGACTGTGATGGATAACTGCGGGTCATAGGTGGTGGAGTAATAAGTTCCATTCACAAACCATTGGAATTCTCCGGCTATAAAGGCATCATTTGGAGTGTAATCAGCAGTAAGTTGGAAGATTCCTCCAGGAATGAAAGTGTTGGAACCTTGAATGGTTAAGCTTTCCAGAACAGAATAGACTTTAAAGCTCATTTCTTCAGACTGGAAGGTGCCGTATTCGTTGGTGAGCTGAACTTTGTATTTCCATGTGCCTGCCACATCGAACTTTTCGATATTGATCATGTCATAGTCAGAGTAGTCAAGCCAGCTGGTTGTTCCGGGTATCTGCACTTTGTAAATATAGTCCGTGTAGTTTTCAGCGGTGATGTTGAACGCTGGAATACCGGGGTATTCACCTTGACAGATGTCGGGAAGCAGGCTCAGTTCAATGGACTGATAGGTACCGGTCACCGTGACATCGGTGTCAGTCATCGTGAACATTTTCTTGTTGGCCTGTTCGGGCTCGCAGGGAACAACATCCAAGGGGATGCCGTAAATGTCATTGGCAGAGAGGGAGATTAAGATATAGCCCGCGACATTGGTCTTGTAAGCGATGTTCACCCGGGAGCCGCAAGCAGCGGTGGTCGGGCCGGAGATGTCGAGATTGGGGACAGTCGTGGGAGTATACTGGTAGGTGATGTTGTATGTTACGGGAGTCCAGTTAGGAGTGATGGTTACGTCGTTTTCGGGCATTGTGAAGGTGATCGTGTTACCCGTTGTGGGTACTGGCTCGTTGATGAGAACGTCATCGTAGGCGATAGCCATTCCTTCGAAGGAATAACAGCCGGTATTATAGAACCTGACGGTAACGGTTTCGCCAGGCATATAGTTACAAACGGTGCTGCCGTTGTTGAGATAAATCTCGCCTCCTTCGCCTTCGATGGTGACTTGGTAGCCCACATGGATGAGGCGGTAGTTATCCGCGGAGCAGCCGGCCTCATTCGTGTAAGTGTAGGTCACCGTGTACTCACCTACTCCGGGGAAGGTGAAGACGTTGTCGGTGAGTTCCGTGACTTCGCCGGTGTTATTGTCCTCATAGTAGTAGTAGCCGCCTGCCGGGGAAGCCTGAAGCTCGAGCGATCCCGAACCCACGTGAACCGTGGTGTCCAGTTGTTGAGGTGTCTCAAAATAGACATTCGGCATCTCCGACACGCTGATATCGATGTTCTCACTAGTAAATGTGCAAGGCACTCCGTAAGTTCCCCCCAGTGGGAAGTATTCTACATTCCAGGAACCACTCATGTCAGTAGAAGCGTAAACGTTCAGTGTAGGTGTTGTGGTGTAGTCAAAAGGCATATCATTTTGATTCCAAGAGAATTCACCTCCCTCCAAGTCGAAATCTTCGGGATCGGGAACTACATTGAGTATGATGATATTGCCCTCGCAATAGCTGGATTCGGCTACGAGAGTGATGCTTTTCGGAGCGGCAATGACCTCGAAGGTCTTCTGCTCGGATGGGAAGTCGCCGTATTCGTTGGAGAGCACAACGTAGTAGGTCCAAGTGCCTGCCATGTCGAAATTGTTGCCATCAACCCAGTCATCATCATCGAATTCAATCCAAGAGCCATCGGGTTTCATCACATTGTAGTAGTAGCCAACGTAGGTGGAAGCGGTGAAATGTGGAGCACCCGGGAAATCCCATTGGCAGAATTCGGAAACGTCATCGAGAAGGATAGGCTCGTATGATGCAGTCACATCAACATCGCAGTCAGGCATCGTGAACGTGCACTCGCCCGCGCCCTCATCGAATGACAATGGGATGTAGGTTTCATAGCTTCCATTAGCGATGAATTCGGTCAGAATGTAGCCATCGGGGATGTTATTATAATCCAGGCTCACAGTGGTGCCACAGTCGGCATCGAAGGGGCCGGTGATGTTGGGGGCACTCATGTAATTAATGTAGTGATTGTTGACCTCATATTCGGCGACAACGTCAACGTCGTAGTCGGGCATGGTGAAGATGATGTATTCATCAGTGGTGGAGGTCACTGTCACGCTGTGGTCGTCAGTCTTGTAGACGGTGATGCTAGTGACGTGCATGCAATCATCCGCGATGGCGCTGATATCAACTCCATCACCGGGCATTAAGACGGTCTCCATAGTGTTGTTCTGGAGGGTTCCGCCTTCTCCTTCAATCAGGTGGACTTCGCTGCCCACGTTGATGATGCGGTCCCCAATCCAGTTTGCGCAGCCATTATCATCCACGTATTCATATGCCAGATAGTACTGACCAACAGCGGGGAAGGTGAAGGTGCTGCCTGTGATTTCCTCCAACGCACCGCTTGTACCTGCTGGATCCTGATAGTAGAAGGTGCCGCCTTCCGGAGTAGCCTGCAACTCGATGGATTCCGTGCTCATAGCGACGGTGACGCCGTCTTCAGGCTCCACCCAGGCGACCTCGGGCAACGGATTCACGGTGACTTCGAAGGGCTCCGACTCAAGCTGGCAATAGCCCGTAGTATAGGTCACCGTATAGGTGCCAGCATCGCTGAGATAGCCGTCGATGAATAAAACAGTCGAGGTTTCTGAGGTGAGTTCTACTCCGTCCTTATACCATTGTATTGATCCGCTCAAGACGGCCTCTGCAGGTGTCTGCATTACATCGAAGAACAGAGAGCTGTTCTCGCAGGTTTCTTGATAGCCAGAGATGGCGATGCTTTTCGGAGCGTCAGCCACCGCAAAGATCATCTCGGCGGAGACGAAAGTGCCGTAGTCGTTGGTGAGCTCCACACGGTACTTCCACGAACCGGCCACATCGAACAGGTAACTGTTATTCCAGTCGTCTTCCGTGAAGTCGATCCATTCGCTACTGCCAGGTTTCTGTACTTTGTAGATGTAGCTTGTGTAATAATCTGCTAAGGTGGCAAAACCGGGAACGCCCGGGGCTTGCCATTGGCAGATGTCGTCAAGCTGCCCGAGGGAGATGGGCTCGTAGTAGGAGAACACCGAGACCGCGCAGTCGGGCATCGTGAACG
>CAMIWN010000009.1:0-84169 GCA_946402445.1 uncultured Bacteroidales bacterium
AATCTTCTACATCCAACAAAAAAAAGAGAGCGACCTTTTTAGTCGCCCTCTTTTTTATCGCAATGAAAGAATGTTTAAAACACGTCTTTGAGTTGCATGAGATTAAACGAGAGGTTGCCATAAGTGGCATGAGACGTGCAAACAGCACCAATCTCGACATAACCAAAGAGTTTGAACGAAAGGCCGGCGCCATAATTGAAGTGGCTGTAAATATGGTCGGCATCGTAATCGTGGTAAACCGTATGATTTTCAGTATCGATATTGATGGTACTGCAATCCGTCACACCTGTGGTTTCATTGCTATAGCCAATCAAAGGGGTGAAATTCATCCAAGGGGTGACAGGGATTTTATAACCCACATTGATTGTCAAGGCAGTGTGGTCATTGTACAGCATTGGAGTAATCTTATTACCAAAACGATGTTCAGGTGACTGATAAATAAAATCGAGATAAACACCCATTATAGAAAGGCTTACTCCACCACCAAGGTTAGCATAGGTGTCGTCAACGTGGCCATTGAAATGATAGCCCACAACACCAAGGTTGAAACCGACGGTAACATCATTCCGGTTCTGTGAAAAATCAAACCATTGCGCTTTCACACTCATGGTCATCATGGCCAGCAAGGCCACCATGATAATAGATTTACTTTTCATTTGTTTTTGTCTTTAATATTCTATTTAACGTTAAATTACATCATAAGGAACGACATCATCACACCGGCAGCGACAGCTGAGCCAATCACGCCAGAGACGTTCGGGGCCATGGCATGCATGAGCAGGTGATTTGACGGGTCATATTTCTGACCTTCCACTTCGACCACACGGGCACTGTCGGGCACTGCCGAAACACCAGCGGCACCGATCATCGGGTTGATCTTCTCCTTCAGGAAGAGATTCATCAACTTAGCGCCCATCAAGCCACCGGCGGTAGCCACAGCAAACGAGCAGGCACCCAAGACGAAGATCTTAATGGAGCTTGCGGTAAGGAACACAGAGGCCTGTGTGGAGGCACCCACCGTAAGACCCAAGATGATGGTCACAATGTCAATCAACGGGTTGGAGGCGGTGTTCTGCAAACGCTTCACCACGCCCGACTCTTTGATGATGTTACCGAAGAACAGCATACCCAACAGCGGCAGGGCAGTGGGGCTGATGAAGGTAGTCAAGATAAGGCCAACGATGGGGAACATAATCTTTTCGGTCTTGTTCACCATGCGGGGTGCTTTCATCTTGATAAGACGTTCTTTCTTGGAGGTCAGCAAACGGATGATAGGCGGCTGGATCACCGGCACCAAGGCCATGTAGGAATAAGCTGCGATGGCGATAGGTCCGATGAGGTTACGCGTGCCGTTCATGCCATTGGCCAAACGTGAGGAGAGGAAGATGGCGGTAGGACCGTCAGCACCACCGATGATGCCGATAGCGCCGGCCTCACGCAGGTTGAATCCGAGATACAAGGCACCGATGAAGGTGAGGAACACGCCAAGCTGAGCGGCGGCACCCAGCACCATCAGTTTCGGGTTGGCGATGAGCGACGAGAAGTCGGTCATAGCGCCGATGCCAAGGAAGATTAACGGAGGATAAACGCCAGAGGTCACACCGAAGTACAGGTAGTTGAGCACGCTGCCCTTCTGGTAGAGACCCGTCTGGAGGTTCAGCTCACCGCTTTGGAACACACCGTTCATCAAACCTTTCACACTTTCAATGTCGTGATTGGTCAGGCCAAAGTCAGCCATGTTCAGGTGTTCGACAGACTTGATGGCTTCGCTGAGCACCAAATGTTTATCACCGGGGTTCTCGCCAAAGACGCTCACCAGCAAGGCTTTTGCTGTGTCCATATCCATGTTGAGCGTCCCTGCGTCCATCATGGCTTGCAGATTGGCCAGACCTTCCGCCAAGCTGATGCCATAGCCTTGGAAGAAGGGGATGTTACCGCAGATGATACCGGTTCCGATAGGGATCAGCAGCATCGGCTCAAACTCAAAGCGCACGGCCAGGAAGATGAAGAGGATACCCACGAGAATCATGATGATATTGCCGATCTTGCAGTTTCTGAAACCGGTGAGGATCCAGAACTTACGCAGACCATCCTTCAGCTGTGCTTTGGAGGAAAGGTCCTCTTCGGCTTGAAGCGTTTGTGTCGTGGCAGGTTTTGTCTCGGCGACTTGCTGAGCGGCTGTCGAGGCAGTCTCGGCAGCTTCCGCCACCATGCTGTCGGCCATCTCAGCCAACTGGGCGTTGCTTTCTTCAACGCTCATGTCACTGACCTCCGTCGTCTGTTCGGTGAGGTCGCTTATCCGGGTAGCGAACATGGGGTTGTTGACCACCGCCATGTTCAGCAGGAATAAGACGACTAACGAGGCCAGGATGACGACCGGTCTTCTATAAATACTTTTCTTTCCCAACATGACTTATCCGATTACGATTAACACATCACCTTGGAGCACATTGTCGCCCTGGCGGCAGTTGATGGCGGTAATGGTACCGTCGGCTTCTGCCAGCAGGTTGTTTTCCATCTTCATGGCTTCGTACATCAAGAGTTTGTCGCCTTTCTTGACGGTGTCGCCTTGATGGACAAAGATCTGCATGATGGTGCCTGGCAGCGGGGCGGCCATCTTGTAGCCAGCGCCACCGGCAGCAGCAGCGGGTTTGGGTGCGGAAGAAGCCGAGCTCGAGGCGGCGGGCTTGGCAGCGGCGGGACGAGCCACAGGTTTGACAACCGGCGCAGCCTGTTCTTCCATTTCCACTTTATAATCCGTCCCGTTCACATTGACAGTCGCGATGTTGCCTTCAATGTCCTGGACTTCCACTTCGTATGGTTTACCACTAATGGTGAATTTGAATTTTTTCATGATTGTTTTGCATTAACGTTTCCAGTGTCTAACTCCGTAGTTTTTATCATTCCAAGAAGTGTTTCTTCTCTCGATGGTGATGACATTGCTTTCTTCATCGTGAAGATTGGTAGAGAGATACAAGGCCATACCGATGGCGGTAAGGACCTCGTTCGGGATCTCGCCGTTTTTAGTTGAGAGGTTAGAGGTAAGAGGTGGGAGGTTCCCTTTCTTCACTTCTGACTTCTGAGTTCTGTCTTCTGAGTTCTTCTCATCTTTCTTGGTGAAATAGGCGGCAACGCCACGGAAAATGAATGAGAGGATGAACAGGGCGATGATGACGATCAGAAATCCCGCGATGGTGACGATCCAGCCTTTGGTATAAACCCAAGGCTCATGCGCCAATAAAACTTGTATGTGTAACAGGTTCATCACTTTAAAGATTTACGGTTACAGCGGGATATTCGAATGTTTCTTCTCAGGATTGGCCAAACGCTTCGTCTCAAGGGTACGCAAGGCACGGATGACACGGAAACGGGTGTTACGAGGCTCGATGACATCGTCGATGTAGCCGAACTTGGCAGCCTCGTAGGGATTGGCAAACTTCTTGCGGTATTCTTCTTCCTTTTGGGCGACGAACTCGGCGCGCTCTTCAGGATTGGCGATCTCAGCAATCTTCTTGCCGTCGAGAACCTCAACAGCGCCAGAAGCACCCATCACAGCGATCTCTGCCGACGGCCATGCGTAGTTGACGTCGTTGCGGAGTTGCTTGCAGCCCATCACGAGGTGAGAGCCGCCGTAGGACTTACGCAAGGTGACGGTGACCTTCGGCACGGTGGACTCGCCGTAAGCATAAAGCAGCTTGGCGCCATGGACGATGATGCCGTTGTATTCTTGACCTGTGCCAGGCAGGAAGCCGGGGACATCGACCAAGGTCACAATCGGGATGTTGAAGGCATCGCAGAAACGCACGAAACGGGCGCCTTTACGTGAGGCGTCGCAGTCGAGCACGCCAGCGAAGAAGGCCGGGTTGTTGGCCACGATACCGACTGGCATGCCGTCGAAACGGGCGAAGCCGACGATGATGTTCTTGGCGTAGTTCTTATGAATCTCAAGGAAGTCGCCGTTATCCACGATGGCGGTGATGATGTCACCCACGTTGTAAGGCTTGTTCGGGTTGTCGGGGATGATCTGGTTGAGGGCATCCTCCATACGGTCGATGGGGTCGTTGCATTCCACCAGCGGAGGATTCTCCATGTTGTTTTGGGGGATGAAGGAGATGAGTCTGCGGATGATGGCAAGACCTTCCTCTTCGCTTTCAGCGGCGAAGTGGGCCACGCCCGACTTCTGGCTGTGGATGCGTGCACCGCCGAGGTCGTCGGTGCTGACGTCTTCACCGATAACGGTCTTCACCACTTTCGGGCCAGTGAGGAACATGTAGCTGTTGGCATTGGTCATGATGATGAAGTCGGTGAGTGCAGGTGAATACACGGCACCGCCTGCGCAGGGGCCGAAGATGGCTGAGATTTGCGGAATCACGCCAGAGGCGTTGATGTTACGTTGGAAGATCTCGGCATAGCCAGCGAGGGAACGCGAGCCTTCCTGAATACGGGCACCGCCTGAGTCGCAGATGCCGATGACAGGAGCGCCGACCTTCATGGCTTGATCCATCACCTTACAGATCTTCAGCGACATGGTCTCACTCAAAGCGCCACCAAACACGGTGAAGTCCTGAGCATAGACATAGACCACGCGTCCGTCAATGGTGCCATGACCCGTGACAACGCCGTCACCAAGATACTGCTGCTTGTCGAGTCCGAAATCAGTAGTGCGATGGGTCACGAACATATCCGTCTCTTCGAAGCTGCCTTCGTCGAGCAGGATGGCGATGCGTTCACGGGCGGTCATCTTGCCCTTCGCATGCTGGGAGTCGATGCGCTTCTGGCCGCCGCCAAGACGAGCCTCATTGCGCTTCTCTAATAATTCCTGGATTTTCTGTTCAATTAACATGATATATGATTTATTTGTTCTTGTTTTCGCAAAGTTCAGTCAGCACACCGAATGTCGATTTCGGATGCAGGAAAGCGATACTCAAACCTTCAGCACCGCCACGCGGAGCTTGGTCGATAAGACGAATGCCCAGTTCCTTGGCTTCCGCAAGATGGCCTTCGATGTTCTCCACAGCAAAAGCGATGTGATGCATGCCGCCGCGACCGTTGTTCTTCTCAATGAAAGCGGCGATGGTGCTCTCAGGGCTGGTGGGCTCCAGCAACTCGATCTTAGTCTGGCCGCAACGCAAGAAAGCGGTCTTCACCTTCTGGTCAGCGACTTCTTCAATGGCATAGCATTTCGTGCCAAGCAGCGTTTCAAAGAATGGGATGGATTCTTCAAGGCTGGTGACAGCAATTCCAATGTGTTCAATGTGAGTTGGATTCATGATTTATTCGAATAAATTAATAATAAAAAATACGTATTTTAAAAACGGTGCAAAGATACGTTTTTTTTCGGGGTTTCCAAAGGAAAAAAAACAGCAAAAAAACAGGGACGCAAAATCTTGCGTCCCCATTCTCTAAATTATTAATTATAAATTACTTATGCACCTTCCTGATAAACTCCTCCACCTCAGGCACACCGCCTTGATAGACGAGGTAGCCGTTGTATGGCTCACGCGGGGTGATCTCGCTGTTGACAGGAGTTAGCATGATCTTCTTTACCTCTTCCCTGTCATGAGTCTGGCCCAGAGCCCAACCTAACTTGATGTAGGCGGTCTCAGCCAGCATGTTACCAGCGGGGATGATGCCACGGTCCATCAAGTCACGACCCGTGTCATAGACGAACATGTGAGCATAGCCCCAGATGGTTTGCACGCACATGTACTGATGCACGCCCTTGTCGGTGGCGCGCTGGATGGCGTCGAACATACCACGGTTCACGTGACCCAGTCCGGTGCCATCCCAGATGATGCCCTGGTAGCCGTTATCGACCAATGCGTCAAGCACATCGGGTTTCATGCCAGGATAGTAGTAGAGGATGGCCACACGGTCGTCGAAGGTCGGGATGATCTTCACGTCACGGTCGGTGCGGCGATGGTTATACTCATCTTTGATAGGCACCACTCCCCGTTTGCGGTCCACAGTGGCCACCGGCGTGTCACCGATGGTGCGGAAAGTGGAGCGGTAGCTGGAGTGCATCTTACGTACACGGGTACCACGATGCAGGAAGCCGTACTCGTCGGAGGTGGGACCGAACATGCACACCATCACCTCGGCCACATCGCCGTGACCAGCGGCGGTCATGGCATGCATCAGGTTAAGGGCAGCATCTGACGAAGGACGGTCTGATGAACGCTGTGAGCCGACCAAAACAATCGGCACTGGCAGGTTCTGGCACATAAAAGTCAAGGCGGCGGCGGTATGAGCTAAGGTGTCGGTGCCATGGCCGATCACGATACCGTCGATGCCGTTCTGGATCTCCTCACCAATTTTCTTGGCCAGGGCGATATATTCTTTCGGCGACATGTTCTCAGAGAAAACAGCGAACACCTTCTCGGTGTCGAGGTTGCAGATGTCGGCCAGCTCTGGCACAGCACCATACAGCTCACCAGGCGAGAAAGCGGGGATCACCGCGCCCGTACGGTAGTCCAGACGAGAGGCGATGGTGCCACCCGTGCCAAGCAGCTTCACATGTGGAAGCCCCTCGGTGTAAGGAAATTCCTTCTCCGGAATGTGGTAGTTGGCTTTCTTGTAGTCGGTCTCGACCATGCCCGTGATGGTGCTGATATCGACGCCGATGTTGTAGCCCGTGTTGACCTTCATGACGATATGTTGGTCGTCCTGGAAGGCGGCGCGAGGCAGGATTGTGCCTTTGAAGAGGCCACCCGTGGTCTGGCATTCGGCCTGACTCCACACGCGGCAGTTATATTTCTTGAGCACCTCAAGCGAGGCACCCCAATATCCTTGGAAAAAATCTTCAGCCATGTTTTTCTTATTTGATGTTGTTAGCGAATTCCTTCAAATCGGTATTACCCACTGCTTCTTTCATCTGACCCATAATCCAGTTGCGTTTATTTACCGCGGCATGGAATTTCTTGTTGGGGATGTAAGCAGCCATCAGCTTGTCGAGCTTCTTGTTGAGGGTGTCTTCCGAGGCCCTTCTGAAGCCGATCTTACGCAGCACTTCCTTCATGTCGAGGGAGGCATCTTCCACCAGCGTCGGGGCCATGTTCCAAGCCAGACGATAGTTGAGTTTCTCTCTCTTCAAGAAGGCGAACAGTTTATAGAGTGTGTCATAACCGAAAGTCGAATTCGGGTTCTTGCAAAGGAGGTTTTTAAGCCTCATACCCACGAAGCAGCCAAGCAAACGGCCATCCACGCCGAGTTTCTCCACGATGTCATTCATCGTCGGGAACCAGTTCTTGGCGAAGATATAGGTGAAGCAGTCTTGAGGCACGTTCCATTCCTGAAGCTTATAGTAGCGGTCGATGACCTCGGTGGGCAGCTCTTTCTTCATCGCCTCGACCTCTTTGGGATTCAGCGGGATGGGGGCTGAGTCGGTGTCGGGGTACATACGGTCGGCGCCTGGCAACACACGTTCAAAGATGGTGATGCCATTGCAGATGGCCTTACGGGTCTCTTTCGGCACTCCATCGAAAGCCATGAGGCAACGTTCCTCGATAGTCTCGATGGCGGTGGGCATATCATTTTGGGGACCCCAGATGAGGATAAGAGCGTCTTTTTCGGTGGCATGCACTTTCTTGCCCAGCTTGCGCCAGACAGAAGGCTCCAGCACCGGCTCCATCATCTCGTCGTGAAGCATGTTGGGACGCTCGAGGCAGGCGATGACTTTCAGACGGTCGGCGATTTCGTCGGCGAACATCTTGCCCGGCTGGGTGAAATGCGAGAGGACACCCCTGAATCCTGGCAGGCGGACAATTTTCAAGGCTCCGCCGGCGGCTTTGGCGTCGCATATCGGCGCATAGTCCGTCTTGAATCCCACATCTGCGACTTCCACCTTCCAGTTACTCTTTCTCACCTTCTTGCTGAGCTTTTCGGCAAGCAACACCAGCGACCATTGGCGGAAGCACTCGTTGTGCGACAGCTCAGGGATCCACTTGGCGTGTTGGACACCCTTCAGCTCGATACGGGTGCCGCCCTTGCAACTCACGTTAACATCCTGACGGCCAGCACCCATGCCTGTACGCACCAACCCCGTGGAGCGGCCCAGGAAACGGATGTATTCGCAGGTCTCACGCAGCTCATCGGGGTTCTTGCAGTCAGGATAAGTCACCGTCTCGATCAACGGCACACCCAGACGGTCCGTCTGATAGATGCGTCGGTGGCCGATGTCGCTGATCTCACGGCAGGCATCTTCCTCGATGCTCAGCTGAATGAGACGGATGTCTTTCTTGGGCATCTTCAGCAGGCCTTCCACACCCACGATAGCGGTACGTTGAAAACCTGTGGGAATGGAGCCGTCGAGATATTGTTTACGGGTGATATGCACCTCGCCCACGATATTGAGATTGGAACGGAGGGCGATGACGATGGCGTTGTGCAACGCCTCTTTGTTGATGGGGAACGGAGGCGTGTCGTCGATGTCGTAGGTACATGCCGTGTGGTTGTTGATGCGATAGACAATCTCCTTCTTGGTCTTGAACTCCATGAGAGCGGTGCCATCATATTCACCCAACTCAGAGAGGGTGGGGCGCATGTGACGGATCAGCTCCGCGTCATAGTCATCAAATTTGTTGAATCGTCCAGCGGGACAGCGGCAGAACAGCTTCTCTTTAGTCTTAATCTGCTGGTGCACTTCCAGTCCCGACATGAAGCCTATGCGGTCATAGTCTTCTTGAGTGGCTTTTTTGCGCTCCACGTAACCGGCCTCTTGCAGGGTCTGCTCGTAGTTCGCGCGAGGGTCAAAAGTAGTGCTCATATTTTCAATTTTCAATTTTACCTTTCAATTTGAATTGAATCGGCTAAAATACAAAATTATCAGATTAGTATCGAAAAATGCCGTTTTTTTTCAAAACTCTTCGCAGAAATTAAGAAATATTCTTACATTTGCGAAGTAAAAAAATAACATAAATCATCCGTATCCATCGCGAGCGGATGGATTTCGGCAGGCACTTTTAAATTGAAGTATGAAACAGAAAGTAATCTTAATCACTGGAGCCAGCAGCGGCATCGGCTACGACACTGCAGAGAGGCTCGCTAAGCAGGGTCATAAGGTGTATGGTGCTGCACGAAGAATGGATAAAATGTTGCCTTTGAAGGATTTAGGCATCATCCCCATCCAGATGGATGTGACTGACGATGCCTCGATGGTGGCTGGAGTAAACGCTGTGTTAAAAGCGGAAGGTCGCATCGATGTCCTGGTTAACAACGCTGGTTACGGCTATTTCGGAGCCATCGAGAACGTCAGCATGGAAGAGGCGCGAAGACAGATTGAAGTCAACGTCTTCGGATTAGGAAGGCTGACACAGTTGGTGATTCCTCACATGCGCCAACAAGGTTCAGGAAGGATTGTCAACGTGGCTTCCATCGCCGGAAAGCTGGCTATTTACTTCGGGGGCTGGTATCATGTCTCGAAATTTGCCGTGGAAGGATTCAGCGATGCCCTACGAATGGAACTGAAGCCCTTCGGCATCGATGTGGTGATTATTGAGCCAGGTGCCATCAGGACAGATTGGGGCATCATTGCCGCCGAACATCTGGCGGAGTCATCCAAAGGAACCGTGTATGAAGAGGCTTCCATGAATGAGGCCAAAATCATGAAATACGGCTATTCGAGCAAGTTGCTCTCGCCCCCGTCGGTCATCGCCAAAGCCATCTGCAAAGGCGTGAACCGGAAACATCCCAAGGCGAGATACCGCACAGGCAGAGGCTCCCACAGCATGGTGTTCCTACATTGGCTGCTGCCCGCCAGATGGTGGGATGCCTTGGTACGGAAGACTATGAAACTGAAAATAAGACATTAAAAACCCATGGAAGATAATTACCAACTCATCACTAAAACCGTGGCCGGACTTGAAGAGGTGCTGGCTGCTGAAATCAGGAATTTAGGCGCGAAAAACGTGCGAGTGATGCACCGCGCCGTGCTTTGCGAAGGCAACAAAGAGATGATGTACCGCCTCAACTACTGTGTGCGAACCGGCCTCAAGGTGCTGAAGCCCTTTAAAAGCTTCTTCGCCAAGAACCCCGATGAGCTCTATAAAAAAGTGCAGGAAATCCAATGGTGGGAGCTTCTGAGGACCGACCAGACCTTCTGTATCGACGCGGTGACCAGCGGACGCTTCTTCACCCACTCGCAATACGCCGCCTTGAAAATGAAAGACGCCATCGTGGATCAGTTCCGCGACGAGGTGGGACCACGCCCCAGCATCAATACCCTGAATCCCGACCTGCGTATCAATTTGCACATCCGCGAGGATAAGGTGCAGATTCTCTTCGACAGCTCCAACGAGAGCCTACACCACCGCGGCTACCGCAAACAAGTGGATAAAGCCCCGATGAACGAAGTGTTGGCCGCGGGATTAATACAATTGTCGGGTTGGAAAGCCGACTGCAACTTCCTCGACTGCATGTGCGGCTCTGGCACCCTGCCCATCGAGGCGGCCATGTATGCCATGAAGATTCCGGCAGGCTATTACCGCAAGCAATGGGGCTTCATGAAATGGGACGACTGGGATCCTGAGCTTTGGAAACGCATCAAAGAGGAAGCCGACAGTCAAATCATTGAATTCGAGCACGAGATCTGGGCCTCCGACCGTTCGCCCAAAGCCGTTTCCTTCGCGGAAAGCAACATCAACAACGCCCATCTGCAACACGACATCCACCTGATGAAGAAGAACATGGAAGACCTCACCCCTCCCGAAGAAGGCGGCATCGTCATCATCAACCCACCTTACGGTGACCGTTTGGAAGAAGATGACATCGACCAGGTGTATGAAAACATCGGCAACACCTTGAAACACAACTTCCAAGGTTATCAATGCTGGCTCATCACCGATGATGCCGTGGCATTGAAACACGTCGGCTTGAAACCTTCCGCCAAGATCCCCGTGTGGAACGGACCCTTGGAATGTCGATTTGTGAGGTTCGACATCTTTGGAGGAACGCTTAAAGAAAAGAAAGCAAGAGAGGCGGAATAAAACTTATTCTTCCTGGAACCCCCAAGGCTTGTTCAGAAGGTCAAAAATCGTGTTGGATGAAAGAGCCACTGATTTTTCCACTGTGATGCGCGATGATAAAATGCCACAGCCTCCGATGACGTTGCTGAAATCCGCTGAAAGACTGGGGGCACTGTTCATCGCTTGAACGAATTGGTAATAATTGTAGAAACTCTCACCCGCACCGGATATGGAAATGATAAAGTCATCCACATAACGTGTCACATGAGGGTGATTCACATCCCAAATGGTATCGCTGCCAATAGCCGATTCCAGCAGGTTGAAAAAAGTATTCACCGAATAATACATCTTATGGGTGTTTTCAAACACTTTCTCGAAAGCCCCAAGAGGTCTTGTCCCGTATGACCAAGACACCTCTTTTATTTCCTCAGGGCCGTCATCATGAATCTCTCTGTATTTGAACTTCATCCCTATCTCATAAAGCACAGCCTCTTCTGTGGATTGAAACATCAAGGATGACATCGCGTCACTTGGCTTGGATTTAAAGCTCACCATGGCCGCGCTCACAGAAATGTCCCCACCCACGACACTTGTCTCAGCTGTAACCGTATCACAGTCCGTGTTGACGATGCATAGTTTATAGTGATATTTCTCATGGTCGGTATTGGTGTTGAATCGTTCGTCAGTGTAATACAGCCGTTGATGTGGTGAATAGAACACGCCTTCTTTCTTGTTGTGAATGGTCAAAGTGTCGAGATAAAAAAGGCGACCGGTAGGACGAAACGGTTGTCCTTGGGTGCTTTTCAGCTCCATGAAAAAGGCATCGAGTTTATAGGAGTAATTGCTTGAATCATAAATCAAGGCAATGTCATTGGCATTGATAGGATGGTCATTGTCGCTGCAAAACGCCTTGGTGATTTTGATGTAATTGGTGTCAGCAGCCGCATCGATAAGGCCATACACCACGGGTACGTCTTTATAATCGGCATAGAGGTCAACATCCGTGCTGCACGAGGCAAAGACGAGAAAAAGGGAGAGGACAAAAACAGTTTTCTTTATCATCATATCAATTCTCTACAGACCGGACTAAACGAACCGACACACCATAATGCTTTCTAAGAGGATAATCACTGAATAATTGTTCGTTATCAGCAGCCATAGCGCATGCGTTTGCGGTGATCGTATAGGCCTCTTTGTTAAAGGTGGAAGACCAATAATAACAGACCTGCCCAAAATCAACGAGGGTATTGCCATCACGGCCTCCTGCAGCAGGCAAGAAGATCGCACCCGCTTCTTCCATTTTTTCCCATTTGGTGAGGCTTATCTTGTTGCTGCTGAACGCGGAGGCAACATTGTTGGTGTCGTTCAAATGAAAGGCGTTGGCATCCCAATCGTCGGGCAACAACAGCACACCATTCACTTTGTTCAGCATGGCCTTGGCAAAACGCACGCCACTCGCGGTGTTTCGCTGATGGAACACGTAACTCCACTCATCTTTCCGCAAGGTCCGCCAAGTGTCGGTCTGGTTTCCCCCGTTATTAATCGAGTTGTAACCCCAGTCGGTCTGTCCTGCCAAATCAGCAAATCCAAAAGCACTGTTGTTCCAGCCATAGTCACCGTCATTTGTGCTCGTGCTCCAGGGCTGATAACAAATTGCGCCACAGGAATAACCACTGGTTCCCCAACCAAAGAGATCAATATAGCCGTTATAGGACTCCGAAATATTTTGGTTCCCCTCGCCTATACAGTCATATTGATTGTCAGCGAAACGCCAAAGGTTTTCGGAGGCTTGGTATTGCAGATTACCTTGTGAAAAATAGACTTTTTGGGTATCACTTACTGAAAAACGACCCAAAAGCAGACCGCTTCCCATCGTTGTGACTTCTGCAGTGGAGAAAGAGTCTCCGTTGTTCACAAGAATCGACCCGTGTGCGGAGTTTGAGACTATGTACCGATAATAATACGTGGTATAGGGCTGAAGTCCTTCCAACGTAACTGAGTAATATCCAACATCAGAAGAAGGTTCTGCCGTCACCACCACCGATGTCAGGAAATTGGGGTCGGTATCATATTCCACTTTTGGCATGTAATCATCATTCCCTCTATTCACGTTGAAAAGAAAGGTGACTGCGTTTCCCGAGACCGTCACTTCTTCGTTCAAACGGGGAAGATACGCTATTTTGTCGCAGCAGACAAACAGCAGCAAAGTACCGAAAATAATAAAAATAATTGTTCTTTTCATAATGATTGCTTTTTCTTAATGAATATAATGCAAAGCACGATAAAGACCCACCAAAGCGCCTTCCCTGGTGTTTGGAAGATCACTGGTTTTGGCGTAACTATAGCCGCCAATAAAACCATCGTTATACCATGCCCAACTGTTAGAATCCACCTCAATCATGACACCGCTCTTTTTGATAAAAGCAATCTCTCCGTATTTTCCATCCGTAAAAACCACTTTGTATTCAGTTCTAACACGGTTGTCTTCTTTTATAGAAATAGATTTAACATAACTGTTAATATTATTTACATTAACCGAAAGTTCCTTTGCTCTCTCCTGCTCTCTTCTTCGTTGTGCGTCACGCTCAGCCTCATAGGCAAGTTCCTGACGGTTCTTCATCTCACCGCTCAGATAGTTCGACAAGCTTGACGAGGTCTTGGTGCTTGTCACCAGCTGGCCTTTTGAATAAGTGTATTTCTCCACATCGCTGTTACTACTATAAATGACTCTGTAGGGGCTGTCCACGCCGCTGGTAGTGACTGTCTTTACCACCTCACCGTCCCATTGGTCGTTGACACAATTGCCTTTGTAAACGATGGTGAAAACACCATTGTAGGAGGCACGATAGGAACCGTAGCTTCCCAAGGTCTGCGTATAGGTGAAAGAGCCGTTTTTCTTTCCGTTTTTGAAGGTTCCGACCCATTTCCCGCCGTTGTCGTATAAAACGCCCTGTCCTTCTGCCTGGCCATTGCTTATCGATCCATCATAACGTCCTCTGCTATCAAAGATATAGCCTTTGTAGGAATCCACGCGATACACGAACGGGTAAGATCCTTTCTTGCTGTCAGCAAGCAATTTCCAAACATCAATGTCCTTTAGCAGTTCTTTGTTACTGTAAGGCGATCCATCGCAGAAACGTTTCATGCCGTCGGGATTGTTCTGCACATAGTTCTTGAATTCAGGGAAGAACCCGTTTTTGAAGATTTCGGAGAGCGAGGAGAAACGTTTTACGTAACGGGTATAAAAATCGGATGACTCTCCAAGGTTACGATAGGAAGGCATCTGAAGATTATTGTTGTTGTTGGCCAGCCTAATCGCGTGTATTAGTGTGTTGGCAGCCGGATCGTTTAGGGAAACTGTAAAACTGACGATGGTTTCCTCGTAATAACCCCATTTGTATTCGCGTTCCACATCACCAAAAGTGATTTTGTATTCTGGATGCTTACGCATGAATTTTCTGAGGTCGTCCTCTTTGAAGCTGCAATTCTTGACATCATAATAGAGCCTGTCTATCTCTTTCGTGCCGTTACGATAGCCAATACGCATATTCTGGTAAGTTATCGCATTCTCTATCTGTTTCCTGATGGCTCTTTCCTGGGCAAAGCCCGATGTCACCACTAAAGCCACAAAACATATCATCAATGCTATTTTCTTCATGGTCTCTATTTTTAGGGTTAATAAATATTCGTTCCGTATTTCGTTCTGTATTTATCAGCTTTGAATGTCTCCTCGTTCAAGAGGGAAATCCCCACGAAAGGATAAAGCGTGTTGAAGCCTCTGAGCATCAACCCTCCGGAAATCCTCAGATAGGAATGCCTTCCCAAACCATAATCGATGCCGGCCGAGGCCGAATTATAGATGTTCTTAGCACCTCCTTTGACATCGATTTTATCGCCCAACGACTCGTTAAGCGTGGAGACACCTATCAGTTCAGTCTCGACAAAAAACTTCGTCCTTTTCCTGCCGAATTTCAGTTGGGCACTGACGAGTGAAGCTCCCAAGCACCCCCAAGTACTCTTGAATGAATTGGAGAAGGTCTTGACAAGGGAATTCGGGAACATCCAAGTAATCGGGAAATAGTCGATTTCAAGATAAAAATCATACTTTACACCCAATTCACGGTTGAGATCCTCACCATAAATGTTACCTTCTTCATCCCTGCTCATAACGTACGGGTGACTGGTAACACCTATCCAATTGATTCTCAATGAGGATTGGTTCACCGTAGGGAAAAAGGAATAGGTTATGGATTCTGTTGCCGCAGGGTCACCTTGTGGTCTTAAAAAATCGGGAAGATGCTTCCCAAGACCCAGAATCAGCCCTTGTGCGAAAGTGGTTTCCACCAGGAAAACCATCAATAGTAAAAGAAAACACTTTTTCATATTCTTACATTTAATAACCTAATAAATACAACATACCAACTCCGAAGGAGACATCCGTATAGGTATATTCACTGTCGAAAAGAGGCAAGGTTGAAACACCGGCGAAAAAGCAACCTTTCAAATGTCCCCCTTCCCCGATGATATAGCTTAAATAACCACCCAATTCAATCCCTTGTTTTTCATTTTCAATCCTGTAATTACCATTGGCATCAATGACGCGATAAGTCCCGGCACTCCCATAACCCACACTGGGAGTGAACAATAGAGAAGGGATTGGATGCCACGTAATACCTCCCATCACTGCCCGGTGACGAATATTACCGTCGATACTTTTTTTAGAGCCGGGAATTTGAGGAAGTTCGTGTTTCAGAAGGATTTCACCGCCCAGGCCTTCCTGCACTAAACCGACACGGATCATCGGAATGGTGGAAAAAGACGCTCCGGGAAGGATGTATAACAATTTCTCTTTTTTTCGGGCATACTGGCCTTGCGCTTCCCCTGCAACAGCAAACACCATGGCCAGCAAAAGACAACACATCAATGCTTTTTTCATTTCATTGGACCTCGTTCTATCCCATCAGGTCATCGGTTTTCATTATTATTACTCTTATCTTGAACCAGACGCACCGAGCTGCCAAAATAGCGGCTGGTGTAGGTGTAGTAATTGACATCAAGATATCTTGAATCGAAAAACACATAGAAGGCATCGTCACTGCCTTTGTGCGTGGCCGACCAGTAATTGCCCCAGTAACCAACATTGGTCGGGGTTGTCCCGGAGCGATAGCCAGCAGCGGGCAAAAAGACCGCACCGTGGGCTTCGAGCATACTGACCCAATCATCTGCGGAGATGACATTGTCTTCGAAGTTTCCGCCATTAGGACTATTCAATGAATAGAAAGCGGCGGACCAATCGTCGGGTAACAAGACGATTCCAATTTTATTGTTCACCTTAGCCCTAGTCCAGCGGATGCCGCTTAACGTAACACGAGTGTTAACCACATAATTCCATTCCTGATAGGTCAATGTTCTCCAGAGATGAGTAGCATTACCGCCATTACTGATAGCGTTGTAGCCCCAATCAGCCATACCCGATTGATCAAACAGGTTACAATTGGCATCCCCATAGGCATAGTATTGCGAATTGTCCGTCGAGGTGCTCCAAGGCTGATAACACAATGCCCCATGGTTGAAGCCGCTGGTGCCCCATCCGAACAAGTCGATCCAGTCGAAGAACGTGGGCGAGATATTGATATTAAATCCGCCTATATAATCCCATTGGTGTTCAGCAAACCGCCAAGTGTTTGTAGAGGCCATGTATTGAAGGTTTCCTTGCGAGAATAGCACCTGTTGATTATTGCTCACCGAGAAAAGTCCGTTGATGGCTCCTTCAGGGAGATTATCATCGCCGGGGGTGTCTCCGCCACTGGAAAGGGTAGTGAAACTCACTTCGTTGCCGTAGGCCGTTCCTATCACATTGGTGGCGTATGCACGCACATAATAAGTCGTGTTTGGCAATCGGTCTGTGACATCGACTGAGAAACTGCCTGTACCCACTCCGCAAAGCAGATGGCCACCACTAATCGTTGGGTTGTGATTGGTACTCCAACACACGCCGCGTTCGGTAACAGGCTGTCCGCCACCAGAAACCACAACACCGCCGCAGGAAGCCGAAGATGAAGTGATGTTTTCAGCTTCGGAAGTCGTGACTTGAGGAAGCTCACCCACCAAGGGGCGAACCAGACGGACAGGATAACCCTCATAACGGCTATAATAGTCATGAGGAAAGAAATTGTATTGGTAATAGTAAAAACACCATGAATTGTCATCATTGCCCATGGAAGAGGACCAATATAAACCCACAGAACCCACGCCCGACACCGTAGTCCCAATCCGATAACCTGCCGCAGGCAAGAACACCACCCCATACTGCTCCAGAATGCTCCATTCTGTCACACTGAAAACGTTGGCTTCGTAAGTTGCTCGCGGTTGGTTTACGGACCCGATGGGATAATAACTGCGTTGCCAGCCATCGGGAAAAACCATCAGTCCGGGAACGCCGTTCACCGTAGCTTTTGCATAGCGACACCCCGAAGGTGTTACCCTTAAATCAAACAAATACCTCCATTCCTCATGTTTGGGCGTTCGCCAAGTGTTCTCAGTGTTTCCTCCGTTGCTGATGGCGTTGTAGCCCCAATCCGCCTTTCCCGTCTGGTCAAACAGATGATAGCTCGACGATCCGTATGCGTAGTAATCACTTGAGGTTTGACTCGTGCTCCATGGTTGATAGCTATTGGCTCCATGGTTATAACCACTCGTTCCCCATCCAAACAAGTCGCGATCCTTTTTCTGCGAATTGCTGCCCTGCCCGGTATCGCCCAAACAATCCCATTGGTGGTCGGCAAACTTCCAATAAGAGGGGGTCGCACTGCCGATAAATTGCAGATTACCCTTGGAGAAAAAGACCTTTGTGTTCTCGCTCAATGAGAACACGCCGTTAAGCCCGCCTTGAGGAACGCTGTCAGCAAGATAAGGTTTGATATTCTTCAATGACGGGAAACTAAAACTCACGCTTTCTGCACGATTCGAGAGATAAAGGTATCCTTCCCCAGGAGTCAAGCTTTCAAGAGATCCCTGCCAGACACCCTCTGTGGCATTGTAACTCGCATAACTTGATTGGCCCTTTAACAAATCGCCATCTGCCGGCGTAAAATAAACAAAAGCCTGGTCAAGAGGTAATTCTTCATCAAGCGGATACCCAATCCAATTCCACCCAGACTTCAGGGTGACCTGACAATGGTCCAATTCCACCCGTCCTCCTGCCAATGATAAAGTCAAGTCATGATCAGTCATCATCAAGTACATTTGCGAATTACTCATGCTCGTAAGTTGTCCGCCCCATCCTTCAGCTCCGTAGGTGACAAAACCATCGTTTTGAGATTTAATCACAACAGAAGAGCTACCCGTTGACAAAGCCTCCTTCAATTCCTCGAACTGGGTCTCATCAAGAAATACGGGACTCGAAAACCAATTCCAGCCAGATCCAATTTCCAAAGAGATTGTAACGAGGACATCACTCACCAATCGCAAAGATGATCCCGTGTTGGCATAACAATAGGACTGGGGAGACAAATAATAATTCGAGAAACCACAAGCAAGCGCGTCTCCTGTTAAGGCATGTTGCGTTGCCGACTGATAATAGCCCAAGGTTCCCACATCATCTAAATACCAACCATTAAAACCAAAATCGCGATAGCCCGCAGCAGGCAGAAACACAGCCCCATGCGATTCCAGTGCGTTCCATTGCGATGCAGTAATGGCATTACCGCTGTAATCGGCATCCTCTTGATTGATGTTCTCTAACGAATAATACGAGCCGCTCCAGTCATCAGGCAACAGAATCATACCGTTGACACTGTTCACTTGAGCTTTGGCATAGCGAAAGCCGGATTCTGTATTACGGATGTTAAATAAATACAGCCATTCCTCGGTCAACAAGGAACGCCAAGTACGAGAATAATTCCCACTGTTGTTGAGAGCCTGACAAGCCTCGTTGCCCTGGCTCAATGAGAACAAATCACTCCAGCCAGGTCCAAACAGATTACCTTCAACATCACCAAGATAGTCCCATTGGTTTGCGGCAAAGCGATAGGTGGAAGTTGTGTTGTTGAACTGCAGGTTTCCTTTTGAAAAACTCACTTGTTTACTGTCGCTAACGGAGAACAGTCCAGACAGAATACCTGGCTCAGGCACCCCAGCTTTAGATAACCCCGTCAATCCCGACAATAGAACCATCAAGATTGAAATGAATACTATTCTCATCTTCTTCATTTCTTAAAATCCATCACGACCCATTTTCAACAAATAGTCGTTTTTTTATTTTGGCGCAAAGTTCAGAAAAATTCTTTGCATTTGCAAATGCCATTCTAAAAAACTGGAATTTGAAAACAGCGAAGTGGGTTCTAAACAGACAATCTCAAAAAAATCAATTGAACTGGTTCATCGTCCGGTCTGGCCCTTGTGTCACGAAGCACTTGATGGCTTCGACAGCCTTATCGACGGTTTGGTCAACAACAGGTTCTTCTGAGGGTTTCCAGGATCCGAGCACGAAGTCGATTTGACGACCTTTCGGGAAGTCATCGCCGATGCCGAAGCGGAGGCGGCAAAAAGCATTGGTGCCGAGTTTTTCGATGATGTCGGTAAGGCCGTTATGTCCGCCGTCGGCACCTTGTTTGCGAAGGCGAATGGTGCCCACAGGAAGGGCGATGTCGTCATTGACGACCAAAAGATTCTCGATGGGAATCTTCTCCTGATCCAACCAGTATTTCACCGCCTTCCCGCTGAGGTTCATATAAGTGGTTGGTTTGATAACAACAAGAGTCCTGCCCCGGTATTTCATCTCCGAGACTTGGGCGAGACGGCCCGTGGTGAAAGTACCTTCGAGATCTTTGGCCAAACGGTCGGCGATGCGGAAGCCGGCGTTGTGGCGGGTGTTTTCATATTCCGCGCCGATATTTCCCAGGCAGGCAATTAAATATTTCATAGGTTTTTATACAACGTAGAGACGGTGCGCACACCGTCTCTACAAAAAGGTTTATGGCCAAAATGATTGTATTATTCTTCGGATTCGTCAGCAGCGACAGAAGCGCCACGGGCAGCACGAACCTCGACGATGACCTGGTAACCGGGGGTGACCATGGTGACACCTTCAATGTTCAGGTCGCGAACCTTGATGGAGTCGAGGATGTTAAGGTTGCTGATGTTGACGGTGATGACCTCAGGAATATCCTTGGCGAGACCGCTGACTTTGATCTTACGGATGGCTTGTTTCAGCTTACCACCACGCATGACACCAGGGGCACTGCCTTCAATGGCGAGAGGCAGAGTGACGGTGACGGGTTTGTCATCCTTCACGAGGAGGAAGTCGGCGTGCAACACGTTGTCAGTCACAGGATGATACTGAACATCCTGAAGGATGGTGTTGTACGACTTTCCGCCGATGGTGACGTTGATGATGAAGGTCTCAGGAGTGAAGAGGATCTTCTTGAAATTTTTGGCTTCGGTAGCGAAATGGATTTGCTCGTCGCCGCCATAAAGGACGCACGGCACCATCTCGGCCTTACGGAGGGCCTTAGCATCTTTTTTCCCTACGTTCTCGCGAAGAGAACCGCTCAATGATACTGTTTTCATGGTGTTAGATTTGTTATTTTGTTAAGTTGTTTATTTGTAGATTAGAATCTTGAGAAAATCTCTCAATTCTAAATGTTCAATTACTTAAAGAGTGAACTTATCGATTCATAGTTTTCAATGCGACGGATCACATCGGCGAACAAATCGGCGGTGCTCACCACTTTGATTTTCTTGGAGGCACTGGGTGGCAGCGGGATGGAGTCGGTGACGACCACTTCCTCGAACACCGAGTTGTCGAGGCGTTCCATGGCGGGGCCGCTACACACAGCGTGGGTGGCAAAGGCGCGAACGCTCTTAGCTCCGTTGTCCATCATCACCTGTCCGGCTTTGACGATAGTACCGGCGGTGTCGATGATGTCATCCATGATGATGACGTTTTTGTCTTTCACATCGCCGATGAGGGTCATGCTATCCACCACGTTGGCGCGAGAGCGTTGCTTATGGCAGATGGCCAGGTCGCAGTCAAGGCGTTTGGCGTAGGCGGAAGCACGTTTCGACCCGCCAATATCAGGCGAGGCAATCAGCAAGTCTTCGATGTTCATCTTCTTGATATGGTCGATGAACAAGCTAGAGGCATACAAGGCATCGACAGGGATGTCGAAAAAGCCTTGGATTTGATCGGCGTGGAGGTCAAGGGTGATGATACGGTTGACACCTGCTGCCTGGATGAGGTTGGCCACCAGCTTGGCGCCAATACTCACACGAGGCTGATCCTTTCGATCCTGACGCGCCCATCCGAAATAAGGAATCACCGCGATGATCTTGTGCGCCGAGGCACGCTTGGCGGCATCAATCATCAGCAACAACTCCATCAAGTTGTCAGTCGGAGCCATGGTGGACTGCACGATAAACACATGATGACCACGAATGCTTTCCTCGAAAGAGGGCTGGAACTCATGGTCGGAGAATTCGGTCACAATGGACTTTCCAAGAGGAGCACCATACGATTCGGCAATCTTAGCGCCCAAGTCTTTGGTCGCTCTGCCGGCAAAAATAGTAACGTATCGCTGTGACATCGGTCCGTGTTATTTGATTTCGGGCTGCAAAATTAGTGCTTTTACGGGAGACCACCAAAGTTTTTTTCAAATAATGATTGCAAGTATGGAAAAAAGGTGTAATTTTGCAGCCTCGTTCGTTGAAAACATGCCGAAGTGGCGGAATAGGTAGACGCGTCGGTCTCAAAAACCGATGAGGTTAAACTCGTGCCGGTTCGATCCCGGCCTTCGGTACACCACAGCCTCCAGGGTTTCTTGGGGGCTGTTTTTGTGTCAACACCCACATCGTCAAACCTATGCCATGACGTCAATACGCTCAGCCAGCAAACCCACCGCGGCATTACTCTTCGCCATGCTCTTCCTCGTGGCGGCAGGGCTGTTCATCGAATGGGATTATCTAAACGAATATCCTTCTCACATCCACGCCTGGGCCGAGCAAGACCATTACGCACTCTCCTTGGGATTCCAACACAACGGGTTCGACTTCTTCCATCCCGAGACCATGATCTACAACAAGCAGTTTCCCGGATGGTGGAAAGAAGCCTACGACACCACGGTGACCTCGGCGGGATTCCCCATCCACGAGTATTTCGCCGCCTTGCTGATGAAGCTCTTCGGCACCACCTCGCCCTGGGTGTTCCGTGTCTGGACCTTGCTATGGTCATTCCTTGGATTAGGTTTCCTTTACAAAATCAGTTACCGACTCACCTCCGACGGAGCCAAGTCGCTGCTGGTATCCAGCATCGCCCTGACCTCCCCTGTGATGGCCTATTACCTCAACGGATTCCTGCCCGGTGTGCCCGCGTTATCTCTGAGTATCATAGGCTTCTGGTATTATCTCAAACACCTCGAAAGTCGGCAACGACGGGATTTTCATGTCTCTATCGCCTTCCTAACCTTGGCCATGCTCATCCGCACTACCTTCGCCATCGCACTCATCACGGTGCTCTGTTTCGAATTGTGGCGCATCCTTCGTAAGGAAAGCACCTTTCTCGACAAGCTGCCTGCCGTCCTGATCTCCCTTTGCGTGTATCTCGCATGTTTCCTCTGGAACCGTCATCTGACCCAGCAGCACGGCACCCTTTTCCTCAACCAACTGCTTCCTCCCGAGAGCTGGCAGGATGCCAAAGAACTCCTCAGCGATGCCTATCATAACTGGAGGTTTCATTATTTCCAACGTTTTCACTACGGGGTGTTTTTGATGACAATCCTCGCCGCAGTCGCTGCTGCCTTATATCGAGCCTTTGGCAAGAAATCATTCTCGAAAATGAGTCCTGAGAAAAAAACCTTGTCTCTATGGTGGCTCCCCATGATACAGCTGTTTGGATGCTTGTTGTTCACCGCAGCCATGATGCAGCAGATTCAATATCACGACTACTACTTCCTCGACACCTTTTTCCTACCTCTGTTGCTGGTGTTGGTTCTCCTCCTCAAGAGCATTCCCACACCCACCCGTAAGGTTCTCGTAGGTGTCGAATACCTCATCGCCCTTGTGCTGCTGGTGGTGATGATTCGCAACGCCTCCGACATGCAAGTGTTCCGCCGACAATCCGAGAACTATGCGTGGAACACCCATCAAAACTACCAAGACGCCGACCTGTTACTTGACTCGTTGGGCATCCCCGCCGACGCCAAAGTACTCTGTCTTTACGGATACGCCCAAAACGGTCCTTTTCTTCAGATGAAACGCAAGGGATTCATCGTGATGGAGGACAAAGACGAGCTGTTGGAAGCCGCTTTCCAGTTCCCGTTCGACTGTGTGGTCATTGAGAACGAAAAGCTCGACACCTATTATATTAATAGAGCCTCGTTTTTCAACGGATTGAAAAAAATTGGCGGCAATGAAAAAATATCCGTATTTTTGCCGTTTTATTCTACTATTGAATCAATGAAGTATTGAATCTTTAACTTTTTAAATAAAAATGATTTACACCCAAGAAGTGCAACATCAATGTTGCGTGAAGAAAGGCGCCAACCATCCCTGCGCTCCGATTCCGGAGGAAGGCAAGTGGGTGCGCGTCAAAGATGTGAAAGACATCAGCGGGTTCACCCATGGTATTGGTTGGTGTGCCCCACAACAGGGAGCCTGCAAGCTCACCCTTAACGTGAAAGACGGCATCATCCAAGAAGCCCTGGTCGAGACCATCGGATGCTCTGGCATGACTCATTCGGCGGCTATGGCTGCTGAGATTCTGCCCGGCAAGACCGTCCTCGAAGCCCTCAACACCGACCTCGTGTGCGACGCCATCAACACCGCCATGCGCGAGATTTTCCTGCAAATCGTTTACGGTCGCTCACAGTCCGCTTTCTCCGAAGGCGGTTTGCTGATTGGTGCTTCATTGGAAGACCTCGGCAAAGGCCTGCGCAGCCAAGTCGGCACCATGTTCGGAACCCTTGAGAAAGGCCCCCGTTACCTCGAGATGACCGAAGGCTACTGCACCCGCATCGCCTTAGATGAGAACAACGAGATCATCGGCTATGAATTCGTCAGCCTCGGCAAGATGATGGATTTCATCAAGAAAGGCGACGACGCCAACGAAGCCCTTAAGAAAGCTACCGGCACATACGGTCGTTTCGCCGATGCAGCTAAATACATAGATCCACGTAAAGAATAAGGAGGACATTAATATGGCAAGACGTGAAGTTAAATTCGAAAGTCAGGAACGCCGCATGGCCAATGTCCTGAACGTATTAAATAAATACGGCATCCAAAGCATTGAGGAAGCCGACGAGATCTGCGAAGCCAAGGGCATCGACCCATACAAGATGGCTGAGGAGACCCAGCCCATCTGCTTCGAGAACGTGAAATGGGCTTACACCTGCGGTGCTGCCATCGCCATCAAGAAAGGCTGCAAGAATGCTGCTGACGCCGCCGAAGCCATTGGCGAAGGCCTCCAGTCGTTCTGCATCGACGGTTCCGTCGCCGACGACCGTAAGGTAGGCCTCGGCCACGGCAACCTCGCTGCCCGTCTGCTCCGCGAAGAGACCGAGTGCTTCGCCTTCCTGGCAGGCCACGAGAGCTTCGCCGCCGCCGAAGGTGCCATCAAGATCGCCGAGATGGCTAACAAGGTGCGCCAGAAACCCCTGCGTGTCATCCTCAACGGCCTCGGCAAAGACGCCGCCAAGATCATCAGCCGCATCAACGGATTCACCTACTGCCGCACCGAGTTCGACTACTACACGGGTAAGGTGACCGTCGTGGAGCGCATCCCCTACTCCACTGGACTCCGTTCCAAGGTGAACTGCTATGGTGCCGACGACGTCCGCGAAGGCGTGGCTATCCTTTGGTTAGAGAACGTCGATGTCTCCATCACCGGCAACTCCACCAACCCCACCCGTTTCCAGCACCCTGTGGCTGGCACTTATAAGAAAGAGCGTCTGTTGGCTGGCAAGCCTTATTTCTCTGTCGCCTCTGGTGGTGGCACAGGCCGCACCTTGCATCCCGATAACATGGCCGCCGGTCCCGCCAGCTACGGCATGACCGACACCATGGGCCGTATGCACAGCGACGCCCAGTTTGCAGGCTCCTCATCGGTCCCGGCACACGTCGAGATGATGGGTTACCTCGGCATGGGCAACAACCCGATGGTGGGTGCCACTGTCGCCGTCGCTGTCGCCGTGGAACAAGCCATGAAGAATTAAGAATTTAGAATTTAGAGGGAGTTATCCTATTGGATTTTTAAATTTATATTATTTAATACAATTATTTTAAAATTATTTTATAATCAAAGTGATGTTTAAGAAAACATTTTTTTTGATGCTGCTGACGGCTTTTTTGATGCCGTGGGCAGCAAATGCACAAGAATCAATCCCTTACACCGAGGGATTTGAAAGCATGAGTTCCGTCGACGACCTCACTGCCGCTGGTTGGATTTCGTACCAAACGAACACTGGAAGCTTCTTAGCTATTGAAACAAACACCTCGAATGTTCACAGTGGTTCCCAGGCTCTTAAAATTGACAGCTGGAACGCTGGTAGTACTTCTGATTTTGTAGTCGTTGGACTTCCTCTGGTTGATGAAGCTATCAACACACTGCAAATCACCTTCTCTTACAAAGTTTCAACGGGTAACGTTTATGTCGGTTATCTGACCGATGCCAACGATGCCAGCACTTTTGTGTCTTTGGAATCGTATATAGCTTCATCAAGCTACACAACTGTTACCAAGGAACTGAACGAAGCTCCGGCCACAGCTGCCCGTATTGCTATCAAGTATCTGAATTGGTACAGATGCTATGTTGATGACATTGAGGTGAAAGCCCGGCCCACCTGTGTCAAACCAACGTTGGGCAACGCGCATTTTATCTCAGAAGAAGGAGCTTCCTTACAATGGACTGAGAACGGAAGCGCCACTAGCTGGGTGCTCGAATACAGCACTGATCAAAACTTCACAGATGCCACTTCGGTGACCTGTAACGGTATTTCCAGTTATGCCATCACAGGCCTCACCGCTGGAACCACTTGCTACGTCCGTGTGAAATCCAGCTGTGGTGACGGCGACGAAAGCGACTGGAGCAACGTGGTCACCTTCACCACGCTCTGCGAGTCAATCAACGCCGAAGGCTATAGCGAGAACTTTGACGAGTATGAGGTGGCTTCAAACTATACCGCTCCTTCAGCTCGTGTACTGCCTGACTGCTGGAGTGCCATCAATACAACCTCTTACAGCAACTATTCGGTTTTCCCGACCATTTATTACTACAGTAGCACCAACTATGCCAACTCAACGCCCAACAGCTTGAAATTATATTCATATTATTCAAGCTATAGTGATTATGATCCGCAGCCGCAATACGCCATCCTGCCTCCTATGAATAGCTTGGCCGGTATGCAAGTGACGCTGCAGGCACGTGGCTACAACACCAGCAGCACCTTCAAGATTGGAACGATGAGCGACCCGAGCGACGCCAGCACCTTCACGATGATTACGGAGCAAACCGGGCTGACCACCTCCTATCAGGAATTCGAATACGTGATTCCTGCCAACTGCCACGACAACTTCCTCGCCATCATGATTGATGCCGCCTCTTCGAGCAGAACATACAACGGTGCTTTTATTGATGACATCAGTATCACCGAGGCACCTGCCTGCACAAAGCCCTTTGGTCTGGCAGTTGTGAATGCCTCCACCACGTCGGCCACCCTTAGCTGGACCGTTAGTGGCAACGAAACCGCTTGGCAGATTTGCCTTGACGGCGACGAAACCAACCTCATCGACGCCAATAGCAACCCCTTCACCATTGAAGACCTCACCGCTTCCACAAGCTACACCGCCAAGGTTCGTGCCAACTGCGGCGATGAAGACTATAGCGACTGGAGCAACACGGTGTCCATCGAAACCTTGTGCGAGGTCATCACCATCACCGAATCGTGGAGCGAAAACTTCAACAGCCTCACTGCGGGTATTCCCATCTGCTGGGATAACAGCGAAGGCACCACAACAAATGCCTCATACATGTGGAGCTACTATGCCACTGGCCATAATGGCGCTGGTTTGCGTTTCAACTCCTATAGCAACAACAATAACAACACCAACTTCTTGAAGACCCCGACCTTGAACTTCGCAACTGGAAAGGTCATGCAGCTGAGGTTCTGGTACAAGAACCCCACGGGTGGCGACTTCTCCGTCTTTATCTCCACCGACGGCGGCAGCACCTACACCACTGCATTAGCAACTGGCCTCACTGGTGTAAGCAGCTGGACACAACAAGAAATCAATCTCACCAACTATGTCGATGCCGAGAATGTGGTCATCGTGTTCAAGGGCACGTCCAACTATGGCAGTGGCGATGCTTACATCTATTTGGATGATGTCGCTATTGTAGAGGCTCCTGCCTGCCTGAATCCCACCGAGCTTGCAGTGACTGCCAACGGCCTAACCGCCACCCTCACCTGGGAAAGCGAAGTTGGCGAATACGAAGTGGCTTATTCCACTGATAATACTGCCAACCCCGACGAAAACATCGCTGGCACGGCTACTGAAGAGACCTACACGATGAACGACCTCGCCCTTGGCGACCATTACTTCTGGGTGCGCGCCAACTGCGGTAGCGATGGCTACAGCGAATGGGTTGGTCCCGTCAGCGTGCATATTGGATACTGCGTACCTACTCCCAGCAATGTGGACGGCAACGGCATCTCCAACGTGACCTTCGGCATGGGCGACAACATTGTCAACAACGACACGCCTAAAGCCACTTACGCTGACTATTCAAGCCAAATCGGTGCTGTGCAAGCTGGTGTGGAATCCACCATTGCCATCACCTACGCTACGGGCTACACCTACGGCACTATCATTTGGGTTGATCTCGACAACAGCCTGAGCTTCGAAGACAGCGAAATCGTTTATAAAGGTACCAGCGGAATCGATAACCCCACCACGCTGAACGCCGCTATCACCATCCCTGCCACGCAAACGCCTGGCGATTATATGATGCGCATCGGTGGCGCCGACAGTGGCTTTGACAGCTACATCAGCGATCCTTCCACCACAGCTCCTTCCGCTTGCTACACTGGCAACTGGGCTTGCTTCCAAGACTACACCCTGCGTGTGCTTGAGGCTCCTTCCTGCATGATGCCTACCACCGTTGCCATCAATTACACTGGCGGCACCACTGCCACTGTGACTTGGGAAGGCACTGCCGAAACCTACAACATCGACGTGAACGGCACTGTGACTAATAATGTCACTACTCCTTATACTCTTGAAGGTCTCGAACTGGCTACCACCTATGCTGTGAAGGTCCAAGCCATCTGCGAAGAAGAGGAGACCAGCGAATGGACTGCTACCGTGAGCTTCACCACTGACCTCTGCATGCCTGAAAACCAATGCGAAATCAGCTACAGCTTCTATGACCAATACGATGACAGCTGGAACGGAGCATACATGAACATTGTGGATGCAACAACAGGAGAATTACTCTACGAGCTAACCATGCCTGATGAAGAAGGACCTTACGAAGGCTCTTTCAATGTCTGCGACGGTCGCGATATCCAATTCGTTTGGGTGAGCGGAAACTATCCTAGCGAATGTGGTTACGAATTCACTCACAATGGCGAGACCATCCTTGAAAAGGCTACAAATTCAGCAGCTCCCGACGCAGGTATTGTCCTCACCTACACCGTGGACTGCGGTTTCGTTTCCTACACCCTCGAAATCGAAGGCTATGAAAATGACGATAATGACGGAGGCTACTACCTCATCGCTTCTCCTGTCACTGTGGATCTTACCAACCATGACATGACCACCGGCGACTTCGACCTCTACTACTTCGACCAAGCTCAAGACAAAGAGTGGATCAACTACGAAGGTGAGAACGGTAACTTCAGCCTCGAACCTGGTAAGGGCTACCTCTATGCCAAGAAGGCCACCACTGAAGGCGAAATCTTTGAATTCACACTCACCGGCACACCTTATGACGGTGACGGCACTATCAGACTGGTTTATGACAACAACGCCAACGAATTCAAAGGCTGGAACCTCGTGGGTAACCCCTGGGGCGTGAAAGCTTACCCCGACCATGAATTCTACACCATGGCAGAGGGTGGCGCTGGCATCGATGTCACACCTAATGTGGCTGGCACCGAAGTCGCTCCAATGACGGGTATCTTTGTAGTGGCCGAAGCTGATGGCGAATACATGACCTTTGCAGCTATGGATTCTGGCAACAAGGCCGCCAACCTCGCCCTCAACATCACCAACAGCAACAACCTTGTTGACCGCGCCATCGTCCGCTTCGGTGAAGGCCGTCAACTGCCTAAGTTCCAACTCAACCGGAACCACACCAAGGTGTTTATCCCGCAGGAAGGCAAAGACTACGCCGTCGTCAACGCTGAAGAAATGGGCGAGATGCCTGTCAGCTTCAAGGCTGAAAAGAACGGCACCTACACCTTCAATGCTAACGCCGAGGAAGTGAACTTCAGCTACCTCCACCTTATTGATAACATGACCGGCAACGACATCGACCTCCTCGCCAACCCGAGCTATAGCTTCGACGCTAAGAACACCGACCACGCCAACCGCTTCAAACTGGTCTTCGCCACCAACAACAGCGTCAATGGCAACGACTTCGCTTTCATCAGCAACAACAGTCTGAAAATCTTCGGAATCGAAGGTCAAGCCACCCTTAAAGTCATGGATGTCACTGGTCGTACCCTCAGCACCGAAAGCTTCAGCGGCAGCTACGACAAACAGCTCAACCTCAGCAATGGTGTCTATTTGCTCCAGCTCATCCAGGGTAACAATGTCAAGACCCAGAAGATCGTGGTGAAATAAATCATCTCACTACCACCTTCTTCGTCACCTCACCCACAGTGATGAAATAAATCCCTGCGGGTAATTTCGAGATATCAATTCGTTGTAGAGACGCAAAATTTTGCGTCTCTACGACGTTTAATGGGCCAGCCATCATGGTTTGACCCATTAAATTTACGATGCGGTATTCCCCTGTAGAGATGCCATAAAATGGCGTCTCTACATGTAATATGTCATGGGCAGGATTGGGAAACACCCGAAAATCACCCTCAACCAAAGTTTCAGAAACCCCAGTAAGGTCATACCCTACCGTCCAATTTTCGGGCAAACTGTTATCCATATCCAAATCAATCAATTCAAGGTATGCCCCTTCACCATCGGCCTCCCAAGGCCATGGATCGCTGTCTTGATAACACACCTCATCGATGATGTTACCCCAGGCATCGGCCAGAACCAAGTTTTCTGATTTGTTGGAGAGATTCCTTGTATATTGTCCGAATGGCATCGTATGATAATAGTCGATGAACATTAAAGAGTCGGAACACAACAGCAATGCCTCGTGAGCGGCAAGCCTGGAACCCATGGGGAATTGGTATGTGACACCCAATTCCCGAAAATAAACACCCGTTAAATCAACCTCTTCATCGCCATTATTGGTAATCTCAATGAATTCCAACTGGTCTCCATTAAGATACCAATAATCCTCAGGATGATAATGGATTTTGGAAATGACCAAGGGAGGAAGCGTCACATCATCACAACCATCAAACGAACCGAAATGTTCATTCAGCCAATTGGTACGCAAGTTCAACCACTCTTTCATCTGCTGCAATTCGTAAGCGTGATTGTTCATCTTGTGCCAACGCTGATTGTCGCGACCTACCGCTTCCGAAATCAAACGGTCAATCTGATTGATACGAGTACAGACCATCGTATAATTCAACGGCTGTCCAAACTGAGTTAACTCATGCCAGCGACGAGCCATATAACAACGGAACATATCTGTATGGAACAAGTCATACCAAAACTTGGACCCCATGTTATCCCCATTGTCGAATTGCCACACGTCATAACGGCTACGGCTGCCGAACTCATCGTGGCCGAATGCCAAGTTATAATCCCACACCGGTCCCGCACGCAGCTTTCCGTTGCGATCCTTGTGGAAAAAGGTGCTCAAGCTATAGACATCCACGTTTGAAGTGTATTCCGCAATCATCATGAAATCCACAAAAGAGGGAATATCAATGATAGATGGAAAACCATTTTCTATAGATGTGTTGTGATTATTTGCTTTATTTTCCAAATCCATGAACACCTGATGGATGTAGTTGTTCTGTGCTTGAGTCACCATTTCAGGTTTCGGATCATGGTGAATGTAGTTCACGTAGCTGGGCCACCACCAGTTGCTGCCGTACTCTTCCATTTGCCATGCCAGGGGATCATCGCCCAGCTTATCGGCTTTGGTAATGTAGCCTCCTGTCACCTCGGGAACGGTGTTACAATTCTCGTCCATCTTCACGATGTTGACACGGTCTTTGTCTATCTTGATTTTCTCCATGAAGACATACAATCCCTTATAGTCGTTGTTGATCATCACCTCGCAATAGACCCGACGAGGCGCATATTGTCCAAGACGTTCTGAGAGCTCGTAAGCCAGCACGTCGCGCATTCCCGTTTGATCGAAAGCCAGAGCATTCAAAATCCAGTCGTTCTCTTTGGGCATCCCTAAGATGCTAACGTTATTGTTGCTCACGTCATCCGGCATCAGGGTTGTCAATCCGTAAGGTTTTTTATCCAAGAATTCCTGGGAGGTGCTGCCACGGGTCTCGATGCTAATGCGTCCGTCGTAATTGAGAAACTGTGGTTGGTTGACATCCGTCAGATAGTTGTGCGAGCCATCAGGATGCCAGATGATTTTCATGGTGCCATACACCCTGGGGTTATCTGGTATTGTGACATGGTTATCCGTTTCAATGACCACGATAGGCAAGTTGCTGTCAGTGAGAATCTGGGCCTGCATGGAATACCATCCACCAGTAATTATCAATGCCAACAATAGGATTAAGGTTCGTTTCATTTCACGATTAGTTTTTGAGTCATTCCGTCGATTTCTATATAATAAAGACCTGCGGACAGTTTTGACACATCAATCCGTTGTTGCAGAGACGATGTGTACATCGTCTCCGCGCCGTTTAACGGCCCATTCATCACCGTCTGACCCATCATATTAACAATGCGATATGATTGTTGAGAGGATGAACACATCGTCTCAACGAGGATAATGCCATCGGTAGGATTAGGGAAAACCCTAAATCCGCTGGGCAGACTGTTTTTAGGGATTCCAAAAACATTTTCTGCCACCCAATTCTCTGGCAGGCTGTTGTCAAGATTCAAGTCGATGAGTTGCAAATAAGCCCCCATGCCATTAGCCTGTGGCGGCCATGGGTAAGTATTGGAGTATTGCACTTCATCAATGACATTGCCCCATGCGTCAACAATCACCAAGTTTTCGGACTTGTTGGAGAGATTCCTGCGAAATTGTCCGAAAGGCACCTCTTGATAACAACTCACAAATGCCAAAGAGTCAGAGCATAACATCACGGCTTCGTGAGGTTCAAGGCTGGCTCCTGCGGGGAAAGCGTAGGTCACACCCAGCTCGCGGAAATACACGCCGGTCAGATCCACTACCTCATCACCATTGTTAGTGATTTCGATAAATTCCAAACGATCGCCACTGACGATTTGCCAATCCTGGGGGCGGTAATGAATCTTCGAGATGACCAAAGGAGGCACATTCACATTGGAGCAATCCTCACAGGATCCAATATTTGAAGTCATCCATTCGGTGCGAAGCTGTATCCAGTTTTTCATCTCCGCCAATTCGGTAGAATGTCCCCAAAGCAGATGCCATCGTTGCTGGTCGCGGTTCATCCCCTCGGTAATTTCCGCTTCAATTTCATCGATACGGTTGGCGACAAAATCCACATTAAGCGGATGGCCGGGTTGTGTCAGCTCTTCCCATCGTTTCGCGAGATAGCAGCGATAGGTGGGCGAGGTGAAAAGCCCATACCAAAAGCGGGAACCTTCGTTGCTGACATCGTGGAACTGCCAAACATCGTGTTCGCTGGTGATGCCCCATTCATCGAAACCCAAGGCGAAATTGCTGTCCCACAGCGGACCTGCACGCAGTTTTCCGTTGCGTTCCTTATGGAAAAAAGTGCTATGCACATAACCGTCGGGGTTGGAGATATATTCAGTCATCAGCATATAGTCAATGAATGAAGGGATATCGATGATAGAAGGGTAACCTGTCACGAGCGACTCATCGTGTGCCACGGCGGCCTCGTCAAAATCGAAAAAGACGCTTTTGATGTACTCATGTTGGGCATCCGTGATCAGTTGCGGCTTGGGATAGTGGTGGATATAGGCCACCTCGGCCCATGAATAGTTACCGACCATGGTCCAAGCCACCGGGTCGCCTCCTGTGATCTTGTCAGCCTTAGTGATATAGCCGCCCGTGACTTCCGGAAAGGTGTTGCAGTTCTCATCCATCTTCTCAATATTGACCCTGTTTTTGTCCACCTTTATCTTCTCCAAGAAAACATACAAGCCTTTGTAGTCGCCGTTGACCATCACTTCGCAATATCTTCGACGGGTAGCGTAATTGCCCATGAGTTCATAGAGCTCATAGGAGAGGAAATCGCGCATACAGGTTTGATCGAATGCCAAGTTGTTCAGAATCCAGTCGTTCTCCTCAGGCATGCCAAGAATGCTGACGTTGTAGTTTTCCTCGTCACCTGGAAGAAGTGTTGTCAGTCCGTATGGTTTCTTTTCCAGCGATTGGGAGGTGCTGCCACGGGTCTCTATGCTGATTCGTCCGTCGTAATTGAGGAACTGTGGTTGATTGATATCCGACAGATAGTTACGCGAGCCATCTGGATGCCAGATGATCTTCATGGTACCATAGACTCGTGGCTCGTCAGGAATCGGAGCATGTCCATCCGTCTCAATGACTACGATGGGCAAGTTACTACTGGTCAGAATCTGGGCATGCGACCTTAACAATCCGCAAACCAAGATTAAAAAAAGATGCAAAAAAACAAGGGTTTTCATAATCCAACACGCATACGATTGCAAAAATAGAAAAATATAGTAATTTTGCCTTATGGAAAAAGAAATTCTTTTAGGCAAGACCCCTGTGGAGATCCAGGAGGTCGTTGATGAACTGGGACTCCCCAAGTTCACTGGCAAACAGTTAGTTGACTGGATTTACAACAAGCATGTGGCCTCATTTGATGAGATGACCAACCTCAGCAAGAAGTCGCGTGAGTTACTCACGGAGCGTTATGAGACAGGCCTTCAAGCCCCTTTGAAGGTGCAGACATCCTCTGATGGCACCAAGAAATACCTATTTCCTGCTGGTGACCTCACCATCGAGTCGGCCTACATTCCCGACCGCGACAGAGCCACCCTTTGCGTCTCCACCCAGGTGGGCTGCCAGATGGACTGTTTGTTCTGCGCCACAGGGAAGCAAGGTTTTGAGAAAAACCTCACCGTTGCTGAGATCATGAACCAGATTCTGAGTCTGCCGGAATTCGACACCCTCTCCAACATCGTCTTCATGGGCATGGGTGAGCCACTCAACAACTACGATGCGCTGATGCGTTCACTCGACATCCTGACCCAAGAATGGGGGCTAGGATGGAGTCCCACCCGCATCACCGTCTCGACTTGCGGTGTCATTCCAAATCTAAAACGATTCCTCACCGAGTCGAAATGCAACCTAGCCATCAGCATGCACAGTCCCTTCCACGACGAGCGTCTGAAGCTCATGCCTATCGAAAAGAATTATCCTATCAAAGAGGTGATTCATTTGGTGAAACAACATGACTGGCACGGACAGCGTCGGCTTTCGTTTGAGTATATCATCTTCAAGGATCTCAACGACACCAAAGACCACATCAAGGAGATCGCAAGATTGTTAGGAGGGTTGCGTTGCCGAATGAACCTGATCCGGTACCATGCCGTGCCAGGCATCCCGTTGAAGAGTCCCAACAACGACACCATGACCTGGTTCCGTGATGCCTTGAACGACAAAGGAATTATCGCCACCATTCGTGCCTCACGCGGTCAGGACATCGACGCCGCCTGCGGACTGCTTTCCACGAAGAAAGGGGAGCTACCCCGTTAGGGGTTTAATCTCGGTAGAAAAACCCCGGGTAGAACGCTCCCCCTCTCCACAGTGGAGAGGGGGTCGGGGGGTGAGGTTAGGGGTTTAATCTCGGTAAAAGGAGAATTATGCGGGTGTACGTTGATTATCAGAAGATTATAAACCTTTATAAAGGTAATATAAACCTCTGAGGATTAAGGTTTCATCGACGGTGAGTTGACGGCGGCAGAACGGAGCCACGGTCGAGGCCATGCCTCCCGTGAGAATCAGTTGATAGGGTGCTCCTGTCTCCGTGATGATGCGTTGCACCATGCCGTCAATCATGGCCGCATGGCCGTTGATGATACCACTGTTGATGCAGTTCTGCGTGTTGGTACCGATGACATATTCTGGAACTTGCAGTTCGTAGTTTTTAAGCTGTGCGGCTTTCTCGGTGATGGCTCGGAAAGAAGTCAAAAGGCCGGGACCGATGGTGCCTCCTCTGAACACCCCATCCGCATCGATGACGGAAAAGGTAGTGGCTGTACCCAAGTCGATGATAATCACAGGCAGCTTGTAGTCGTGAATCGCACCGGCGGCATCGGCAATGCGGTCGGCTCCCAAGGAAGAGGGATCGTCCAAGACGATGGGAAAAGGCGCTTGAAGCTCACGTTTCACGACCAAAGGGCTCAGCGACAACAAGCGACGCACGGCTGACTCCACGATGGAGGTCACCGAGGGCACCACCGACGAGATCAACACCTTTTCTATTTCCAGGCCATTGATGAAGCCAGCGATCTGATCATCAAAGGACAAGGCTGCCGATGGCGTTCTCACCCAATGAAGCACCTTGCCTTGCTGAAGCAGGCCCATAAACACGGTGCTGTTACCGATGTCGATGCAGAGTATCATAGCGTCTTGCGTTGTGTTAACAAGTGATCCAGGATCCGATGTGCCACTTCCTCTTTTGTAAGCATGGGGAGTTGCTCAGCATCTTTATGGGAGATCAGCGTCACCACATTGGTATCGACGCCGAAGCCCGCACCTTGGTCGTTAAGGTTATTTGCCACGATGAGGTCGAGGCCTTTCTCCACCAGTTTTTTCCGAGAGTTCTCCAACAGGTTTTCCGTCTCCATGGAGAAGCCACAGACCAGTTGTCCAGGTTGTTTCAGGGCAGATACTTCCCGCAGGATGTCGGCGGTACGTTTCAGTGGAAGTGTCAGGTCACCGTCTTTTTTCTTGACTTTGGAGTCGTGGTATTCCGCGGGCGTGTAGTCGGCCACGGCAGCCGATTTGATGAGGATGTCGCATTGTGGGAAGTGTGTTTTGACGGCATCCAGCATCTCGGCAGCGGTTCTCACCTTGACGGTATTCACCAGCAGGGGTGGTTCCACAGTGGTGTTGCCATAGACCACCGTCACCTCGGCTCCCCGTTCCATGGCGGCGCGGGCGATGGCGAAGCCCATCTTGCCTGTTGAGTGGTTGGTGATGTAACGCACGGGGTCGATAGGTTCCTGGGTGGGTCCTGCTGTGACCAGCACTTTCAGTCCTTTCAGGTCCTTGTCGCAGGCCACTGCTTTGCGGAGATAAGCCATCAGCACGGATTCGTCAGGCATCTTGCCCTCGCCCACGTCGGCGCAAGCCAGTCTTCCCACCGAAGGCGGTATGACCGTCATGCCATGAGCTGCCAGCTTCTGAAGGTTCTCCTGCACGATGCTGTTGCGGAACATCTGGGTGTTCATGGCGGGAGAGACGATGATGGGACATTGTGCCGCAAGGATCACCGTGCTCAGCATGTCGTCGGCGATGCCACAGGCCATCTTGCCGATGATGTTCGCCGTGGCGGGTGCCACTAAGATGGCATCGGCTTTCTTGGCCAAGGAGACATGAACCACATGGAACTCGAAGTTGCGGTCGAAGGTATCAACGAGGCATTTGTTGCTCGTCAAGGTCTCGAAGGTGATGGGGTTGATGAAGTTCGTGGCATTACGTGTCATGACGACATGCACTTCGCATCCTTCCTTGACGAGCGAGCTTGCCAGGCCAGCGATTTTATAGGCGGCGATGCTGCCTGTGACACCGAGCACGATGGTTTTGCCCTTCATCATAGTAATTCTACATTGAGGTCATCCTGATCGACCAGAAGGCCATGTTTTTCATAGCTCGCGATGTGAGCGGGTTTATTCTCATGATCCACAAAGACCACGGTGGGGGCATGATGTTCCAGCTCATGCTCATCCAGCCATACGTAGGCCATGATGATGACTTTGTCGCCGATTTCCACCAGTCGGGCGGCGGCACCGTTGAGACAGATCACGCCACTGTTTCGTTCGCCGGCGATGATATAGGTCTCCAGTCGGTTGCCATTGTTGATGTCAACGACTTGCACGCGTTCGTACTCGCGAAATCCGGCGGCACCCATCAACGTGCTGTCGATGGTGATGCTTCCCACGTAATCCAGTTCTGCCTGGGTGACGGTGGCGCGATGGATCTTTCCTTTTAATACTTGTGTCAGCATTTTATGCAGTTATTTGATGTTCACAATGAAATTGTCGATCAAGCGGGTTTTCCCGATATACACGGCCATGGCGAACAGCACCTCTCCCTGTACCTTATCGACTTTTTGAATGGTTTGGAAGTCAACGGCCTCCACGTAGTCGATGCGGGCCATTGGCTCTTGCTGGATGCGGGCTTTCATGGCCTCCACCACTTTATGGGTATCCCGTTCACCTGCCTCCACGCACTGTTGTCCAACCTTGACGGCTTGTGACAGCACCAAGGCTGCTTGACGTTCTTCGGGATTCAGATAGGTGTTGCGTGAGCTCTTGGCGAGGCCGTCAGCTTCTCTGACGATGGGGCAAGGCACAATCTCGATGGGGAAGTTCAAGTCTTTCACCATGCGGCGGATCACTGAGAGCTGCTGGGCGTCTTTTTGGCCGAAGTAGGCGCGGTCGGGTTGCACGATGTTGAACAGCTTGCTCACCACGGTGCACACGCCACGGAAATGGATGGGGCGTGACTTGCCGCACAGTTCGGCGGTAGGGCCGTTCATATCGACGAAGGAGCAAAAGCCTTCATCATACATCTCTGATGGTTCGGGGTTGAAGATGAGGTTGGCGCCTGCTGCCTCGCAAAGGCGGGTGTCGGCTGCCAAGTCACGAGGATATTTGTCAAGGTCCTCGGTAGGGCCAAACTGCATCGGGTTGACGAAGACGCTGACCACCACACGGTCGTTGTCTTTCACGGCATGGTCAACGAGGCTCTTATGGCCTTCATGCAGATAACCCATGGTAGGGACCAAACCAACGGTCAAGCCTTCTTTTCTCCATTGTTTCACCGCTTCGCGGACTTCTTGAATAGTGTGAACTACTTGTATCATGATAATTGAGAATTTTGAATTTAGAATTAATAAAGAGATTCAATGATTTCGTCACCGATAGAGAAGGTATGTTCTTCGGCGGGATAGGTTTCATTTTCCACTTCGTGGATATAATCGCCTACAGCTTTTTTGATGGTGTCGCCTACAGGAGCGAACACTTTAAGGAATTTGGCTGAGAACCCGGAGGTCATGCCGAGCATGTCTTGGGTTACCAGCACTTGTCCGTCGCATCCGGCACCGGATCCGATGCCGATGGTGGGGATATGAAGTTTTTGTGAGATCAAGGTTGCGAGTTTCATAGGCACACATTCCAGCACGAGCGAGAAGGCGCCTGCTTCCTGCACCGCGAGGGCTTCAGAAAGCAGCATAGAGGCCTGGTCTTTGGTCTTACCCATCACGCGGTAGCCTCCAAAAGCGTTGATTGACTGGGGGGTTAAGCCGAGATGAGCCATCACGGGGATGCCTGCATCCGCCATCGCGTGGATTTGAGGGCACACACGGGTGCCGCCTTCCAGTTTGACAGCGTTGGCACGGCCTTCTTTCATGAGGCGTCCAGCGTTGTGCAAAGTCTCTTCCACTGACACCTGATATGACATGAAAGGCATGTCAACCACTACCATTGCTTTTTCGGCGGCACGAGCCACCGCGCGGCAATGGCACACCATGTCGTCCATGGTCACGGAGATTGTGTCCTCATAACCCAGGATGACATTGCCAAGAGAATCGCCGACCAGGATGGCATCCACCCCACCTTCATCGATGAGTTTTGCCATCGTGTAGTCATACGCCGTCAGGATGGTAATTTTCTTACCTTCTGCTTTTTTCTTTTGAAAAGTCAAAACGGAGTTTTTTGTCATTTCTTCAATACATTCAAAAGGTTCGTATAATTTCGATCAGGATTTTTCTGTTGTGCCATATCGACCAGTTTCAATGAAAGGAGCCGATAGGTCTCACGTGTATCGCCGTCGAGGGCTTCCAAATGCCGTGCCACGGTACCTGTGTCGCCCCGTTCCACCGGACCAGTCAAGGCATCCACGCAGCTGCTGGCAGCGACATTGCCGGCGTTACCTACCAGCAAGGGGCTTAGCAGTTGATGGGCTTCATGAGGGTCGAAGCCGCATCCGAGCAGAAGGTCCTCCCCTTGTTGTTGCAAGGCGCAGACCAGGTTACTTGCCATCACTGCGGCGGCATGATACCTCGCTTTGTCTTCAGAATGGATGACTTTGTATTCGTTGTGGGTGTTGTTCATCCAGGATTTCAAGATTTCGATTCCAGTTGCGTCGCCCTCCATAACAAAAAACTTGCCAAAAAAGACTTCTTTCGCGTCGCGGTTACTGACGGCGCACACAGGATGCAACGAAGCTCGGTGAAAGTCCAGCTGTTCATCGTCCGAAAACACCTTGGAACTCAGCACGCCGCTGCAATGGACGAAGGTCTTTCCCGTGAGGGGGAAACGACGGCATTGTTCCCAGACAGTGGCAATGACATCGTCAGGCACAGTCGTCAGAATCACATCGTTACGGTCAAGGATCTCCTCCAATGTCCTGTAACAACAAGTGTTAGTCCGCGCGGCGGCGTCCTGGGCGTATGACGACTGATGGTCATAAAAGCCCGACAAAGACAATCCATGCGTTGAGAGATAGGCACCAAGAGCGGTTCCCACCTTGCCAGCACCGATGATTCCTATGTCATTCTTTTTCTGAATCATATTTAGGCCACAAAATTAGAGAATTTTCCGTGTTAATGAGCGAAGAATTTCAGAATTATTCAGGTCATTTTCCAAGATTTTAATAATTTTGTGCCTCTTAAAAACAGAACACAAACGTTGAACCTATGTATAAGATTGAAAAACACCCTATCTTGGACATCCCACAGGAAGACCTTGTGGAGTTCCAATATGAAGGCAAGACCATTAAAGGTCAGCGGGGCAAGACCATCGCCGCTGCCTTACACCAAGCTGGTTATCCCGTTCACAGCCACAGCCTTGACGGACGCAACCGAAGCCTCAACTGCGGCATCGGCAAATGCGGTGCGTGTGAGATGCTCGTTGACGGCGTTGTGCGTCGCATCTGCATCACCAAGGTGGATGGAGTGAAGGAAGTATGCCGTATTGACAAAGAAGCCAACGTTCTTCCTGAGCCCAAGGAACAGCAGCCCCGTGAGGTGAAGGTTTACAAGACCCAGGTAGCCATCATCGGTGCCGGTCCCGCGGGACTCGCCTGCCGTGAACAGCTCAACGCCTTCGGCATCAGCAATATCGTCGTCGATAACAACGCTAATATCGGCGGACAGTTCAACATGCAGACTCACCAGTTCTTCTTCTTTGAGAAAGAGAAGAAATTTGGCGGCATGCGTGGCTTCGACATCGCCAAGACCTTGGCGGGTGACAACCACGAAGGCATCCTGCTGAACACCACTGTGTGGGACCTCCTCGAAGGCGGTCGTGTGGCTATCAAGAACATCGTCAACGGCGAAGTGGGTTACATCGACGCACAGCATCTTGTGGTTGCCACGGGTGCCGTGCCTTTCATGCCGTCCTTTGAGAACGACGACGTGCCAGGCGTCTATACCGCCGCCGTATTCCAAAAGATGATGAACCAAGAGCACACCCTGTTGGGCAAGAAAGTCCTCACCGTGGGTGCGGGTAACATCGGCTACTTGACCTCGTACCAAGGCATGCAGGCCGGGGCCACCATCAAGGCCATCATCGAGGCCATGCCCCGCGAGGGCGGCTTCCCCGTGCAGGCCAACCGTGTGCGCCGCTTAGGCATCCCGATTATGACAGGCTACACATTGGTTCGCGCCATCCCCAACGCCGACTACACCGGCATCACCGGCGCCGTCATCGCCAAATGCGAGAACTTCAAGGCTATCCCCGGCACTGAACAAATCATTGATGACATCGATATCATCAATATCTGCACTGGCCTTATCCCTGACAGCCAACTGTTGGTGAAGGGCCGTGAGGTCTTTGGCCTCAACACCTACGGTGCTGGCGACGCCATCCGCATCGGCGAAGGCACCAGTGCGGTGCTACGCGGCAAGCAGGTTGCATACGAGGTGGCACAAGCCATCGGTGTGCGTTTCAACTATGACGATTATCTTGAGATCTCTCGACAATATATCGACTCGCAACAGCATCCGGTGAAGCTTCTTGAGAAGCCCAACCTGCCCACTCCTGAGCGCATGATGCAAAAGGCCTTTGTGCAGGCCGACTGCCTCTATGGCTTCGCCTGCAACCCCTGCTCGTTCAGCTGCCCGCAAGGCGCCATCACCAAGCCTTCCACCAGCAGCACGCCGACCATCGACTACAACAAGTGCATCGGCTGTATGCTGTGTGTCTCCAGCTGCCCGGGTCTGGCCATCTTCGGCTACGACGTGCAGAAGTCAACCTGCTTCTTGCCCATCGAATATGAAGTCCAGGAGGGCGCGGAGGTCTTCTTAGTGGATAACGACGGCCAAATGATTGGCGAAGGTGTCATCGAGAAGATCCTCAAGAAGTCGAACAAGACCAATGTGGCTCGGGTGAAGGCCCGTTCGTCGCGGCCCTCAGGAGAGGCCAGCAGGGTGTTTGAGCTGACAGATGTCAGAGGCTTCATCCTGAAAGACCGTTACAATGCCAACAAGGAGCTCACCACTCCTATCTCTTCCAAGAAACTGGCTGAAGGAGAAGGCGAGACTTACGTCTGTCACTGCGAAGACATCAAGCTCGACCGCATCCTCCGCGTCATCGGAAACCGCAAGACCATCTCCGTGGATGAGCTGAAGCACATCACCCGTATGGGTATGGGTCCATGCCGCGGCAAGCGTTGCATCCCACGTGCCCGTCAGATCCTGCGTTCCTACGGCATCGAGTTGGTAGGCGACGCCACACCTCGTGCCCCGCTGTCGAACCAAGTCAGCCTCGGCGACCTCTACAACCCGCACACCAAAGAGACCTTTATCTTCCCCGAGATGAACGGCGTGAAGAAAGAGCAGGTCGAGGTGTTCATCGCCGGTGGTGGTATCGCAGGCAGTGCCCTGTTCCGTTATTTCTCAGAAGCTGGCAAGAAACCCGTGATGATCAACTACAGCCGTGGCGCTTCGTGGCGTTGCATCGGTGGTGGTCGTCCGGCCTTCTCCAACCCCGACATCGCTGATATCGCCGTGCATAACCACGAGATTTTCAAAAAGATGCAGGCCGAACACAACATCAACTACCACTTGACGCATTATGTCAACTTGGTGCATGACGAGGCCACCTACAACTCCCTCGACGCCTCCCGCGCCTGGAGTGATGCCTATATGATTGAGCGCAAGGACTTCAAGAAGGAAATCTCACCGCTGTGGGACGACAGCAAGGACACCTACAGCCACGCTTTGATCACCCGCGACTGCTGGCAGGCCACACCGGGTAGAGTCATCGACTACATCCGTTGGATTGGCGTGCAGCAAGGCGGACGCTATTTCGAGGACTGCGAGCTTCTCCATGTGCAGAAGGTAGGCGGACACTACGTCACCTTGGTACGCACTCACGAGGGCGAGTTCATCGAATACACCTGCGACCACTTCGTCAACGCGATGGGTTGGGGTGCCGAGAAGTTCAACGACATGTTAGGCTTAGACACTGGACTCTATCCCGTGAAGCACCAGGCTTTCATCACGCGCCGCTTACCTATGATGGGACCCAACGGAGGCCCGCTTGACATGATCATCGACCGCCGTCACTACAAGGGCTTCAGCGCTGTCTATGGACAGCAATGGGCTCACACCGGCCAAATCATCGGCTGCGCCAGCCCCGACACCGACGCCTACGAGGCACGCCAGAACATCAAGTACAACAGCAAGGAGTTCTTAGAGATTGTCTCCGAGGTCTTCGCCGAGTGGATTCCTAACTTGGGCGAGGTGAGTTTCCTGGCTTGCTGGGCTGGCCGTTACACCGAGCCGCGTTACATCGTCGATCCAGAGGTCGGTATCCTTACAGGCTTGCGCGGCCACGGCTTCATGCTCGGCCAATACCTCGCCAAACTGTATGTCGATAAGTATCTCGGCAAAGAGGTGCCTGGCTACATGAAAGACCTGGCTCTTAGCGGTAAGGGATTAAGCGAAAACGCATTCAAATAAGAATGGTTTTTAACTCTATTGAATACTTGATTTTCCTACCACTGGTGGTGGTGCTGTATTATCTGATACCGCATCGCCACCGGTGGATTTTGTTATTGACGGCGAGCTGCGTGTTTTATATGTGGTTCGTGCCGAAATATATCCTTATCCTGCTTGTCACCATCATCATCGACTACTCGGCTGGACTGTTGATGGAGAGAGACGCCGACAGCCCCAAGAAAAAAAAGCGATGGATGGTCATCAGCATCACTTCCACGCTTTTGGTGCTTTTCATCTTCAAATACTTGGGTTTCCTTAACGACAGTGTGGTGGCATTGTGCCAATCGTTGGGTTTAAATGTGAACACCAGCGTGAAGCTGATACTGCCCATCGGGCTCTCGTTCCACACTTTTCAAAGCATGAGTTACGTGATTGAGGTGTACCGCGGGAACCAAAAAGCGGAACGGCATTTCGGCTATTATGCCCTTTATGTGATGTTCTTCCCACAGCTGGTCACTGGCCCCATCGAGCGTCCGGGCAATCTGCTCCGGCAGCTGCACGAGGAGAAGTCATTCAACGAGAACAACCTTGCGAGAGGCTTAAGGCTCATCCTCTTTGGCTTTTTCATCAAGATGGTGGTCGCCGACAACTTAGGAGGCTATGTGGATGAGGTATATGCCCATCCCGAGGAATACAACTCGTGGAGTGTTTGGCTCGCCATGGTGTTTTATTCCTTCCAAATCTACGGCGACTTCTTCGGTTATTCCACCATCGCCTTAGGCAGTGCCCTATTGATGGGTTACGAGATCAGCGACAACTTTCGTTCTCCTTATCTCTCGAAAAACATCGCCGAGTTCTGGCATCGCTGGCACATCTCGTTGTCCACCTGGTTCCGCGACTACGTGTATATCCCGATGGGAGGCAGTCGGGTGAAGTTTGGCAGATGGATGTATAACATTCTGGTTGTTTTTGTGCTGAGCGGCATCTGGCATGGAGCTAACTGGACTTTCCTCTTCTGGGGATTTGCCCACGGGTTGCTCCACATTATCGAGAAAGCCTTAAGGAGCTCCTTTGGCAAGCAAGAACCGTCAGGGATCCCATCTCATAGCAAGTTCATCCAAGGCTTGCTCAACCTCTTGGGTGTTGTCAGAACCTTTTTACTCGTCACCTTGTTCTGGGTGATGTTCCGTTCCACCGACTTCGCTAATATGAAGGCCATGTTCACTGCCGCTTTCAGCCAGTTCGATGGAGGGAGACAACTTGTCATCGACCCAAAGTTATGGCTCTTCCTGGGGCTGTTCATGCTCTCCGATATCATCCTCAGAGGCCGTCGTTTCGATAGTTGGTGCGAGGACAAACCCGTCTTATTACGATGGTCCATCTGTGCCTTGATGGTTTTCCTCACCATTGTCTTCTCCAGTGTCAACAATTTCCCATTCATCTATTTCCAATTCTGAAGCCATGAAGAAACTTCTGATTCATATCACCGTGATTGCCGCGTTGTTAGTGCTGATGAACTGGATTTATACCCAGTGGTTTTATCGAGATGATTTATTGGAGCATTCCGACCTCGTTGTTTCCTCGTGGCAAGTGGCTGCTGACAGCTGCGAGTTGGTGTATTTAGGTGAGTCGTCGAACAAGACCTACGGATACAAGGACAAAGACAAGCGGAAGATCAGCGAGATGATTGCCGAGCAGCTTCCAGGGGTGCGTTGCGGCGACATCACCCAAGACGCGGCACATGCGGAAGTCTATTATTATTTGCTTAAGAACATCCCAAAAGGGAACCAAATCCACACTGTCGTAGTGACGATGAACCTAAGGTCGTTTGGTGCCAATTGGATCTATTCGTCGCTGGAGACCGCGCTACAGAAGAAGCTCGTGTTGATGAAAGGTTATCCCCCCTTGATGAAAAGAGCCCTATTAGCTTTCAAAGCCTATCCCATTCATACCAAAGACGAATGGGGTCAAAAAGCTCAGGACAGTTGGACAAAGACCCCATTATGTTTCCCCTACCCTTTTCCTTACAAAACCACGAGAGAATGGAACCGTGCCATTGCTTACGAAGGCGTTAAAGACAGTTTGGGCAACCGCGACCAAGCCATGACCGAGCTGACCTCGCATTTCATCAAGAACTATGCATTTCAGATTCGCGATGACAATCCGAGGGTCAAGGACTTCGACCGCATCGTGAAGTTAGCTGAGAAACGTGGGTGGAAGCTGGTGTTCAACATCTTGGCGGAGAACACCGACCGTGCTCAAGAGCTGGTAGGCGACGACCTGCTATTCTTGATGCGGGAGAATGTGGAGTATCTGGTAAAACGCTATGAGGCGCGGGGGGTCACAGTAGTCAACAATTTGGAGGCGGTACGCGACATTGAGTTCATCGACCGTTCCTGGCCCACGGAGCATTATTATGAAACAGGGAGAAAGATTATAGCCAGTGAGGTGGCGGAGCGAATTAGGAATTAGGAGAAAATGGGATAGCGAAACGGCCTGAAAGGCCAACAGCTATTAGCTTGTTGCCCTTTCGGGGCGGCACTGGAGAGCACTAGCGAAATTTGAATAATTAGCTTTTAAAAAATAAAAGTTCTTTGATATTTGGTTGATTTAAGTTGCGGAGACCAAAAAAAGTTGTATTTTTGCATCGTCAATTAGAGGAATTCGCAGAAAGGACGACAACCTTTATGGCCTTTGCGGTCGTTTCGAGCCTCAACCTAAACGAGCCATCACTTTTACGTGATGGTTTTGTTTTTTGAACCAGGTTCATGTGGGACGGTGATGCAATATTGAACCATTTCACGATTTGACCGCTGAAGTCCGACCGTGAGTTTCACTTCACCATATTTAAGTATAATTAGCTTTTCAAATTGTTTTTGGTTTTTGGTATTTCGATTGATATTTTTCTCATCTATCGAAATTGCGTTTTCGAGTATTTCTGATAGACGGAAAACAGCAAGCGTTGATTTGTAGTCGCGTGCCGCCTTCTCATAAGTCTCGTTGATGGACAAGTATTTCACTTGGATAAACGAGCCCAGGTCACGATTCCAAACCCTTTTGTCAGGATGCTCCGAAATCCATTGGGAATAAAAGTCCTTGATAAGTTTCTCTCGAACTTTGATATCGTCTTTTGTCCGACCTTTTGGAATGTCACTCATAGTAGTTCTATTTATCGCAAAAATACATATATTTTTGATTTGTTCATAGATAATTAGTTTTTTCAAAAAATATTTATATATTTTTCTTGAAATATGTATTTTACTACTACAACTATTCACTACTATTCTTTACTACAATAGTTCGTTAAATTTTTGAGTATTAAGCGGCGGATTTAACGCCATAAAAAAAGTTCTTTGATATTTGGTTGAATCCGGGGTGGCCCCGAACATTGATACTATTCGTTGGACCATTACAACGTTGTGTATCAATAGCTTAACGGACTCAATTAAGGTATTCTACGAAAGGCACAGTAGTCAAGTAATGCGCGTAAAGTCTCTATCGATTTGTGATTCTCGACCACGGCATCCAGACAATTCAAAACCCTCTGAGCCTTTTCCAAATATTGAGGCAGTAGCTCCTCCGCAAAGACTACAGCATCCAAGTCATCTCGGTCAAGGAGGTCATCACGCATCTGAAAGACAAGACCCAGGTTTAATCCAAAGTCGGCCATCAACGCAAGGCCCTCCGAAGACGCCTTCACCGACATCGCCCCCACCACACAACAAGAACGAAACAACATCGATGTTTTCCTTTTAATCACCTCCAGATACTTTTGTCTCTTGTCTCCTATCTCCTGTTTCCCTTCCATTCTCTGCATCAGCTCTCCTTCGCTCATGGCCAGTATCGTGGTCAACAACTCCTGAAGAAGTGGAAGATCTTCATGATTAGAAAGCAGCCGCATTGATTTGGCGAGAAGATAGTCGCCCGTCAGGACAGCCGTGGGCGTGTCTAACAACACATGAAGGGCGGGATGACCCCGACGTTCCTCCGAATCGTCAACGATATCATCGTGAATCAAGGTGGCAGTGTGAAGCGTCTCCACAAACAAGGCGGCGCGATGGGTTGAATCGTTAGGGTTACCGAAAAGCTTGGCACAGAGATACACCAATAGTGGGCGAAGACGCTTCCCCCCTTTGGCAAATGTTTCACGTCCAGCAGCATCATTAAAAACCAACCCGCTGGTCATCAAAGCCTGAAAGGAAGACTCAAACTGCCGAAGCTCTTCCTCGACAGGAATTTGAATGTCTGATAAACCCTGCATAAATCCCATTTTTTATAAAGAAGGCAAAAATAAGAAAAAAAACAGCCATTGCCTCTGATTTTTGCACACTATTTGCAGTTTTTACTATTTTTGTGACAATAAAAAGCAAGACCATGAAACGCAGCCTTCTCATCACGGCAGTGATCGCCATTGCCGCCGTGCTGTTCCTCTCGTTCAGGAACCAAAACGTCAACCCGAACCATAACACTCAAAACTCACCCAAAAACAACTACGAAGCCATGTGGGAACTCTTTAATGACCATTTCAAAAACGACCTGCCCGAATCGGCAGGCAAAGTCCTCGACGACATCGAGAAACAAGCCATCCAAGACCAAAACCAGCCTCAGCTGCTGAAGACCATCCTCTACCGCCAGAAGGTGATGCATTTCACTGTGGAAGACTACACCGAGGACGTGTATCTCGACTATGCCATGAGACAATTTGAACGGCTCGAAACCGCAGAGAAGGCTTTGCTACACACCGAGATCGCCCGTATCTATGCGGACTACCTGTCGTCGAACCAATACAACATCAGCCAGAACCTCGCCATCGACGGCGACCTCAGCAAGGTCCAGATGAAATATTGGGACAAACAGGCATTTCACCAGCATATTGACGAACACTATGCCGAAGCCCTTAAGCTTGTCAACGCCCTGAAAACCGTCTCCACCGAGGACTACATCAACCTTTTTGAAGAAGGCGTCGAATCCGAATGGAAGACCTACGAGCCCACCCTTTTCGAGTTCCTGCTCCACCGCATAGGCAATTACTATCGCACCAAGGCTTCCGTCGATGACCTGGAGCCGGGCACCGACACCGAGAAATGGTGGTTAGAGGCCAATGCTTTTGTAAAAACCGACCTCGGAAAACACGAAAAACCTTTATATCAATGTCTGAAACTCTATCAAGACCTGATTGCCTACGACCTGAAAAACAATCCCGAAGCCTGCCTTTATAACGACTTCAAACGCTATGAGTTCGTCAACGGCATCTTGAAAGACAACGACCGTTATCATACCATTCTGCAACAGCTCATCGACAAGAATCTCGGCAACGAACAGAGTGTCGATGTCGCCATTGTCCTCGCCAACAGCCTCATCCAGCAATACGAACAGCAAAGTGACGACAGCACTTATTTCGATAATTACAGAAAAGCTTATGACCTCTGCCAGCGCATCAAGGAAGCCTTTCCGAAGAAGAAACACAGAATCAGTCCCATTTTCGACCTCATCACAAACAGCACGGTGAGAGTCAACCTCAACCAGGTGCAGCTGCCCGACGAGGCCATCCCCGCCGTAGTCAACTACCGTAACACGGAATGGCTCCGTTACAAGATTGTACGAGTCCAAGAAAACGACCTGACTTCCATCGAAAATCTCTATTATGACAAGATTGTAGATTATCTGAATAAAAAGGATATGGTTGCCTCCGATGTCATGACCCTTCCGAAAGAGACTGATTTTCGCGAACACAGCACCCTCATCGCCCTTCCTGCCCTCAGCAATGGCATCTATTATTTGATGGTATGCAACGAAAAAGAAGGTAAGATGACCCATGAAAACACCCAGGTTTCCCTGTTCCAAGTCAGCAATCTCGGATTCATCGACGACATCAAGACCAACAGCATCGCCTTGATGACCATCGACCGCAAGACTGGGCATCCCGAAGGCCAGGTGAAAGTCGAGCTTTCACGAAGGGTGTATAACGACAAAAAAAGAGCCTACGAGCGCAGAGTCCTGAAGACCATGACAAGCGATGAAAACGGCATGGTTACGATTGAAAAAAACAAGGAGCTGGACAACAGTTTCGAAGTCACATTGAGAAAAGGCTCTGCGATGTTGTTACCCAACTCCAGCCTTTACATACCACACGAAAGTAAGTCCACTCCTTATAAGAGCACCCAGCTATTCACCGACCGTGCCATCTACCGGCCTGGACAGACGGTGTATTTCAAAGGCATTATGACCCTCTCCGAAAACGGCACGAAATCGCTGGTCACCAACGCCAAAGAGACCGTGGTCTTGAAAGACGCCAACTGGCAGGATGTCGTCAAGGCCGACTTCACCACTGACGACTACGGCAGTTTCAACGGTTCGTTCGTCATCCCCGACAACCGGCTCAACGGTGTCTTCCAGCTCCGCGGCAACTATGGCGGGGTCGAGATCCGCGTGGAGGAATACAAACGTCCCACCTTCGAGATTAACTTCGAGACTGTCAAAGAACAGTACAAGCTCAATCAAGAGGTCACGGTCCGCGGCAGCGTAGATGCCTTGGCAGGCTTTGCTTTGGATGACGTTCAATACAGCTACCGTGTGACCCGCAAGACACAGTTCCCATGGCGTTGCTGGTGGTGGTGGTACCCCGTAGTGGAAGACGAACAAGTGGGTCACGGCGAGGCTCGCACGGATGAAAACGGCAAGTTCGCCATCACCTTTAACCTGAAGCCATCGCTGAAAACCAAACCGAAACAACAACCCGTGTTCACCTACGAAGTCGAAGTCACGGCGACCAGCGCCCAAGGCGAGACCCACAGCGACACCTATTATATTCGCGCCGGCTACAACGAAGTCGCCCTTGGCACCACCCTGCCTTCTTTGGTGGAACAATCCTCTTTGAAAGACTACGAGGTCCACGTGACCAACATGAGCGGGGAACCTGCCAAGAGCCGTGTGGCATGCAAGATATACCGCTTCGAGGAAAGTCCCAAAACCAACTATTTTGAAGCCAGCCGCCAGAGAGTCAAACTGGACCGTCAACTGCTCAGCGACGAACAGCTGAAGACCCTGTTCCCCGACTTCAGCTTTGACACCGATGCCGACCGGATGAAACACAAGACTCTGATTTACCAAGACGAGGTCTCCATCGACGACAAAGCACCGCTCTCCACAGGAAAACAGACCCTGAAACCCGGACGTTATTATATCGAGCTCGCCAGCCTTGACGACCCGCTCGCCGTCACTGCCAAAGAGTTCAGCGTCTATAGCAAGAGCTCCAACAAGATGCCATACAACACCCTCACCTGGATCCAATGCGACAAAGAGAAAGCCCAGCCTGGTGAGACCATCCGCTTCCGTTTGGGGAGTTCCGTCACCAATGGTCAGATGTGGGTGCAACTCGTCCACGGCAACGAGGTGCGCATAGAACGTCATCTCTCACTCAACAACAACATCGAGGAGCTGAGCTACACCGTGCGTGAAGAAGACCGTGACGGCTTGTGTCTCAAGACTGCCTTGGTGAAAAACAACTGCTACGCCCTGCAAAACGAATGGGTGAGCGTGCCTTACGACAACCTCGACCTCAACATCACTCTCGCCTCTGTTCGCGACAAACTCAGTCCTGGCAGCGAAGAGACCTGGACCGTGCAAATCAAAGACTATAAAGACAAACCCGCCAACGCCTCGCTGCTGGCTGGCATGTACGACGCCTCACTCGACGAGTTCGCAAGAAACTACTGGAACTTCAACATGAACCCCAACGGGGTCTATAGCAACAACTTCGGCAAGGACAACACCCATTTCTTCTCCATCGGATTTAATCCCGGTTATTTCTCCTATCCACGCCCCTACGACTTCATCTTGCCCTCGGGACAAAACTTCTTCAACATTTACAACCATTTCCGTTATTATGATATGATGGTGGAAGATGCCGTGAGGCCAATGGCTAAAAGCTCCCGAGCAAACCTTAACATGGCAGCAGGTGTCACAGCCCAGGAGGAGGCTGTCGAAGCTGAAGAAACGGCTGTTACACAAGATGCCGAGATGAACGATGAGGGCGGGACCGCAGAGACCACGCAACAGGCACAGCAAGAGGAGCCCGCCGTGCGTGAGAACTTCAACGAGACGGCCTTCTTCTTCCCTGACTTACGCACTGACACTGACGGAAATTGCACCTTCAGCTTCACCCTGCCCGACGCCATCACCCGCTGGAGGCTGATGATGCTGGCCTACAACAAAGACTGCCAGACCGGCTACAATGAATACACCTTCAAGGCCTCCAAGCCCGTGATGATCATGGCCGACATGCCGAGATTCATGTACGACACCGACACGTTGTGGTTTGTGGCTAACGTGGTCAACACCGGCGAGGAAGCTGTGGCTCCCACCGCCAAACTCGAAATCTTCGACGCCATCACGATGAAGCCCATCAACCTGTTGGCCTCACCGGCGGTGATCACGATAGAAGACCTCATCATGCCCGGTCGCAGCAAAGAGGTGCGCTGGAAAGTCGTCGCGCAATACGACCTCAGCCTGTTAGCTTTCCGTTTCACCGCCTACGCCGGGTCGTTCAGCGACGCCGAACAGCACCTGCTTCCTGTGCTCAGCAGCGAGATCTTCCTCACCCAGACACTACCCATCACCGTGAAAGCTGAGACCGAACAGACCTTCGACTTCGAGGCCATCGCCAACCCCAATAGCCGCGAACGCGACTACGCCCTGACACTGAACTTCAGCACCAACCCTGTATGGTACGCCGTTCAAGCCCTGCCTTCACTGGCCAACATCAGCACCAAACGACCCGAGAACGCCTTCTATGTCTTCTATGCCAACACCCTCTCAGCCCATATCGCCAACAACATCCCGAACCTCATGGCCTATATCAAGAAATGGCAAATCGAGACCCCTGACGCCCTGCTGTCACAGCTGGAGAAAGACCAAGACCTGAAAGCCATCCTGTTACAAGAGACTCCTTGGGTATTAGAGGCCAAGAGCGAGAGCGAACAACGTTCACGCATCGCCACCCTCTTCGAGGTCAACAACCTACGACAACAACAGCACCAAACCCTCGAGCTCCTCGAGAAAACCCAGATGCACGGTGGCGGATGGCCTTGGTTCGAGGGCATGCCCGAAAGCCCCTTCATCACCTCGTTCATCCTCTCTGGATTCGGCAAACTGCAAAAGATGGGTGCTTGGACCTTCATGAACAACAACGACCAGCGCAAGGCGGAACGCATCTGTGAGAAAGCCGTGAAATATCTCGAATACCATGTAGCCGAGGTCTATCGCGACATGATACACTACAAAGAAGAATGGAGCATCTCAGGCGGCATCATGGACGACCTCTATGCCCTCAGCTTCTTCAAGGAACAGAAGTCTGACAAGGACTTCGCAAAGGCCAAGGCCTACTTCCTCGACCGTCTCGGCAAAAAGAAGGAATGGCTCAAATTCGACTTCGGCGACCGCGCCGAGGCTGCCATGTTACTCTACCGTAACGGCGACACCAAGAATGCCAAGGCGATGATTGCCTCCTTCAAGGAAAACGCCATGAAGAACGAGCAAATCGGCATGTACTGGCCCAAACGCTACTTCAGCTTCCAATCGCATATCGCCACCCACGCACAGATTATGAGTGCCTTCGCAGAGATCGACCAGAATCAGGAGACTCTCGACCAACTGAAGGTGTGGCTCCTCACCCAGAAACAGACCACGATGTGGGAAAACAGTGCCTCCACCGCTGAGGCCTGCTACGCCCTGCTGATGCGTGGCAGTGACTGGCTCGACGACGGCGAAAAGCAAGTCACCCTGCGCTTCGGCAACACGCCTGTCAACACTGAAGGTGGTGTGGCTGGCACAGGATTTATCCAACGCCACTGGAACGCCAACGAGGTCACCGAGGAGATGCGTCATCTCACCGTCAACAACCCCACCGGCCATCTGGTATGGGGCGGCCTGTTCCGCCAGTATTTCGTGCCTATCGATGAAGTCAAGAGCGACGAGTCGGGCTTCAAAATCAGCCGCGAGCTGTTCGTGGAGACCGTCACTGACAAAGGCAAGCTCCTCGTGCCCGTCGGCAAACGCACCTTGAAGGTCGGCGATAAAGTCACGGTGAAAATCACCTTCGAGAGTCCTCAGGACATGAGCTTCGTCTTTGTGAAAGATCTCCGCGCCGCTGGCCTGGAACCCATCGAGCAACTCTCGAAATACCGCTACGACGACGGCATGGGTTACTACCAAAGCAACACGGACACCGACATGGAGTTCTTCATCGACTTCTTACGGAAGGGTGTGCACCAGCTGGAATACAGCATGTTTGTGACTAAGGAGGGCAACCTCAGCAACGGATATGCGTTGATTCAATGCCAATATGCGCCGGAATTCTCAGCGTATTCTGACGGACAACGCATCACGGTCACCGGCCAATAATCGTCAGTGAAGACATCTTGATAAGACACTTTCACAAAAGACGTTGGAGTATCTCTTTTTTTCTTATTTTTGCCTCGTGAAAAGAAAGATACTCCAAATAGCATCCCTCGTGATGGCACTGTATGTGCTCGTTGTCGCTCATGGATTGACCGTCAACTTCCACTTCTGCACAGAGGACCATCACCTCATGAGCAGCTTTGGCGATGCCTCCGCCCAGTGTGTGCATTGCTTAGGGCACCATCATGGGCATACGGACGAGGTGGAGTTTGAAGATGCGTTGAAAGTGATTCATTTCAACAACAAGTGCTGTTGCGAGGATTTTGAAAAGGAGATTGGCTTTACCGAGGGTTTCACGTTCTCAACCGAGAAAGCCCTGACGGTGTTTCTGCCTTCCATCGTCCTGGCTGAAGGGGTCTGTCTCATGATGGAGCAAACCCAAGCACCGGCGTTCCGCTTTTTGAACGAGGAGAAAATCCCCTATCTCCTCACAGGCCGTCTGAGGACGGTTTTCTTTTCCCAACTAAAACTCAATCCTTTGGTTTTCTGATTGATATTGCCGCTTCCTACCAAGCCGCACAAACGGGATGACAAAACATAGTCATGCCGCACAATCCTATTTGAATATGTAAAAATCAACAAAACAATTCATCATGAAAACCATTCAATCCATCATACTGTTATCATTGCTCTCCCTAACGTTCTCCTCATGGGCACAGAACATCATCGAGGGTACCGTTTATGAAGAGGTAAACGGCAAAAAACAACCTCTTCCCGGAGCCAACGTCTATTGGAAGATCGCCAACGTCGGCACGGTCACTGACGAACACGGACATTACAGCATAGAGATCCATCCCACTTACAAATGCTTGGTGTTCAGCTTTGTGGGTTATGAAAACGACACCGTTCATCACATGGCGGAACCACAGCATTACGACCATGTGATGTCAACGCCTTTGACGTTAAGCGAAGTAGAAGTCGCCGCCCGACAGAAGGCACAGTTCGTGTCAGTTCTTGATCCTCATCACGTGGAACACATCACAGGCGAGGCACTTCGCCGCTGTGCTTGTTGCAGCCTTGCTGAGAGCTTCGAGACCAACGCCTCTGTTGACGTGGCTTACGCCGATGCGGTGACGGGAGCCAAACAGATAGAGCTGCTCGGTCTCAGCGGCCTTTACACCCAGATGATGACGGAGAACATGCCCAACTTCCGTGGTTTGGCTTCGGCCTTCGGACTAAGCTATGTGCCAGGCACGTGGATGCACGGCATCTCTGTCTCTAAAGGAACCTCTTCCGTCCGTAACGGCTATGAGTCAATCAGCGGACAGATCAACGTCGATTTTAAAGAGCCACAAGAAGACCATGCGGAGAAGGTCTTCGTGAATGGATTCGTTAATTCCATGGCCATGACAGAGCTGAACTTCAACACCCGTGTCAATGTGGGTGAACGCGATGGCTTGCTGCTGTTAGGTCATGTGGGGCACAACTTCATGAAGATGGATGGCAACGGCGACGGCTTCCTCGATGACCCCGTGACCACACAATACAGTGCCTTCTTGCGTTACAACCATCCCAATACCGGACATTTCGGATGCAAGCTCGGCGTGAAGGCCTTGAAAGAAACCCGTCTCAGCGGACAGATGGACTTCGATCCCAAACGTCGTAATGAGGCGGGATACGACCTCTACGGCATCGGAATCAACACTGAACGCTATGAGGCCTTCGCCAAGACAGGCTTTATCTTCGACCGTCCCGAAACCAGTCTCGGCATCCAGCAGCAACTGACTTACCATAAGCTGAACTCCTATTTCGGACTTCATGATTATAACGCCAGCCAGCTCTCATATTACGCCAATATCCTCTTCGACTCCTATATCGTCACCGACCATCACAAATATTCCGTTGGAGCATCCTACACCTACGACCGATATGATGAGGATCAAAACTTCCTTTTCACCACCCTAGATGCTAATCCCAAACGTCGTGTGGAACAGGTGCCAGGTGCCTTTGCGGAATACGTCTTCAGCGATGACCATCATTGGACCGCTATCGCCGGCATCCGTGCTGACTATAACACCTATTACGAACGTTTGTTCTACACCCCGCGTTTCCATGTGCGTTTCCGTGGACATGACGAGTTAGCCATACGCCTCTCTGCCGGAAAAGGTTACCGTTCGCCAAACGTACTTGCCGAGAACTCCACGATACTGGCTTCATCGAGGGCGATACGCTTCCTTGAAACGCCCAAGATGGAAGAGGCTTGGAACTTTGGCTTGAACCTCTCGAAAAATTTCAATATAGGAGAAAAGGAACTCCAACTATTGGTGGATGCCTATCGCACCGACTTCATCAACCAGATTGTCCTGGACCGCGATGCTGATGCCCATGAGATCCGCATTTACAACCTTGATGGCAAGTCGTTTTCTAACTGTGCCCAGATTCAACTCGACTACGAGTTATTTCATAACTTCGACATGTCAGCGGCTTTCCGCTACACCGATGTCAGGATGACTATCAACGACACGGTGCGAGAGAAACCCTTCGTGAACCGTTACAAGGGCTTGCTCACCCTCTCGTATGCCCCCGGCACATGGCAGTTCGACCTCATCACCCAGTTTAACGGCGACTGTCGTATTCCCGACATGAGCGGCAATGCCACCGCTGTGGCCGACGGTCAAGTGATGGAACGTTCACCGTTCTATGTGATTATGAATGCCCAAATCACCAAAAAACTGGGCGAGCATTGGGAACTCTATGCCGGTGGTGAGAACCTCACCAACTATAAACAACACCATCCTCTTGTTGCCGCCTCCGAGCCTTTCGGCAACGACTTCGACGCCTCCATGGTGTGGGGTCCTTTGAGTGGCATCAGAGGATATCTCGGTTTCCGGTTCCAAGTGAAGTAAGGGCGGGGCATTCCCTTCCCCCAATCACTTATCTTAATATCGTGTCAATTCTCGGTATTAAACTCTAATTAATTGGGGTGAATTTTTTTCCCACTGAAAAACTGAATATATGATATATTTTATTAATTTTGCAGCAAAAAATTAATACTATATGGAAAAGAAAGACCCCATTGATGAAGCTTATCGTTACGTAGATAACGCCCAAAAGACATTGAGAGAACACGGAGAATACGACGCTGAACTACATCGTTACAGAGATCGAAAATATGTGCGTGCCGCAGGTCATTATCTGTGGCATGCCGTGTTGATTGCGTTGGATGCTGTGTTCCATGTCAGAAAAGACCGCCGTACCCGTGTTGACATCGACGATTATAAAAACGCAACCAGAAAACGTGATAAGAAACTAACGGCATTGGTCAACGATGGCTATCAGATCTTACATCTTTACATGGGTTATGATGGCATTTTGGCGAAAAGCACATGCGATGAGGGATTCCGTATTGCCAACGCCATTATTGATAGATGTATGAGACTTCGGAAAAATTAACCTCACCCCCCGACCCCCTCTCCACAGTGGAGAGGGGGAGCGTTCTACCCGGGGGTTTTCTACCGAGATTAAACCCCTAACGGGGTATCTCCCTCTAAATTCTAAATTCTAAATTATCAACTCTTGGTGAGCGCTGCTGCGCCCAGGATGGCTGCGTCGTTGTCGGGGAGTTTCGACACTAACACCTCCACGCTACCGTCATAAACGAAGCATAGGTTTTTCTTGAACGACTCTCTGACGGGACGCATCAAAACTTCGCCAGCTTTCACAGGACCGCCCATGAGGAAGATGGCTTCCGGTCCGCTGAATGCCACGGCGTTTGCTAAGGCGATGCCCAACCATTCGCCCGTCTTCTCGAAGACCTCCAAGGCCAAAGGGTCACCAGCTTTTGCTGCATCACCCACATGTTTGCTGGTTAGTTCCTCCTTGGTGACTTTCGCAAGGGGACCTTCATATTCAGGACGCTGTTCCAGTAGCTCCAAAGCGGTACGACGGATGCCCGTGGCAGAGGTGTAGGTCTCCAGACAGCCGCATCTGCCGCAACCGCAAGGTCTCCCTCCCGGAATCAAGATGGCGTGACCGAGCTCGCCCGCGCCACCGGTCTTGCCGTGAACCAATTTGCCGTCCACCACGATGCCACTGCCCACACCCGTTCCCAAGGTGAAGGTGATGAAGTGTTTCATGCCCTTTGCTCCGCCATACACCAGCTCTCCGTATGCCGCCGCGTTGGCATCGTTAGATACCGTCACTGGCACGTCAAGATGCTGATGAAAAAGCTTAGGAAGGTCGATGATACCCTTGAAATTCAAGTTAGTGGCATTTTCAATGCAACCGGTGTAGTAGTTGCCCGCCGGAGCCGCAATGCCGATACCATCAATGGTCTTCACCCGTTCTTCTTGCATCATCTCCTGAATCTTTGCGCAGATGTCACGCACATAGATCTCAGCGTCATTATATTGGCTGGTGGCCAGGTTCTTTCTTGCGATACAACGGCCGTCGGGACTGACCAACCCGATGTCGGTGTTTGTTCCACCGATGTCGATGCCGATAGAATAGTAGTTTGTCATAATCATTGTTGTTGTTCGAGGGGCTAAATTAGCAAAAATTAATGTACTTTTGCCTGCATAAACATTTTCGTCATGAAAAAACTGCTTTTTATTCCGCTCACCGCATTGCTTTTGATGGCATGTCATCACACACAAAACCAGCAGGCAAAGCCCGACAGTCAACAAACCGCCTCGACCTATCAGCAAGACACCATGAAACCAGCGACGGCTCATGATGCGGGTGAACTCACCACTTCACCCACTTCAAGCGACACCACAGCGCAAGGCTTTGTAAGAGACACCACCGCTCCTCTTGGTTCCCCACAGAACCCCCTCAAATTAGAGCCTGGCAAGCCCATTGACTTCTCACAGCTCTTCAAGCAAAACCAAGAGACGCTCACCTTTGGGGAACGTTCTGCCAAACAGATTGACACCATACGGGCGTTGGCGGAGAATGGCGATAAAAACGCGATGTTCCATTATGGCACTTGTTATGAGCAGGGCTGGGGAGTGAAACGCGACTTCTCCAAAGCGCTTGAGTGGTATCAAAAAGCCGCTGACCAAGACCAGAAAAACGCCTTTGGGGCCATCGGCGGTCTCTATCGTCTCGGCAAAGGAGTACCCGTTGACCCCAAAAAGTCCGCGGAATGGTTCACCAAAGGAGCGGAACACGAGGATGAGAACTCCATGCTTTGCCTTGGCAACTGTTATTATACAGGTTTCGGAACCAAGAAAGACTACAAACAAGCGGCTCATTGGTGGAAAAAAGCCGCCGACAAAGGCAACGGCTTCGCTCTCAGCCAGATGGGTGACGCGTACTTAGGCGGCCTCGGCGTAGAGAAAGACCTCGATAAAGCGGTTGAATACTACACTCAAGCCGTGGAGAAAGAAATCCCCAATGCGCAATACCGTCTGGGTGTCCTGTATTATTATGGCCAAGGAGTCAAGCAAGATACCGTTTATTCCAAACTCCTCCTCACCAAAGCCCGGGAACATGGAGTGGAAGAAGCTGATGACTTTTTGAAGAAGAAATTACATAGTAATGAGAAGTAAAAATATAGAGAGATACATTTTTATGAAAAAACACATTTTTTTGCTATTAGTTTTTATGCCTGTTATGGCATGGGCTCAGTTCGACACTTGGTTTGAAAGTACCTCATTACGTGTCGATTACACACTTACTGGTAATGATAAGAACACAAACTTCGCCCTCAAAGAGCTGATTCGTGAACCCTACTGGAGCGGTTCCAAAGTCAATCTTATTGACGACCTTGAGTTTGGCAACTTTATTGTGAAGGTCTTTGAGCCTGGCACCGACCATCTGCTATTTTCCAAAGGCTACCAGAACCTCTACGGTGAGTGGCAGACCACCACGGAAGCCACCCAAGTCACCAAGACCTTCGAAGAGTCGGTCATCGTGCCTTTTCCGAAAAAGAATGTCGAAGTAGTTCTTTACCGCAAGGACTGGGAAGGCCGTCTCATCGAAGGGTTACGTCTGTCGGTGTCGCCTAACGACTATTTCATCCGCACTGCCGATGACCTCAAGTTGCCCGTGTATGACGCTTGGATTGGCAACGATGACATCACCAAGGCGGTTGACATCGTTATCCTCCCCGAAGGCTATACCGAAGCCGAGATGGGCAAGTTCGTCAAAGACTGTAACTTTTTCGTCAAAAGTCTCTTCGACTATGCGCCTTACGACCGTTACAAGACCAGTTTTAATATCCGAGGTGTGATGGCTCCTTCTGCCGAGTCAGGATGCACCGAACCTGGTGTCAGGGTTTATAAAAACACCGTGATGCGATTCAGTTACTGGACCTTCGACTCGGAGCGTTACTGCATGAGCACTGACAACCGCGACATCCGTGACCTTGCCGGACAGGTGCCTTACGACCAGATTTATATCCTCATCAACAGCCAGAAATATGGGGGTGGCGGTATTTATAATTTCTACTGTTCCTCAGCAGCTTCCAACAGCTTCTCTGGTGACATCATCGTCCATGAGTTCGGCCATGGCTTTGCCGGCCTTGCCGACGAGTATTATGATGACGACACCTACGGCGACATGTATAACAACGACCTTGAGCCTTGGGAACCCAACATCACCACTTTAGTTGATTTCGACCACAAATGGAAGGACATGCTCGACAAGAAGACCCCAGTGCCAACCCCTCGTGAACCAAAATACGAAAACGCCATTGGTGTCTTTGAAGGCGGCGGCTATGAAGCCGAAGGCGTTTACAGTCCCAAAATGGATTGTTTAATGAAGACTTTCAAAGGTCATGTGTTCTGTCCAGTCTGTGAACGCGCTATCGAACGCATGATTCTCTATTATTCCGAATAAACTCTCAACTATGAACTACTTAGACATCATCATCGCCGTCTTGTTAGTCGTATTCGGCATTGGCGGCTGGCGAAAGGGCATCATCATCGAGGTTACCACGCTGTTGGGTCTCGGTTTGGGACTTTACGGAGCGTTTCATTTCTCCGACTTCACGGCGGACAAGTTGGTGCATTACGTGGAGATCAACCCTAAATACCTCAATTTGATTGCTTTCATCGTCACCTTTTTGGTTGTTGCCTTGCTGGTCAATGTGTTAGGTCGTATCGTGTCGAATCTAATCAAGAATCTGAATCTGGGATTCATCGACAAGATAGGCGGATTTTTGATTGGTCTTGCCAAAGGGCTGTTGATATGCAGTTTGTTGGTGATGCTCCTCAACGTGATGAATCTCAAGGGGGTAGTCAAAGACGATGCCAAGAAGGAGTCGTTGCTCTACCCATACGTAGAGGAGGCGGTACCCTACGTGTATCAGGGTTTCGACCTCGTCAAGGAGGCGGTGAAAAACGCTTCATTTTCCGATGACAAAGAAGAAGCCGCTCCTGCACCCCAGGTAGTCTAATAGCCATTCTTCGTTAGTTTTCCGCATCGATTAATGATCTCATTGGCGATTTGAAAGCCTTTGGAACAAACATCTTTCTCCAAAATTCCATCATATCCCATTGACAGGTGCATAATGTCATAGGCGGTATTCACCAAGGTCATCATCTTACCATCCCTTTTGTTGATGACGGTTCTGATGTCTTCAATACTAAGACGGCCTTTGTTTTTTTTGATTTGGAATGTGGCTTTTAAAACGAGCAACATTCCGTTCCACAGGGTATTGCCGGCCATTCTGACATATTTACGGTCACCGTAAAAGCGGTTTTCATAGTCGAGTTGTCCGTGGTTTTTTAATAGTTCTTTTGCGTTTTCAACGTAGCGGCGGGCTTCAGCGATGGGATCCACTACGATTTCATAATAAACATCTCTCATGTTTTGGGTGGATTTAATAGAAATATAGGAGCTGTGTGATGTGTACGGGTTCTCCGATGATGGTGGAGACGAGGCTTTCGAGGATGTCGAAGTCGGCTTTGTCGCGGAGCATGTATTTGGCTGCCCAGTCGAAACGGATGACATTGTCGTATTTGTCAGATTGTGCCATGATGAAATAATTATTAAATTTTCGCTGCAAAGATAGGGGATATTTTTCAAAGATGCTACAAGATTGGAAAAATATTCAAAACTTTTTTATAAATTATTGTTCTTTTTTCTGTGTTAGAATTGTTTTAACAACGCCCCTTAGGCCAACGCTTCCCCGTTTTTGACATTCTCCACGTCTTTTGCCAATGGCTACCGCATTGGAAGTTAAGAGTAGAGAACAGAGAGTTAGGCAGCCCCCAATCGTGAAATGCCGGACGCTTGCGTTCCTAATCTTCTAAGTTTATTCTTTTAAATATGTTAAATATGTAGTTTTCTATTCTTTATATTTGTTGTTAATAAAATATATAAAGTGAAAATTTTTTTTAATATCAGTTAAAAAAAATTTAAAAATTCTCCAGCCCAAACAGATTATTCTGTAATTTTGGCACCGCCAAAATAACACCTTGAAAAACAACGAAAAAATCAATCAACATTTGTTAATAATCAGTAAAGTAAAAATAAAATGAAGAGAATTTCTATCCTCTTAATCATGCTGATGGTCATGTTCGTGCCGTTGGCGATGAATGGACAAAGCACCACTGTAACTGCTTCAAGAATCACATCTGCTAATGCCACTTGGACAGGCAGCACAGGCGAAACTTGGAACGTTACTATTACTGGAGGTGCTCTTAACCAAGCTGTTACTAATGGGTATGCACAGTTTGGAACCCGACAAAATCCCTCTACATCGGGTAGGTTTTCCACTTCTGGCATTTCCATGACGATTACATCCATCGCAGTTGATTGTGCCTCTTATAGTGGACTTGGCACAGTAAGTGTCACTGTTGGAGGTGACGCTTTTGGATCCAGTCAATCCATTCCTAATTGGAGTAATAATGCAGGTGGCACTAGGACTTTTACGGGTTCTGCCTCTGGTAATATTGTTGTTACGATGACCAATGGTAATAATGGCCGTGCCATGTATATCAAGAGCATTACTGTCACCTACACTAGCGGCAACTGTACTAAAACCATCCCCTACACTTATGGCTTCGAGGATGCAACGGATTACAACAACTGCTGGACAAATAGCAATTTGGAAACATGTTCAAATAACAATGGTATGGGCGGCGGAATTTTTACCAGCTCAAGTTATGCACACAATGGCACCCATCTCTTCATCTTTAGTTCGTACTGTGGCGAAACAGATCCTCAATACCTGATTTCACCAGAACTGAGCGGTGTCGTGAACGGTGTTCATGTTGAATTCAATTTCGCAATCGTTAGTTTTGCACAAGGTGCCCCTGAAACGTTCAAGGTTGGCTATTCAACCACTGACAACAATTTGAGCAGCTTTAATTGGACTGGACTAATCACATGCACATCCTCTACATACGAGCATTATTCAGCCAACTTCATTGGACAAGTGAAGTATATCGCTGTTCAATATACCTCAGCTGATTCTTATTATTTGTTCTTGGACGATTTCATTTTCGAAGAAGCGCCCAATTGCCTTGAGCCGACTAACGTGGTGGCTAGCAATGAAACTACCACAAGCGCCACCATCAGCTGGACTGCTGGTGGTTCAGAAGCCGAATGGGATCTCTATTATACCAGCAATCCTTCCGACGTACCCACAGCCAGCACAACGCCAAGCGTCTCTGGCATCACGACAAATTCTCACAATTTGACGAGTCTTACCCCTGCCACCACCTACCATGCGTATGTGCGTTCCGCATGCAGCAGTACAGAGACGAGTGCTTGGAGCAATCCTTGCATCTTCAACACCGAATGTTATGAAATGGCTCTGCCTTATAGCTACGGCTTTGAGGATGGTACCTTGTCGGTTTGCTGGACTCCAATAAATGCGAATCCCGTGTATATGAGCATAGAGATTTCTAATTCTAATCCACGTACTGGAACATATCATCTGAATCTTGACCGTAGAACTCCTGATGGCACCCAAATTATTGTTTTGCCTGAAGTGGACGAAACTTACGCGCTGAGCAATTACGAAATATCCTTCTATGCCATGTTGTCCAATGGAGGTAACTCCGGTTATACTACTACTGGACGAACATTGACCATTGGTGTCATGACCGACCCTGATGATGAAAGCACATTCGTTGCAGTGGGTAATGCCGTTACGCCTACATCTTCATACGTGCAATACACTTTCGACCTCAGCAGCTACACAGGCAACGGCCAGTACATTGCCATTAAACACGATGAATCGTCAAGCGGCAATAATGGCTACACATACATCGATGACCTTCAGATAACTGCTCTTCCTTGCCCAGTGCCCTCTGGCCTTAGTGCCACCCCCAACGCCTCCACTGCCTCGTTGAGCTGGACTGGATACCAGAGCTCCTATAATGTGCGTTATCGCACGGTATCGCTAGGCAAACCAACCACAACTACAGAAAACTTTGAACACAATGGTAGCATGCCTGATGGTTGGACAAAGCTTGATCTTGGTGATGGCAATAACACCAGTGAGTTAGGAGTATATTATAATAATAGTGTAACTCATGCCGGTGATTATTGCTTCAGGTTTTCATCTTATGCAGGTTCATCATCCGGCTCTTTCGACCAGTACCTCATCTCTCCAGAATTGAACAACCTCAGTGCGCTTTCGTTCTTTTACAGGTCAAGTTCCACAAGCACAAGTGGTGAGACGTTCCGTGTAGGTTATTCCACCACCACCAACGATGTATCGGCGTTTACTTGGGTTTCTAATGGAACCACTTCATCAACTTCGTATTCCCAGTTTTCTGCAAGCAACATACCTGCTAATGCCAAGTATTTTGCCATAAATTACACAGCAGTGTATCAATATCGTCTTTATATTGACGATATTACTTATACATATACACCTATAATCGTTGGGACATGGAATACTTCTAATACCAATGTTACTAGTCCGTTAACCATCAACGGTCTTACCCAGAACACCGACTACGAATGGCAAGTCCAAGGCTTGGACTGCGACGGCAACGGCACCCCCACCGATTGGAGTGCCAATGCATATTTCACCACCTTGGACGGCTTTACCGTCACTGCTACCGCCGACCCAACAGGCAGCGGCACCTTTGCCTTCACGGGCAGTGGCGTAGCTTCCAGCGATGCTAACTCGGCCAATGTCAACCCCAACGGGGATGTCACAATTACCGCCACCGCAGCTGCGGGTTATACCTTCATGAATTGGGCTGAAGGCGGCACGGTGGTCTCAACCTCAAACGCCTACACGATTACGGCTGTCGATGCGTCGCATAACCTCACCGCCCACTTCGTTGACATGACGGCAAGCAACACCTGGCCGGCTGCGGTCACCACCCTTGCAGCCGCCACACCTGGCTATAGCGAGAGTGGCAACAACATCACTATCAGCAACGCCAACGGTCTGGCATGGCTTATCTCCACAGTGAATGGCCTCAACGGCCAAAGCACTGTCCTTAGCGACAAGACCATCACCCTCACCGACGATGTCGATATGAGTGACCACGCTTGGGTACCCATCGGTACCACGGAGCGGCCCTTCACTTGCACCTTCGATGGCAACGGACATATCATCAAGGGTGTCACTTGTAGCACTGAGTTCCAGCACAAAGGTTTGTTCGGTTATGTGAGCGGTGCAGCCAACATTCAGAATGTAGTGGTGCAGGCGGAGCTTACGGGTAACAGCCTTACCACGGGAGCCATTGCGGGTACCTTTGCCAGCACGGGCACCATCAGCAACGTGGAAGGCGGTGGCACGCTCACCGGCGGCACACTCACCACAAGCATGGGCGGCTTGGTGGGCAACAACACGGGCGGCACCATCCACTCATCGTTTGCTGTGAATACCATCACCTCTGCCAATGCCACAACACAAGTAGGTGGCTTGGTGGGTAACAACACCGGCGACCTTCTGAACTGCTACGCCAATGCCACCATCAGCGGCACTGGCCAAGTCGGCGGACTCGTCGGCACTAATACTGGCACCGTCGAGAATTGCTATTCCGTGATTGGCAGCCAGACCTTCCCGTCATTCGCCTACCTTAACAACGGCACCGTCAAGCTGTGCTATGCCGAAAACGGCGTTGACAACTATGTGGGCAGCACCGGAACGGGCACCCTCACCGGCCACGGCAACTTCACCGCCACCGAACCGACGCACACCTACGGCTACATGTACTGGGACAACACGGTGACGGTCGCTGAAGGACAGATCAACGCCTGCGTGGTTGACACCATCAAATACACCGACACCCAGATTGACAGATGGCCTGGCCTGCTCAGCACATTGGAATACTGGGTGGAATCCATCAACAACAATACGGAAGTCCTACCCGACATTACCTTTACCAAATGGCTGCGTCCCACCACGAAGTACATCAACGATGACCTTCCGGTTCTGTGCTTCCCGAAGGACAACTGCCTGATCACTATCGACAGCGAAGGCAAGGCCTTGCGCTATGGTCCCTTCGACGGCAAATCGCACAGTGCGTATATGAGCAGGGAAGTCCGCGACGGCAGCGACGGCTTCGGCAACCAGGGCTTCGGACAGGAGCCTCATGATACCACCGAAGGCGGCGGTGACGAGCCTGGCAACGGTGTCGACGGTCTGCTCGAAGATTATGAGAACATGTCAGGCTATCTGTTCGTCTATGACAACGCCATCGACGTGGAGCGTGTGCCTGGTGAGGACCTTTATGTGTTCATCAATGAGGATGTCGCCTTCAAACAGGCCGAGGGTGCTGGGGAGTTCATCAACACCCAGGTGGGTGTGAGCTTCGACAACTCGTGCGGCACTGCCACCGACTTCTTCGGCAACACGCTGGCCTACGACTGGCACATGCTGTCCACACCTTTGGCCGACGCCGCGCTGGGCATCAGCTACAACAACGAATCCATCAACTATTGGGACGGTGAGGATCTGGGCAATCAGGTGACGAGCGTGGCGAACAGCTACCTGCCTGACGGCATCGGCAACGTGGCCAACTGGGACTTCTACAGCTTCTATGAGCCGGAATATCACTGGATCAACCTGAAACGCAACAGCGCTAGCCACCACCACTATGACGCTCCGTACGACCATATCGTCTATGAGAACGAGGACACCTTAGTGGCAGGCAAAGGCTACATGGCCGCCATCAAGAAGGACAGCTACCTGTGCAACACGGGCACGCTGAACGGCCCGGCCAACCCCGTCTCCATCACGCTGACCAAGCTCTCTCATGAGCCTGGCATCGAGGAGCTGGGCTACAACCTGCTGGGCAACCCCTACCAGGCCTACCTCGACGTGAATAAGTTCCTTGGTGACAATAACTTGAGTTCCTACTGGGTATATATCGCCGAGAGCGACAACTACGTGGCGGGCAACGCTGACGCTTCCGAAAACCCGGCGCTGCCGTCAGCCACGCTGCATCCGCACCAGGGCTTCTTCGTGCTGGCCAACAGCGACGGACAGACGGTCAACTTCGACTATGACAAGATGGCGCTGACAGAACCTGTCTCTGAGTCATATTTCCGCGGCGACAAGGTGAACTACCCGCTGGTGAACCTCTTCGCCACCAGCGAGAAGGGCAAGAAAGACCTGACCGTGATCGAGTTCAACCGTCCTGAGTTCGGCGGCTCTTATAAGATGCGCGCCATCAACAACGCCGACTTCGAGCTGTCCGCCTACGCGAACAACAGCCGCTACAGCATCCTCTTCATCGAGAAGGGCACGGAGAAAGTGCCGGTTCACTTCAGAACCAACGAGGCGGGCACCTTCACGATGACGTGGAGCACCTACCACGGTAACTTCACCAGCCTGTTCCTGGTGGATAACCTCACGGGCACCCGCACCGACATGCTCCGCAACGACCACTACACCTTCAACGGCACGCCCAACGACTATGACGCGCGCTTCTACATCACGTTCAAGTGCACGGGTGTCGAGGAGTACATCGAGACGGAGGAAGACTTCGCCTGGTACAACGGCAACGAATGGGTGATCAACGGCAACGGCACCCTCCAGGTGATCGACATGCTGGGCCGTGTCCTCATGACCCGCCGTGTAGAGACCTCCTCTTATGGTGTCTCCACAAACAACCTGGCCGCAGGTGTGTACATGATGCGTCTCATCAATGAAAACAAGACGAAAGTCCAGAAGATTATAGTGAAGTAGGATGTAGGATGCAGGACAACACGAGACGCGGGACATGAGTCTCGCGTCTCGTGTTAATGGCATTAGCCATCCGAAGATGGTGTTTACAACACATTTTCCTTTAATCGGTCCGCAATCTGCTTCTTCAGCTCCATCACCATCTTCTCGGTATCGTTTCTGCGCTCAGGCCGATACAGATGAGGATACTTGCACGACTCCAAACTGTAACTCAAGTTGTTCAAAGGCCCGGAGATTTTCAGCCCCAGCCTCGTGGGCAAAGGCGAATCGGTGACAGAGATATGGTACTCGCCAATCGTATTCAAGTTATAATGTCCGTCGATGGTGGCTTTGTATTTTCCCAAACACACCTGGAAAGGCCAGAGATCCACTTCGTTGCGGAAGGCAGTCAGCTGGATGTCGATGCTGTCAACCTTATATTCGCCATTGGTACTCACCTTGAGCATGTCGGTGATCTTGGTAAACGAAGCGATGTCTTTCACCCGGAGGTTAGCGCCTTCGATGTCGGCAGAGGCACGTAACGTGGACATCTTCAGCTCGTAATTCGACTTCAGGTTGGTTTGAGCGGCGATATGGAACTCGGCGGCGCCGTCGAAAGTCTTCAACATCGGCACGATGGTATCGATTTCAGGGATCAGATGCAGCAGGTCGTAAATCTGTACATTGAGCAGATGGAAATCCATGCCAAGGAAGAGATGGTTTTTACGAGGAGATTGATACATAGCGGTGAGCTGCATCTCGGCGGCCTCATTGGTGAAACCTATCTCACGCAACAACAGGGTGCCGTCTTTCACCGTGGCGGTGCCACCCAAGTCGTGGAGGTCGAAGTTACCGTATAAGGCTTTCTTTGCCTTGATTCCAAAGTTGAAGTCGATGCCTTCCGGCACCATGAAAGGATTGTCTTCTGTTTGGTCGTTTGAGGTCACCTCTGTGCTGTCGGCAGCAACGCCTAAGCCGCTTGTTAAATCCATGATTTCATTGATATCCAAATAATTGGATGTCACTTGCAGCTCGGCTTTCATAAGGTTTTTGTGGTCTTCCATCCATTTACTGATGTTGATGACGTTCCCTTCAAGGGTCAAGTCGGACTTACCGAGTTTCACGGTACCACGACGGAAGCCCAGCTCGTTTTTGCTGAGCAGGAAGTCGATAGTGGGAATCACCACTGTCTCGTCGAGACCAACCATGTTGAGTTTGGCGTTGTTCAACACGAAGTCAGCGGTAGGATTCCAGCGGTCAAGAGGTTTTTCTTTCGAGGGGTCTTCTTTGGCGGTGGCGTTCAAAGCCAGGGACTGCGTCTTCAGGATGTAGGAATCCCCTGCGTTAGCGTTCAGGTCGCGGCTCTGGAAGGTGACAACGGCGTTCAGTCCTTTCTTCTTGCCTGGTGTCGTCTCTAAGGTGATGACAGGGCTGTTGGCATCCAGATGAATGCTATCGTAATCCAACTTCAGCGCTCCCACCTCTAAGTTGAGGTTCGACAGGATTCTGTCGATGCCGCCCGAAAGCTGGTCCACGCATCCTTCAATCTTCACCGATGAAAGGTCGGCGTCAAGGGTCTTACCCATGCTGGCGTTCAAAACATCCCCATTAAGCCCGACAAACGCACCTTTGCGGCCTTTCATGGCTCTGGAGGCAGGCAAGGTAAGTTTCAGGTTCATCTTCGGCGAGCGGGCTTGTATGGAGTCCATGCTGAAATTAAAATCGTTCAACGCTAGGTCGGCATTGGCTCTCAAACGGGGATTGAACTGATAGTCGGTGACCGCTTTGAGGAAGTCGTCGAGAGTGCTGTTTAAAGCCATTTTTATTTGGGCGCGTCCACCCAAGGCTGTGTTTTTCGGCAGGAAGCTCTTGAGGTCACTCATGACGAGGTTCGACCGGAGGTTCACATCGAGGTGCATCTTGTCAGCGAGGTCGGCGATGGCCCCTGTGACCGTGAATTTTGAACGGTTCATCTGGGCGTCGAGCTGTATGTCTCGGGCGTTGATGCTGTCGTTAAGGTTGAGGTCAAGCAAGGTGCTCAGCGTGATGTCTTTGAGGGGATAAGGCAGTTGCGGAATCCCTACCTCTGCATGGTTGGCGGTGACTTTAGCGGTGATGAGAGGCATCAGGGTGTCGTTGAGAACGCCTTTCACGGTGCCGTTTTCAAGCTCCAGTTTTCCTTTAAAGGTGATGCCTTTGAAGCTCTTGACCACTTTTTCGGGCAGGTAACTCAGCACATCTTCGATGTCGAGGGTATTGGTGTTGAAATCTAAGTCAAGGCCCAGATCTCCCCCATCATTCATATCAGCCTTTCCTGTCAAGTTAATTCGATAGTCGTTAAGTTGGACCAATGCGTCGCTGAGGATGCCTTGGAACGGGTCAAGACAAAGGTTCAATGGCAGGTTGAGGTTGACTTTGTCGTGGTTCAGCACCTGGTAGCCAGCATGGAGGCTCAGGTCGGGGCTGGAGAGTTTCAAGAGGCCGTCGATTTGTTTGTAGTCATGCATCGACCCGTTGAAATCAAGTTTTAGGTGTTGAAAACTGCCGTCGAGGCCATTCATCTTCAAGGCGAGGTCAGGGGCTGTCAAGGCCAGCACGGCTTGGATGTCCTCTTTTTCCATTTTTCCTTTGATATCCAGGTCCAAGGCATGAGCCGTGGCCTGCATTTGTTTGGACAGGTCGGTGTAGGAGAGTTCGGTGTTAGTCATTTTCACCTCTTGCAGGTCGATGCTATAGTCGAAAGGCTTGCTGGTGGTGTCCTCGCTGTTCGAGGAGAAGATGTCGAGGTTGCTATGTCCTTCGGCATCGGTGAAGAGGCACACCTTTGAGTCATCGAGGAGAAGGCTTTTGACGAGGATTTGTTTCTCGTTGAGGAACTTCTTGGCATCGGCAGAGAGGATGAGTTTGCCGACTTTCGCCAGGGTGTCGGTAGGTGCGCCTTCCATAGGACTCAGAATCGCTACATGTTCAAGTTCAAGGCCGATGTCGGGGAACGTCTTGATGAGGGTCAGGCTGGCGCGTTCCAAGGCCAGGTCAAAGTCCACGTATTGCGGGACATAATGCTTCACCATCTTGGTCAGCCGTTTGGGAGAGGTGACGGTGCCAAGGGCGATGAAGACCGCTATAAGCACCAATCCGATCAGGCTGGCGAGGGTGATGCCGATGATTTTCAGTGTTTTCTTCATAGCAATGGAGTGATTCTTACATATTCGTGGGTGTTGCCGTAGCTGTCTTCGTAAGTCAGGTACTTCTCGTTCAGTGAGGTGATGGTGAACATTTTAGGGACGACTGTGCCATTCCACAAGGTATGAGTGATCAGGAGCTGGTCATTATTCAATGTCCAGGTGAAGGGCGAGGCTTCAGACTCATCGATGTCGTCGCTGGTGTCCCAGGTATATCCACTTCCGTCGCTCTTATACACGTCGTGGACAGTGCCTTCCTGCCATTCGCCATAGAGCAGTGTCTCGTCATAGCTGATAGAAGGGAACGAAGGTCCACATCCTGTCAATGCGGCCAGCATCAGGATGGCACCAAGAAGCAAGAGAGTTTTACATTGTTTCATAGTGTGTCAGTATCGTTTTGGTTTTCAATAATATCTAATTTCTCCTCAGGGTCTTTTGTGTCCGTTGTTTCTTCGTTTTTCTCTGGGTCTATTTTTCTGAAGATGTCGTATCGGTCTTTAGGTCTGGCCTCTTCAAGCCATTGGAATCCTTCGAGGTAACGGTCTTTTTCTTTAAGGTCTTTTTCGGGATAGAGGGTCTCGTCAACGTTGTTATAAAAATACACGCGGTCGATGTCGCCGTCTTTCATCATGATTTTCATGGTTTGTGAGGAGGAGACGTTGATGCCGATGAGTGATCCATCGTCTTCACGGAGCCAGGAGATGGTCTTGGCGTCGCTGTTCACGTTGACGTGATGCAGGTTGCTATCATGGAAGCGAGACACCATGGTTTGTCCAAAGATTTGGTTGTATCCTTCCACGGAATCGGCGGAGATGATGAAGGCATTTCCCTGTTGCAGCACGCTGTCGATGGCGTGGTTGACGATGCGGATGTCGATGCTGTCGCCAGTGAGTTGTGATTGGTCAGCCCAAAGCACAGGCATGTGTCGCATCCTGATGGTGGAGTCGGCCATGAAATAGGTCATGGTGTCGCATTGACCTTGCATGTCCGACTTAAAGAAACGGACATGGCGGCGGCCCACGACTTTCTCTTCGTCGTTGAGTTCCGTCTTGAAATGATAGAACACCGTGTCGGCGGTGATATAGAGCGAGTCGCCTTTGTCGTAGTAGGTGACACGGGTGCTGTCGGTGGCGAACGAGAAGCCCTGTTTCTCCCAGACCTCAGCGTATTCGCCTTCCATGATGACATTGTACGAGGTGTCGATGGCGTAAGCGGAGTTCATGGCTTTGGCGAAGCCAATCTGTCGGTCGTAGAGCAAGGAGTCGGCTCGCATGAGTTGGGTTTTATTATGCATCACTGGGTTTTTGTCGAGATAGGCCAGATCGCGTTCGGTGAGATAATAGCCATGCTCTCCTTCCAGGGTGTTTTCCTCATTGATGATGGTGGTAGGGCCTTGGAACCACATTTTCTCGATGCGGGTGTTGTAATAGAGGGTATCGGTGTACATCTGGTATTTCGGGCTGGTGACCTGCACATGGTGGAAGAAACGCAGTTCTTTGAGGTCGTCGCGGTAATAGCCCAGGTCGCTGACGAGCCTTTTGTCACCACGGGTGGTCACGCCGTGGTTTGGATAGCAGGCCAGATGAAGGTCACGGTCGTAGGTCATATATTCCGTCTCCAAGAGGGTGGAGTCGTCTTTGAGGCGCACTTCGTCGAAGAACTCGGCGAAGCGCAAGTCGCCATCGTATCGCATGGTCAGGCAGTACATATCGACGGTGTCGTTTACTTTGATATGTACGTTTTGGTAGGCGTCGAAGCTGTTTTGTGTTTCGTAATAGTAGGCGCTGTCGCAGTAGAAGTGGGTAGAGTCGTGACGGATATGCACTGCTCCGAGCAGGCGCACGGCGTCGCTGCCGGCTGCCTTATGCAGCTGGTTGGCGTGCTCGATATGCACCAAGGTCCTTTCATGGGTCGGTTTCGCTGTCGTGTCAGCAGGAAAGAAATCCTGTGCGAAGCCCTTTCCCATCATAAGGATGAATACTATGCCAATCAAAACCTCTTTCAATTCAATATTCTACCGCGATTAAACCCCTACGGGGTATTTCTCTCTTAATTCTTAATTTTCAATTCTCTTTTCCTTCCACCACGATCACGATTTCTCCTTTAACGTCTTTAGCGCTGAAATATTCTATGACTTCGGCGAGGGTACCTCGGATGTTTTCTTCATATATTTTAGTCAATTCTCGTGCCACAGATACCTTTCGGTCGGGTCCCATCACCTCCATCAGCTGTTCCAGGGTCTTGACGAGGCGGTAAGGTGACTCATAGAGGATGGTGGTATAGGGATAATTAGCGATTTGTTGTATCTTAGTTTGTCGTCCTTTTTTGTGAGGCAGGAAGCCTTCGAAGATGAACCGTTCGGCGGGGAGACCCGAGTTGACGAGTGCTGGCACGAAGGCGGTGGGGCCGGGCAGACATTCCACTTGAAGTCCTCGCTTGATACATTCGCGCACCAGCATGAACCCCGGGTCGGAAATGGCAGGAGTACCTGCATCGGTGACCAATGCCATGGTCTCTCCAGCCTCGATACGGTCGGCGATGTGTGTCACTTGTTGGTGTTCGTTGTTAAGATGGAAAGCGGTCATAGGCTTGCTGATGCCGAGGTGGCGGAGCAAGTTGCCGGAGGTACGGGTGTCCTCCGCCAGAATGACATCGACTTCCTTAAGCACGCGGATGGCCCTCAGGGTGATGTCTTCCAAGTTGCCGATGGGGGTAGGTACGAGATACAGCTGGGTCATGTCAAGCTTCGAATTTACGGTGTATCAAGTCGAGCAGTTTCTTATAAGCCTCGTTGTTGCTGTTCCATTGCAGTTCGATACGAAGTTCATTGAGGTAGATGAGTGCTCCGTTGAGGGTCTTCAGGTCATCGAGGTTCTCGACGGAGCGGTTATATTTCTCCATGCTTCCGCTGAACAACTCGTTCACAAACAAAAACTTGTCGTTGATTCCGATTGCTGACCTCAGGTTACGCACCGACTGGCTTTGAAGTCTGGCAGCCAGGCTATGGTCTTCACCATGTTGCATTTTCTCGCCCAAGGTTTCCGGAGTTTCGATTTCGAAGCCCACATCCTCGTTCTCTTCCATGTTGCCAAAGATGATTGGTTCGTATTGGAAATCATCGTCAGGTTCTTCTTCACGGGTTGGTTCCACAATGGGTTCTTCTTGCTGGAGAGGTTCTTCTTGGAGCGGTTCTTCAGCTTGGAAAGGTTCTTCAGCTTGAAGAGGTTCTTCTTGGAGGGGTTCATCATCGGCCATTCGATCTATCGAAGGTTCTTCTTCCGTGTTTTCTCCTGCGAAATAATCTTCCTCGGCAGTTTCCACTTCACCTTCATCTACATGTTCTTCACCCATTTCTTCATTTGCTTCTCCAGCTTCTTCTCCTTCTTCTTTTTCGTCATCGAAAGGCGGGAAGTCGAAATGAGGGATCACCATTTCAATTTCATCTCCTGTGGTATAGACATTATTTTTCTTTTCAGGCTGTTTCTCTTCGAAATCAAAGAGCCCTGTAGTCTCTTTTTCCGGTTCTTCTACAAGGCGAGTGGTTTCCTCCTCTTCGTTAGTCATTTCCAGATCTTCGCTACTCACCTCCTCACTATCCACTACTTCACTTTCCTCTTTTAACTCCTCGTTCTTCACTTCCTCTTCAATGGGTTCCATTTTGAAAATGAAGCCATAATCCTCAGCGGGCTGGGCATCCTCTTCAGGTTGGGGTTCAAGCTCTGTTAGGTTTTCCGGTTCAGGTTGGGGCTCTTCTTCTGGTTGGGGTTCCTCTTCCAGTTGAGGTTCCTCTTCCAGTTGGGGTTCTTCTTCCGGTTGGGGTTCCTCTTCCCGTTGGGGCTCTTCTTCCGGTTGGATTTCTTCTTCTGGTTGGATTTCCTCTTCGAGTTGGATTTCTACTTCTGGTTGGGGTTGCTCCTTCACCAGATAATCTTCTTCCTGCGGGGTGTCCTCTTCTGGCAGTTCTTCTTCTGTCGGGACATCCTCTTCCGTCAGGTTATTCTCTTCTGCTTCGACCACCTCCATGGGTTGAGGATTTTCTTCCATAGGTGCCTCTTCTGCTGTCGGTGCTTCTTCACCATTCGTTTCTAACTCCTCGTCATTCACTTCTTTTTCCTCATCGCTTCCCAATCCGAAAAGGGCGTTGATCATGTTGGGGTCGATATCGAGTTCTTCGTCATTGGGGGTTGGATTACCGATGTTGATGGAGCAAAGCTGGTCATAAATGGTATGGGTGCGATTCATCATCACATCCAAATCAAGGATTCCGATGGTTTTATTATTGCGGATTAAGTAATCGACTTGTTGTTGTAACAAGCTGATTTCGTGCTTTAAAGAAGATAATAAATCTTTTTGCTCTTGGAATTGGTTGTTCATATCTGAAATCTCTTTATTTTTGCTTGGAATGAAAACGCTAAATTACAAAGATTTAAAATATATAAGGCATGTTTCTCGAAAAAGATTATCATAACAGGAGTCAAGGCTGGATTGAGGTCATTTGTGGGTCCATGTTTTCGGGCAAGACCGAGGAGTTAATCCGTCGTTTGAAGCGGGCAAAAATCGCCAAGTTACGGGTAGAGATCTTCAAGCCTGGGGTTGACACGCGTTACAGTGAAGAGGACGTGGTGTCGCACAATGCCACGGCTTTGCATTCCATCCCTGTGGAGAATGCCACGCAGATTCTGTTGTATGCGAACGAGGTTGATGTCGTTGGCATTGATGAGGCGCAGTTTCTTGACGATGAGCTGCCCAACGTATGTCAGCAGTTGGCTAACAACGGGGTACGGGTCATCGTTGCGGGTCTCGACATGGACTTTTTGGGGAATCCCTTCGGACCCATGCCCAAGCTGATGGCCATTGCTGAAGATGTCACGAAGGTTCATGCCATCTGCGTACGATGCGGTGGCCAGGCGCAGTACTCGCACCGCACCATTGCTGGCGACAAGCTGGTGGTTCTCGGCGAAACGGAGAGTTATGAGCCGCTTTGCCGGGCGTGTTACAATGCGGTTAGGAAATAGGAAGTGAATTTTGAGAAACGCTTCTTGTATGCAATTCAGTGTAAGCAATAAAAAAGAGGGTGACCATTTTTAGTCACCCTCTCCTTTTGTTTCAGACTCAAAGTGGGTTTATTGATACACTTTGACATCGGTTTCGCCATTCATGACCATGAGGCCATTCAGGGCGAGGGCTTTCATCTCGTCTTCGCCGGGATAGACATAGACCGGAGCAATCTTTTGCACATGATCTTTGACGAGGCCGCAGAAGGTCTTGTCGTAAGCCATGCCACCGGTGAGGAAGATGGCGTCAACCTCCATGCTCATGGCAGAGGCGGCGAGGCCACCGACTTCCTTGGCGACTTGATATGCCATGGCGCGATAGATTTTCTCCCATTCTTTGTTACCAGCCTTGACGGCGTTTTCCACTTCGAGGGCGTCGTTAGTGCCGAGGTAGGCCACGAAGCCACCTTTGCCCTTCAGCATCTGGCCAATCTCTTTCTTGGTATATTTGCCACTGAAGCAAGCATCGACGAGGAATCCTGCTGGCAAGGAGCCTGCACGTTCCGGGGTGAAGGGGCCGTCGCCGTTGAGGGCGTTGTTGGTATCAACCACGCGACCGTGCTTATGGGCGCTCACGGAGATGCCGCCACCGAGGTGGATGGCAATGATGTTCATGTCTTCGTACTTGCGTCCAAGGTCTTTGGCCAGCTGACGGGCGATGATTTTCTGGTTGAGAGCATGGAAGATGGAGATACGCGGGAACAACGGATGTCCCGAATAACGAGCCACTTCATCCATCTCATCGACCACGACCGGGTCGGCGATATAGGCTTTCACGCCAATCTCCTTGGCGATGTCGTTGGCGATGAGGCCACCGAGGTTGGAGGCGTGCTCGCCACTAATCCCTACGGTGAGGTCATTGATCATGGCCTCGTTGACTTCATAGACACCCGAGACGAGGGGGCGGAGCAGACCGCCACGACCGACGACACAGGACATCTCCTTGATGTTGATGCCTGCCTCTTTCAACTCGTTAAGGATGACTTCCGTACGGAAAGGCTTCTGGTCGGAGATGCGTTCATATTTCCCCACTTCTTCGGCGGAGTGTTTGATGTTCTTTTTGAAAATCTGCTCCTCGCCATCAAAGACCGCAATCTTTGTCGAGGTAGAACCTGGGTTAATCGTTAATATTTTGAACATAGTTAATCAATTGGTCAGTTAATCAGTTGGTTAATTTAAACAGATTAAGAAGCTGTTTTGATTTTTTGTTTAAAGTTTTATTTTTTTTCTTTTTCGGCTTCTTTGAGGGTCTTTTTGGTCTGATTTTTTGTTTCGCTCGCTCCGATAGCCCGCTATCGTCGTTCGCTCAACAGAAAAATCATCCTCAAAAATCCCTCTCAAATAAGCTCGAAAAAAATCAAAACAGCTTCTAAGCCATAAGAGCGGCGAGGGCGATGGAATAGAGTTTGGTCTTGGAGGTGTCGCCGCGTGAGCTAAGGACACAAGGTACCCTGGCGCCCATGAGCATGGCACCGACTTCGCTCTTGTCGAACTTGGTGCAGCACTTGTAGAACACGTTGGAGCTCTCGAGGTTGGGGAACACGAGGCAGTCGGCGTCGCCAGCCACAGGGCTCTTCATGCCTTTGATGGCAGCTGTTTCGGCGTCGGTAGCGAGGTCGAGGGAGATGGGGCCTTCCACGACACAACCCTTGATCTGGCCGCGTTCATTCATCTTGGCAATGATGGCAGCATCAACACAAGCAGGGATGCCCGCGCTCATCTGTTCCGTGGCAGTGATCATGGCCACCTTGGGGCAGCTGACACCGAGTTTCTTTGCCACGTCAGTGACATACTTGAGCAAAGTCTGCTTCTGTTTCAAGTCGGGCAACGGGATGATGGCACAGTCGGAGGCCACCATCAGTTTGTGATAGTTAGGATTCTCAATGACGGCAACGTGAGCCAGCGTGACGTTGGGTGGGCAGAGGCCACGTTCTTTGTTGAGGATGGCGCGCATGTACTTGTCGGTGGGCAACAGACCTTTCATGAGGATGTCGGCCTCGCCCGCATTGATAAGGTCGCAGGCCATGGCGGCAGCCTTCACATCCACAGGCTCATGGATGACTTTGAAGCTGTTGATGTCGATGTTTTCGGCTTTGCACACCTCCGCAATGACTGCTTGGTCACCAATGAGGGTGGCGTCAATAAGACCTTCTTTCACGGCAGCATTCACTGCACAGATGGTGTGGTCGTCGTTGGCGTAAGCGGCCACAAGACGTTTCTTAGGTTTGCTGCGCAAAACCTCGAACATTTGCTCTAATTTTCTGATTTCCATTATATTATAATTTAGGATTATGATTTTTGAATGAAGTGACTCATCGAGTCGTATGCAAAGATAGACATTTTAGTGATAGCTTCGCTGAAAACCTTCAAAAAACTACAATTTTATGTATTCAGCTTTCAGCAGAGGTTCATACTGTTCGGCAGGGACACATGATTTCACTGCGTTGACAACAATGTTCATCATCTTTTCATGGATATAGTCCTTGCGCATGACCAAACTGATGATTCTTTGTGGCACGGGATTGACGATTGGACACAGGTGGCTTCTTATATCTTCCGTGAGAAAACGGATATGAGTCTCCGGCACAATAGTGACACCGCCGTTTTCGTTGGCAACTTGTATCAAGATGCCGACACGTCCACCTTCATACATCTCCTCGTATGTGTAACGCGCATCCGTGGTGATGGTGTTTTTCTCGAGCAAACGGACACCGTCACGTATCACCCACAAAGGATAGTTACGCAACTCAGATCGCTGGATGGAACCCGTGAGCGAGCCGGACTCGCCAGCGGTGACAAATGCAAAAAAACGCTCATGAAACAAGGGAAGCTCAAGAAGTTCCTTGTCGTTAACGGGACCCGTGACAAGCCCCATGTCGATTTCAGCCTTCCTCAAATGGTCAAAGATGGAAGCAGACCCCATTTCTTGGGCTTGCATCTTGACTTCGGGATAGAAATTTTTCAAATATTTGAACATCCCGGGCATCAAGACAGGCGCCACCGTGGAGATCATGCCAACATGCAAAGAACCTGAAGACAGCATCTTCTCCGAACGAGTAAGCTCCACCAACTGTTTTGCATGGTACAGGACTATCTTAGCCTTGTCGATGACTTTTCTCCCGATTTCCGTGACTTCCACAGGATGCGTGTCACGGTTAAACAAGGTGATATCAAGCTCCTCCTCAACTTTATGAATCATCAAACTAAGCGTGGATTGGGTCACGCCAAGCACCTCGGCAGCCTTGACAAAATAACGATATTCGTCCACTGCCACAATGTATTCCAACTGTTGTAATGTCATTGATTATTGATTTTTATCAATACAAAGATAGATAATATTATATTGAACAATAAAAAAAGCCTAAATATTTTTGCGATTTCAACAAAAAAGCATGAGAACACTGACTATCACGATACGATTCATTGGTTTTTCCTTAATAGCCCTATTTATACTCATTCTCATTTCAGCGGTAGTGTCGTTTTTCAATCACTGTGACGATGGTTTTTATCCATTGGTCATCTCTGGGGGCCTCACATTGGCCTGTGGGCTTGTCTGTCTGTTAACCACGAAGCCGACGCGGAAGATCAGCATCACCAATGGGTATTTCATTGTCACAGGATGCTGGGTGGCGTCATGCTTGTTTGGGGCGTTGCCGTTTATGTTATATGGTCATGAGTTCGGGGTGGTGAATGCCTGGTTTGAGAGCGTGTCGGGGTTCACAACCACGGGAGCCTCTATCTTGAACGATATCGAGGCGGTACCACAAGGCATATTGTTTTGGAGGATTGCCACTTCATGGATTGGTGGTGTCGGGGTGGTCTCGTTGATATCCATTGTGATTACAGCGAACGATGACCATCGTTCCATCATGGCAGGCATGGAGTTATCGACGATTGCCAAGGAATTTTATCAGGGACGCAGAAAGCAGTTCATTTACAGGATTTTGACGGTCTATGTAGCTTTGACCTTGATTTCGTTTTTCTCCCTGCATGTTGCCGGCATGAGCTGGTTTGACGCGGCCACACATGCCATGTCGGCGTGTAGCACCTGTGGCTTCAGCACCAAAAACAACAGTGTAGCTTTTTTTGACAGCCCAGTCATCGAGGCCATCTTGATTGTCTCTATGTTGTTGGCTGCTATTAACTTCAGCTTGTTGTTTTCCACGTTTTGGCCCAATGGCAGCAATCGACGCAACATCTTCAACACCAGCCTTGTAAGGTTTTTTATAGCGGCCTTGTTCTTGGGTGCAATGATACTCAGCATCGACTTGGTGAACACGGACACCGTTGATTCCTGGGGTGAGGCTTTCCGGGTGTCGGCTTTTCAGCTAAGCTCCATTGCTACGACCACGGGATTCGCCACGTCCGACACCAACCTATGGCCTCCATTATGCAAAGGCATCCTCATCATTGGCTCGTTGGTATGCGGCTGTTCCGGCTCCACCTCGGGTGGCATCAAGATTGACCGTGTCTGGCAAGCCATGAAAGGCTGCAAGGAGATGTTTCGTTCGCTTAACGATCCTAACAAATATGATTATATCAGAATCGCGGGACACACGAAAAAGGAAGACGACATCAGCACTGTCATGACCTTCATCATGTTTTACCTGCTGATAGCTGGCCTTGGGGCGGTGGTTTACATGTTTTCCGGCATGGATTTCCAAACAGGACTCTCTGCTTCTGTCGCTTGTATCGGCAATGTGGGGCCAGGTTTCGGCGAGGTGGGATCCATGGGCAACTATGCGGGGTTGTCATGGATTTTGAAGTTATTCAGCACACTGCTGATGTTGTTAGGCAGACTGGAGATCTATCCTATTTTAATCGTCGTCGGCACGATGATTCATAGAAGTTATCCCAAAGGAATGCGTTTCAAGGCTTTATAGAAGGCGCCGGTAGGCTGGAGAAAGCTCTGGAAATAGACGATTTCTTTGACATCAGCATGGAGGTAGGTCTTCTGTTCAATACCTTGATAAACTTGCTGGAAGAAAGGCTTGTCGATGAGCTGTTTGATACGGCACACGGTGAGGTGCGGCACAAAGTTCTGCCGGTCGCGGAGATAGCCGAGGTCATCAAAGGCATCGAGGACATCCTCTTCCAGGTCATAGAGTGCCTTAGGTTCGTTGCTCATGCCCATCCACAGTACCCTTGGTGAGTGGTTACTTCCGAAGATGCCCGTTCTGTTGAAGTCCATGGTGAAAGGCTGATGCCTTTGGGCCACCTGTTGGCAAGCTTCAATGATTTTGGGGATATCTTGGTCGGGGGTATCGCCTACAAATTTCAGGGTGAGGTGAATCTGGTCAGTCTTGCACCAGTTGATATTACGGCGTTCATGCTCCAGATTTTTTTGGAGACGTTGCACGAGAGCGGGATAATCCGCCCCGACAGCGATAGGGATAGCTAAAAAGGTTCGTTTCATTTTTTATAATATTTTTTTCAACCAAATACGGAGAACAGGGTCGCCGATAATCATACCATTTTCGGTAATCTCAACCAACTCCTTATCTATAAGCGTTTTTTTCAGCCGAGTGATATTTGAAGGCACGCCTAAGTCAAAATTATCACGAACAACTTTCTCTCCGAAACCACGGCTCACACCCGACAATACCGCCCTAAGGAAATTCATCTGATAGGTAGTCAGTGAGTTTAATTGTTCGATAAAGATGCCTGAATTTTGATTCACTAAATCCTCCATTGCCTGATCAAGAATCGCATCAGTAACCGTTTTCTTTGTCAGCACCAAGGTGCTGTAAGCCAGCTGTTGTACGTAAGATGACTGATATTCCACATTTTCACACAAGCGACGGATAAGCTCGTCTGAGATATGTTTCTTTTGGCTTTCAAACCGACTGGAGATATAGACCGTCCAATACTTTAAGGGGATGGGCTTCAGATACAGCAACTCACCGAATTTATAAAAAGGATAGCTCTTCTTTTGGAACAAGTTGGTCATCATGTGCATCTTACTACCATATAGACAATAAGACACGTTTTTCTGATGTTGCCATGCCGTACGCATTCGTTTTTGAACACTCAACGAATCCGGGAATTCTCCCACTTGTTGAAATTCATCAATACACAGAATGATATGGCATCCTTTTTTTTGAGCGATTTTCTCAGGAAGCTCCAACACTTCTTCAGGAGTATGAGTCTTAGGCGTGATTCCCAAAGAAATGGAATAATCAGAAACGGGATCAGGCGATAGGGAGATTTTTGGGGCCAGCCGTTCAACAAAACCTTTAGTCAAATCTTTCCATTCCTCTATTTTAGAAGCGGTTTGTTTTAACACAGCCGCTGAAACCGTGTTATAGAAATCGTATTCATTACGGCAGGAAAACACATCCGTTTTCACCACGATTAGTTTCTTTGAGGCAACAGCTGCCGCCACCTTGTTCACCAATGAGGTTTTGCCCCATCTGCGAGGTGATATTAAAATGGTATTGACTCCGTATTTGAAGTTAGTAGAAAGACGCTGTATTTCATCCTCTCTACCTATAAAATGGTTGTCATCTACTGGCACGCCGAAAATAAATGGTTTGTCCATAACCAGAAATTTTTCGGCAAAGATAACACAATATTTGGTATTTCACAAGCTTGTGATTCACAAAGTTGTGAAACACAAGTTTGTGAATAACTTAATTTGTTGATTTATAATGAACTAATAATCTCTTCAAAACTCCTGTCATCTTGCAAGCCATTCATCTTTTCTTGCTTGATGCGAGATTTGCGGCGGGCATAGGAGGCGGTTTGTATGTTCATCAGAATGGAGATGACTTGGTTGCTGAAACCTTGACGAGTGAGAGCGCAGATTTGCAAATCGTTCTTATTCAAAGTAGGGTATTGTTCCAGCAATTTCTTGGTAAAACCACCATAGACCATGTCGATAAGCTCTATGTAATTGTCCCATTCATCTTCTATAATGTTGAAGTCAAGGGTATTTGCCGTGATTTGTTCACTGAGAGCCAGGGCTGTGACATAAACTTTGTTTTTTTTCAGCTTCATTTCCATTTGGTTCCTGTTCTCTTCTGTTTTCAACTTGGCACTCAAGGTCTTTTGGCGGAATACCATTAAAACGGTCACCAAAAAGACCACCAACAGGGCAAGGATAAGATAAAGGGTTATGGTTTTCAGTTTTTGTTCCGCTTCGAGGTTGTTTTTCTGCATTTGGAGATCGTATTCCGCCTTGATGCGTTGCACTTGTTCGCTGCGGTGTTCGCGGTCGGCCAGCATCATGTTTTCGGTGAAAAGCTCGTGACATTCGAGGGCTTTTGGGTAGTCGCCGGCAAACTGGTAGAGGTAATAAAGGCTCTGGTAGGCCGACATCCGGACGCCTGCTTTAGCGCTGTGGGTGGCCTCGTTGAGGTGGGTGATGGCAAGGCTGTCGTGCGACAGATAGTAATTTGCCAAGCCCAACGTCAGATGGCAAGCGTCGGCATCGGCGCCTTCGGCCAACGCCTGACTGACGTGCTCTATCACCTGCCCATAGTCTTCCTTTGCCATCAGCACGTCGAGGCTCAAGTCCAAAAGCAGTTCACCTTCCATCGTTGTGTCGCTCAGTGTTTTGGCGAGTTGCAAGGCTTCCCAATAGTGCTGTTGTGCCGCATTGATGTCGCCCATTGAGGCTGTAGTGCGACCACAGTTGCGCAAGGCGTTCATCAACAAGGTGTCATTACCCAAATCGCGAAACAGTTGAGCTGCATCGACATGGAGGGGCAGGGCTTCGTCGAACAGCTCGTGTTTCCAGTAGGCGAAGCCGAGGTTGTCTTCGATAAGACCTTTCAGGCGTTGTACCTCGGGATTTGATAGGTCACAGCGATCGATGACGAGCAGGGCATGGCTTAGGCTTTGTGCGGCAGCCTCCGTCTGCTGGTCGGCGATGTGTTGGCGCCCTTGTTCAAGGCAAGCCTCAGCCTCTCGGAAATAACTTGTCTTGTTATGGCAGGTCGTAAGGATTGCCAACGACAAAAACAAGCAAATGATTATGTTTTTTGTTTTCATTGTTTCACGAATTTCTGAGTCGTTTCGCCCACGCTGATGAAATACATGCCGACGGGCA
>CAMIWN010000010.1:0-81527 GCA_946402445.1 uncultured Bacteroidales bacterium
TCGATGAAGAGCTGATTGTGTTGTTTTACTCAGTACTGAATTATCTCGCTCAGGAATTCAAGTTCAATGTCCGTCTGGCATTCGGATACGACTTGCTCAAACCCGAGACCATCCAATCCATGATAGACAGTGGGAAAGGCGTTCGTATGCTCCGTCAAAACCGCCGCAAGTACTTCACGGACGAGATGGTGCAGTTGTGGAACCTGCTCTTTACCTTCTTCGAGCAATCGCAATATGTCCAAAGTAAAGACAATGACGATGAACAAGCTATGTTGGTTCGTGAGTTCAACCTTGTTTTTGAAGATATGATCGACTCGCTCATTGGCGACAGTGATATACGCGGGGGACTGAAAGAGCAAAAAGATGGCAAAATAATTGATCATATCTACCGCGATAACTCACTGATAGAAGACAAGAAACAAATCTATTTCATTGGCGATAGTAAATACTACAAGGATGAGAATGACATCGGTCCGAATTCCATCTACAAGCAGTTCACATACGCCAAGAACGTCATCCAATACAATATCGATTTCTTCAACAGCAGGCCTCAAGAGTTTGAGGCAGAGAACCTGCAATATCGGGACAACACTACCGAAGGCTATAACATTACCCCGAATTTCTTTATTAGAGGCCACTTGCAAGCCGACCAGCTGAATAACTATAGCGACGCCAACTTGCAATTAGTTCCGATTGAAGGGAAAAATTATCGAACCTCGTATCATTTTGACAACCGGCTTTTTGACCGCGACACGCTCATTCTGCAAACATACAACATCAACTTCTTGTTCGTACTAGCGTGCTATGTACAAGGTGCAGGAGAACGCACACAAGAAATCAGAAGAGCTTTTCGGGAAAACATCAAAGTTGTACTCAAAAATCAATATAAGTTCTATGCCATGACCCCTCGCGAAAGCATCAATGCCGAGGAGTTCTTGAAAGAAAATTTCCAACAATTGTTAGGGAAAGTGTTTGCACCCTATAATATTGATGGGCCTCAAGAATATTATTCATTGGCTTTGGATAATGATAAAAAATACAACGATGAAAATGATTTGGTGTTAGCTTTAATAGAGACTGGTTTCTATTACAAAGAATGCTCTTTGGGAACTGACCCAAGAATGATTTTGGAACCAGTCATTCAACCAGCGGCAATCGCAACAACGCCTTCGCTTCTTACCATTCATCATATCCAACGATATCCAAACAGTCATTTCCTTATCGGCTGTTACCATTCCGACGAACAGCTGGCTTGGATTATGGGCAATAACGACAAGGGAACGAACTTGTACAACGTCAGACTGAAACGTCGTGGTGAAGAACCTCGTAAAGGAGCATTGCCACCAACTTATCTCGCAGGTTTAGACGTGAAATTTGTGGTTTTGTATAGAGATGGTGAAGAAAACAATAATAAATATAGAGTTTTCCATGTCCATCATCATGCTACGATGAGTGAAGAACGCATGCGTCAAGCATTATATCCAAATCCTGAAGGTAATTATTTCTGTTTTGTTTTTGACGAAGAAGTACATCTTTCACAGCGCATTGACATTTCAAAAATCATTACTGATGCAATTGCCACGGATGACATTGCGCCAGGTACGCCCATCTTCAAGACAGGTATAGAATTGCAAGATTATCTAACCTAAAGCCAAAACAGAGTTTATGAAAGACTACAGATCAATATTCCAAAAGCTCATTATTAGGTATAAAATGTGAATTTTAACTTTATAAATCTTACTCCCCATGCAAATCCCCCTAGACCAATTCGAACAAATCATCGATGAGAAAATCCTCAAACGTGGACTGTCTTATTACAAAAAAGGACTCGTTCAACAGCTGGACGAAGTGTCGCCCAATACCTACGAGGCTGTGGTGGAAGGAACTGAGGATTATACGGTTCAGCTGACCGTCAAAAACAATGTGGTAACGGAATATGTGTGCGACTGCCCCTACGACCAAGGTCCTGTTTGCAAACATGTGGCCGCTGTCATCTTTAAACTGCAAGAAGACCAGCTGCAACTGAATCAAAAACAAACAAAAACCAAATCCAAAGCCGCATCAAAAACAGCAACGGGGAAAAAACGCAAAACCATTGCGGAACAAATCAATGAAATGTTGACCAAAGCCTCAAAAGAGGAACTTGTTACCCTGATTCAAGAAGAAGCGTCTAATAATACGGCCTTTCGAAATCGTATCATGATGGCATTGGAACAATATAATGACAACATTTCCAAGGATTTCTATGCCAAACAGATGAAAGCTATTCTGAAATCGGCAAAAGGCAGGTATGGCTTTGTGGATTGGCAAAGCGCCCGGGTTATGGGACAATCCATTGAACAGATGTTGGACGCCGCTTATAAAGCATTCGAACATCATAACTATCAAAATGCTTTATATGTCTTTTTTGCTGCAATGGAAGTGCTAATCCCGGCACTTAATGAGATCGACGATAGCAGCGGGGTGCTCGGCGACTGCATCACCATGGCTTATGATTTGCTGCGCGAAATGGGCAGCGACGATGACGCTCCTGAACCGATTCGCAAAGAAATTTTCGACTTCTGCCTCAATCATTTTGAGAAACATACCTTCAAAGGGTGGGACTGGCATATCGATATTATGTGGCTCGCCATGGCAACAGCTCGTACCGAAAAAGAGTATGATGCTTTGTTGTCACTTGTTGAGCAAGAACAAAATCACGAGCCCAAAGGCTATTCGGAAGAATTCGAAGAAAGACAACTGCAACTAGTCAAATATAGGCTACTTGTATTAACAAGTGGAGACGAGGCAGCTGATGCTTATGTACAGCAAAAGTTGGACAATCCAGAACTCCGAAGAGTAGCCATCAAAAAAGCCATAATGCAGAAAGAGTTCGATTCGGCCATCAAGCTAGCCATGGATGGGGTGAAAAAGGATATGAAACAATATCCAGGACTTGCCATGGAATGGTATGACTGGTTGTTGATAATCGCATTGGCCCAAAAGGATACCCCAAAAATCATTGAATATGCTCGATATTTGCTGATAAATTATTACCAACCACAGCAAGACTATTATCAAATTCTAAAACAACATGTCGAACCTGATCAATGGAACGACTTTGTTGACCAGCTAATTCATGATATTGAAGCTAAAGGTCATGGATATCATTCTGACTTGGTGGCAAAGATTCTTATTAAAGAGGAGCGTTGGGATCAACTTTGGGAGTTGGTTTGTGGGTTGCCGTTTTTACAATCCGTTGAATATTATGAATCCTATTTCACCCAACGGCATCCCGATCAATTGGCCGAACTGTATGCAAAACGCATCTTAGAATATATGAGTCACAATATGGGGCGTGACCATTATCAAACAGCATGCCGATACATACGAAAAATCATCAAGTTGGGAGAAAGACAAGTTGCTAATGACCTGATAGATACGCTTCGCAAAACCTATCCCCAACGTAGAGCTTTATTGGAAGAACTTAACAAAGTGTAATATGACAACAAACCGCGTCCTCGGCATCGGTGAAACCGTCCTCGATATCCTCTTCAAAAACGACCAACCCCTAAAAGCGGTCCCTGGAGGCTCCACGTTCAATAGCATCGTCTCACTTGGACGGGCTGGCATACCCTGCGCCATGGTGACAGAAGTGGGAGGCGACCGAGTGGGTGATATGATATGCAACTATCTAAAAGAGAATGGCGTGTCATCGGAATATGTCTGCCGTCACGAGCAGGTCAAGTCGTATCTGTCGCTGGCATTTCTGGATGAACACAACGATGCGCAATATGTGTTCTATAAGGATCATGCCTCGGTGTCGCTGGATGGCCCTTTACCCGAGTTCAAGAAGGATGATGTGGTGCTCTTCGGCTCGTTCTTCGCCATCAACCCTGTCATCCGACCTGTGGTGGGTGGCTTGCTGCGTAAGGCGCACGAAGCGGGTGCCTGGCTTTATTATGATGTCAACTTCCGTAAGAACCATATCGCCGACCTGCCTGAGGTGATGCCGAACATCGAGGAGAACATGAGTCTGGCGGATGTGGTGCGTGGGTCGATGGAGGATTTCGGCTACCTGTACGGTCTCCACGACGCTGACGCCATCTACCAAAGAGTGAGTAGTCATTGGCCTCACAACACTTCCAATCCCAGCCCTCACACACTGATCCTTACCAACGGTGCCCTCCCCATTCGGGTCTATACGCCCAACGGCTGTGAGACGTATCCTGTTCAGCCCATCGAGACCGTCAGCACGGTCGGTGCTGGTGACAACTTCAACGCGGGTTATATCTATGCAAAAATCATCGCGTCACAATCCCCTCTGCCAACCGCTAACTTCTCACCTTCAACCGCTAACTTCTCACCTTTAACCTCTAATACCTCCCCTTTAACTTCTAACCTCTTCCCTTTAACCGCTCACCTAATCATGGTGGCCCAGCAATGGAGCCAGGATGTCTGTCGCCAACTGGGCAATAACATCAGCGATGAGTTGGTTGCCACTATTCGCAAAGGAGAATTTTGACATGGAGATACAACGACTTATGACATCTGATGACCGCAAGGCTCTACGCCCCTGGCTGGAAGAAAATCATCAGACAGAACGTAACATCCTCCGCTGTCTGGAACTGGAACGCCAAGGACTGATGACAGAGACTGGAAAAATGGCATTACTAGTTTGAAGGGTGGTATTTTCTAATCAAACAGATGGTAGCGGATTAATTTTTTTTATATTTGCCACATAATTAAATGATTATGACTCGCTATATCTTTGTGACAGGAGGCGTGGTTTCCTCCTTGGGTAAAGGCATTATCTCAGCCAGTATCGGAAAGCTGCTGCAAGCGCGCGGCTATACCATCACCATCCAGAAATTTGACCCTTATATCAACATCGACCCAGGCACACTCAACCCTTACGAGCACGGCGAGTGCTATGTGACCGTTGACGGGATGGAAACCGACCTCGACTTGGGCCACTATGAACGTTTCACAGGCATCCGTACTACCCGAGCTAACTCCGTGACTACCGGAAAAATATACAAGGCGGTTATCGACAAGGAACGACATGGCGATTATCTCGGCAAAACCATCCAAGTGGTGCCGCATATCACCGATGAAATCAAACGTCGTATCATGCATGACGACCCGGTCGATTTTGTCATCTCTGAGATTGGAGGCACTATTGGCGATATCGAGTCGGCCCCGTTTCTGGAAGCCATCCGACAACTGAAATGGGAGCTGGGCAACCGCGCCGTTAGCGTGCATCTCACTTACGTGCCTTACCTGAGAGCCGCTGACGAACTCAAGACTAAACCCACACAGCATTCCGTAAAGGAAATGCAAAGCGCTGGTATTCAGCCTGACGTGTTGGTGCTGCGTACGGAAAAACACCTCTCCGACAGCATCCGCCAAAAGGTAGCCTCTTTCTGTAACGTTGACCTCGAATGTGTGGTGCAAAGCGAAGATCTGCCAAGCATCTACGAAGTACCTGTCAACATGCAACGTCAGGGACTCGATGCCGCGTTGTTGCGCAAGTTCGGAATTCCTGTTGGCGAAACTCCAAAGATGGAGGGTTGGCACCGCTTCCTGGAACTACAGCGTACCGCCACTCAAGAGGTTCATGTGGGATTGGTGGGTAAATACGACCTTCAGGATGCCTACAAGAGCATTCGTGAGAGCCTGATTTTAGCCGGTATTTATAACCACGTGAAAGTGAAGATTGACTTTATCAATAGTGAGCATATCACCAAAGAAAACATTGCTGAAAAACTATCCGGGGTAGCAGGGATCTTGATTTGCCCAGGATTCGGACAACGTGGCATCGAAGGTAAGATTCTCGCTGTGGAGTATGCAAGGACACACAACCTGCCTGCCTTCGGCGTATGCCTTGGAATGCAGATGATGGTCATCGAATTCGCCCGTAACGTGTTGGGCTATCATGACGCTAACTCAAGTGAGATGGATGCCCATACCCCGCATAACGTGATTGACCTTATGGAAGAACAAAAATCGGTGACCAACTTAGGCGGCACCATGCGTCTGGGTGCCTATAGCTGTAAGTTGCGTGAAGGCAGCCGCGTTGCCGACATCTATGGCACATCACAGATTAGCGAACGTCACCGCCATCGTTATGAATTTAACAACCAATACAAAGATCAATACGAGCAAAACGGTATGATGTGCGTTGGTACCAATCCCGAGAGCGACTTGGTGGAGATTGTAGAGATTCCAACACACCGCTGGTTTATCGGTACCCAGTTCCACCCAGAGTACTCCAGCACAGTACTTCAACCTCATCCCTTATTTATGAGTTTTATAAATACTTTAACTACATAAATATAATAAATAATTATATATGATACTAACTATGAAAAAACACTATTTCATTTTACTCATGACCCTCACTGCAATAGCCAATCATGTTTGGGCACAGACGGAAAACGAATGGATCGAAAAGACACTGAATGCCATGACTATAGAGGAAAAATGCACCCTGCTGGTTGGTAATGGATATGCTGAAATCACGTTACCGGGAGCTGCGGGCTATACTCGTGCCATACCTCGTTTTAAACTCCCAGCGACGGTGCTATGCGATGGTCCCGCAGGTCTTCGCATCAGCTCCACCCGTGAGGATACTGACCTGACGTTTTACTGCACGGGATTTCCCGTCGGAACGCTGATCGCTAGCTCATGGGACCCAGCTATGGTGGAGGAGATGACTCAGTCGATGGGTAACGAAGTGTTGGAATATGGAGCGGATGTGTTGCTCGCCCCGGGCATGAACATCCATCGTAACCCGCTCTGTGGACGTAACTTTGAGTATTTCTCCGAAGACCCTGTGCTTTCGGGTCGCATCGCTGCCGCCTACGTGCGTGGTGTCCAGTCAAATGGAGTGGGTTGCTCGGTGAAACATTATGCAGCTAACAATCAGGAAACCAATCGTCTAGAGAACGATGCTCGTATCAGCGAAAGAGCACTCCGTGAGATTTATCTCAAGAACTTCGAAATCGCTGTCAAAGAAGGTCATCCTTGGACGGTGATGTCGTCATACAACAAACTCAACGGCGAATACACCCAACAAAGTCAATGGTTGCTCACCACCATGCTTCGTGACGAATGGAACTTCGACGGCATCGTGATGACTGACTGGGGTAGCAAAGATAACACCGTGAAATCTGCCAAAGCTGGTAATGACCTGATGATGCCAGGACGCGCTAAGGAGATTGAACGTTTGATGGCAGCGGTGGAAAATGGGGAGATCAGCCACGAGGAACTGGATCGTAATGTGCGACGGATGCTGCAATATATCGTTAAAACACCTCATTACAAAAAGTATAGCTTCTCTAACCACCCTGATTTGAAGGCCCATGCTAAGGTGGCACGCCATGCCGCTGAGCAATCTATCGTGTTGCTGCGCAATGAGAACCAGACACTGCCTCTTCAAGGCAACGAGAAGGTGGCGCTCTATGGCATCAGTTCAGTGGATTTTGTGGGTATCGGCACGGGATCGGGCGAAGTCCACACCGAGTATATCGTCAACATGCAAGAGGCTATGACCGAGGCGGGTTTCATGTTAGATGAGCATCTTGCAGACTTCTATCTCAAAAGCTGTGAGGCGCAACGAGCTGTCGATCAGATGGAACGTGGCCGTGTCTCCAATAGGAAACTCCCCGAAGTGGAGATTCCTATCAGGGCCATCGAACGACAGGCTCAGCATAACGACGTGGCTGTGGTGGTGCTGGGACGCAACGCGGGCGAAGGTGCTGACCGACCTTATCATGATGACTTTGAGTTAACGGCCATAGAGAGGATGCTGGTACAGAACGTCAGTACTGTCTTTCACGCCGCAGGCAAACGTGTGGTGGTGGTGTTGAATGTCGGCGGGGTGATTGAGACAGCTTCATGGAAATCACTGACAGATGCCATCGTCTTGCCTTGGTCGCCTGGCCAGGAAGGTGCCCATGCCGTCGCCGATGTGCTTCGAGGCCAGGTGAACCCGTCGGGGAAACTGCCTATGACTTTCCCCATTAGTTACATGGATGTTCCCTCGGCTAAAAACTTTCCCTATCGTTGGGATATGTCGGGCAGGAACGGTGAAAGAAAAAATGTTGATTTCACCGAGTACGAAGAGGATATCTGGGTCGGTTATCGCTACTATCAAACCCGCAACGTCGAAGTGTCATATCCTTTTGGATACGGCTTAAGTTATACCACGTTCGAATACAGCAAACCTAAGGTGAAAACCGATAAAGAGGGCTTCACAGCTACTGTCACTGTGACCAATACGGGTAAGGTGGCGGGTCGTGAGGTGGTGGAACTCTATGTTTCCGCTCCTTCGGGTGGGTTAGAAAAGCCTGCCAGCGAACTGAAGGCTTTTGCCAAGACCAAGGTTCTTGCTCCCGGTGAATCGGAGACGTTGACCATGAAGGTGACTCGTTATGAGCTTGCTTCATTTAACGAAGCTACTGCTTCTTGGGAGACGGCTCGTGGAGCTTATAAAGTGCTGTTTGGCGCTTCTGTCAACGATATCCGCTGTACCGCATCGTTCTCTTTGCGATGATGTCACCCGTTTTTCGTGTTCCTGCCACAATCAATAGATAACACTATGATCCAAAAACATTGCTTTGAATGCGGAGCACCGCTTATAGAGAAGGAACTGGAAGGGGAGGGCATCGTGCCTTTCTGCCCTCATTGCCAGGAATTCCGCTTCCCCATGTATAACGTGGCGGTGAGCATGATTGTCATCAACGAACAAACAGGGGAGATCCTGCTGATCAAACAGTATGGCCGCCCCTTCTTCATCCTTGTGGCGGGCTATGTAAACAGAGGCGAACAACTGGAACATGCTGTGGGCCGCGAGATCAAGGAAGAGACAGGGATGACGGTGAGTCATATCAAGTTCAACCGCACCAGCTTCTTTGAGCCATCGAACACGCTGATGTGTAACTTCACGGCCTTCGTGAAAGATGCCAGCGAGCTTTCTCCCAACAGGGAAATCGATTCCTATCAATGGTTCACGCCAGCGGAAGCACAGAAGAACATCCGCCCCAATAGCCTCGCCGAGCGGTTTTTGAATGCCTATCTTGAAGCTCCCAAGTGCCGCCCCGAAGGGGCAACGCCCTGAAAGGGCAAAAGCATTGTTAGGTTTTCTGAAACACTTCCTTGAAGAACTCCACCGTCGCACCAACAACCTGTTTCCTGCGCCGGGTGATGGTGTGGTTCTCGCCTTCAATCACTTTTAGTGTGGCATGGGAACCGTAAGCCTCTAAATATCGCTCGCTGCACCACATCGGCACGATGCCGTCACGGTCGCCGTGGAGGAGGAGCACTGGACCCTTGTACGCAGCCGAAGTGCCAAAGATGTCGAGCTGCTGGGTAGTGACGAGGTATTCTCTACCCAGCTTATAGAGCCCCCAACAGCGGATGTACTCTGGCGGATCCTTGGGGTCGAAGGTGGCATTGAAGAACTTGCCGCCTTGACAGGCTTCCTTGATAACTGAACCCGGAGCAATCAACACCACACCTAACGGTGTCTCGTTCTTATTAGCCAGGGCTTTGTTCTCATCAGCTGACTTTTTGTTCTCACCAAACGATGCTAAGCTTTCCGCGGATAGCCTTCCAGCGGCCATCGAAGCGATGACACCGCCTTGCGAGTGGCCTAACAAACCTACTCCATTCACGTATGGCAAGCGCTGCACATAGTCCCAAACAGCCTTCGCGTCAGCCAGCTCCTTCTCAATGGTCATGTCCTGCTTGCGTCCGTCACTCTTGCCGTGTCCGTTGAAATCGAAACGGATAGAGGCAATGCCGGCTTCAGCAAGGCCTTTCGCCAACTGTGGCATGGGACCATAGTCCTTGCTGGAAAAAATGCCATGCATCAGAATTACCATCGGACATTGTTCTGTCGTTGTGTCGAATCCATCAGGCAAGGTGATTTTGTAAGCAATCTTGCCCTCAGGTCCCTGAATAATCGCTTTTTGAGATTGGCAACCCATTAGGAACAATATCCCAAATATGGCCAGAAATACAGAAGTAACAAGTTGTTTCATAGATAGATAACGAGAATCGAGGCACTTTATTGTATGGCAATAAGGTGTCGATGATGATTTATTTTATAAATTTGTGTCATCAATTCTCATCCGAATGAAATCAAACTTACTCTTTCAAGCTTTCACCAAGTTTTTTCTTGGGGTCATCCTGTTGGGAACGCTGGTCTTCCTTCCCGCCGGGTCATTCCACTATTGGCAGGGCTGGCTATTGATGGGCGTCCTGTTTATCCCTATGTTCATCGCTGGTCTTGTCATGATGGTCAAAAACCCGGAACTGCTTCGTAAACGGCTGAACGCCAAAGAACAAGAGAAGGAACAAAAGACGGTTGTTGCCTTATCAGGTTTGCTGTTTATCGCGGCTTTTGTCGTGGCTGGCCTCAACTGGCGCTTCCAATGGTGTGTGCTTCCCAACTGGGTGGTTTGGGTGGCTGCCGCGCTCTTCCTGCTATGCTATGGACTTTATGCTGAAGTCTTGCGCGAAAACACCTATCTCTCACGCACCATCGAGGTGCAGGAACACCAAAAAGTCATCGACACAGGCCTCTATGGTGTGGTTCGTCACCCGATGTATATGGCTACCACCGTCCTCTTCCTGATGATGCCCTTAGTGCTGGCTTCACCCATCTCTTTTGCCATCATGATGCTCTATATCCCATTGATAGCCAAACGTATCCGTAACGAGGAAGCGGTCTTGGAACAAGGACTGGAAGGCTACAGCGAATATAAACAACGGGTGAAATACAAGGTTTTGCCTTTTATCTGGTAATCAAGAAGTTCGTGATGATATTCTATACGGAAAAAGGAACTATTAAAAGTTAGAAATTGTTTTTAAGAGACTTGAATCCATTAAGAACACGATGAAATCATTCTACAATCATAAACAAATGAAAAAACAGATGACTTTATTGCTGGCAGCGACGATAGTTTGCCTGACGGCTTGCTGTAACAAAAATCATGAGACATCGATGAACCGTATCGATCAAAATGGTGTCGATAAAACGATAAAAACCCTCTGCGACAAGTATGCCGATGTGGATGGTGTCAAAGACCGTATCAAACGCGGCGTGGAGCAGGCTGCGGCCTTCTGGACGGAAGCCGAAGGTACTCCAGCTGAATTCGAGGCTTTCTGTGTGGAGAATTTCGTGGCTGACCCGGATGAAAGGGCGCGCATGGCGGCACAGCTGGAAAGGAATTTCGAGAGCTTGTGGGGATGCTTCAACAAGATGAATGTGGATCTTAACCTCCCCATCCATGTGGATGGCCCCGAACCGACTCCACTCGATGAGTTGTTTGGCGCCTATAGCCCCTCGGCACATTTCACCGATGACATGTTTGAACAGAAGATAGCGTTCATCGTGGTGTTGAACTTCCCCTTCTACACCTTGGAAGAAAAGAACACCCTGGGTGCGGACTGGAGCCGCCAACAATGGGCATACGCCCGACTGGGCGATGTCTTCACGTCGCGTATGCCCGCCGAATGCCAACAGGCACTGTCGGCACAGCTTTCAGCAGCCGATAACTACATCTCGAACTACAACATCCAGATGGGTCATCTGCTGAACGAAAAGGGTGACCGTCTCTTTCCCGACCTCTCGCTGATCACCCACTGGGGACTTCGCGATGAGCTGAAAACCCACTACAACAAAGGCGAGGAGGGACTGGCCAAACAACGTATGATCTATCAGGTGATGCGCCGTATCATCGACCAAAGCATCCCTGAATGTATCATCAACAACCCCGACTATGACTGGAACCCTTACGACAACACGGTCACCAAAGATGGTAAAGAGGTCAGTGTGAAGGCGGAACCCGACACACGCTATCACTATTTCCTCGATAATTTCCACGCCATGCAGCAGGTTGACCGCTACAATCCAGGGTATCCTACCGCCATCGCTCGCGCCTTCGATGAGGATATGGAGGTGAGTTTCGACGAGATTGAGAAACTGTTCGATGCCTTTTGCAGTTCTCCGCAGGTAGGTGAGGTGGCTCAGCTTATTGAGCAGCGCATGGGACGCAAGCTGGAGCCGTTCGATATCTGGTACGACGGATTCAAGAGCCGTAGCACCTTGAACGAGGATGACCTCTCGGCACAGACCCGTAAGCTCTATCCTAACCGCGAGGCTTTCGCCACTAAAGGGATGCCCTCGATCTTGAAACAGTTGGGTTTCAGTCAGGAGAAGAACGACTTCATCTGCTCGCATATCACCGTTGACCCGTCACGAGGTGCCGGTCATGCCTGGGAATCGAACATGCGTTCCGACAACGCCCGTCTGCGTACCCGCATCGGCATGGACGGCATGGATTACAAAGGCTATAACATCGCTGTGCATGAATTCGGCCATAACGTCGAGCAGACCATCACCCTACACGATGTGGATCACTATATCATGAAAGGTGTTCCCAATACTGCCTTTACCGAAGCACTCGCCTTCGTGTTCCAGGTGCGTGACCTTGACTTCTTGGGCTACAAAAACAATGACCCGACCCGCGAGGCTATGGAGACACTCGACATCTTTTGGGGTTGCTACGAGATTATGGGAGTGGCACTTGTCGATATGTACAGCTGGCGTTGGCTCTATGAACATCCTGATGCCACAGTGGCTCAGCTTAAGGAACAGGTCATCCGCACAGCACAAGAGGTCTGGAACAAATACTATGCTCAATATCTTGGCGAAAAAGACTCACCCATTCTGGCCATCTATAGTCACATGATTGATTCGCCCCTCTACCTGGCAAACTACCCATACGGTCATATCATCGAATTCCAGCTGGAACAACAGATGAAAGGTAAGTCGGTGGCCGCCGAGATTGAGCGTATCTATCCTGTGGGTCGTCTGACCCCGAAACACTGGATGCGTCACGCCGTGGGCAGCGAAGTGTCAACACAACCCTTGCTTGATGCCGCTTCTGTTGCACTCAAGACCGTAAAGTGATTTCTCCCCTTATAAATTACACGTTCTGTCATGACCGATATCATGAATCCTGCTCAGCGGCATTATTGTATGTCGCAAATCAGAAGCCGCAACACCAAACCTGAGCTGAAGGTCAGGCAATGGCTGTGGCATCATGGCTATCGCTACCGCCTCAATGTGAAGTCGGTGCCAGGAAAACCGGATATCGTCATGCGGAAATATCATACGGCAATCTTCGTGAATGGATGCTTCTGGCATGGACATGGCCTCACCCCCAACCCCTCTCCTAATGGAGAAGAGGGCTTTGAGAACTCGGAATGCTGTAGGATTCCAGAGACGAATAGGGCCTTTTGGGTGAATAAGATCCGTCGAAATCAAGAGCGTGACCAGAGAAATTACCAGGTGCTGCACGAAAATGGATGGCAAGTCCTTGTTGTATGGGAATGCGAACTCAAGCCAAAACGCATGGAGGAAACCATGAATCGTGTGGAACTCCAACTCAACGACTTTTTCCTGCAACTCCACACACACAAACGTAAGCCCATCCTCTATCATCAAGAAAGCGAAGTGCCCATAGCAGCTGAAGAATCAAGTTATAATATATAGTTATCTACCATAAAAATATAAAATTAAATATTATGAAATTCAAGCAAGTACCACTTATCATTCTTGTCGCCACACTGCTGGTTAGCTGCGGTGGAAAACAACAGCAAAATACCAATCAAGAACAACAAAACACCAAACAAGAACAACAAGAATCGACTATGAATACCGAATTGAAACCTTTTGATGTGCAAAAGGACTTTGCTGACAATGGCTTTACCTTCTTCACCCAAAACCCAGTCTTATGCTCTGGCGATACTACTGAGAATAACGCCATGACCATCGGATGGGGTGGCATCGGCAACTACCTCGGACACAACCGCCCGGTGGTGACGGTTTATGTCGCTCCGGCACGCTATACCTACCAATTCATGGAACGTCATCCTCGTTTTACCATTATGTTGTTCGACAACGACGAGGTGTGGCAGTATATGGGGCGTTACAGTGGTCGCGATGGGGACAAAGCCGCTGCCCTCGGTCTGCATGTGGCCTATACGGAACATGGAACACCTTATTATGAAGAAGCCAAAACAGTGATTGAATGCGAGATTATGACAGCCTGGCATCAGACGGAGAACGATTTCCGCAATGCCACACCCAAAGAATGGTACGACGGCTTTGAGGCTGGAATCCATACTGTTTATATTGGCGAAGTGATTGGCGCTTGGAAACGTTGAAGGCTATGTCGATAAAAGAACTGTATGACTCACCTCTTGGAACCATCACTTTGGTAGGTGATGGCACATCGCTGACCGCCTTGCACTTGCCGAAATGGGAAGACACGGTGCCTCCGGAAGGTTTGTCAAATCATCTTTTCACGAAGGAACAGCACGATCTCTCAGCTTTTGTCGAGACACGTCGATGGTTGGACTGCTACTTCAGTGGACAAAAACCGGACTTCATTCCTCCGCTAAAACCACAAGGCACACCGTTCCAACAAAAAGTTTGGCATGAGTTGCTGACCATCGCATACGGACAGACGGTGAGTTATGGTGAGATTGCCCGACGCATCGGCTGCCGTTCGGCTCAAGCTGTCGGCCAAGCCGTGCATCGCAACCCAATTGCCATCATCATCCCCTGCCACCGCGTCATCGGTGCAGACGGTTCTCTAACAGGTTATGCCTCTGGCCTCGGCATCAAACGGTGGCTCCTAAAAATGGAAAAATAAGGTGCCCCCTTCCAGGATTTGCTGATGCGTGATCTTGTAATCTTTTATCGTTTGGCCATTCAGCTTCACGCTTTTGACATGGACGCGCTTGGATGTCTTGTTAGGTGCTGAAATCACAAAGTCTTTTCCATTTTCAAGATGCAAGGTGGCCTTGGTGAACAACGGCGTTCCGATGACATATTCAGCGGATCCAGCGTGGAAAGGATAGAAACCGAGACTTGAGAAGATGTACCAGGCAGACATCTGTCCGCAGTCGTCGTTGCCGGCATAGCCGCAAGGTGTGGCGCGGTAGAACTCGCTTCTCACTTGATCCACCAGCTCCTGGGTGCGTTCGGGTTTACCCGCGAAGTTGTAGAGATAGACAGTGTGATGGCTGGGCTCGTTGCCGTGAGCATATTGTCCGATGAAGCCGCTGGCATTGCCGTTGACTTCGCCGCTGGTGGCGGTAAGGCTGAAGTTCTCGTCGAGTTTCTTCAGGAAGGCTTTCTTGCCACCGAAGAGGTCGATAAGCCCCTGCGGGTCCTGCGGGACAAACCACATATATTGCCAGGCATTGCCCTCCACAAAACAAGGCTGCTCGTATGACAATGGGTCGAAGCCCTTGATCCAAGAGCCTTTCTCGTCTTTAGGACGGAAAAACCCGGTCTCAGGGTCAAAGAGGTTCTTATAGAACATGCTACGGCGATAGAAACGCTCATAATCCTTGGTTTTACCCAGTTTCTTGGCCACCAAAGCCACACAAGCGTCATCGAAGGCCTGCTCCATGGTGATGCTCACACTCTCGTCCTGCATGGTCTGTGGCATGTAACCGTATTGTTCCCACACTTCGAAAGGAGAATTATAGTGGCTTCTGGTGCTGCTTTCAACCATGGCTTGATAGGCTTCTTCCACGTCGAGGCCGGGCAGCTCTGCAAGGATGGCATCGGCAAGTACGGGGATGGCGTGGTTGCCAATCATACAGTAGTTGTCCTGCCCCCAGAGATCCCAGATGGGCAAGTAACCGTAGGTCTTGTGGTGCAACACCATGTCTCTCACAAACTGCGCGGCAAGGTCAGGGGCGATGAGGGTATAGAGAGGGTGCGCGGCACGGAAGGTGTCCCAAAGGCTGAAAGTGCTGTGATACACCTGTCCCTTGGGCATCTGCTTGATTTCGAAGTTGGTATCCATGTAGCGGCCATCCACATCGCTCATGGTGTTAGGTTGTATCAAAACGTGGTACAAGCCAGTGTAGAAAATGGTTTTCTGCTTGTCATCGCCTTCGATGTCGATACGGCTGAGTTCTCTTTTCCAGATGTCGTGAGCGGCTTGAACATAGTCATCGAAGTTCCAGCTTTTAGCCTCGGCTTGCATGTTCTTTCTTGCCCCTTCGTTATCGACAGGGGAGATGGCGACTTTCACGGTTAGCTCACGACTGTCAGTTGGGTCAAAGCTCAAGGCTGCCCGAAGGGTGCGTCCGTTTACCACGTCACTGTTTCCGACATTCAAACCTCCATTCATCAGAAGATGCTGGCTAAAGGGCTTGGAGAACTCGGCTCTGAAATACACCTTGCGCATTTTAGCCCAACCCGTGACGACACGATACCCTTCTATGGTATGGTCATCGACGAGACGGATTTGGGCTTGTATCACGTCGTAGGTGCGTCGTTTGGAGTAATAGGCTTCTCCTCTGAAAGTGCCACGGTCGAGGTCGAGGATGATGGTCTGCGGTTTTCCTTCGGGGAAGGTATAACGATGAATGCCCGTTCTAACCGTGGCTGATAGCTCCACATTCACGCCGCTTTCTTGCAGCATCACTTGATAATACCCGGGTTTTGCCGACTCATTTTCATGACTGTAATGCTGTCCGAAGTCGGCTGCTGATAGTTGCTCGGGGGTCACGGTCCGGCTCAAAGGCATCAGGCTCACATCGATGAGGTCGGTGCATCCCGTGCCGCTGAGGTGGGTGTGGGTGAAGCCATAGATGACCTCTTTGTTGTAGTCGTAGCCCGAACAAGGGTCCCAAGTGACCATCAGCTCCGTCTCGGGACTCAGCTGCACCATCCCCTGAGGCATGGTGGCTCCGGGGAAGGTGCTGCCGCTTAAAGCCCCTGTCTCATCGGTTTGCGTGCCGATGAAAGGGTTTACGAATCGGGTATAGTCATAGGTGTTTTGCGCATTCAGGATGAAAGGCAACAAAAGGAATGCTGCTAACAGCGATTTGTGTTTCATGGTTTATTCTTTTACTAACTTTATTGTGCTTGTGCCTTCAGCATTTGAAACGCGCACCATATACACGCCTTGGGCGAAACCACTCATGTCGATTTCTACATTTCCGTTTTGAAGTTTGGTGGTGGTCATCATTCTTCCTGATAAGTCAAACACCTCCACCATGCCTTCAGCGGTATTGGCTGATATCATCGCTCTGTCCTTGGCGGGATTGGGGTTGACGACGGCATTGACGGTACGAGTCTCTTCGACACCCTCGCCTGTTAATTTACCTACCCACACATCATCCACATACACGCCGTTGGCATTGTTGGCCTTGGCCTTGAAACTGATGTAATAAGTGGACGAAGGTTCAGGAAGCGTGAAGGTAGCACCTTCCCAGTCGTCAGCGACGTTGGTGAATTCTCCAAGGAAATGCCATTCGTCGTTGAGTGAGGTGCGGTACCACACCGAGAGGTCGTCCGAGTCAGTTCCTGCATTGCCATGAGGTTGCTTGTGGTTGAAGATAAGACCAGGGTTGGTGACTGAGGTGATGTCCAACGGTGCTGAGATGAGTCTCGCCTCGCCTCCTAACCAGATGAAGAAAGCGGTGTTATTGAGAATCAGATACCCGGGGTCAATCACCCAACTGTCAGAACCTGAGATGATTTCGTTGTTCCAGCATAAGAACTCTTCCGAGGCTTCAAAGTTATCAAAGAAAGGCACATAGTCGGTCACGGTGATTACGTCACAGAGTGTTTTGAAGGACATGGCTACGGACCATTCTGACTCTTCGCCCTCACCGCAGTTGGCTTTCACGCGAAACGTGTATTGCGTTTCAGGCTCTAATCCTTCTAATAAAAACGGCACAACATCGATGGTCTGGGGATGGCCATTCACCTCTAATACCCAGCTCTCTTCAGAGCCCGTTGTTGACCATTCGAGCAAAGCGGAGTGTGCATCTGTCTCAAGAACTTGCAGGTTCAAGGGACGGACACAGCCGCCAGCGGAAGCAATCTCAATATTATCGACCATCATGTACAGACCTCCAAGCCCGCGTCCCAAAAAAGAGACTTGGTAGGTGGAAGTGAGGTCTTCCAGCGTATAGGTCTCCTCATAAACCATGGAGTAATTACTGTAACTGAAAGAGCCCAAGTCGTGCCATTCGTCGGTCTCAGAGGAACGGTAGCTTACCACCAATTCATCGTTTTGGTATAGTCCAATCATGGCGAAGGAGAAGCTGAAGGTGACCGATGCCACCGCCGACATGTCGAGAATAGGAGAAATCAGTCGGGCTTCATCACCTGTATTATGGTACGTGAAATAAGCCACAGTGGATTCAGAACCAGCAATGGCAGACCATGATCCACCATTTTCCTCTACTGACCAGCAGTCAAAGCCGCCGTCCTCGAACCCCTCGATATAGGGCTGGTCGTTAGTGATAGGAATAACACATTGTGCAAACGTATTGTTTAGGCAACACATCATTAAAAAGAGCGTGAAGAGTAATAAATGTTTGTTTTTCATAGCATGTATTGAATTAGTTAATTAATGTTGTTGTCTCATCTCTAACCGCTAACCTTTTTTCTCTAACCTCCCAAAGTAGTACTGTCCTTTCCCCTCCGTTGCCTTGCCATATTGGATGGCGTTTACAGGACAGTGGTGGTAGCAGGCCATACATATCGTGCAATGGCCATTCCAATGGGGCCGGCCATCTTCCATTGTGATGTTCTGCAAAGGACAAGCCTTCACACATTGACCGCAATGGATGCATTTTTCGTTGGAACAGTATTTTCGGTCGTCGTTAGCATATTTGTTGAAACTTGCGTTGATAAAATAACTCTTTATCCAAGCAAAATTACCCACTGTGATTTCTGAAAAGTGTTCTCTTTTTTTCAAACGAGGCATGTTGCGAGTGAGGCAGGCGTCGGCAGCTTCGATTTTCTTTTTGGCATTCTCCTCGGTGTCGAGCTTGAAACCAGGCATCCCGATGTAGGTCTCGGGCATGATTAAGCTGAAACAAGCCGATAGCTTCCAGCCTTTCTCTTCGATGGCTTTTCTGAAAATCTTCTCAGTGTGGCCGCACTGGTCGCCACAGGTGCAGACGAAATACACGTATTCTGGTTTGGTGGTGAGCTGAAGCTGCTTCACAAAGTCGAGCACCAAACGAGGCGGCGCCCAGGAATAAATGGGGAACACAAACCCAAGCGGCTCATCGTCTCCAAGCGTGTAACGGTATTGATGGTTCCTTGTGGCTTCTGGGATGAAAACCATGGTGTCATGAAGGTGTTCCGCCAACATCTCTGCTGCATGAAGGCTGTTACCACATCCTGAGAAGTAAAATATCATACTATATAAGTGTTTATGTATTATCTAATAATTCGTAGGAATGAAAAAGTTTTCTCGTGATCTGCTTTGATGGCGACCGCATAGATTCCTGTGGAGAACGGCCCTAAGTCGATGACGGTTTCTTGTCCGTTGGCATGGCCGTTCATCACCCGTTGTCCCATCATGTTGAACACCTCGTAGGTGAAGCCTTCGGCTTGGTTGACGCGCAGCGTGACGAGGCCGTTGGTGGGATTGGGGAAGGCGGTGGATTCGGAGGTCTTATAGGCTGTCACAGCCCAGTCATTGACGATGAGGATGGGTGAGTAGGTGACGAGACCGTTGTCTTCGCCCAGGTCGGGACGGTGGTAGATGACGCTCTCGGCAAAGGCCTCAGTGGTGCCTCCCCAATAGTTACCGATGGCGCTCACATCGTTGACCCCATAAACATAGAGGGCATAATGACGGTCTGTGCTGTCGCAGTTGTTATGGTTGTTGAAGATTCTGTTGTCGCCGTGGTTCTCTTCGGTACCCAGGTCTGCCACTGCGTTGTCGTGTATGGTGATTCCCCACAAGTTGTTTTTGATTAAGTTATGTCTGATGATTGCTTTGCAGTCGTTAGTGGCCCCGATGATGTTGATGCCCCATCCGCCGGTCATCGGATCGGATTCATACATGTTGCTGCAGATGATTTCGTTGTCGGTAATGAAAGACTCGATGGCATATCCTTGTTGGAGGAATCCGTAGCGGTTGTCGCCGATGAAATTTCCTTTCAGCAGTATTTTGGTGTCGCCCGCCTGCATCGTGTCAGCGATACGGATGCCACCCACGAGGGGATAGAGCCCTACGACGCGGCTGTTGACAATGCGGATGGTGTCCTCACCTCCGGGTCCAAGGTCCAATTGGGGCATGTTTTCTTTTGACAGCACATTGTAGCGGAATTCACATCGGGTGATTTGTGGTGACCCCTTTGACTCACTGTCGGAGTAGAGGGCGGGACCGTAGTTGCCTTGAAAGATACAGTCGTTGAGGACGGGGTCACAGTTTTTGTAGGTGATGGCTCCTCGTTGGTACCCCATGCTTGTGTTTTGGAAATAGCAGCTGTCGAAACGCACAGCACTCTCGTTGATTTGGATGCCGCTGGTCTCATAAAAAGTAGTGTTTTTGAAGAAGCTGGGTGTGGTGCTGTTTTCCATCGCAAAGCGCAGATGGTTGGATTCGGTAAAGGGTAGGAAATAAACGCGCAACTTCTCGTTGTCGATGTTGATGGACCCTTGGATGGTAATCAGAATATTGCCAACACTGTAGATTCCGATGGCGTCACAGTTAGTGTTCAGACAGTCGGTCTCTGTCACTTTCAGGCAGTCGTTTGCCGCGATGGTCAGATTGGAATGGATGAGGTATGCGGATAGTGTGTCTTCGTAGGTCACACATCCTTGGCTGGCTTCTAAGAGGTCATGCATCGTATAAACGGTTCCGTTTCCAGGGCTTGTCCATTGGCCAAAAGCCAGATTCAAGCCGACAAACATAAAGAGGGCAAGAAGGGCGTTTTTCATGGTATTAAACTAATAATTAATGGTGCAAATATAAGCAATTATCTGGTTATTTCCAGAAATTCCTTGAAAACACAGTGATAAGTGTGAACAGTTCCACACGTCCGAGGAGCATGAAAATACAGAGCACCCATTTAACTCCTTGGGGTAAGAAGGCGTAGGTGCCGTAAGGGCCCACGCCACCGACACCGGTTCCCAGATTGCTCAATGTGGCAAGGGAAGCTCCGATGGAGGTGTTGAAGTCGATGCCCACCGTGAGGAGGATACAGGTTCCGATGATGAAGATGAGGAAATAGACGAAGATGAAGGTCATCGTCTTGAAAATCACGCTTTTCGAGAGTGATTTCTTGTTGATTTTCACAGGGATGACGGCATTGGGATGGATGATGCGTTTCAAGTCGAGGAAGGCATTCTTGACGAAGATGAGATGTCGGATAATCTTGATGCCTCCCGCGGTGGAGCCTGAACAAGCGCCGATGAACATGAGCAGGAACAGCAGGGTCCAATAGCCTGCGGGCCAGAGTGTATAGTCACATACGAAGAATCCTGTGGTGGTGAGCATGGAGGCCACGTTGAAGAACGATGAACGCAATGCGTTGCTCACGTCGGTTTTTAAGCCGAAGGTCAAGGCCAAGGCAAGGGTGATGCTCATGACAAGGATGAGGATGATGAAGTGTTTGAATTCCTCGTTTTTGAACAGTGCCATTGGGTTTCTGACGAGGGCGATCAGTAGCAGGGTGAAGTTACATCCGGAGAGGATCATGAAGAAAAGCACGACGATTTGCGAGTAGCTGGAGAATCCTGCAAGGCTGCTGCTTCGGGTGGAGAAGCCTCCTGATGAGATGGTGGTCATGGAGTGGCAGGTGGCGTCGAACCAGTCCATGTCGCCCGCATGGAGCAATACAATCTCAAGCAGGGTGAAGAACAGATAGAGTCCCCACAGCCTCCAGGCGGTGTGCATGGTGCGTGGATGTAGCTTGTCGTAGTTGATGCCGTTCATCTCGGTCATGAAGAGCTGCATGCCGCCGACACTCAAGAAAGGAAGCAAGACGACAGCGAAGACGATGATGACCAATCCGCCCAGCCATTGGGTCATGCTTCGCCATAGCAGGATGTCTTTCGGCACCGCTTCGATTTGTGTGAGAATGGAGGCTCCGGTGGTGGTGAACCCCGAGAGGGCCTCGAAAAAGGCATCGGTGAAGTTAGGCACACTCCTGCTGAGCAGGAAAGGAAGTCCCCCAAAAACGGAGGCAACCACCCATGACAGGGAGATGGTGATCACGCCCTCGTGTGGGGTGATTTTCTGGTTTTTTCTTTTCCTCGTGGAGAAACAGAGGATGAAACCGGTCAACAGGGTGATGAGGGCGGAGAAAGGGATGCTGAACGCGTTGATGCCGTGATGGAAGTAAGTCACTGGCACCACGGTCATCATAAACAGTCCTTCGATGAGCAACAAGTATCCTTGGACACGAAGCAACACAAGGAGGTCTATTTTTTTGTTTGCGCTCATGGCAGGGTATGATTAATGAAATAAACGTTCCACTGCCGGGATGGCGTTGGGCAGGGCCAGCACCACGACACGGTCGTCGGTTTGAATCTCGAAGTCCTCGGTGGCGATGAAGCTGTCCCCGTCGCGGACGATGCCACAGATGATGGCGTCGGTGGGCATGGGTAGCTTGCCAATCATCTTGCGGGTCACCGCGGAGCCTTGACGTACCTCGAACTCCACGATGTCGGCGTCGATGCCACTGAGGCATTTCATCGAGGAGACCTTGGCTCCCAAGGTGTATCGCACCATGTAAGATGCCGCGATGAGTTTCTTGTTGATGATGCTGTCGATGCCGATGTTCTGTGAGATGTCGATATAGTCGATGTTCTCCACCAAGGCGATGGTCTTCTTCACACCGAAGGCCTTGGCTTGCAGGCAGGTCAGGATGTTGGTCTCGGTATTGTCGGTGACGGCGATGAACGCATCCATGTTGGCGATGTCTTCTTCTTCCAACATGTCGAGGTTACGCGCGTCGGCGTTCACCACCAGGGCTTTGGAGAGGTAGTTGGTGAGGTCCATGCAACGTTCCTTGCTCTTCTCCAAAATCTTGATGTTGAGGTCGTTCTCCAAGCGTTTGGCGGTGATTCTTCCCACACGACCTCCTCCGATGATCATGACGTTATGGATGTTGATGTGTTTCTTTCCGCTGAGCTTGATGATGTCCTTGATGGCATGAGGCTTGGTGACCACATACACCATGTCGGCAATCTGAAACACCGTGTCATCTTGTGGGATGAAGGTGTTCTGTCTGCGGTGGATGGCGGCGATACGGAAGTCGATATGCTGATATTGTTCCGTGACTTCCTCCACCGTCTTTCCGATGATCTCGGCTTCAGACTCCAGCTTCACCATGAACAGCTGCAGCTTGCCTCCGGAGAAATCGTATGTCTCTAGTGAGGCGTTTTGCTTCAGCAGTGAGATGATCTCCTGCGCGGCAATATCCTCAGGCGAGAGCAATCCGTCGATGCCCAGGTCTTGGTACATACGCCACACCTCGGGACTCAGGTTCTCCATGGTGTTGACACGGGCGATGACTTTCTTGGCGCCGAGTTTCTTGGCGATGATGCCTGTCAGCAAGTTGATGTGTTCGTCGTGAAGGACGGCGATGACGAGGTCTGACTTGGCGACGTTGGCTCTTCGTAGCACCGACGTGGAGGTGGAGTCACCTGTGATGGTCATCAAATCAGCATGTGACTCCATCATCTTCAGGAGTTCTTCATGGGGGTCAACAATGGTGATGTTATGATTGTCGCGCACCAAGGCTTCCGCCAGATGTAATCCCACTTCACCGTCACCGGCAATGACAATATCCATAATTTATTTTTTTGCACGCATTCCAGGCCGAGCCCTTCCAGGCCCTTACCCTCCGTCCCCCTCTCCCCGAGGGAGAGGGGGACGGAGCTGCCGCGGAATGAGATGGTTTAAATTAATAATACTATACTAAATATATAATTTCTTCAAGTAATTCTCAAATCTAACCTCACCCCCCGACCCCCTCTCCACAGTGGAGAGGGGGAGTGTTCTACCCGGGGTTTTTCTACCGAGATTTAACCCCTAACGGGGTAGCTCCCTCTAAATTCTAAATTTTAAATTCTAAATTCTAAATTTTAAACTTCAGGGGGAAAGAGCCTTACTTCATAAAGCCTTCAATGATATCAGGCACGCCGTTGTTGTTCTTGTCGCCCATAGCACCGCCGAGGAGACTGCCGAGGCCACCAAGACCACTCGAGGCATTGCTGCTGCCGCCGAGAAGACCACCGAGAAGACCGCCTAAGCCGCCGATGCCCGTGTTGGAGCTTTGCTGCTTCTTGCCGAGAAGGCCAAGGAGCATAGGAGCAATGGCGGAGAGGATGCCGCTGACTTGGTTGCTGTTGGCACCGTTCTTCTGGGCTAATGCCGAAATCACATTGTTGGAGCTGCCACCCAGGATGTGACCCAAAATCTTGTTGCCGTCAAGCAAGCTGTCGCTGCTTAAGTTGACCGACGAGTCACCGATGTGGCTGGCCAAAGCCCCTGCCAAAGATGATGCACCGCTTTCAGTGGCGGCGTTTTTTTGCATGGCGCCAATCAAAGTGGGAAGCGCCCCGCTGATGATTGAGCTTACCTGGTTGTTGTTTAAATTGAATTGTTTACCCATGTCGTTGACGGCACTACCAGCGGTCAACGCACCTAAGATACTGTTAAGATCCATTTGTTTAGTTGTTAATTATTCAGTTGTTCAGTTGTTCAGGTGCAAATATATGGTTTATTCTTGGATTTAGTATGGCAAAAATAGAAATAAAATTTTTAATTTTGCACTCGTTTTTCAAATAACAATACTATGGAATCATCGAACAAACATTTCAAGCGTTACACGGTAACCACAGCCTTGCCATACGCCAACGGCCCAGTGCACATCGGCCACTTAGCTGGCGTTTATATCCCTGCCGACACCTACGTCCGTTATCTGCGGATGCGTGGCGAGGAAGTCTTGTTTGTTGGTGGTTCCGACGAGCATGGCGTGCCGATTACCATCAAAGCGGAGAAAGAAGGCTGCACGCCGCAGGACATCGTGGACCGCTATCATGGCATCATCAAGAAGTCGTTCGAGGAGTTGGGCATCAGCTACGACATCTACTCGCGCACTTCTTCCAAGATGCATCGTGCCACAGCACAGGAGTTTTTCAAGAAGCTCTATGAAGAAGGGAAATTCATCGAGAAGGAGACGGAGCAATACTTCGACCCGGAACGTCAGAAGTTCCTTTCCGACCGTTATATTGTGGGTACCTGCCCGAAATGTGGCGCAGAGGGTGCTTACGGTGACCAATGTGAGAAATGCGGCAGCTCGCTCAGCCCTGACGAACTGATTAATCCGCACTCGCAACTCAGCGGTGCCGCCCTGGTGAAGAAGCCCACCAAACACTGGTATCTGCCTCTTGACCAATACGAGCCTTGGCTCCGTGAGTGGATCCTCGAAGGCCATAAGGAATGGAAATCCAACGTCTATGGCCAGGTGAAGAGCTGGCTCGACGGCGGCTTGCAACCTCGTGCCGTCACCCGTGACCTCGACTGGGGTGTGCCGGTGCCGATTGAGGGTGCCGACGGAAAAGTGCTATACGTCTGGTTCGATGCGCCTATCGGCTATATCTCCAACACCAAGGAGATCTGTGAAGCCCGTGGTGAGGACTGGGAGAAATGGTGGAAAGACCCTGAGACCAAGCTGGTGCATTTCATCGGCAAGGACAACATCGTGTTCCACTGCATCATCTTCCCCTGCATGTTGAAAGCCTACGGCGGCTATATCGTCCCCGAGAACGTCCCCGCCAATGAGTTCCTCAACCTCGAGAACGACAAGATCTCGACTTCACGCAACTGGGCCGTGTGGCTCCATGAATATCTCCAGGAGTTCCCAGGCAAACAGGATGTGCTGCGTTATGTGCTTACCGCCAATGCCCCTGAGACCAAGGACAACAACTTCACCTGGAAGGACTATCAGGATCGTAACAACAACGAGCTGCTGGCCATCTTCGGCAACTTCGTCAACCGCACCCTCGTGCTGACCCATAAATATTATGAAGGTGTCGTTCCGGCTTTGGGTGGGTTGAACGACACGGACCAAGCGGCCATCGAAGAGATGAACGCCTATCCCGAGAAGATAGGCCATCTGCTCGACACCTATAAGTTCCGTGAGGCTCTCTCGGAATTGATGAACCTGGCTCGTCTTGGCAACAAATACCTCACCGACAATGAGCCGTGGAAGCAGATCAAGACTGACCCTGAGCGTGTGAAGACCGTGATGGCGGTCTCCTTGCAGATTGTGGCACATCTCGCCATCCTGAGTGAGCCTTTCCTGCCTTTCAGCGCCAAGAAGCTCCAGCAGATGATTGGCTTGGAAGTGAAGGGTTGGAACGATGCCCAAAACACCGTCTTGCTTCCTGAGGGTCATGTCATCAACCAGCCTGAGCTGCTCTTCGAGAAGGTGGAGGACAGCGTGGTGGCTGCTCAGCTACAGAAGCTGGAAGACACCAAGAAAGCCAACCAGCTGAATGCCTGGAAACCCAACGAGGTGAAGCCGGTTGTCAGCTTCGACGACTTCATGAAGGTGGATATCCGTGTGGGTACCATCCTCGAATGCTGCAAGGTGCCGAAGGCCGACAAGCTGCTCCAGTTCCTCATCGACGATGGCATGAACAAACGTACCATCGTGAGCGGCATTGCGAAATACTACACTGAGCCCGAGAAGCTGGTGGGCAAGCAGGTCTGCTTCATCGCCAACTTCGAGCCACGCAAGCTGAAAGGCGTGGTCAGCGAAGGCATGATTCTCTCCGCCGAGGATAAAGACGGTCGTCTCGTGCTGCTCACCCCCAGCGATTTGGTTGCTGCGGGATGCTCGGTGGGATAATTGAGAATTGGAATTAGTATCGGTTACCATGATGCGATAAAGGCGTCCTCGATGTGCTCGATATGGGATTCTTTATCGGTGAAGATGATGTCGATGATGTCGAAGCGCACGTCCACATCTAGGTTATGATAACGCACGTAGGCGTCGGCTGCCCAAGTGAGCATGCGTTGTTTCATCACGCCGACGGCGATGTCGGGTTCACCGAAGGTATTGGATTTCCTGGTTTTCACCTCGATAGCTACTAGGGTGTCGCCATCCATGGCAACAATATCGATTTCTTTGTGTCCCGAGCGCCAGTTGCGTTCGAGAATTTGGTAGCCTTTGTTTATCAGATAGTTGACGGCGTATTCCTCACCGATTTTTCCTAATTCGTGGGGGTCAATCATGTTGATTAATTTTTTCAACAAAGATAATATAATTTTATGATTTTATGGTAGATTTCTATTCTATGAGAACGAATTGTTTTAGGTGGAGGTTACTTCGACAATAAAAAAAGTCGGCATCGAATTTCGATGCCGACTTTTTGATTCAGACTTCAGTCTTTCGACTTCAGTCATCTGTTTTACTTCACCACGATCTTCTGGGTCTTGACGTTGTTGCCCTGGATGAGCTGGAGCATATAGACTCCGCTGCTGAGGTTGAGGGCTTTGTCATAGTTACCGCTGAAGGTCTCGGTGCTGAGGGTACGACCGGTGACATCCATGACTTTGAGGGTGGCTTGGCCATCGACGCCGAGGATCATCAGGTGGTTGTTGCTGATGAAGCCGAATTCGTCGTTGTCAGCGGTGGTGCCAGTGGTATAGACCAGTTTGAAGCGCTGTGCGTAGTCGGTGTAACGGGCGTCGAAGTTGTAGTTCGGGTTCTCAAGCAGATCCACATCGTTGCCAGTGAGGTTGTCGATGAGGTGGAGGTAGCTGAACTCAACGTTGTCGTTGTTGAAGCTGATGGTGTAGCTGCCGTTCTTTTCAGCTTTGAAGTTGACAGGCATTTCGCCCATGGCTTCAGCATAGACCACTGCGTAGTCTTTGTTATCCTGCGGGATATAGAGTTTGGCGTTATGGTCGTTGAAGCTCATGTGCTTGAGGTTGTGTCCTTCGCCGAAGCGGACGCGGGCTTGGTCAACAGTGCTGCGGCCTTCGCTCACGGTCATGTTGAGCATGCCGCTCTTGCTGTTGATGGGTTCAGTGGAGTATTGAACTTTACCCGTGGCGCTGACATTCATCATAGCGCCAGTGCAAGGAGGCAGTGGTTGGTTGGATGACATCAGGCTGTAGGTGTTATCGCTGTTCAGGGTGTAGAAGTCAGCATCCAGCACTTGACCATTGGCATCGACATAGTTGATATAAGCATTGCAGGAGAAGTAGTTGCCCACAAGTTTCCAGCCGTTGAAATCATCGGTTGATTCGCTGTTGAAGGAGTAGTCCACGGTTTCGCTATAGTTGATGCTCTTTCCAGTGGTACCTACAAATTGCAGTGTGGTACCCTGTTGGTTGGCATAGAGGTAACCTTCGCCATACATCAAGCCAGCATTGCCGTTGTCTGACTGGAAGGATATGTGAGTGGGGTTGTTTTTGTAGTTGACCCATTCCAATGATACGGTTTCGCCGTCCTCATTAGTGCCTGTGTTTGTAGGATCGAAGGCATAGAAGTCATATTCACCGTCGAACAGATTGTCCACGCGGCTCCAAGTGCCAGATTCTTCATACAGGGTACGGCCGCTGAACGGGCTGGAGATGAAATAGTAGTAGCCTTTGTTGTTGCCGTAGCCGGTGATTTCTTTTTCTATGGTCACTCTCAGGGTGGCGGCACCTTGTTTCAGTTGGCCACCGTCCTTGATGAGGATGGAACCACCGTTGAGGTCAACTCTCTTGGCCGTGGCAACCACGCCAGCGGGAATGGTGGCAGCGGCTTCGATGCTCACTTGGTCCTCGATGGTGGGAACGCCTTCCGGGAACCAGTTGGCATCCACATCCCAAGCGCCAGCGGTGATGAAGGTCTTGAAGCCTTCGTCGATGGTGGAGAAGCTGGAAGAAGCCCAACCGCTTTCAGTGTCGTCGCAGATGCCCTTCACTTGCCATTCGTATGCAGTGCCAGCAGTCAGGCCTGTGAGTTCGTATGAATTGGCAGTGGTAGTGATGTCAGCAGACCAGTCGCCAGCAGGAGTAATTGCGAAAATATCGTCCAATGAGGCGGTGGTGACAAACACTCCGATGTTTTCCTGCGGGAAAGAAGCGTCGGTACCTCTCATGTAGAAAGTAAGCGTACCGCCCAATTCCACATTGGGGATAATCAGCCAGTTGTCTGGAGTCAAGGCGCCACTGGCATAGCTTTCGGACATCATGCAATAGGTACCATTTTGAACGTCAGCACTAGAAAAACTAGCACGAGCCCAATTATGACCATCACCATCGTAGTCAACGATTTGCCAATCGGATGGGACTGAGTTCTCGAAACCTTCATTAACGACTTCTTGACCTCTAGCATCGGTTACAACGATGTCGTCAACAACTACTCTGAACATGTCAGATACATTGTAGTGGCGGATGGCGATATTACCGTTGCCGCTATAATCGCTCAAGTCGAAGGTGTATTGGGTTAAGGTAGCGGTGCCAATGATATCCTCGCCCACTTGTTCCCACAAGTTCATGTTGTCGTGGGCAGCGGTTCTGTATTGCAGCACATAGCTGTCGTTGTCGCCAGTCCAGTTCAACACGGCGCTGTTGGTGCCGATATTGGTGGCTTCGAGGGCTGAAGGCTTAAAGCATCCAGAGGCAACTTCAAAGTTGAAGTCATCCACTACAAGGTAATACTGGTAGTTGGAATAGTAGTTAATGGCCACATATTTGGTGCCAGCTGGCATGGTTTCCTCAAACAGCGTCCAGTCGGTGACATCAGTTTCGACAATGTCATATTCCCAAGTGAAAGCACTGATGTCGTTTGTGGTGGTGGAATAACCAACCTTGAATGATTCACTACCATAGGAATAAGGTCTGTTGTAGTAGAACGAAACCAAAACTGCACTAGTGGTGTTCAATTCGGGGGAAATCAGGTATTGGTTGTAATCAGAGGCGCTATTGTATGAACCGAACAAGAAAGAATTGCTGCCATCATGTGCTAATTGATTTGTAGTGCCAATTGAATTTTCAGTGTTCATGCTGCCGACAGTCCAGCAGTTAATGTCATCGGTCTCAAAACCATGGGCGTAAGGCAGGTTGAAAGCTTCGCAGTCGGTGAAGAAGCTTTGAGCATTGGTCCAAGCGCTCTGTTCGTCACCGCAGTCAGCCTGTACCCTCACGGTGTATGACGTGGCAAGTTCAAGGTCTTTCAGTGTGTAGGGGCTTCTGACGCCACTGGTCACCGTGCCGTTCACATCAATGTTATACGAGCGGGCTTCGCCATCCCAAGTCACGGTGGCTGTGGTGCCGCCTTCGTAATTCACAGCAAGGTTGGTAGGCTTGGCGCAGCTGCCTGCAGCCTCAAAGGAGAAGTCATCAAGGTAAAGATAAAATGCATCATTATAGACGTACTTGATGGCAATGCGCTTGGTGCCAGCCGGGAAAGAATTGGTGTATTCTTGCCAGCTTGTTGAAGCGGTAATAATGTCGCCAAATGTAAAGCGATCGACATCGGTAGTGCTCTCGTCAGTGGTATAACCGACATAGAATTGCTCGTCACCATAGGAGCTGCTGTATTCCTTGTACCAGAAGGACACATCAACACCTCTGTCGCCACCAGTGAGCAATGGTGAAATAAGTGATCCGTTTTGTTCACTGTAATAGAATACGAAACCATAGGAACCGCTATGTTCTGGCCCTTCAGATTTAATACCAGAAGAACTACTTGTAATATTAGCAATCCAGCCATCAGTAGCCAGGTTGTTGTCTTCGAAGCCGTAGCTATACGGCAGCGTTTGCCCGGCAGGAGCCTTGCTATAAACTAAGGTGAAGCGACCTTCATCGTCAGTAGTCTCAGCGTTGAAGGTGTAGCTCGGGTTGGCGAGCAGGTCGATGTCGGCGCGGCTCTTGTTGTCGATGAGGTGGAGTGAGCTGAACTCACCAGCTTGGTTGTCGAAGCTGAGTGTGTAGGAGCCATTCTCGGCGGCGCGGAAGTTCAGCGGCAGCTCACCATTGTTTGCTGCGTAAACCACTGCGTAGTCCTCATCGCCTTGCGGGATGTAGAGCTTGGTGCTGGTCTCGTGGAGTTGGAACTTAGGCAGCGTGCGGCCTTCGCCGAAGCGGACCATGGCGCGGTCGATGACATCACCACGGCCTTGGCTGATGTTGAACACGAACTTGTCACCCGTGTTGGCGGGAGCTGTGGTGGTGAAGGTCATCGTCTCGTTGTTGGTTTGAGCGATGACGAAGATGCCTTGCAGGCGTTGGATATCATTGCCATCGTAAGGCAGGATCTCGTTGCCGTCAGTCAAAACGTAGAAGTCACGGCCATCCTCAATATAGGCGACCTCTCCGAAGGGGTTACCCACGAGGTTCCATCCAGGGAAGCGAGGAGAGTTGTCGTTCTTCACCAAGGTGACGGTGCCGTTGCCCGTGTAAGCAGCGCCTGAGAGCTCGAAGTCAACAGTGTCCTTGTAGGCGTAAAGGTAACCCATTTCAGGAACAAGGTTGAAGTGTCCGTTGTCGGCATTGTCTTTCCAGTTCTGCCATTCGTTTTCTTGAGCTTGGTCGAAGAAGTAGAGGTCGAAGTCGCCAGTGGTCATGTCATGGTTAGTGAGATCCACGGTGACGGGTGAGGCGATAAGGTAGTAGTGGCTGGCACTGTTGTCGTCGCCGTAGCCGTTGATGGAGAGGGTGTAGGTATCAGCAACAGGAGTCTCGTCTTTCACATAGAGGAAGACGGGATGCTGGCTGGCTGAACTATAGCAGGCGAACAGAATGTTACCGTTGTTAAACTGCATCACATTGCGGTTTTCACTGTTGGAAGCGACTACACTGGCGGCTCCACTTTCGGAGTCGAAAGTGATTTTCCATTCGCCATTATGGTTTTCATCAAGTGTAGCTTCGGTTTTCAGTTGGTTTCCACTCTTGTTGGCTGCATAGAGGTAGCCAGGAGTTTTGGCATCGTAGATGGAGTAGAAACCATCGGTATCAAGGCTGCTGATGGTGAATTCGTACACGGCATCGCTTGAAACGGTAGCTGTTGTACCTTCAACATCGATTTCAGCAGCGGCACGGTTGTTATTGTTTTGGGCACCCATGGCATAATATTTACTATTTCCCTGACCGACGATGATGTAGGTCTTGCCGGATTCAATACTGGAGGCCAGGGTATAGGTGGCACCTTCAAACGGAACATCCTCCACTGCTGTGGCAGTAACAGTGACATCATGGTCAGGCATGTCGAAGATGTACATCCCACCGTCAATGTCGGCGGCATGGTTGGTACCGTCAACCATCAAGGATTGGAGCACATATCCCTCTTCCACATCAACGCTAATCATCACTTCAGTGCCTTCGAGTATTTGTTCGGAACCTTCGCCCTCGAACAGCATTTCGCTTTCGTCACCAGCAAAAACGTAGGTATTGACGTTCACAAGGTCGCTGATGGTCAAGGTGTATTCCTGAGCGGGGGTAGTAGGACGCTCAAACTCAACGAGGTAGTTGCCCGAACCAAATTCAATGGTACTATTATAAACTTGGACATTACCGTAGATGGTAACGATGTCACCCACTTGGATATCATCCGCAGCGGTGAAAGCTTCGTTGTTTAAGCCTTTGCCTTTGTAGACCTCAAGTTCGTTGGTGGCTGTGCCGTCAACAGAGATGTAATAGGTAAGGGTACCGCTGCTCAAACTGGTCGGGGCGGTGGAAACGATGCCGTGGACATAGATGCCGTTGGCTGGGTATTCATTGAAAGCCAGAGCTTCGGTCACCGTGTAAGGATTGTCTTGTGAGTTGATGTGATAGGTGGCGGTGGCAACAGCACTTGCCTCATCGTTGGCGTAGGCGATGGCTTTGATGGTAGTGGTTTCGCTCACGGTGATAGCACCGTTGTAAGGAGTGCTTTCGTCGGTAGGCATAGTGCCATCAAGGGTATAGAAGATGTCAACATCGGGGGTTTCACAGCTAATGGTCACAGTCTGAGTATCAGCGTAGGTGCCAGCGACGGGGCTGAAGGTAGGAGCCTCGACATCTGCAGCAGGACGGTTCCATGAATACAGATAGTTGCCAGAAGCAACCTCTGGAGCGTTTTGGTACATGACCAGTGTACCACAAATCACCACTTCGTCACCGACCAGCAGGTCGTCTGCATTTGAGAAGGTAGCTTGGTCCAAACCTTTACCTTTAAATACGAGCAGCTGTGTGGTAGTGGTGCCGTCATCTGAAATGTAATAGCGGAAATTGCTGCCGTCACCCACAATGCTCGTGTTATAGAAACTCGAAACGATACCTTGAATGTAAACATCGCCAGTGGAGGGTGTGTTGGCAATCGCTTGGGCTACAGTGTAAGGATTGTTCACAGTGCCGGGGGCGTTGGGATCACTGTTAGCAATAGACACCGTAAACGTAGCTGTTCCCCCGTAGTAATTGTCATCGGCGGCTTGTTCAATAGTGATAGTCTGTGCGCTCGGAGTCACAGCCAATGGAGTGACGGTAATCGTCTTTGCAGTGGCATCGTGAACATAGCTGAAATAGCTTGTCGGGCTTGACGGAGTAATGGTGATAGCACCCGTGCTGGAAGTAGTGTAATTAATGGTTTGAGCAGCACTGTTGTTGTAGAGGTCAAAGCTAAGAGTTGTTGAAGCGTTGGTAATAGCAAGGTCACTTTGGTCAAGAGAGCTGCCGCTGGCGGAATAAGTGATGTCGATTTTTGTCCAATAAGCGGCATTGGCGCCTCTTGTAATTTGGAAGTACTTATAACCCTTTCCACTGAAATCGGCAGTGATGGAGCCAGAACCCGTTGCGACTTGAGTCCAATTCGTTCCATCGGCACTACCATTGATGGTTGTAGCTCTTGCCGTACCACTGTGGGTAATGACTACGCTGATGATATCACCAGGGAAAGCCGTGGTGTTCTTAATAGTACCAGTATTTGCTTTGGCTTGAATTAAACTGTTGTTTTTCATCAAGTCAGTGTGAACGTAGGTAATTCCATCAACGGTTTGTTCAGTGTTCGATGAATAGGAGCCTGTTAACTCAAGATTAGTTGAGGTCAGGGTTGCAGTGATTTCACTGCTTTCTTCCCATTGGGCATATAAATCCCAATCGTCATCAATTTCTTCAATCACATCGTCTGGAGCATAGCTTTCACCCGAACCGTCTTCCTCGGTGTTCCATTCGGTGAATGAATAGCCGGGATTGCTGAAGGTGTTGGCAGCCACGGTAACGTCATCGCCTTCGTAGTAAACCTCTTCGATGTCTGTTGTTCCAGTAACGTTGGCATGATAGGTGACGGTATATGTAGTGGCCTGAGAACCACTTGTAGTATAGGTCAAAGCGATAGTTTTAATACGCAGCTGTGTATTCGTCGTATTAACATTCTGAATCATCAAAGAACTTGATGCCGAAATATTGGAAATGGTATAAGTATTACTTGAAGCAGTAACACTCGTCGCAGTTCCACCATCTACCGAGTATTGTACCGAAGGTGAAGTGGAAGTGGTCATGACGGCGCCAGTAATAGTTATGCCTGAAGCGGGAGTGATGGTAATAGAACCGCCAGATCCATTAGATGCATAATAAAGACGCAACTCCGATGCGTTTGCATTGTAGGCGGGATTTGAGCTAGAGCTGTTCTTTGCAGTAGTAAAGGACAAAACGTTAATAATAGAGCCGCTTACATCAGTGAAATTGGTGTAAGTTCCCTCAGTACCAGAAGCGGTACCCCAACCAATGGTGTGGGTTGTCTGTCCCCTCATCCCTATCGGGATAGCGAACAATGCTAGCAGCATGAAAGCCGCCATAAGAAAAGTGTAAGGTCTTTTCATTTTTAAAAAATTTAGTTGTTATTATAATTAATTATCTGATTTTCAATTTGTTAAATATAAATCCTCTTCCTATTTTTTTACGGGCGCAAAATTAGTAAAAAATAGTGAATTCCTAATTAAAAAAAGAAATAAAAATAAATCTGATATTAAAGGAATTAATCTTCGTTATCTTAGCAGCGATTTTTCCAATATTTGAAAAATACGTATTTTTGCAGAAAATAATCATTATGAACATCGCCGCATTAGTTTCTGGAGGGGTTGACAGCTCCGTCGTCGTGCCTCTGCTCAAAGAACAGGGCCTCACCCCCCATATCTTCTATATCAAAATCGGCATGGAAGGCAAAGAAGACCTCTCCTCATGCCCATCGGAAGAAGATATAGAAATCACTACCTATATCGCCAAGAAATATGGCTGCCCCTTCGATATCGTCGATCTGCAACACGAATACTTCGAAACTGTTGGACGATATACTATGGAAATGGTTCGAAAAGGCCTCACCCCGAACCCCGACGTGATGTGCAACCGCTGGATCAAACTCGGAGCCTTCGAGGAAAAAGAAGGCCATCACTTCGACAAAATCGCCACCGGCCATTACGCCCGCTCATGGGAAGACACTAACGGCATCTTCTGGCTCGGCACCGCCGCCGATACCTTCAAGGACCAGACCTATTTCCTCGGTCGCATCACATACGCCCAACTGAGCAAGGTGATCTTCCCCATCGGCGACCTTCCTAAACCTGAAGTGCGCAAACTGGCTGCGCAGTACAAACTGCCTTCAGCGGAACGGCATGATAGCCAAGGGATATGCTTCCTCGGAAAAATCAACTATAACGACTATATCCGCGAATACCTCGGCGAGATGCCAGGCGACATCGTGGAGCTGGAATCAGGCAAGAAACTGGGCCGACACAAAGGCTTCTGGTTCCATACCATCGGCCAACGCAAAGGCCTCGGACTCGGCGGCGGACCTTGGTTTGTGGTGAAAAAAGACATCCCCAACAACATCGTTTATGTGTCACAAGGCTACGACCCCATCGCACAATATACCAACATCATCCCTTTGGGCGACCTCCAGATGATGAACCCCACCCTCCATCTCACCGAAGGCATGAGGGTGCGTTACAAAATCCGTCACCAGCCGGAATTCACCATGGGAACCATCCATATCACTCCCCAAGGGGCCGACATCATCAGCGACGTAGCGGTATCGGGCATCGCCCCGGGTCAGTTTGGTGTGATGTATCATGAAACGGAACCGTATGTGCTGGGCAGCGGAGTCATTGTGGAAATTTAGAATTAAGAATTAAGAATTTAGAATTTAGAGGGAGATAGGGATAGCCCGTTAGGGGTTAAATCTCGGTAGAAGGGAATTGAGAATTAAGAATTTAGAATTTAGAGGGAGCTACCCCGTTAGGGGTTTAACCTCGGTAGAAACCCTGGGTAGAACGCTCCCCCTCTCCACTGTGGAGAGGGGGTTGGGGGGTGAGGTTAGGGGTTAAATCTCGGTAGAAGGGAATTGAGAATTAAGAATTAAGAATTTAGAGGGAGATAGGGATACCCCGTTAGGGGTTTAATCTCGGTAGAAAAACCCCGGGGTAGAACACTCCCCCTCTCCACAGTGGAGAGGGGGTCGGGGGGTGAGGTTAAAGCGGGTTTGTTTGATTGGTTATATAACAAATTTTTGATTATGAGTATTTTAACAAATGACAGAATCCTTTACGAAGACAATCACCTTATCGTGGTGAACAAACTGCCTTCGGAAATTGTGCAGGGCGACAAGACGGGCGACCGCTGTCTTCTCGATGATGTCAAAGAATATATCAAAGAGAAATATGACAAGCCGGGTAATGTGTTCGCTGGCCTCGTCCATCGTATCGATAGACCGGTGAGTGGAGCGGTGGTGTTCGCCAAGACGAGCAAATCCCTCTCGCGCATGACCGTCAAGGTGAAAGACCGCGACTTCCACAAGGTGTATCTTGCCATCGTGAAAAACCGTCCACCGAAAGAAGCGGATATCCTGGAGGATTATCTCGTCAAAAACGAGAAACAAAATAAATCGTATGTGGTTCCCGAGGGCACAAAAGAGGCGAAGCTGGCGCGACTTAGCTACCGGTTGGTAGGCAAATCGGACCGTTATTATCTTTTAGAAGTGGAGCTTTTCACGGGACGACATCATCAGATCCGCTGCCAGCTCGCACATATCGGCTGTCCCATCAAAGGTGACTTGAAATATGGCTACCCTCGAAGCAATCCTGATGCCTCTATTTGTCTTCATGCTTATAGAATTTCATTTGAGCATCCAGTACAAAAGACACCTATTAATATAGTAGCTCCATTACCACAATCTGAGCCCTGGCCGGCTTTTAGGTTAGAATTGTGAATTGAGAGTGGAGAGGGGGAGCGTTCTACCCGGGGTTTCTACCGAGGTTAAACCCCTAACCTCACCCCCCGACCCCCTCTCCACTGTGGAGAGGGGGAGCGTTCTACCCTAGACCTACCGAGGTAAACCCCTATCTGGGTAGCTCCCTCTAAATTCTAAATTCTAAATTCTAAATTCTCCTTCTACCGAGGTTAAACCCCTAACGGGGTACCTCTCACCTACCAAATGACGACTGCGCCACCGCCTTGGGCAAGATGAAGCTTGATTTTATTGCCCCACACCTGGATTTGCTCAGAGACGTAGTCTTGGGCTACGCGGTTGGCGTTGGGTCCGTCGCGGAAGATGTGTCCCGACTTGGCACCACCATTCAGCGGGGTGAGGTCGATTTCCAGGTCACGTTCCTCCCAGTTGGTGATGGCACCGATGTACCAGCGGAATTCTTTCTTACGGGCGACGACGAGATACTCGCCGACTTTGCCATCTAACACCACGGTCTCGTCCCAAGTGGTGGGCACTCCAGCGATAAACCTTGTGCATTCATCCTCTTGCATGTAGTTGCTCGGGCTGTCGCACAGCATGTTGAACGGCGATTCAAAGATCACGTATTCCGCTAATTGACGGCAGCGGGTGCCTTGGCTCATGGGTTCAGTATAAACAGCTCGGAAGTTGTTTTTGTTGGCGTTTTTCATGGCGCCCTGGGTGTAATCCATCGGACCTGCCACCATACGGATAAAGGGGATGGTGACCTCGTTGAGAACCAGGTCGCTCTCATTATCCCACTTGGCCTGTTCCAGTCCATACACTCCCTCATGGTTGAGCACGTTGGGCCAGGTGCGGTTCAGCCCAGTGGGTTTGTAGGCGCCGTGGAAATCCACGAAGAGGTGGTACTTGGCGGCGGTCTCAGCCATGCGGTAGTAGAAGTCAACGATCATCTGGTCATCGCCATCCATGAAATCGACTTTGAAACCTTTGATGCCCAAGTCGGAATAATATTGGCAAACGTGTTCCATGTCTTTGTCGATGGCGGCGTGGCCTGCCCAGAGGACCAGCCCCACGTTGCGTTCCTTTCCGTATTGCACCAGCTCTTTGAGGTCGATCTCAGGCACCACCTGAAAGAGGTCGGCTTTTTTGTTGACCGCCCAACCCTCGTCCAAGATGACATATTCAATGCCGTATTGGCTGGCGAAGTCTATATAATATTTATAGGTGTCGTTGTTGATGCCTGCCTGGAAAGGCACACCATAGATGTTCCAGGCGTTCCACCAGTCCCAGGCCACCTTGCCGGGTTTGATCCACGACACATCGCTGATACGGCTTGGTGATGCGAGTTTATACACCATGTCGCTGTCGGCCAGGTCTTTGTCGTGTTCGGAGATGATGACACAACGCCAAGGGAAGTTGCGGTTGCCTTGCGTTTTAGCGATATAGTTTTCACGAGATTTCACAAGGTATTGAAGGTTGTTGTGCCCGCCTTGTTTACGGACTTTGGGATAACCTGCATGGACGGCGGTAAACCCTTTGTTGCCTTTCTCGTTGCGCAGGTACAGGCCGGGGAAGTCCTCCAGGTCCGCCTCGGTGATGACGGCTTTCTTTCCGTCTTTGAGTTCCACCAGCACAGGCAGGAAGGCCAGCTTGTCAGGGTCCATCTGGCTCAAACGCAGGTGGGTATAGGTGTTCTCGAACGAGTTGTAAAACTGCTGTTGGATGAAGTCGCCGTCCTGGCCTGCCCTTCTGTTGACGTAGGGGATCAAGGCTTGATAATCTTTGTCGAAGTTGAAGTCAGCAGTCTCTGACACGACTTGGATAGAGTCCTTGCCGTTGGTCACAAAACGGTAGGCCACTCCGTCATCGTAGGCGCGGAACACTACCTGATAGTCGCCTTTGAAAGACAACACCAGCTCGTTGTAATGGTCGTGTACCTTGCTTCTTTTATAAAAAGGTGACGAGATGACTTGGTCATTGGAGCGTTCTTTCACATTGGTCTCTTCGGCGGGAACGCCTAACACCTTGTTTGAGTCGAGGGTCATGGCGATGGGTGAATCGGCCAAAACCTTGGTTTTTTCATGGGTGACGGAGTAGCTGAGACGCTCGCCTGTGCGGATGGTGACCGTGATTTTTTGATCAGGCGAGGATAAGGTATAGGTTTTTTGCGCAAAACCACAGCTGGTGAAGAAAACCAGCATCATAAGAGGTAATAGACTGTGTTTCATATATTTATATATAATTTCATTACTGTATAACCGCTACAAATATACAAAAAAATGAAAAAACATCGGAATTATTTTCCACAAAATAACATTGTGTTAGTAGAATACATATTTTTGCATCGAAAATCTAACGAAAGGATATTAATGATGAAAACTAATTTCAAAAACAAAATTAAACAATTGTATTTGTTTGTATTCTTGTGTGTTACAGTGGTTTCTGCCCATGCACAGTCAGAGGGTTATTTAACCAATCGCATCAAACCTGGTGATATCTTATATCAGGACGGGAATGGCGAGGAGCATTTTGTGGATTATCGGCAATGGGATTCTTCGAATCCTCCTGGGACGGTGTTAGGGGTGGTGTTTTATTCTTACTATGGCACTGTCCCTTGTGGTGTTGAAGGTGGCGAGCTTGGCTGGCATGGCTGGGTCGTGGAGACGGGTGAGAGGGATGCCTGCCAATGGGCGCCGATAGGTTCTGTTTGCTATGATACCTGTGTGGCTCGTTATCCAGTGGAGGGGATTGTGACTCCGTTCAATCCTTTTCATGAGGTGACCTCGAGAGGCATCGGTGATACATGTGGTTGGCAGAACACAAAACGTTTGGTGGAGTTCATTTACACTGGTTGTGGTGCGGAGATTTCGGAGGCCACAAGTCCGGCTTTGAATTATCTTTATTCGGAAAAAAACGGCATCGCTGATCTCTCACAGAAACCTGTGGTTCGGGGTGATTATTGGTATCTGCCCTCTTACGGCCAACTTCGGATGATGTATGGTTTCATGGGATTCGTCAATGCGGCGATGGCGGCATGTGGAGGCACCATGTTCTCACAAGGCACATGGCATTCATCCACGGAGGTGTCCACATGCAGTAGCGCCAACTGGAGCAATGTTTATGATGGATCACAATGTACCACCTCGGGTTGGTTCAAAAAAACTACAAGAAAAATACGGGCAGTTAGAAGTTTTTAGTAATCAACCTTCTGACTTCCATGTCCCCAATGAAAACTAATATTACTCATTAAATAATTATAAGGTATGATGAAACGGTGTGTTTTCTTGTTTATGCTTATGGTCTTCGGTGTGAGGATCTATGCGCAAACCCCCATTGGAAGTGTTGGGGATCTGATGTCCATGACGATGGATGGCAGTTATTATTTGACAGATGACCTTGTGGTGGACGACTGGGTTCCCATAGGGGTCTTTACAGGATCGTTGGACGGTCGAGGACACGTCATCACATTGAACGGCGTGACTCCTGATTCCCAAGGGCGTGCCGGTTTCTTTGGCATCACCCAGGGTGCATCGATTTCCAATGTGATTATGAGTGGACGTTTCCGTGATTTCACGGGTTATGGTGGCAGTCTGGTGGCTCATGCGGTGAATACCACTATCAACAACTGTGAAACGGAAGCTACCATCATTACGGGAAGCGCCTCAGCGCTATGCGGAGGACTGGTGGGCTGTATGGAAGGAGGCAGCATGACCAATAGTACCAGCAACGCCACTATAGAAAGTTTTAAAATGGGAGGTCTTGTGGGATCGGTGAAAAACAATGCTTCCATACGGAATTCTTTCGCCAATGCCACTTTGATTTTCTCTGTGAAATCCACTGGGACAGAGGTGGGTTACCTCGTTCATGACAATGCGGGCGTGATGGAAAACAATTATGCCAGTAGTCAGTCGAGAGGCTGGTTTATTCCCTCTTTTGAGCAATTGTGCATGATGATGGGGGTGCAGGCGATATGCAGGGCTGGAGCACGTCCTCTCGCTTGGTCGGCGGGTTTTATTGCCAGCTGCTCGATGTATAAAAAAGACTATATCAAAGGCTGTTTTGAGACGGGTCAATTACATGTCAAAGACCAATCCATATTCCAAAGCACGACAACCATCATCAAGTATGCTCATGAATTCTATGGAACTGGGTATAATATCGGCGATGTGATTTATATCGGGGGTGTGGGATCCTTTGTGTTTTATGTCAATGAGGATGGGCGAGGGGGATTGGTGACTCCTTTAAGTGACGACAGTTTCTCACGTTTGCTTACTGAGCGTAATACCAATGAACTGGATGGCTTTTATAACACAGAGACGAACATCGAGGGCATCAACTATGAACATGCGCAATGGCATGGTGGGACGGTCGCTCATGGAGGCACATCCAGCGTGATTCCAGAGGCTTATAAGGAGAACCCCGGGAAGTTCTTCACCCATCATTTGCAACAGCAAGACAATAATCCTCAGTCTTTGATGAATAGAATCAGGATAAAGGAATCCCGTCTGATGCCTTTGTCTGAACTGAAACAATTGGCTTACAACAATACAGGTCAGATGCGCTATTGTTATTATCCTTTTGATCCCTCCGTGTTCGGTTTGGTTGGCGGTACTGCGGCGAGCGGTTGCCTACGCTATAAATGGGTGGAGACTCCTTATTATTATGGGGAGTTCGGTCCAAGGTTGTATAAAGGGAACAGCCTCAGCGATATCGCCTTGGCCGACACGCTGAACGGCTGGGTAAAGGCTCATGGAGCAGAGGACTTCACCACATGGACTGTTGCTGGCGACTTTCAATTCAACGAGAATCTCCCCATTCACAGATTCGTTTTTCATAATGGAACAACCGAAGTGAATACCGCTATTAAACTGACTAGAACCGACAAGTTCAAGGCCTTGCGTTATGCTTCTGTCAACCATCTGTCAGGGGAACAGGTTGTTGCTAACAACGCGTTGGCCTATTACGGGCAGTGTGATGACATTAATGCCAATAACATTTCTCAGTCGTGGGAGAAATCGTTGTTTGTCACCGAAGAAGCTACCTTGAAAGGGAATTATCAACTGAAAGCGAATGTGATGATTACCTTGGATAACAGTGATGGTTCTGATTTTGCTGGTGCCAGCTATGACTGGCATGGGGTGAGTACTCCGCTTGCCGACGCTCCCGTGGGCATTGACTATCTCATGTACACCAACGGAGGGCCTTTCAATAACCCCTCGCAGGTGAGATTCAACTTGGCTAATGGCTATTTCCCTACCAATTCGCCTTATAATGGTTGGGATTTCTATTGCTATGACGAGCCTAATGGTGGGTGGCCGAATTTCAAACGTAAAACGGGAGATCATTATCATAATGTGACGGGCGCACCTATTAATTATACCAACGAAAGTTATCTGGTTCCTGGAAAGGGGTATTTATGGGCTGTTGCCCGGAAGACGGGACTTCAAGCTTATGGAAGGTTGAATAATAGCAATGTCAGCAGGGCGGTGACCCGTCAAGGAACTATCTATCCTGGCTATAACATGGTTGGCAACCCTTACCATGCCTGCCTCGATTTCGACGGCTTTGCCACCGACAATGCGGGAATCTTGTCCCAAAGCGCTTACACCTTGTTGGATGCTGACAAGCATGGTTATATCACGTATTGTCCTGGATCATCCGTCAACCCACTCTATGCCTCGCGTTATCTTCATCCGCATCAGGGGTTCTTTGTGCAAGTCAACCGAAACGGGAATGTCGTTTTCAAGACTAGCCAGACGGTGGTGGCGGAGGAGACTTCTTTTCGTGGGGAGCAACCCGCCTTCCCTTTGGTGAACCTGATTGTCAGCGACGCAGCGGGCATGAAAGACTACACCACCGTGGAGCTTGACCGGCCTGTATCGGGGGGTGCACTGAAGATGAAAGGCCTGCGAGGGGGTGACGGCGAAGTCGCCTTCAGCCTTGACACACAAGAATACAGCATTGCCTTCACGGAAGGCCGACCCAAAACGCTTCCTGTTCACTTTAACGCATACAACGAGGGAATTTATACCTTGTGGTGGGATCTTCGTAACGGGGAGTTCGACTACCTGCATCTGATTGACAACATCACTGGGACCGAAGTGGATTGTTTGAGACAAGAATGTTACGTCTTTCAAGCTTCGCCTCACGATTACGCTTCACGTTTCAAGTTGGTGTTTTCTTCCGCTGGAGTTGAAGAATCAGAAGATCCCACCTTGTTTGAGAACGATTTTGCCTATCTCACAAACAACACCATTGTTGTGAATGGTCAGGGGAGGCTTGAGCTTCTTGACCTTCAGGGCCGAGTTTTGAAGTCGGCTACAGACGCTGAGCGTCTGTCGGTGGAAGGACTTGCCCGTGGTGTGTATCTGCTCCGTCTTACTCAATCCGGCTTTACCCGTGTACAGAAATTATTACTTCATTAAATTTTAAACCATGAAAAGATTGTTATTATTCATCGCGCTGATGGCTGCTGCCCTGCGGCCAGCGGATGCCCAAGTGATCCTGGTGGACGCTGATGAAGGGAAAAACCGTACTGAAGCTACAGGAGAAGCGCCGTTCATCCCCTTGTTGGGGGTGACTTACGACCAATATGCTCCTGTAGCCGACGGGGCGTTCTTATTGTGTCTTTTGGGAGGTGCTTATCTTTTGAAAAAAAAGCGAAATGCTGATTTGTAAAGAATTATTCTTACTTTTGCATGCTGTAAAAAGATACAAAAGTCATGACATTGTTATTGATTGGCACGCAGGAAATACTCCTTATCGCTTTGGTGATCCTGTTGCTTTTTGGCGGTCGTAAGATTCCGGAGCTGATGCGGGGTCTAGGAAAAGGCGTCAAGAGCTTCAAGGAAGGGATGAATGACAAGGACGACACGAAACCGGAAGCTACGGAGGAGGCTAACAAGGAAACTGAGAAGAAATGAGTCCAACGAAAGATTCAGAGAATCTTAGTTTTTGGGATCATTTGGAAGAGCTTCGACATTGTCTCTTCCGCATCCTTGCCGTGATTCTCATTGCGGGGGTGGTGGCCTTCTGCTTCAAAGACTTGCTCTTTCGTGTCGTCTTGGCTCCCAAAGACTCTGGTTTTGTCACCTATCGTTTGTTTGAACGCCTGGTAGGTCCTTTGAAGTCTTTCGAGGTCAACTTGATCAACATCCATCTAGCCCAACAGTTCATCATCCATATCAAGATGGCGATGTGGATGGGGTTCATGATGGTTTCTCCATACGTGCTATATGTCCTTTTTGGTTTTGTGTCGCCCGCTTTGTACCAGTCGGAACGTCGTTTTGCTGTCACCGCGGTGGTTGGAGGCTATGTGATGTTCCTGCTGGGTGTGATGCTCAACTATTTTCTGATTTTTCCCTTGACGTTCCGTTTTCTTGGCACATACCAAGTGAGTGCGGATGTGGGCAATTTAATCTCGTTGGAGTCGTACGTCTCGACTTTGTTGATGCTATGCTTGATGATGGGGGTGGTGTTTGAGCTTCCGGTCTTATGCTGGCTCTTGGCGAAGATGGGCATGATGAAGGCGGCATTCATGAAGAAATACCGCCGTCATGCTGTGGTGATTATCGTGATTCTTGCAGCGGTCATCACTCCCACGGGTGATGCTTTCACCCTGTCGTTGGTGGCGCTGCCTATTTATCTGTTGTTTGAACTCAGCGTGTTGATTGTCAAACGCGTGGAGCGTCAGCCATCTGTTAGTTAGGCTAACTCAAACTGTTCGAGGAACTTGAGGTCGTTTTCAAAGAACAGTCTCAAGTCGTTGATGCCGTATTTCAGCATGGCGATACGTTCCACGCCCATGCCGAAGGCGAAGCCGGTGTATTTTTCTGGGTCGATGCCGCTGGCAATCAAGATATTGGGATCGCACATGCCGCAGCCGAGGATCTCAACCCAGCCCGTGTGTTTACAGATGTTGCAGCCTTTGCCTCCGCAGATATTGCAAGAGATATCCATTTCAGCCGAGGTCTCGGTGAAGGGGAAGTAGGAGGGGCGGAACCTCACCTTGGTGCCTTCTCCGAAGAACTCTTGGACGAAATGGTACAAGGTCTGTTTCAGGTCGGCGAACGAGACGTTCTCGTCGATATAAAGACCCTCGATTTGATGGAAGATGCAGTGGGCGCGGGCGGAGATGGGCTCGTTGCGGAACACGCGGCCAGGAACGATGACACGGATGGGGAGTTTGCCTTGCTCCATCACCCTGACCTGCACACTGGAGGTGTGGGTGCGCAGCAACACATCGGTGGGTTTGTTCACGTTGGGCTCCTTCTGGATGAAGAAGGTGTCCTGCATGTCACGAGCCGGATGGTCAAGGGCGAAGTTCAGTGCGGTGAAGACATGGTAGTCGTCCTCAATCTCAGGGCCTTCAGCGATGGTGAAGCCGAGATGTTCAAAGATCTCGTTGATGTCGCGGCGGACGATTGAGAGCGGATGGCGTGCTCCTCGCATCTCGTTGGCGGGCATGGTCATGTCGAATCCCGCATCGGAACTGCTCTGAGTCTCGAAACGTTCCAGCTGTTCTTCTACCTTGGCGGCAACGGTGTTTTTCAGTTCGTTCAGACAAATGCCCATCTCCTTGCGTAGCTCGGGAGCCACTGTCTTAAAATCCGCGAACAAGGCAGGGATGATGCCTTTTTTACTTAAATAGGTGATACGAAAGTTCTCCAAAGCCTCTTTGTTCTCAGCCTGGAAGTTCTTTACTTCATTCAGTATCTGTTCTATTCTTTCTTTCATGTCGGTTATTTTTCGATGGTGATGGTTTTGATGGTCACCGGTTCAACGGGCACATCCATGTAACCTGTTTTCACTGCGGCAATCTTGTCCACGATGTCTAATCCTTCGGTGACTTCACCAAAGACCGTGTAGTCGCCGTCGAGATGTGGAGTGCCTCCGATGGTCTTGTAAGCCTGACGCTGTTTGGGTCCGATGACCTTACCCAGACGTTCTTCGTACATGTCAAGGGTTCTGTCGTCATATACTTGACCTTGCACAATGTAGAACTGCGAACCGCTGGAAGCCTTCTTGGGGTTCACTTGGTCGCCTTGACGGGCAGCGCAGAGCGCTCCTTTTTGATGGAAGTGGTTCGGACGGAACTCGGCGGGAACGGTGTAACCTGGATCTTGACGCCCGTCAGCGTTCTGGCCGCCTTGAATCATGAACTTGTTGATCACACGGTGGAAAGGAGAGCCGTTGAACCAGCCTTCGTTCACCAACTTGATGAAGTTGTCGCGGTGGAGCGGAGTGTCGTTATAAAGCTTTGCTTTGATGGTTCCGTAATTGGTCTCAATGACCACGATGGTTTCTTTTTCTTGTGCCTGGCACATCAGTCCGGCAAAAAGCAATGACATGATGATAAGTTTTTTCATGGGTATTTTTGTTTGGTTTGTTTATTCTCCGACAAAAGAGTATTTGATTTCACATCTGAGTTTGTTCTCTTCGGCTTCGGGACCGTTGAGGATCCATCGCAGGGCGTTATAGGAGGCGCCCGTGATGGAGAGATACATACCAGGGTCGGGTTGCTGTTCCTTGATTCGCTTTTGCAGGTATTCTCCGATGCGGAAGACGACCTCGCGGTTGGTGCTGGAATAACTGCCTCCATAATAGCTGCTTCCCTCGAAATAGTCGGGCAGCACCGAGGTGCCACCATCTGACTTCAGATAAAGCAAAGCCAAAGAAGAGATGCTTTCGTAGAGGCTGGAGTCGCCGACCAGTGGTGAGTTAGGGAGAATCAGTTTGGCCTCGTTGATGATGAGGTGGCTGTTCGGTGAGTCGGTGGTCCATTGGTGGAGATGAGGGAAACGAATCAAAGTGCGCACCCCGCCCATCGACTGGAGGTAAAGTTGCTGTTGACCCATGGCGGTGTCGCCATCGACCACCTGTTGCACGAACTCCGGTGCCCCGAGGGTGTAGTCATGCTGATATTGGTTGAAATACACATCGTCGGCGGTGATGTAGTAGTTGTAGCGCAAACGGTTTTCTGCCTCCGGGCTTTCATGATAGTAGAGTTGAAGCACGGTGATGGTGTTGCTGGTGGGGAGGAACGAGAGGATGGCACCGTCTTGGGTGACGCTCTCGCAGCAGATCTTTAAGCCGTATAGGTGTTTTTTGAAGTTTTCGGGGGAGGCATAGACGCTGGTGTCGGTTTGTACGAGCTGCTCACCGAAGCTGTTGCTCAGAGGGATACGCACGACAGCCTGGGTGATGGTGTCGGTGCCGACCACTATGCCCGTGGTCTTGGGATGGGGGTAGAACTGGAAGCCATTGGCCAAGTCGGTGGGCTTAACCGCCACATCGCTGATTTGATAATAGTTCTCGGTACTGCTGAGCGAATCGGCGAGTTCATAGACGTGAAGGGTCTGCATGGTGGTAGTGTCGCCGAAATAGCCGCTGTAAGCCAGCTGCAAAATCACCGAGTCGATCACGGGGGCCGTGCCAAACCGCTGGTTCGTGGAAGAGAGATGCAGCTGGGTGAAGATGTTGGCGTTGGTGCTGCCCATCACGGGGTCCATCATGCTGCCCAAAAGAAGGGTTGACATGCCTTTCGTGACTATCGAGTCGATGGTCGTGGAATGGCAACTGATCTCAACGGTGTCCGTATAGTAAGCAGCAATGAGGTCTCCTTCTGAAATCAGCCCGTTACCAATGGTATTGGTAGTCTTACTGCATGAAAAACTCAAGAGAGATAAAGTGACAAAGAGGATCACTTTACAGGGGTTTGTGAGGAAATGATTTGTTTTCACTTTGTGAATCAATTACTTAAAATTGTATCGTAAAAAGCGTTATAGGCATCGGCATAGTTTTCCGGACTCTGATACTCCAGCAAAGGCTTGTTGCACGACTTCAAATACTCGGCAATTTCCGGGTTGATGGTCTCGCTGCCAATGATGACGCCGTCGGAATAGTCTATGGCTGCCTTGGTGAGATTAACGAAAGAAGGCTCTTTATAGTATTTGAGGTCTTTGACGGTGATGCCTGGGAGTTTCATTTTCTTGTCGAAACCACTCCTCAGCACGCCATCAAAGCCATCGTTGTAAACCGAATAGATGATCTTTGACTCGTTGAAAAGGGGGTTGTCTTTAAAGGCTCTCTTGATAAAGACAGGCATGAGCGAGGTCATCCATCCATTGCAATGGATGATGTCGGGCGACCAGTTCAGCTTGCGGACCGTCTCGATGACACCGCGGTTGAAAAAGACAGAACGGTCATCGTTGTCTTCACAGAATTTCCCGCCATGATCATACACCGTGTACTTCCTCTTGGTGAAAAAGTCATCGTTGTCAATGAAATAGATTTGCATCCTTGCTTTCTGGATGGATGCCACTTTGATAATCAAAGGGTGGTCTGTGTCGTTGATAATGAGGTTCATGCCCGATAAACGGATGACTTCGTGCAGTTGGTTTCTCCGTTCGTTGATATTGCCATATCTCGGCATGAAGATCCTGATTTCTTTTCCATGTTCTTGAGTGGCTTGGGGTAGATTTCTCCCTAAGAGACTCATGGGAGTCTCCGGAAGATAAGGGGATATTTCCTGGTTTACAAATAATACCCGATGCTTGTTCGTCATAGTGCGCTATTAGAGATTAGGTGCAAAGTTACAAAAAAAATCGGAATTACGAAAAAAATCTTTTATAAAGCTTATCTTTGCTCCCTGAAAAACGCAAATACCATGGAAATAGAACACTTTGAGAATCAGGATCATGATTGGGAATCGAACTTAAAAGTCGCGGAAGGTGTGGATCAACCGGTGCAGGTGAATCCCAAGGCTTTAGAGCGTTTGCGCCTGCATCAACAGCAACTGATGCCGGTTCAATGGTATGTGGATGGCATTTTGAGAGGCGACCGTGTGGCTTTAAGCAAGGCTATCACCTTGGTGGAGAGTTCGTTGCCCCAGCATCAGTCCTTGGCACAAGAGATCATAGCGGCTTGTCTTCCTCATTCGGGCAAGGCACTTCGCTTAGGCATCACGGGCGTTCCCGGTGCTGGCAAAAGCACTTTCATCGAGGCGCTGGGCATGTATCTCTGCCGCAACGATCACAAGTTGGCCGTGCTGGCCATCGACCCCTCAAGCCAACGCTCCAAAGGTTCTATCTTAGGCGACAAGACCCGCATGGAGGAGCTCTCAGTGCATCCTAATGCGTTCATCCGTCCATCTGCTTCGGCAGGTACCTTGGGTGGTGTGGCCCGTAAGACCCGTGAGACGGTTATCCTCTGTGAAGCAGCGGGTTACGACACTATCTTCATTGAGACGGTGGGCGTGGGCCAGTCGGAGACCGCTGTGCATTCCATGGTTGACTTTTTCCTGCTTATCCTTATTAGCGGTGCCGGCGATGAGCTTCAAGGCATCAAACGCGGCATCATGGAGATGGCCGACGGCATCGCGGTCAACAAAGCCGATGGCGACAACGTGCTCCGCGCTGAACGCGCAGCCGCAGAATGCCGTACCGCTCTGCATCTCTTCCCCATGCCCGAGTCGGGACAGGAGACCAAGGTGCTTACATGCTCTTCTTTGACGGGCTACAACGTCGAAGCCGTCTGGCAGATGGTCTATGACCATGTTCAGGCCATCCGTGAAAACGGCTACCTCCAGCAAAAACGCTCCCAGCAGGATGTCCAGATGATGATCGACAGCATGGAATCGGCTCTCAAATCGGATTTCTACCAGAACCAACTGGTCACCGACTTGCTTCCCTTGATCGAAAACGATGTCCGCAACCAGCGTATGAGCGCCTATATCGGGGCACAAAAACTGCTGGATGCCTATTTCAACATGCTGAAGCGGTAAGATTTTGTCGGAAACTCACTTTAAAAACACACTTTCCGACAAATTTAATTGGTGAATTTTGTCGGAAACTATATTTTTTACTATAGAAAACGACAATTTGATGCCATCTTGAGAAACAAAATGGAAACCTTCCGTGAGGAGAGTAAAACCAAAAAAGCGCTTCAGTTGACCATGATCACTACCTACGGCGTAAAAAGAAATATGTATAGCAATCGTGTTCAGTCGGAGGTGCTGCTCGATGACCTCTTCGTCTGAAAATGTTCTTAAACCAGCGGAATCTATCAAAAAAAGTGAGATTCCGCTGGTTTACGGACAAAAAAACGACTATCTTTGCCGAATAATAAAATAGCACCATGCTGATAGGCAGAGAAAAAGAAAAAAGGATTCTGACAAACGCTCTCAACGAAGAGTATTCGCAATTCATCGCCGTGTATGGCCGTCGCCGCGTGGGGAAAACCTTCCTCATCAGGGAGTCTTTCAACTACCAGTTTTGTTTCCAATACACGGGAGCAGCCAACCTGACATCACGCAAACAATTGAATAAGTTTCAATTGGCCTTGAAGGAACAAGGGTTGAAAGATGTGACTACTTTGACCAATTGGATTACTGCGTTCAGCGAGTTGAAACGATTCATCAATTTGCAACCCGATGGCAAAAAGGTGATTTTCTTTGATGAATTGCCTTGGATGGACGCTCCTCGGTCGGGCTTTTTGTCGGAACTAGAATCTTTTTGGAACGGATGGGCTTCAGCGAGAAAAGACATCGTTTTCATCGTTTGCGGCAGTGCGACCTCATGGATGATCAAGAAAATCATCAAAAACAAGAAAGGTCTTCATAATCGCTTGAACCATCGCATCGCTTTACAGCCTTTCAACCTTCGGGAGTGTGAAGCGCTGATGAAGTCACGAAACATCGTGATGACACGCAAACAAATTCTAGAAGGATATATGGTTTTCGGAGGAGTGCCTTATTACTGGAGTTTGCTGGAACGCGGCGCTAGCCTTTCGCAAGAAATAGATCGACTTATCTTCTCACGTGACGGCGAGCTATATGACGAGTTCAACATGTTATATGCCGCCCTTTTCAAAAAGCCCGAACCCTACGTCAAAATCATTGAATTACTGGCCAAAAAGAAAAAGGGCATGACCAGGTTGGAACTGATTGAAGCCGGCAAATTAGAAGACAACGGTCGACTGACAGAGATCTTGAACGACCTGGAATGGTGCGGTTTCATACGTGGCTATTCCATGATGGGAAAGAAAGTCAAAGACGAGATTTTCCAACTAATCGACCACTACACTTTATTCTATTATGAATTCATCGATGGAAAACGCCGCAGCAAAAACTATTGGCAAGCCATGCAGGGAAAGCCCCAATACAACACATGGTGTGGATTGGCTTTTGAGCGAACCTGCTTGTGGCACATCGACCAAATCAAGATGAAATTGGGCATTAGCGGTGTTGTGACCGAAGAATATGCTTGGCGATGCTTGCCCGACAAAGAAACAGGACGAAAGGGCGTTCAGATTGACCTCCTAATCAACCGAAGTGACGGCATCATTGACCTTTGCGAGATGAAATACAGCAAAAAAGAATACGCCATCACAGAGAATTACGAAAAAGAACTCATTCAGAAAAAAAGCGTTTTTATGGAAGTAACCCAAACAAAAAACGCTGTTCACACCGTCATGATAACTTCCAATGGGTTAACACACAATGCCTATACAGGAGAAATCCAAAATGAATTGGATTTAAATGATTTGTATTTGTAATTAAATAATAATCAATTAATTATATTCATTAAAAACCGTAAACCAGCGGAATCTATCAAAAAAAGTGAGATTCCGCTGGTTTACGGCATGCTTTCCGCAAGGAACATCATTGAACTACCTGAAAGATCTTGAACATGGTCTTTACCTCTTCAACTGAAAGGTTTGTTTTGGAATTCGGTAACTCTCTTATTAGTTTATTCTTTCATAAATCAATATTTTGTCACGGTTGGCGGTCTCTTCGGCAAACGGAAGCAAACATCCTTCCTCGACAAGGTCCACCTTTCGATGAAGCATTTTCTCCAGCAATCCTATCAGATGGGAAATATAAAGCAATGATATTTTGGCGTTTTGGTCATATCGGACAAGAATGTCAATATCGCTGTCAGGTGTCTCCTCGCCACGCGAAAACGATCCAAACAACCATGCTTTCACGACGGGTTGTGTCTTGAAGCATTCTGCTGCCTTTTGGGTGATTTGTTGCCTGTCCATATCAAAAACGCTATTTCTTTGCAAATTTACATATTTTTCTTAAACTCGCCATTATTTTTATTATCTTTGCCATCCCCAATTTTTGAATCTTTAAATTTTAAATCTTTAAATAAATAATCGTAATGGATCAACGCATTGCAATGAACCCCAACCTGCTGGTTCAGTATCTTCAGAAACCGGCAGCTGAATTTACCCGCGCCGACATCATCCGCTACTGCGAGGAAAACGACATCGAATTCGTTAACTTCCACTACTGTGGATGGGATGGCAAACTTAAAACCTTGAACTTCGTCATTCATAGCGCCGAGCATCTGGAGAACATCCTCTCCGCCGGTGAACGTGTCGATGGCTCCAGCCTCTTCCCCTTCATCGAAGCCGGAAAGAGCGACCTCTACGTGGTGCCGAAGTACAAGACTGCTTTCCGCAACCCTTTCTCTGAGGTGCCTACCCTCGACATCCTCTGCTCGTTCTACAACCGCGACGGCGAGCCCTTTGAGAGCTCCCCAGAGTATATCCTCCGCAAAGCCCACCAGGTGTTCAAGAAAACCACTGGCCTTGAGATGCAAACCATGGGCGAGCTGGAATACTATATCATCGCTGATGACGAGGAAATCTACGAAGTGCCCGACCAGAGAGGCTATCATGAGAGCGCTCCGTTCAACAAGTTCACCGAGTATCGTGTGGAGGCCATGCGTCTCATCGCTCAGGCTGGTGGCTTGATTAAATACGGTCACTCCGAAGTGGGTAACTTCACCCACGAAGGCAAGATTTACGAACAAAATGAGATTGAGTTCCTGCCTACGAATATTGAAGACGCCGCCGACCAACTGGTGGTGGCCAAATGGATCATGCGCCAGCTGGCTTACCAGTACGGCGTGGTGCTGACCTTCGCTCCGAAGATCACCGTGGGCAAGGCTGGTTCTGGTATGCACGTACACTGCAAATTCACCAAAGACGGCAAGAGCGTCATGGTGAACAAAGGCGAACTCAGCGACTATGGCAAGAAAGCCATTGCCGGTTACATGGACGCTGGCACCTCACTGCCTGCCTTCGGTAACCCCAACCCGCTGTCGTTCCTCCGCTTAGTGCCTCATCAGGAAGCCCCGACATCACTGTGCTGGTCCTACAGCAACCGCAGCGCCTTGGTGCGCGTGCCGCTGGGCTGGATCAACAACGGCAAAGACATGGTGGCCGACTGCAACCCAATCGAGAAAAAGTCGAACCGTGACTTCAGCGACAAGCAGACCTTCGAATGGCGTGCCTCCGACGGCTGCGCCGACATGTACTTGCTGATGGCTGCTCTCTGCGCCGCCGCCCGTCATGGCTTCGAAATGCCGAACGCCCTCGAAGTGGCCGAGAAGACCTACGTCGGACTGGGTGTCAACATTCACGATGACAAAAACAAAAAGCTCCAAGAGTCACTCGAACAGCTGCCCGACAGCTGCGTGGCCGCTGCTAAAGAACTGGAAAAAGACCGCGCCATCTACACCGCCAAAGGCGTGTTCTCCGATGCCATCGTCGATTATATGATTCAATTCCTCACCAATTTCAACGATGCCAACCTCCGCCAGGAACTCGGCAACGACACTGAAAAAATCTTGAAACTGGTGAATGACAATATTCACGTCGGGTAAAGTTAGAGCTTAGAGGTTAGAGGTGAACTGCGACAAGCACCTCTAACCTCTACTTCTTTGCTCTCAACTCCTAAAGTATTGCCGCAATCTGGTCGTAATAGTTTTTGCTCACTGGGATGTGGGCGGCATTCGGCACGTCTAAAATGGCGTATGTGAAATCCTTGTCTTTTTGTAACACTTGGACGTGCTCCTTGTTCACAAAATAAGAACGATGGCAACGTATCAAACCGTTCTTGCTGCATAATTCCTCAACCCTTTTCATCGAGCTTCGCAACATATAGGTGTTAATCCTGCCTTCATCTAAATACGATATCCGAAGATAATTCTCATCGGATTGTATATATAAAATTGATAATTGTGATACAATCAATTTAACATTTCCTCGCTCATCCAAAAAGCGTATCTTTTCCCCTTGAACCGATTTGGAGGCATCATCCAACTGGTTTTCTTTTTCAAGGATCATGTTGTGGAGAAACAACACGATATAAGGAATAATCATGGCTGCTGATAAGTAAACCAGTGAATAACCAAAAAATGAGAAATAGGCTTCGTTTTTATGGTTGAAGAGCCACAAGTAAAGGGCGGTGAACCCTGAGGAAAACAAAATCTCGAAAAGGCAGAGTAACAGATAGTGCCTGAGGGATATGGTGAGTCGTCGGCTGAGAAACATCATGGAAACTCGTGAGATCAGCATGACCATGACGATGATGCAAAAGGCCATGGTGACATGGAAAGAGTATCTTGAAAAGGTGATGTCGTAGGTCTTGAAAGCAAAAGGACAAAACAAAAGAAGAAGTCCAAAAACATAAAGGGGAAGTCCCACAAGATGTCCCCAAAAGCTATTAATCGAGAAGATGTTTTTAGGCAATGAGTTCATAGACACTTCCTTTCATGCATTTCGATTCGTTCCAGGAGGATGTCGATGGCTGGGGTTCTGCTAAGGTCGAGGGTGTAGGCGTAGGTCACATCTTTGATTTCCCTGATTTTGCTGATAAGTTGTCCTATCCGTTCAGGGGTGACTGGGTTTCGGATGATAAACAGGAAATCGATTTGTGGGTTAGTTTTGAGGCACAGGTTTTCTTTATGTCTCAGCGACACCAAGTTATAGGCGTTTCGGTTTTCTCCGGCGTTGAAATAGAAAAAGGCGTAAGGCCGAGTCTCGTCCAGCAGGATATCGTTAAGCCGAACGAAGTTGAAGTTGAGTTTTTCGTTTAGATAATAAGCGAGTTTGTAATCGACGAGGGTGGAATACACGCCGATGATATGGATGTCATCAAAGGGGGCGATCAGCAATTTGTTCTTTTTCATTTGATAATTTTTTGTTCCACAAGCATCGCCCAGGTTTTCTCAGCGGCCAGTTGTTCAGAGCCTTTGATGGAATAGTCGGCTCCTTGTGCGTATTCCTTATCGTCGATGATGGCCACTACTTGGTACAGTTTACCGTGGCTGCTGTTTTTTTCGTTGATGACTTTGAACACCACACGGTGTTTTTCTTTTTGCGACCACTCTAACAGTTTGCTTTTGAAGTTCACATCGGTTTGTTCCAGTTGTTCCAGGTCGATATGGATTTTGATGATGCGATTCAGCAGGATATATTTGGTGAAGTTGAAGCCTCGGTCGAGGAAGAGAGCTCCCACGAAGGCTTCGAAGGTGTTGCCACCCAGCGACTTGAAGTTTGAATGGTTGTCGTGGGAATAGTGGATGACTTGTTCAAAGCCCAGTTTTTGGGAGAGTTTGTTGAGGGAGGCGCGGCTTACAATACGGGAGCGCATCTCGGTGAGGAACCCTTCTGATTTGGTGGGGAAGAGGTGGAAGAGGTAGTCGGCCACGACGGCGCTGATGATGGCGTCGCCCAGGTATTCGAGTCGTTCGTTGCTCAGCCGGAACTCGCCCACGGTGTTGCCGGAGGCGGACTTATGGGTGACGGCGAGTTGGTAAAGTGAGATATTCCTTGGATAAAAGCCAAAGATATTATGGATAAACTCCGACAGGGGTTTGTCCTTGGAGAAACGATGTGCAAGATAGTCTCTCAAAGCCATTGCACAAAAAACTTAAATGGAGAATTTCTTAAATAACAGCGTGGAGTTATGTCCTCCGAATCCAAAAGCGTTGCTGATGGCGTATTGGATGTCACGTTTACGGGCGGTGTTGAAGGTGAAGTCGAGGTTGCTGTCAATCAGCGGGTCGTCTTCAAAATGGTTGATGGTGGGGGGGATGATGCCGTCGTGCAGTGCCATGATAGAGGCGATGGCTTCCACGGCTCCCGCACCGCCTAAGAGATGGCCTGTCATCGACTTGGTGGAGTTCAGGCTGATGTTGGGGGCGTGTTCGCCGAACAGTTTCTTGATGGCGACGACCTCGGCTAAGTCGCCTTGCGGAGTGGAGGTGCCATGGGTGTTGATATGTTCCACACAGGTTTTGTCGATGCCCGCATCGTTGAGGGCGCGTTGCATGCTGAGGCAGGCTCCGTAGCCATCGGGGTGTGGTGCGGTGATGTGATACGCATCGCCCGACATGCCCACGCCGACTAATTCGGCATAGATGTCGGCACCTCTTTTCAAGGCGTGTTCCAGCTCTTCCAGGACGATGGCACCGCCGCCTTCACCCATGACAAAGCCATCGCGGCTCTTGTCGAAAGGTCTTGATGCAGTCGTCGGGTCATCGTTGCGCAGCGACAAGGCATGCATGGCGTTGAAACCACCGATGCCCGCCTCGCAGATGCCTGCCTCGGAACCACCTGCCACGACGACAGGTGTCTTGCCGTAGCGGATCAAGTCGAAACCGGCAATGATGGCATGGGCGGATGAGGCACATGCCGACACCGTGGCGAAATTCGGCCCCCGAAACCCGTATTTGATGGAAATCACCCCAGCAGGGATGTTCAAAATCATCTTGGGGATATAATACGGGCTGAAACGTGGGACGCCATCCCCCTTGGCATGCTCCATCACCTCATTATAAAAATGGGTGACACCGCCGATGCCAGCGGTCAAGATGACTCCAACTTCGTCGAAATCGGTGTTGATGGGGGTGATGTGCGAGTTGCTGATGGCTTCCTCAGCAGCTACAAGAGCAAACTGTGAAAACAAATCGTGTTTGCGCACATCTTTCCTGTCGAAGTAATCCAACGGATCGTAATCCTTGACTTCGGCAGCAAAATGGGTTTTGTATTTACTGGAATCGAAACGAGTAATTTCACCCACGCCATTTTTACCATGGATTAACCCATCCCAAAATGTTTTGGCAGTGTTTCCAACAGGGGTGATTGCCCCCATTCCTGTGACAACAACTCGTTTCGGCTCTAACATAACTAGTTGGGAATTAAGAATTAAGAATTTAGAATTTAGAGGTTGAAGCCTCAAACCTCTCTAAATTCTAAATTCTTAATTCTATATTAATATCATGCTTCTTTTTTCTTCTGTTCTTCTTCGATCAGTTTGATCACATCACCTACAGTGACGATGTTCTCTTGTTGATCGTCCGGAATAGCAATCCCGAATTTCTTCTCGAAGTCCAGCATCAGCTCGACGGTATCCAAAGAATCGGCACCAAGGTCGTTAGTGAAGCTGGCGTCCAAAGTTACTTCAGAGGGATTAACACCCAGTTTTTCAGCGATAATAGGCACAATTTGTTGTTCAATTTCTGACATAGTTTTCTAATTTTTTGTTTAACAATAATGTCACGAATCATGGATAAAAAAGGATTCGGGAACATTAAAAATAAAATCTCTCGTTTTCAAAAATCGTTGCAAAGATAGTTTAATTTTTCTTTATTAATCAAATTTTTCGTTTTTTTTAATTTTTCGTATCTTTACGCCCAAATTGTCAAAGATGAATCAACCTGCAAAAAAACTCTTTCTTCTCGATGCCTACGCATTGATTTATAGGGCCTTCTTTGCGATGAGCAAACGTCCCGCCATGAATTCCAAAGGCCTGAACACCTCTGCCGTCATGGGTTTCTTGAACACCCTATACGATGTGTTGCGCAACGAAAAACCTACCCATATCGGGGTGGCCTTCGACCTTCATGGTACCACGGTGCGCGCCCAGGAATATACGGAATACAAAGCTAACCGCGAAGCGATGCCTGACGACCTCCGGGCTTCTATACCTTATATAATACGGCTGATACAAGGATTCAACATCCCTATCTACGCAGCCGAGGGCTATGAGGCTGACGATATCATCGGAACGCTTTCCCATCAAGCTGAAAAAGCAGGTTTCATCACTTATATGATGACCCCTGATAAGGATTTCGGACAATTGGTCACCGACAAGGTGTTGATTTATAAGCCAGCTAAGTTTGGCGCTCCAGCGCAAGTGCTGGGTCCCAAGGAGATCTGTGACAAATACGGCATCTCAAATCCTACCCAAGTTATTGATATCCTTGGGCTCTGGGGCGATGCCTCCGATAACATCCCGGGCATCCCTGGCATCGGCGAGAAAAACGCCTCGCTTCTTGTGGGGAAATATGGCAGTGTGGAGAATGTCATCGCCCATGCCGACGAGCTGAAAGGCAAACAAGCGGAAAACGTCAGGAACTATGCGGAACAGGGACTGATGTCGAAACACCTGGCGACCATCATGCTGGATGCCCCTGTTCATTTAAATGAAGAAGAACTGGAACTGAATAAGCCCAACGTCCCCGCCTTGGTGGAGCTTTTTGACGAACTGGAGTTCCGCACTTTCAAGAGAAGGCTGTTGGCAGACTATGGGGAGATGTTAGAGGTTAAAGTGGAGAGAGAAGAGGTTAGTGAGGAGAGGAAAGAGGTTAGAGATGAGAGGGAAGAGGGAAGAATGGGGAATGGAGAATTGAGAATTGGGAATGGAGAGGGACAGCTGGATCTGTTTGCGGTGGAGGAGGTTGGTGTTGAAAAAAGCTTGCCTGAAACGAATCGTGATGAAGAAACCCTACCCGAAACGAATCGTGATGAAAAAACAATCGTCCTTACCCAAAATGAAGACCAATGGAAACAACAGAAAGACTTAATCGAAAACCCTGAGATCACCAAAGTGGGTTATAACCTCAAACCTGTCTTCACGGGCCTCCGCCGACTGGGAATCACCCCACAAGGGACATTGTTCGATGTCATGATTGCCCATTACCTCATCGAACCGGAACAACGGCATGCACTTGACTATCTCGCCGAGGTGTATCTCAACCGTAACATCTCGCCCCAAGGTGATCTTTGGAATACCAATGAGAACGACGAGGTGATGATGGCCTTGTATCATCGTTTCCTTCCTCTGTTGAAGGAGAATGGTTTGGAAAAGCTGTTCCACGACATCGAGATGCCGCTGGTTCATGTGCTGAGCGTCATGGAGGAAAACGGGGTGAAGATCGACAGCCAGAACCTCCATAACATCAGCAATGAGTTCGGGCATCATATCAGTGAGCTGGAGGAGAGCATCTATCAGATGGCGGAGACGAGATTCAACATTGCTTCGCCGAAACAGTTAGGGGAGGTGCTGTTCGACAAGATGAAACTCGACAGCAAAGCCAAGAAGACCAAGACGGGACAATATGCCACCGGCGAAGACGTGCTTCAGAAACTGGCAGGGAAACATCCCATCATCCACGCCATCCTTGAATACCGCTCCTATACCAAGCTGAAATCCACATATCTCGATGCCTTGCCGGCCTTGATCAATCCTCGTGACGGCTTGATTCACACCTCGTTTAACCAGGCGGTGACGGCGACGGGACGACTCAGCTCCAACAACCCCAACTTACAGAACATCCCTGTTCGCACGGCCAATGGTCGCGAGATCCGCAAGGCTTTCGTCCCACGGGGCCCCGAGTTCACCTTGATGGCTGCCGACTACTCCCAGATCGAGCTGCGTATCATCGCGCACCTCAGTGGTGACCCCGCCATGGTGTCGGACTTCAACCTGGGTCACGACATCCATGCAGCTACGGCGGCTAAGGTCTTCCATGTGCCGATTGAGGAGGTCACCAAAGAACAGCGAAGCCGTGCCAAGGCAGTCAACTTCGGCATCATCTACGGCATGTCGGCTTTCGGCCTTGCGGAGCGCATGGAGATCTCACGGAGCGAGGCTTCTGAAATCATCAAGAAATATTTCGAGGAATATGCGGGGATCAAAGAATATATGAACCACAGCATCGCCATCGCTCGGGAACGGGGCTACGCCGAGACCATCCTGGGTCGGCGAAGATACCTGCGCGACATCAACTCGGCTAATGGCACGATGCGCAGCTTCGCTGAACGCAACGCCATCAACGCTCCCATCCAAGGCTCTTCGGCGGATATGATAAAAATCGCCATGATCAGCATCCAACGGGAATTGGATCGGCTAAAGATGCAGTCGAAGATGATCCTTCAGGTTCACGACGAATTGGTTTTCGACGCGCATCTCGGCGAATTGGAGGCCTTGAAGTCGCTGGTCAACGATAAGATGGTCAACGCGTTGCCGCTCACTGTCCCGGTCATCGTGGAGATTAACACCGGCGAAAACTGGCTCGCCGCCCATTAACTGCTATTTAAGCGAATTAAGCGAATTATTGTCGGCGAATTAAGCGAATTAGGCGAATTATTGTCGGCGAATTAAGCGAATTAGGCGGATTATTGTCGGCGAATTAAGCGAATTAGGCGAATTATTATTTGCTAATTAAGTTAATTATTATCAGCTAATTAAGATAATTAATAGAATTATAAAAGGTGTCTTTATATGAATTTCTTTATAAAAAATCGATTAGTTATTTGTAGTAATAAAAATTATATTATATTTGCAAGAGAAATTATTATAATATGTCAGTTAATCAACTATTGTATAAAGACGAATATTTTAAAATCGTAGGAGCGGCAATGGAAGTTCACAATATATTAGGTTGTGGATTTACAGAGGTGATTTATCAAGAAGCTTTTGAAAACGAGTTGTTATTACGGAACATTCCCTACATCAGGGAAAAAACCTTTAAAGTCAGGTATAAGGGTATCCTTTTAGACAAAGTGTTTCGGACAGATTTTGTTTGCTATAATAAAATCATTGTAGAATTGAAGGCCGTTTCAATATTAACGAAAGAATGTTATTCGCAGTTATATAATTATTTAAAAGCCAGCGAATTAAAATTAGGTATATTAATCAATTTTGGCCTTGTGTCCCTAGAAACAAAAAGGATTCCATGTACCCAAAAATGGAATCAGTCAGACTTTTCAACGGATTAAACATATTTCTTATTCACGAATCTTTCGCCGACCCCCAAAAAATTCGCTTAATTCGCTTAATTCGCCGACCCCCCAAAAAAATTCGCCTAATTCGCCTAATTCGCCGACCACCCCCAAAAAAATTCGCTTAATTCGCTTAATTCGCCGACCACCCCCAAAAAAATTCGCTTAATTCGCTTAATTCGCCGACCCCAAAAAAAATTCGCTTAATTCGCTTAATTCGCCGACCCCCAAAAAAATTCGCTTAATTCGCTTAATTCGCCGACCCCCCCCAAAAAAAATTCGCCTAATTCGCCTAATTCGCCGACCCCCAAAAAAATTTGTTTAATTCGCCGACCCCCCACGCAAAAAAGTCATTCGTAAAATTCTCGTAATTCGCCGATAATGCCTATCTTTGCCGACTATGCCTATTCCAAGGGAAATCGTAGATCAGATTTTGCAGGCCGCACGTATCGAGGAAGTGGTCGGCGAGTTCGTCACGTTGAAGAAACGCGGATCGAACTACATCGGCCTTTGCCCTTTCCATAACGAGAAAACCGGCTCTTTCAACGTCAACCCAGCCCGTAACATCTTCAAATGCTTCGGATGTGGCAAAGCAGGTGACTCCGCCAAATTCCTGATGGAACACGAGCATATCTCTTATCCCGAGGCCCTCCGCTATCTCGCCAAGAAATACAACATCCAGATCGAGGAGAAGGAGCTGACGCCAGAAGAGCTGATGGCACAGACCGAACGGGAGAAGATGTTCAACATCAACGCCTTCGCCGACCAGTATTTCGTCAACACCCTTTGGAACACCGACGAGGGCAAGTCCGTGGGACTGGAGTATTTCCGTGAACGCGGCTATCTCAACCCGGTCATCGAGAAGTTCCATCTCGGCTACAGCCCTTCCAAATGGGAGGCGTTCACCGACTATGCCAAACAAAACGGCTATGACCCTGAGTTCCTCGAGAAGGTGGGCTTTTCCATCAAGAGGCAGAACGGTGAGTACTACGACCGCTATCATGGGCGTGTGATGTTCCCCATCCATAACCTCACAGGCAAGGTTATCGGCTTCGGAGGACGTATCCTCCAGTCCGACCCCGAGAAGAAACTGGCCAAGTACCAGAACTCGCCCGAGTCGGAGATCTATCAGAAGAAGGAGACCCTTTATGGCGCTTTTTTCGCCAAGTCCGCCATCGTCAACAAAGATGAGTGCATCCTGGTAGAAGGCTATTTCGATGTGCTCAGGATGCATCAGATCGGCATTGAGAATGTGGTGGCCTCATCAGGAACCTCGCTCACCATGGAGCAGATCCGCCTCATCAAACGCTACACCAAGAACATCACCATGCTCTACGACGGCGATGCGGCAGGGATCCATGCGGCCTTGAGAGGCACCGACATGATCCTTGGAGAAGGCATGAACGTCCGTGTGGTGGTGCTGCCCCCGGAACACGACCCTGACAGCTTCGGCAAGACGGTCCCAACGGAAGAGGTGATCCGCTATCTGAGTGACAATGCCAAAGACTTCATCCGCTTCAAGACGGAGCTGCTGCTGAAAGATGCCGCCAACGACCCCATCAAGCGGGGACAGGTGATCCGCTCTATCGTGGAGACCATCTCCGTGGTGCCTGACCCTATCTTCCGCATGTCGTATATACAGGAGTCGAGCCGCCTGTTGGCGATGCCAGAAGAGACCCTCGTGATGGAACTCAACAAGCTGTTGCGCGCCAAGTTCAAGAAGTCACTTGGCGTGGAAGGGGAGGCCATTCCCGATGAACAGGTGGTGACTCCCTCACAGGAAAAAACAGAGGAAGAATCTCTTCCCGCTGGCTACTATCAAGAACGTGAGCTTGTAAAACTGCTGTTTGTGTATGGCGACACCCCGCTCACCGTAACGTATGTCAATGAGGAAGGGCAGGAGATGGAGGAACAGATGCCGGTAGCCCAGATGATCATCGACGACCTGGTCAATGATGAAATCATCTTCAACGACCCCGTCAACCGTAAGGTCTTCCAGATTTATGACGAGGCCCTCAACCAAGGGACATTGCCGAATGACCAGTTTTTTATTTCTCATGAAGACCCACAAATCGCCCAGTTAGCTGCCGACTTGCTGATCTCGCCTTATAAGCTGGATCAATGGGAACGTCATGGCATTTTCGTGAAAAAAGAAGAGGACTCGTTGAAAAAAACGGTGCAAAGTGCCTTGCTGCGTTATAAGGATCAAATCATCGATGCCAGAAGAAAAGAGATACAAGATCAGTTAAAAGAAGAACAAGATACAGATAACCAGTTGATTCTGCTGAAAAACAAGAAACATTGGGATGACTTAAGGGTGCAGATCAACAAGATGTTAGGAATTGTAATAGCAAAATAAGAGATACAAAATGGGAATGTTTAACAACCGTAGAAGATGGCGTGTTCCTGCCGGAGTGGAACCCACTGCCTTGGACAGAAAAGTGATGTATTTTGAAAACCACGGAGCCTTGGTGCCAAAGCGTACCTTGATCCGCACCCCTGAAGAGATTGAAGGTATCAAGCGAAGCGGGGTGATCAACACGGCGATTCTCGATCTGGTAGGAGAGAGGATCCATGCGGGTATGAGCACCTTGGAGATCGACGAGCTGGTGCATACCTACACGATAGAGCATGGTGCCATCCCGGCCACCCTGGGTTACGAGGGTTATCCCAAGAGTGTGTGTACCTCCATCAACGAAGTGGTATGCCACGGCATCCCTTCGGCCAAAGAGATTCTGAAGGAAGGTGACATCATCAACGTTGACTGTACCACCATCCTCGACGGTTTTTATGCCGACGCCTCACGTATGTATGTCATCGGTGAGACCACGCCTCGCAAGCAGAAATTGGTCGATGTGGCCAAGGAATGTCTGGAGATTGGCATGGAAGCCGCCAAGCCTTTCGGTTTTGTGGGTGATATCGGCAATGCCATCGAACGTCATGCCCATAAAAACGGTTTCACCGTGGTGCGCGACCTCTGTGGTCATGGCGTGGGAGTGAAGTTCCACGACGACCCTGAGGTGCTGCATTATGGCAAGAAAGGCACCGGCATGTTATTGGTGCCAGGCATGGTGTTCACCATCGAGCCGATGATCAACATGGGTACCTGGAAGGTCTTCATCGACAGTGCCGACGGATGGACAGTCATCACCGAAGACGAACTGCCTTCTGCCCAATGGGAACACACCTTCCTCATGACAGAACATGGCCTGGAAATCTTGACGCATTGAGGAAGGGTAGAGTTTAAGAGGTTAGAGGGAGACAGTCACCTTCTTATTGTTTGATGAATTTTTGTGTGGTTCCGTGGATTTGGATGAAATAAATCCCTGAGGGTAAGCTCGCCACGTCAATCAATGGACTCGCGGTCCCGGTCATTAATACCTGACCCATCAAATTCGTGATGCGGTATTCATAGCTGGAGAGGTCATGATACGGCGTCTCAATGTGCAACTGGCTGTCGGTGGGATTGGGATATACCTGGAAACTCGTAACGTCGTATTCATCCACTCCGAGATTGCCATACAGCCGCATCTTCATCGTCACAGGTAGATGGTCGGAGCATTCATAAAGGGCGTTGGCGACTTGGTAAGGAACGGCACTGTTATAACCATCGTTGATCGACATGTTAAAATGGTTGCCATCGTTGCCTACCGCTAAGTATGAGTTGTTGATGTAACGTAAATTTCTGAAACCCATATAAATATCATCTGACATCAAAATCATGTCGAAACGGTCGTCCAGTCCCCCTCCGCTGCGGCAGGGATTGTCGGACCATGCCATGGTGGATTGTGTGTGATAGGGAGCGTATTGGATGCGGCTGTGCCACTGCCCCACACCTCCTACCAAGCTCAGCGGATCAAAAAACAGGATGTCGTGGTTCGGATAGTTTTGGGTGAGCAGCCTGTAAGCTGACTCTGAAGAGGAGTACATGTTAAAGTCTCCCATAATCAGCACGTTGTCATCTGGATAGTTCTCGTCAATGAAGTCCATGGCATTTTGAATCATAGCCCTGCGAGTGCCTTCATTGGTGCTGCCTTCCCCAGCTTTAAGATGAGCCACCACACACACTAGCTTGGTGGTGTCGCCCGCCACTAACTCCTTCGTCTTGAAATATAACTCGTAGGCGTCGATGTCGCGCACCGAGGTGCGGATCACCGCGTGACGCTTCAATTCCATCTTGCTCGAGTTATAAAAGATATGGTTGATGATGTTGCTGTTGGCATAGTTGACGATGTTGTCCGATTTCCAATAATTCACGCCATCGATATTGAGGTTGTGTTGCAGGAAGCCGTTGAGAATTGACGTAGAAGCACCGAACTCATTGACAGTCAAGATGTCGGGTTTTATGTAATCCAGGATGGTGCGGATGCATTCGTCTTTCATCTGTGTGTTGTTGTTCGATTCATAACAGCTTGCCCATCCACTATTGTAATTGCCATATTCCAGCAAGTTGTATTGCATCACAGTGATGGTGTCCTGGGCTTTAAGTCCCAAACAAAAAAGTAAAAAAATGACGATCAGAGTGTTTTTTCGTGTCATAGACGATGTTTTTTATCCTGCAAAGATAATAAAAACAAAAAAAACTTTGTGAAAACGGCATGGTCTTTGGATTTATTTCTATTTTTGCTTTGAAAAATACAAAAATGAAAGGAAATCGAATCGTAAAATCTTTGGTAATAGCCTGTTTGGCTTTTTTCTGTTTGACGTCATGCTGTCATAAAGATCCTATGAACATGAAATTATGGGGACATTGGGGGTGTGAGCGTTATATCAGTTGCCGTACCTATGATGATGGCACTGAAAAATGGGATTCCCTTTATTACATAGTGGGAGCGGGTCATGGCTATGAGTTTTGGTTTAATGAGGATGGCTCGGGCAAATTTCGCATGAACGACAGTCCTGCTTTGATAAAACAAATCGATATTACCTACGAGTTGTATGAGGAGCAGCAGGAGATTGCGATTCATGGCAGCAAGTTGTTTTATTTGCTATACGGCAGCCAATACTTTGATGAAAATGAGGCTCGTTTCCATATCCAGACCTTGAACGACTCGGTGCTTCATGTGGATTGGACCAACGTGGTCTCTGAAAACAAACCTTTTTATGAGGATTTCTATTTGAGAAAAATCACTGACTAAATAATCATGAATGATGAAAAATAATGTAACTATTATTGCCTTTCTGACTTTGCTGTTAGGCATGATGTCTTGTGGAAAAGACGAAAATTCCATGTTAGTGGGCACTTGGGGCGTGGAACGGATTGAGTATTATTACATCGACTATTACGGACAACCTATTTCTTCTACCCTCAAGGTATATGAGTACACTCCTGGGGATACTGAAAATGGAATCGAGATGGCTTTCTTTGAGAATAAACGCGGAGAATGGCGTGATCATGATATTGACACTTTCTTGGTTCAAGTGAGCATCAATCCTGTCACCTACGATACCATCGTTAATCCCGACACCACCTTGGTGATTCCTTTCAAATATTCGTATGACAAAGATCTTAACAGCTTGACTATCAAGACTGCGGATGCTGAGACCTATATGCTTGATGTGGAGGCTTTGACGCAAGGCACATTTGTTTACATCAACCAATTTAAAACGGATTATGTGGAACGGTCGGTGTTGAAACGTATTGATGGCAAGTCGAAAGTCCAGTCATCAGGGAAATCCTCACCCAAAGCGCCTCGTCCAGAAGGGTCGATGTATCGTACGATGTCATTCGACAAATAACACCAGTCCTTTCAGGTAAGCACCTTCCGGATGGAAGATGTTGATGGGGTGATCTGTCGGCTGTGAGAGCTGATACAGGATTCTTACGTTACGTCCTGCCTCGATGGCAGCGGCGGTGACAATACCTTGGAACGTGGCTTTGTCAACAGCTTGTGAACAGCTGAAGGTGAACAAGATACCTCCTTTGGCGATACGTTTTATCGCCTCTGCGTTAAGGTAACGGTAGCCTTGTAATCCGCGATGTCGGTCATGATGCCGTTTGGCGAAAGCGGGCGGGTCGAGGATGATCATGTCGAAGGTTCCTTCCTCCACCTTATTAATATAGTCTTTCATGTCGGCCACGACGCAGGGATTCATCTCTTTGGAGTAGCCATTCAGCTCCAAGTTGTCCTCGGCTGCCTGGATGGCTTTTTTCGAGGCATCGACAGTGACCACCTGTTTGGCACCCCCTTTCAAGGCAGTGACTGAGAAGCCCCCCGTGTAGCCAAAGGCGTTGAGCACCGTCTTGCCTTGTGCCATTTGCCGTACCAGTTCACGGTTGTCGCGTTGGTCGAGGAAAAAGCCGGTCTTCTGCCCATTCTCCCAGTCAACATGGAAACGGCTGCCGTTTTCCATCACGCATTCATCAATAGGGCCGCCAAACAGATAGCCGTCTTCAACGGTGTCGTCTTTACCCATGCGTTGCATAGCTTCCGCGCTCTTGTTGTAGATGGCTTCGATTTGCAGTTCTGGAATCAGCTTCAAAGCCCTGACAATCTCTTTCAGATGCAAGGCCATCCCTTCTGTTTGCGCTTGAATCACCACTGTATGGCCATACACGTCGATGATCAGGCCAGGTAAGCCATCGCCTTCGGAATGGACCAAACGATAGCAGTTGGTATGCTCATGGTGCGTCAGCCCCATGGCATGGCGTACCTCAAACGCTTTTTTGAGTTTGTTGAGAAAGAACCATTCATCGATTTTACTGTTCTCAAAACTCAGCAGTTTCACGGCGATGCTCTCCGACTCGCAAAAGCCGGTGCCGAGGATGTTGCCGTTAAAATCAGTGACGGTCACCGTGTCGCCAGCTTGCAGTCCTTGCGGACCGTGTTCGATGGCGCCAGAGAAAATCCAAGGATGGAAGCGCAGCACAGCGTCTTCCTTGCCTTTGTGAAGGCGGATGACAGGATAGAGGGGTTCGGTATTCATGGAATTCATTTTTTGCAAAGATAAGGATTTGCGAAGGATTGATTATCTTTGTGGTCAGAATTAATAGTTCTTATTATGATTGACAACTCTTTTTCTTTGAGTGGACAGGTGGTGGACCTGGTTCATTCACGTATCTTTCCAGGGCAGGTCACGGTCAACGACGGCAAGATTGTCGAAGTGAAAGAACTTGACACGGCTGAGCAGCAGTTTATCATGCCAGGTTTTGTGGATGCCCATATCCATATTGAGAGTTCCATGGTACCACCGTCGGAGTTTGCTCGGATGGCCGTGTGTCATGGCACGGTGGCTGCGGTGAGCGACCCTCATGAAATCGCCAATGTGATGGGCGTTGAAGGGATCGATTATATGATACAAAGCGGCAAACGAGGGCATTTCAAGTTCTTTTTCGGGGCTCCCAGCTGTGTGCCTGCCACGCCTTTCGAGACTTCCGGTGCTGTTCTCGACGCTGCCACGGTCGCCGAGTTGATGGGTCGTGACGACATCTATTATCTCTCCGAGATGATGAACTATCCCGGGGTGCTTGCTGATGACCCGGAGGTGATGAAAAAACTAAAGGCCGCCCAAGCTTATGGGAAACCTATCGATGGTCATGCCCCGATGGTCACTGGCGACGATATCAAGAAGTATATCGGTGCAGGCATCAGCACGGACCATGAATGCTATAACCTTGATGACGCCAAAGAAAAGTTGCATCTTGGGATGAAGATCCTGATTCGAGAAGGCAGTGCTGCCAAGAACTTCGACGCGCTGATCCCTTTGATGACACCATATCCTGAGATGTTAATGTTCTGTTCCGACGACAAACATCCTAACGACTTGATTAAAGGTCATATCAACCTCTTGGTGAAACGTGCCTTGCAAAGAGGCTACAAGCTGATTGATGTGCTTCGTGCCGCTTCCTTGAATGCCATACGGCATTATCATTTAGAGGTGGGTCTGTTGCAGTTAGGTGATGATGCCGACTTCATTGTGGTTGACAACCCACAGGACTTGAATGTGATGGAGACCTACGTCAAAGGCCGTCTTGTGGCTCGTCAGGGACAGTCGTGTATGCCCTATCGTAAAGAAGAGGCCTGCAACCGTTTCCATGCGGTTCCTATCGTCGCGGATGATTTGAGGGTTCCTTCTCAAGATAAAAACATCAAGGTAATTTCTTGTATGGAAGGGAATCTGATTACCAACACCATTGTCGCCACGCCCAAAGTGGTTGATGGCAACATGGTCAGTGACACCACACGTGACATTTTGAAGATTGTTGTGTTGAATCGTTACGCCCCATCGAGGCCCGCTGTGGGTTTCATCAATCATTTTGGTTTGAAACGTGGCGCCATTGCCACTTCTGTGGCACATGACAGTCATAACATTGTGGCGGTTGGCTGTACCGATGAGGATATCGCTCGGGCGATTAACATGCTGGTGCTTACGAGGGGGGGCATGGTGGCTTGCACAGAGACGGAGTTTGCCTTGTTGCCTTTGCCTGTGGCGGGTTTGATGAGTTTGGAGGAAGGCACGCGTGTGGCGGAGGATTACGAGCGGGTGGACCGTCTAGCCCATGAATTCGGATGCACGTTGTACAGTCCGTTCATGACGCTCTCCTTCATGGCTTTGTTGGTGATTCCCGAGTTGAAGCTCAGCGACAAAGGGTTGTTTGACGTGACACAATTCCAGTTCACTGAGTTGGCGAAATAGTTTTTTTTTGAGTTGTATATAAAAAAAGGGTGGTCGTTGCGACCACCCTTTTTTATGGATTGACGTTTGTCAATTATTTGGCAACCGTCACGCGTTTCACGCTAACACCGTCCACGGTGGAGATGCGGACCATGTAAACGCCAGCCTGGTATTGGCTGAGGTTCATCTGGTACTGATCACCGTTGATGTTGGTGTCGAGGACGATCTGGCCGAGGGCGTTCACCACGGTGATGTGGCTCATGCCGTTGGCTTCGATGTTCACGATGCCGGTGGTCGGGTTAGGATAGATGCGGGTTTCGATGTTCTCAGTCACGCTGGTGACGTTGACCTCGACGTAGTTCTGGCTGAGGTCAGGAGTCAGAGCGAAGTCTGATTCACAGTCAGCAGTCACAACATTCACTTGATACTGATAGTTGCCGATAGCCACTTCATCGAAATAGGTGAAGGTTTCAGTCTCAAAGTAAGGAACTTCGTCGATCATCTGACCGTTACGATACACCTGGAAGGTGACAGGATCGCTGGTATAAGCGCGGACCATGAAGGTGTTGCTCAAACCGGCAGCAGCGAGATCCATCCATTCCACACCGTCGATGGAGACCCAACGACCGTTAGGATCGCCGGTGTTGGCGCACACAGCGGCCGGGAAGGTAGCACCGCTGGCGTTGTAGAAGACAACCCAGAGGTTCTGGTTAGGATCGATTTCCACAGGCTCACCGAAGTCGAAGTCGACGAAGTCGCCAATACCGGTGAATTCGATGTTCGTGGAAGTAATCATCGTGCCAGGAGCGTTGGTGCCACCAGCGTAGAGGGTCAGAGTACCCGTCATAGCCATGTAGTCGTAAGCGCTCACTTGCATGACGGAGCTGCCTTGGTAGCTACCAGCGGGGAACATAACACCCCATGAGAACTGACCACCATTAGTACCGATAGCGTCTTGGTTGACACCGTCGTCATAGTAGTTTTCGCTACCGTTGACTTCACCAGCGTAGGTCCAGCTGATCATAGCGCCGAAGTAATCTTCATTGAAGTATTCGTAGCTACCAGTGAGGTTTTCAGGAGCGAGGCAGGTGTACTCTTGAGGCACGCAGACCTGCGGGCAGGACATGGTGTAGTGTGAGTAGTCTTCGACGTAGCCATTATAAACCACGCGGATTTCATACTCGCCAACTTCACCAGGATTGATGTCGGTGTAGGTCTGAGCAGGAGCAGCCACTTCAGCGATCCATTCGCCATCGCGGAAGATTTCCACGCCGCGGACGTTAGCACCCGGAGTCGGAGGAGTCGGCGGGTTGTCACCAGTGCCAGTCAGTTCAGCATCGTCAATAGCCATGATGTACATGTCGTAGCAGTTGAAGTGACGGAAGGCGATATAGACATTCTGTCCAGCGTAAGCGCTGAGGTCAACGCTGTAGTTGTACCAGTTGCCAATCTTAGCACCCTTGCCTTCACGTGAGGCATTACCGCCATTCACACCACCGTTCTTGCCGGTCAGCGTCCATTCTTGGATAGAGACGAAGTCGGAGGGGTTGGTAGCGCTGCCAGTGGAGACGAACACACCGAAGTGGTCGGCTGCATAGCTCGGGTCGCAAGCAGCGGCATAGAATGAGAAGGTAGAACCGTTGGAGATGGTCACTTGAGGTGAAACCAGATATTCATCCGGGTTCAGAGCGCCGATACCGTTGATGTAGGAACCGCTGATGACAGCGTTGGAACCACCGTGATACCAGTCGAGTGACATGCCGACATAGTAGTCAGTGATGTTGTTGATGCCCGGGAGGTCGCACCAGGTGATACCGTCGCCGTTAGCATCGATGGTGGTCCAGCCACTCATGTTGCTTTCGAAGTCCCAAGTAGTGCTTCCGGTCGGAGGAGTCGGAGGAGTCGGCGGGGTGTCACCACCTTCAGCGTTGATGGTCACATCGTCGATCCAGATCTCGTACATGTCATAGTCGTTGTGACGGAAGGCAATCCACACGGTTTGGCCAGCGTAAGCGCTCAGGTCAACAGTGTGTTGACGCCAGTTGTTATAACGATTGGCATTGTGACGGACAGCGGCCTTGTTGTTGTTGGTCTTGGCATTGCCTTCCCAAACAGCAGTGAAGTCGTTAGCGGTCGGGTTAGCGACAGTAGCTACGTAAACACCGAAGTGATCCGGATAACTGTCGTTAGCGTTGTCAGCAAAGAAGGTCATGTTCGAACCAGCTTGCAGTGCGTACATCTGAGGACTGACGAGGTAGTTGTCAGCGGTGTAGGCACCGTCATAGTCGATGAAGGACTGTGAGATAGCGAATCCGTTGGAGCCATTGTGGCCAAGGCCAGTGTAGTCGTAACCAGACTGGCTGGTGCTGTTGCTGCTGTGATACCAGTTGAGGCCATTACCATCGGCGTCAATCGTGGTCCAGCCTTGGAGGCCACCCTCGAAGTCATAGTCGAAGGAGCGGTTGCCCTTGCCAGGAGTCAAGGTGACATCGTCAATCCAAATCTCGTACATGTCATAGTCGTTGTGACGGAAGGCAATCCACACGGTCTGGCCAGCGTAAGCGCCGAGGTTGACGGTGTGTTGACGCCAGTTGTTGTAGCGAGAAGCATCATGACGGACAGCGACCTTGCTGTTGTTGGTCTTAGCATTGCCTTGCCATACCATGGTGAAGTCGTTAGCAGTCGGGTTGGCAGCAGTAGCTACGTAAACACCGAAGTTGTCAGGATAGCTGTCGTTGGCATTGTCAGCAAAGAAGGTGAGGACAGAACCACTGGTGATGTCATACATCTGAGGAGTAATGACATAGTTGTCGGCAGTGTAAGCACCGTCATAGTCGATGAAGGACTGTGAGATGATGAAGCCGTTGGAGCCGTTGTGGCCAAGGCCAGTATAGTCATAGCCAGACTGGCTGGTGCTATTGCTGCTGTGGTACCAGTTGAGGCCATTGCCATCGGCGTCAATAGTAGTCCAGCCTTGCATGCCGCCTTCGAAGTCGAAGGAGAAGCTGTCAGAACCTGTCGGAGGAGTCGGAGGAGTCGGAGGATTCGGGTCATCACCACCGCTACCGCCAGTCAATGAAGCATCGTCAATGCTCATGATGTACATGTCGTAGCAGTTGAAGTGACGGAAGGCGATATAAACTTGCTGTCCAGCGTAAGCGCTGAGGTCAACACTGTAGTTGTACCAGTTGCCGATTCTGTCGCCCTTGCCTTCGCGTGAAGTGGCTTTGTTGCCAGCGACGCCATTGGCGCTATAGAGGCCAGAGGACTTGCCGGTCAACGTCCATTCTTGGATAGAGACGAAGTCGGAGGGGTTGGTGGCGCTGCCAGTGGAGACGAACACACCGAAGTGGTCGGCTGCATAGCTCGGGTCGCAAGCAGCGGCATAGAATGAGAAGGTAGAACCGTTGGAGATGGTCACTTGAGGTGAAACCAGATATTCATCCGGGTTCAGAGCGCCGATACCGTTGATGTAGGAACCGCTGATGACAGCGTTGGAACCACCGTGATACCAGTCGAGTGACATGCCGACATAGTAGTCAGTGATGTTGTTGATGCCCGGGAGGTCGCACCAGGTGATACCGTCGCCGTTAGCATCGATGGTGGTCCAGCCACTCAGGTTGCTTTCGAAGTCCCAATTGATGGTCTCAGTCGGAGGAGTCGGAGGATTCGGGTTGTCGCCACCTTCGGGGAGTAACCAGTTGAGGACGACATCTTCGCCTTGCCACTGTGCGGTAGGATCTTCTTTCAGACCATCGTAGTTGTCGCAAGCGCTGTACACCCAGTCGAAGCTGACCCACTCGCTCTCGCCAGTGCCATAAACAGCCTGGACAGAGGTGGTGTAGGTCTCGCCTTCCACGAGGTTCTCCACATTGTGCTGGAAGAACGGATTCGTGGTGTTGCCTTCGAGGACACCGTTGAGTTTCACATTGTAGGATTCAATGCCGCGATTGTCAATACGGCTGCCACTCAGTTCAACATCGTCAAGAGCCATGATGTACATGTCGTAGCAGTTGAAGTGACGGAAGGCGATATAGACATTCTGTCCAGCGTAAGCGCTGAGGTCAACGCTGTAGTTGTACCAGTTGCCAATCTTAGCACCCTTGCCTTCACGTGAGGCACGACCGCCATTCACACCACCGTTCTTGCCAGTCAGCGTCCATTCTTGGACAGATACGAAGTCGGAGGGGTTGGTAGCGCTGCCAGTGGAGACGAACACGCCGAAGTGGTCGGCAGCATAGCTCGGGTCGCAAGCAGCGGCATAGAATGACAAGGTAGAACCGTTGCCGATAGCCACTAGAGGTGAAACCAGATATTCATCCGGGTGCAGAGCGCCGATGCCGTTGATGTAAGAACCGCTGATGGCAGCGTTGGAACCACCGTGATACCAGTCGAGTGACATGCCGACATAGTAGTCAGTGATGTTGTTGATGCCCGGGAGGTCGCACCAGGTGATACCGTCGCCGTTAGCGTCGATGGTGGTCCAGCCACTCAGGTTGGTTTCGAAGTCCCAAGACGTACCCTCGGTCGGAGGAGTCGGAGGATTCGGGTCATCTGGGTTCACCGGAGCAGGAATGTTGCCGAACATAGCCCAGCCAGTAGCGGAGACATAGAGGTCGCCAATAGGAGCGATGACCTCAATGAGTTGATAGGTGAGGTTGTTCACGTCGCCGATCTCAACCGTTTCAGCAATAGGTTGGTAACCTGAGAGGTTGATGTTGATTTCGTAAGTGCCTCTGCGCATGTTGTCCCAGACATAATGGCCAGTCTCATCGAGGGTGGCGGTGTAAGTCAGGTTCAGATCAGGTTCGCTGACGTTGTACATCGTAACGGTAGTTCCTGCCGGTGAATCAGCGGAGTTCAGTGATACGGTAATTGCGGTAGAGACATACATGCCGTGCTCGATGTCGTTGGACCAGACAATCACTGATTCGTTGCCACGGTTGCCTTCATAGACGCGGCTGACACCCCACTTGTAGATGCCAGGAGCGAGGTTGGCGATTTCATTGTCGAAATACACAGTGTCGGTGACGCTGGTGATGAACTCAGCATTCTCCTCGTTGCCTTCAGTAGCACGATACACATTGTAGTGGTTGAAAGCGCGGGTGCCGTTGCCTTTGGCGACGCCGGCATTGGCGAGCGTGCCACCAGTGTGCGTGTTGTTAACCGTGATTTCTTGAGGCTCACCCTTGCCATTGGTAACAAAGGCACGGATCATGAAGGTGTTGTTAAGACCAGCTTCAGCGAGGTCCATCCAATCAATACCGTCGATGGAGACCCAACGTCCGTTAGGATCACCCATGTCGGCGCACACAGCGGCAGGATAAGTTGCACCGCTGGCGTTGTAGAAGATCACCCAGAGGTTCTTGGAAGGATTGATGCTGACAGGGCTGCCGAACGTGAATTCAACAAATTGCTCAGCGCCAGTGAAGGTGATGTTCATTTCACCAACAGCGTTGGAAGGAGCGGTGACACCGTCGTTGTAGATGGTCACCGTGCCGCTCATGGCCATGTAGTCGTAAGCCATGACTTTGGTCACCGTGTTGCCAGTGTAGGAACCAGCGGGGAACATGACACCCCATGAGAACTGACCACCACCGGTACCGATGGCATCTTCATTCTCACCGTTGTCATAGTAAACCCAACCGGGTTCAGCGGGAGTCACAGGTTCTGCATCGTGGATGAAGCTGATGTTATCAACATACCAGCAGTCATCGTTGGTGTTCACGCTGCTGTCTTTAGTGTAAGCCCATCTGAAGTTGTGGACACCAGCAGCGATGGGATATTCTTTCTTCTGCCAGTTGCCAGCGCCAGAGGCGTTCATCTTCTCGGTGCCGTCGATGTAGAAGTAACCTTTGTCATAGTTGGTTTCGCTGGAGATCTGGTGATAGAAGCTCATCAAACCATCGCGGCTGATCTCAACGGTGACTTCGATAGCGGAAGTGGTGGAGGCGTTGCCAGCGTTGCCGCTCTTGATGCAATAGCTGCCTTCCACGCCGCCGTTGATCACAGTCCAAGGATAAACGGCATCGTTCACCCAGGGGAATGCGCTGAAGTCGCCAGTTTCAAAGTCTTCCAGGAGCTCGCTCATGACGCTCTGGCTCCAATAGACCTTCACTTGGCTGTCGCTCATCTCTTCAGCGATGACTTCGCTGACGGGATCGAGGTTCTCCTGCATTGTGAAGTTGACGTTCTGAGTGACCTGGCCGAAGGCGACAGCGATTTCGCCATCATATTCAGCAGGTTGATAACCTTCCTTAGAAGCCCACACGGTGTAGGTACCAGCCAACACATTGGTGTTGAAGATACCGTTGTTGTCGGTGGTGGCAGTGTAGCTGGCAGGACGCTGGAACTCGTCTTTACCGTCGATGACGATTTCAACGCCAGCGATGCCGGTGGTGCCGTCAACTTCGCAGACCTTACCGCTCATGGCGCCGTTGCCGGTCACGTAAGCGACGAGATCGTTGGAGAATTCGGATTCACCCTCGTCGTACACAGCGGTGACATTGAAGGTGTAGCCTTCACTCATATTATAGGTGAGGCCATTGACAGTGTAAGCAGGGGCAGTGACCAAAGCGGTGTTAATCTTCTCACCGTCTTTGTACACGTTGTAACCTCTGTAGGAACGGTCGTTGATGTTATCCCAGCTCAGCTCGAGGGCGTCGCCTTGATAAATCTTCTCGTTTGCAGCGGTGAGGTTCTGAGGGATGTTCAGCGCGGTGGTGAATCCCCAGATCTGACCTTCGGTGATGCCGTTGCTGTTCTTCTCATCCACTCTCCAGAAGTAGTTCTTGTTGTTGTAGAGGTTGGTCACAGCCAACGAGCTGGAGAGATGGTCAGTCCAGTCAACCACAACTTGGGTAGGAGGATAGGTGGTGCCGAGGAGCACACGGTAGGCGGTGGTGTAGTTGCCGAATTCCCATGACAGGATAGCAGGCATGGAGATGCCAGTCTGGCCGTCAGCGGGAGACGGGTTGATGGCTTGCTCAGGAGCGGGGAGGATGTCGATGTTAGCATTGACAGTGAACTCGTCGCTGGTTGAGGAAGCAGCCAGATAATACACACCAGGGGTGAGGGTCATGTCGGTGATGGCGTTGTCTCTGTTGCCAGCGATACGACCGTTGATGCTCTTGAACAACGTGTTGACGCGGGAAGCAGAGGTGTAAGCGGTGTAGGTTTCGCCAGCCATGTTGTAGGGGGAGCTGTCGCGATAGTGGTAAGCCATGGCGTTGAAACCAGCGGCATGGCTCTTCCATTTGATGCTGGTGTTCCATTCACCATTGCCTCTCTCAACGCAGATGAGCAGGTTGGAGGAGCCGTCCCAAGCAAACTGGTTCTGGTTGAACACAATCTCATTCCAGCCAACCACAGGGGTGATGTTGCCGAAATAGACCAGGGTCATACCAGCGGTGTTGTGGGAAGTGGTGGTCAGCTGAGCGTCGCTGACGTTGGCCATCCAGATGCTGATGTTCTTCTGTTCTTTGCCCGTCTCGTTCGTGGCTTCGAAGCTCAAGCTGGCCATAGGAGTGGTGTTCATGCCAGCCTCGATCAGCTCGTTAGCGAGATAGAGCTGCTCAGCGATGGAGTAGTTGTAAAGGGTGTAGAAGGGGAAGTAGTTCGAGGTGGTGCTGCTGTTTTCGTCACCAACCAACGCTTCAAAAGAGCTGGCGGCATCACCACCGGTGCTCAGTCCTTCGTAGTTGTTTTCTGCTCCAGGACCAGGCTCGCCGTTGAAGTCCTCAGTGTAAACAGCAATCTTGCCGTTTTCACCTTCAACATTAGCGGTGAAAAGCACATCGTCCTCAATCGTCATTCTGTAAACGACATCCTTGCCATCGGTGGCATTGCCAGGAAGCAGGTAGTTGTCGTAAACGTTCTCACCTACAGTGGCACTGAAGGGGAACATGATTTCAGGAGCGAGCTCCATGACGTCGGCACCAACAGGCTCGTAAGCAACGGCCGTGATGTCGAAGAGATAAGCCTTACGGGTGTTGGCCATAGCAACAAGCGTGCTGCTGATAGGACCAGCGGCAGCTTCGCCGTGACTCACGGTGAAGTTGAATGGAGTCGTGGAACTGGTCGTTCCAGGCAAGTTGGCATCGATGACGAAGAACTCGTTCTCTGCCTCAATGGAAGTGATGGTCTGGGCCGTGCTGGTGGTACCCGTGAACTGCACCTTGAGAGGACGCATCCACGATCCCAACGGACGGTAACCAAGATCAATCGGATTGGGAGTGACAGTCATGTCACTCTGTTGCGCGCTCGCCAAACCTAAGAAGGCGAACAAACACAACATCATCAAAGAAAATACTTTTCTTTTCATAAAAGATTGAGTTTAGTTAATAAATTGATAATTTGTAGATTAGATAGATTATTTTTCAAATTCTTTTTTTAACCCGCAAAAATAATAAAAAAAAAGAAATAAGAAGTGATTATTCGGAAAAAAGAATCCATTTTTCATCTAAATCGATATCCCAACCCGCTTTTAAATCCAGAACGTCAGGATAATCTTCCACAGTCTCAGGCAAAAACACCTTGTGGAAGTTTCCCGTGCTCCAACCCCCGTCACGGTTGCGGTCGAAAATGGCTTTCAGCTTATACTTGTCGGGAAACAGTCGCTCGAAGGCGACACGCTGCTCCTCCCTAATGATTCGTGAGGCCACTACCTGGTCGCGACTGTCAACTAACTGAATGATTACCTGCATGTCCTCTGGTGGAACCACCGTGATGAACAGGTTGCCAAGGTCTTTCTCCAAGGCTCTTTTAAACTGAAAATGAATGGAGTCGTTGGTCCGCCCCCGAAGACTATAAAAAACGGAGTCCGTAATGGCTATCGCATAATTTAAAGTGTCAACAATATCCCATTCCAACCGGTATTCCAATCCTAATGAGTCTGCCTTCTCGAAACGCATCTCATTGTAAAACACTGTGTCTCCGATTTTCAACGTGGAAGTGTCGTGCCATTGAAGTTTTACCACGGGTTCTGTGAACTTTAGCGTAAAGGCTTCATCGGGCATTAAAAGATTGTTCCTTAAATTATTATTTACCTTTAACACTTTCGGCGCCTTCTTTGACAGTTGTTTGGTCTCCCGATACTTTAAACTGTAACGGGTACTGTCGTGAACGAGGGTGTCCTCATGAACGTAAACCCATAGGGAGTCCAAAATATTAGGCGTGAAATGCCACCATAGGGTGTCGTGTTTTTCGGACCAAATCTGCACCATCTGGAAGGAATCAGGCAACATTTCAGGGGTTTCAAAAAGCACGCTGTCGGCTGGATGACGAAAAGCAAAACGCAAGAGCCCTTCCTCGATAAGTTTTTTCTCTAATAACATCTGTGTTGTGTCTGTTTCTATAAATGCATAGAGAACCAAATCGATGGGAGAAGCCAATGAGTCGTTCGCTAGCACCGTGTCGGGAATCGCTGGAAGCGTGTCAAGGCTTACCGAAAGCGTGTCAAGGCTTACCGAAAGCGTGTCGTGAGTCATGAAAGTGGTATCGAAGGAGAGGGAATCTGTTGTTTTTCGCGGAAGCTGAGGGTATGATGCCGGAACCAACGTGTCGAGAAAGGCAACCATCTCGTTGGGCATATCATAATAGAGGTTGGAGTTCATGTCCTTCAACGCAAAAACCAGAAACTTTTTGTCGGGCAACCCCTCCAAAATGAACTTGCCTTCTTTGTCCGTCTTGGTAAGGTAATCCGGCGCCACGAGGGTGGGGAGGGCGAACAAGGTGTCGCATTCACAAGAATAAACTCCCACCAGCATATCTTCTATTGGTTTTGTGGTTTCTGCATCTAATATCTTTCCACTTATTTGTAAAGTGTCGATAATACTTCCAGTAGAAAATGTATAAGTATAATTATTAAATATGTTTCCTTCATGTAAATCTTTGATGGCGTTGCCGAAATGAACCGTGTAAGTGGTGTTTTCAAGCAATGTTTCTTTAAATTTAATTACAACGGTTTTGTTGTTTAATTTGATATCGGGTTTTGTGGTGAGCGGAGGGGAGAAGAAGACGTTTTGCAGGGCGTTTTCAAGGGTGATGTATTCATCGAAAGTGATTTCGATTTTCTTGCTGTTGAAAAGGGTGCTTCGATTTTCAGGCACTGCCTCCACTACCTTTGGCGGTGCGATATCCTTGGGCCCGCCGGTAGGGGTCACAACATTAGCGCATCGCGTCATCATGAGCACCACGATGGCGGTCAAGAGAAAGGAGATTTGTTTTTTCACAGGTGCTTTCATCGGGGCAAAAGTAAGATTTTCTGTTGAATTGTTGAATTGTTTATTTGTTGAAATGTTGTTTTTATTTATTTTTGCAGTTTTAACTTCTGAAATTTAACTTCTAAATATAGATAGCAATGTATAGAACAAACACTTGTGGCGAACTTCGTCTTGCTGATGTTGGCAAGGAAGTGACATTGGCTGGTTGGGTGCAACGCGTGCGTGACAAAGGCTCTCTCGTTTGGATTGACCTCCGTGACCGTTATGGCATCACTCAGCTTTTATTGGATGAAAACAGTGACCCGAGACTGGTGGAACAGGCTCGTTCTTTTGGGCGTGAATATGTGATCCAAGCGCAAGGCACGGTCATTGAGCGTGAATCGAAAAATATGAAAGTGCCTACGGGTGAGATTGAGATTCGTGTGAAGGCCTTTACCTTATTAAATAAAAGCAAGACCCCTCCTTTCACCATCGAAGACAACAGCGACGGTGGCGATGACCTCCGTATGAAATACCGTTATCTGGACTTGCGTCGTACCCCAGTGCGCCAAAACCTGGAACTGCGTCACCGTATGGCGATGTTGGTGCGTAACTATCTCAGCGACTTGAACTTCATGGAGATTGAGACCCCGATGCTCATCAAATCGACGCCCGAGGGTGCCCGCGATTTCGTGGTGCCTTCGCGCATGAATCCAGGCGAGTTCTATGCCCTGCCGCAAAGTCCGCAGCAGTACAAACAGCTGCTCATGGTGGCGGGCTTCGACCGTTATTTCCAGATTGTTCGTTGCTTCCGCGACGAGGACCTTCGCGCTGACCGCCAGCCCGAATTCACCCAGATCGACTGTGAGATGAGTTTCGTGGAGCAAGAGGATGTGCTGAACACCTTTGAAGGCCTGGCCAAACATCTTTTCAAAGAAGTGAAAGGTCTTGAGTTCGACAAGTTCCCGCGTATGACCTGGCACGATGCCATGAAATACTATGGTTCCGACAAGCCAGACATCCGATTCGACATGCGTTTTGTGGAACTCAACGACGTGGCTAAAGGTCACGGCTTCAGCCTCTTCGACAATGCGGAGCTGGTGGTGGGCATCAACGCCCTTGGCTGTTCCGAATATACGCGCAAGCAGCTCGACGCCCTCACCGAGTTCGTGAAACGTCCGCAGGTGGGTGCTGGTGGCATGGTCTATATCAAATACAACACGGATGGCTCCTTTAAGTCGTCGGTGGATAAGTTCTTCACCCCTGATGACCTCAAGGCCATCGCCGAGAAGTTCGGCTCCAAGCCTGGCGACTTGATGCTCATCCTCTGTGGCGACGCCATGAAGACCCGCGTGCAGCTCAACGCCCTCCGTCTTGAGATGGGCAACCAGCTCGGCCTCCGCGACCCGAACAAATACGCCCCGCTGTGGGTTATCGACTTCCCGCTGTTGGAGTGGGACGAGGAGACACAACGCTATTACGCCATGCACCATCCCTTCACTGCCCCGAAACCTGAGGATGAGGCCTTATTGGACGACCCGACGAAGTGGGGTGACATTCGTGCCAACGCCTACGACATCGTGATGAACGGCGTGGAGGTGGGCGGTGGTTCCATCCGTATCCACGACCGCACCTTGCAAAACAAGATGTTCCACACCTTGGGCTTCACCGATGAGAAGGCCCAAGAGCAGTTCGGTTTCCTGATGGGTGCTTTCGAGTACGGTGCTCCGCCTCACGCTGGTCTCGCCTTCGGCTTCGACCGTCTCTGCTCCCTCTTCGGTGGCGCCGACTCGATCCGCGACTTCATCGCCTTCCCGAAGAACAACG
>CAMIWN010000011.1:0-78831 GCA_946402445.1 uncultured Bacteroidales bacterium
TAGTGAAATAATCAACGTTTCTCCAAAAAAGTGACTGTGTTTTTTACACTTGAAAAAATGCAATCAAATTTTCAAGGCCAGCAAATAAAAAAGGATTATTTTTGTTTCCGTCATTTTACTCAAAGCTCAGTTTGGGATATTTTTGTATTAGATTTATCAACTAATGGTTTTGGAGTTAGTTGCGAAATAAAACCTTAACGATTTATGCGTTTTTTAGAATATCTTTTCTTTAAATATTATAACTGGCAAGTAAAAGTAGGCAATGGAGACATGCCTTCTTTTTTGGCCGTTCTGTTCATTTCATTTTGTTTTGTTTTATATTTCACTGATATTATCATGTTTTATTTCTTTTTTCTCGCCCCAAACGGAAGTTTTATCAAAAACAAATATTCTTTTCTTGTTTTTTTTGTAATATCTTTTTTCATATTATATTTCCTTCTTGCTGTAAAAGGAAAAGACACCCGAATTCTGGAAAAACACAAAGAAGAGTGGACTGGAAAAAAGAACTTGGGAGCTATTCTGTTCCCAATCATTGCTTTTATAATAATGAATATTGAAATACTCATAAAAATAAAGATGAATCGTGGTTTATGATGAGTTTTTGTAATTTAGCCACGCGAAAAGACAACATGAGAAACCTCGAGGAGACCTTCCGCTACGATGACCAGAACCGCCTGACCGAAATCCGGCTGGGAGCGCTATACAGCGGAACCTCCACCGTGGTGGAGAAGCGCGGCGGCGAGGAGACCCTCCACTACATCCTCAAGGACAACCTCGGCTCGTGGACCACCGTCACCGACAGCGAAGGCAATGTGGAGCAGCGCCTGAGCTACGACGCCTGGGGCAGCCTCCGCGACCCCGACACCTGGAGCGGGAGTTTCACCGGCAAGCCCATGCTCGACAGGGGCTTCACGGGTCACGAGCACCTCACCGCCTTCGGCCTCATCAACATGAAATTCACGTTAAGCGAGCGCAGTGCCAAGCTTTGCTTGAGCACTGCCGAGCGATGTGAATTGGGCGGAGCCAACGGGAGGATGTACGACCCCGTGATGTCGTCGTTCCTCTCCGTGGACCGGTATGTGCAGGATCCCGAAAGCGCGCAGGGCTTCAACCGATACGCCTACTGCGGTCACAATCCGCTGCGTTACGTGGATCCGAGCGGTTGGGAGATGGTCAAGCCCGTTCCCGGAAGGACTCCCAGCTCCGCCGACTACGCCATGGATCCCTATGCCTACGCGGAGCGGGCTTACGAGCCGAGAGATCTTGGGCTTCTACAGCTGCCCACTGACGACCCAATCGTGGTTTGGATGGAGGGAAATGAGAGGCATGGAGTAGGGAAAAACGGAGATTTGTCTGTATCGACTCCTTCTGATTTGAGTGAAAATCCCCCTGAAGGTGTCGAGGTTCATACTAGAAATTGTTTATTATTAAAAGCTTTTTGGCACTATCAGTTTGGTGGAGGAAAAGATTATTGGGTAGATGCCTCAACCTTAGACCTGTATTATATTTCACAAGATGATTTGAAATATCTAGATGATGGTACAGCAACAATCAATCTTTTTGAATATAGCAAAACGGATAATACTGCACTGGCTTTAGGGAAAATCAGTCTTGAACCCATTGGAGACAATTTATTTGAAATAAAACCGGATAAGTACGATTTCAATATAGAATGGGATCAAGGATGGACCAAACGGAATGTCGCAACTGCTATAGCCGGTTATCTACACGGTCCTGTATTTGACAATGTCCCCGTTCCAACTCATTGGATGGACGGTAGACCTTGTTACGCACAACCTTCTGTATATTTTGGAGGGTCTTTTTCATTTCATTTCTCAAATTCTGTTTATATAAAGCCATGAATAATATAATATTAAAGTGTTTAGTTTTAACTAATGTTTTCTTGCAACTAATCCTTTTTCGGACTTGTTCCAAATCAAAAGACACTTTCATCAGGGAACAAGATGAGGAAGGATTCTATGAAATCCAATTATTGAATGGTGACACATCGTGTGTTCCTCCATATCTCGAAAAATATGATAATGCTCATCCAGAAAAAGGAATGTTCATTCATTACCATATTACGAAGGATAGCATATATGATTTCTTCAATGTTGAAGGAACTTGTATCATCAAATCACATATTCATAATTATGTTAAAAATGATACTTTTATGCTGATCGACCAAAAACCAATAGACACTATATTTGGAACTTTTATAGAAATATATTATAATGATACAGATTATTTATATAAAAGAAAATACGACACTGTAGATAACGAAAGAGATAGGTTACAATTATTAAATGATAGCCATACGCATTATTATTGGATTATAGGGATAAAAACATCTGATGTTTATGGTCCTTTCACTTTTGAAGATTATTTGGTCAAAAGGAAAGAACTTGGTGTTCCTAATAACCTTCAACTATAATACCTCAGAGGGTGTTTGGATTTCTACGAAACTGTTCTACATTGTCGGCTCACTATCACTTCTTTCAATCATAACGATTGTAATGGAGATCGCATTCTATGTATATTTCCACTGGATTCAATGACATGAGCGGCACCACCTTCCTATAACTGAGCAGCCCCGTCACGTCATCACGATGAGGCGGGGCTTTGGTGCTTTGTGTCTGAACAAAGATTCGCCTGTACTTGTAGTTGGCATCTTTGTGAGTTAAAAACAATCTATAAAATCAGATGTTAGTTTGATAACGAAGTCCATTTCACCTTGGTTTACATTGTCATTATGCTTAACATGCTCATTTTGGTATTTACTATAGTAATCGAGCAAGCTTTTAAACATATTCGTAAATTCTGCCGAGCGGCCCTTTTCCTTTTGATATTTACCGATATTCTTAATTTGGTTTTCCAAAGATTGGCTGTTTCCTAATTTTTGCTTTAAGAAAAGTTCCAAACTCAATCGCATATCATCTAAGGCATTTCTTTCATGGCCACCCCTGCTGCATTTCTCTAAAGCTTTATTAAATAGCCTTTTTGCTTCAGGACAACTGTCTAATTTACCAAGCACCTTTGTCTTCTCTACTTCGTCCAGATTGGATTTCCCTAAATCCATGCCGGACAAGCACTTCTTAATATCCTTTTCAACTGATTCTGCTGTACACATCTTCTTTGGATATACAGTTAGTGTTAAAGAATCGTTTTGACTACTTTGGCTTTCCGTAATATTCACTTTGTGAATCGATTTTATTTGCTCAAGTGTAGATTTGACCAATTCAATATCATCGGAATCTTTTAGAAACACTTTTACGTACTTCTTTTGAAAAGCCTCTCTTATTTCTGTTGCGTAATCCATATTCTAATATTTAATATAATTGTATTTTCTATCTTTTGGTTTATATAAATTATCAATCACCATTTACTATAATCAGACATACGGCCTTGCTTGCTAATTCCACCTGCTTTGGTAGAGTTTTTCCTGCAAGTTGATTTGTTTGTGGGTATGTGATATTTTTGGGAAGAAGTTCAACAAGATTTCTGATATAACTTGCTTTTACTGCATATCCCGCATTTTCAGCTCCCACATGTTTAGCACAAACGACACCTATCACATTTCCACTTTTATCAAATAAGGGGCCACCGCTATTTCCTGGCTGAACAGGAGCCGACATCTGATATTCCGAAACACTTCCATTAAACCCTGTTCTTGAGCTTATTATTCCATTTGTTAGTTTTATATCTGTTCCCATAGTACTTACTAATGGATAGCCTAAGACAAAACAATCCTCACCGACATTTGCAGCTGAGAATTTGAAAGCATAGGGCAAAGTGCCAATTGTAGAGAAAGATGGGTCTGTAATCTTTATTATAGCCAAATCATTCTGTTTGTCACTGACTTCTACTTTTGCAGAATATTTCTTGTAACTATCCCCATTTACTTTGGTAACCTTTATGTTCCTTGCACCATCTACGACATGGTGATTTGTGATGATGTAGCCGTTACTGCTAACAAAGAAGCCTGTTCCAGAACTTTTCCCACTTGATTGTTGAGTTGTACTGCCAGATTGATTAGGTTCGTCTTTTGGATATAGTTTATATAAAGAGATTGTCTTGCCATTTAACCGTTGGAATGTCATAAGAATAGGTGATTCTTGCGCTAATAAATATAAGATTCTCCGAGTAGCTTTGTGTAATTCTATCGATATTCCCATATATATCCTCATACCACACTTTGACATTGTATTCAAGAGAATAAACACCAGTCGTGCTCCCTTCAGAGATATATCCTTTGTTTTCCCCAACCCTAAAGACTTTATGAGGCGATGCTAAAATTTCCATGCTGTATACTTTGATTCCATTTCTGTAGCCACTAGAAATAATGCCATATTTATAGCCATCCGTACTCTGCCATATACCTTCAACAGGATGCAAATTGCCTTTATGGCTATCCAAATAGTTTCGGACACTATACTCCGAAGCCCAAACACAACATACGCAACTCAAAAGCAGCGCACACAGGATAAACTTTAAATTCTTTATAATTCTATTTTTTGTTATAACTATTCTTAAAATCACTATGCGTCTTTTCTTCGAAAAAATGGCGCAGACCGCCACCATAATCCTGCCAGGTTTACCACAGCCTCCAATCATCTACGGGGAAGTCTGCGCCTATGGCGCGACTTCACGATGATTGGTGTTTGCTCTTTAATCCTTTCGGTGTGGTAATTTGGCAGGATGTGAGCAATATGTTTTTGCAAAGATGGCATGTCGCCACTATGCGTTGCAAAGGTATATAAAAAACTTCAATTATCGCTTCTTTTAGTGTCATATATGTGTGATTTTAGATAAAATTTGCTTAAATTACTCGCGAAACAATGTTTTTATGCCTTGTTCTCAATAAAAATGTGTACCTTTGCAAGATAAGAAACGAGTATTCATATACAATGGAATTAAAGGCTCTGATAGCAGAATGTACTGCATACGACTTCAAGGTGATGCTTGAAGAGAAGAAACCTAAAAGTTGGTTGAAGAGCGTAAGCGCTTTTGCCAATGGCTTGGGTGGTTCTCTTTTCTTTGGCATTGATAATGACGGCGTCGTCAAAGGACTTGATGACGTGCAGCATGTATGCGAGGCTATCAGTAGCAGAATTCGTGACTATATGGATCCCCTGCCAGAGGTGGAAATGATTCCTCATGATGTAGATGGTTTACATATCTTGCAACTCAAAGTCAACGCAGGACATTATACCCCATATTACTACGTTGGAGATGGTCAGCGCATTGCCTTCGTTCGTGTTGGTGATGAAAGTCTTCCTGCCACAGCAGAACAGATGGTTCGCTTGGTGCTGAAAGGTTCCAACAAAACTTTTGATTCCCTTCACACGGATTATAAAGTTGAAGACTATTCTTTCACGATATTGGCGAACTCGTTCAAAGACCGCACCAAACAAGAATGGGACAAGAAATATCTCTTGTCGTTTGGACTGGTAACAGGTGCTGGGAACCTAACGAATGCTGGCGCATTGTTTGCCGATGATTGCCCATTGTGGCAGTCTCGTCTTTATTGCACACGTTGGGATGGAAAAGAAAAGGGCGATGCCATCAACGATGCAGAGTTTACAGGCAATGTCCTCATGCTGCTCCGTGAAGCCATGAACTTTGTGAAGTCAAACACCAAGAGAGGCTGGGAGAAATTGCCTGATGGACGCAAGAACAAACCAGAGTATGCAGAACGTGCAGTTCTTGAAGCAATGGTAAACCACTTCATCCATCGTGACTATACGGTGATGGGTGGCGAAGTACATCTTGATATATACGATGACCGCCTCACTGTCACATCCCCAGGAGGGATGTACAATGGAATGCTGATACAGGATTTGGACATCAAAGATGTGTCTTCTGAAAGGCGCAATCCCATTCTTGCAAACGTAATGGCTCAACTTGACTACATGGAGAAACGGGGCAGTGGACTCACACGCATTTGTAATGAGACCAAAGCCTTGGAAGGTTATAAGGACGAACTGAAACCTTTGTTCAAATCAACTCCGACTCAATTTCAAACTATCATCTTTGCCTCTTCCGACACCCCGAATGTCGGAGACCATGACGGAGACATGTCGGAGACGAAACTCACTGAGCGTCAGCAGAAAATACTCAATCTTATCAAAGAGTCTCCGACAATCACCGGCAAACAAATGTCGGAGACTTTGTCGGTGAGTCAACGCACCATCGAACGTGACTTATCCACTTTACAGAAGAAAGGTGTTCTGAAACGTGAAGGCAAGGATAATGATGGAGTGTGGACTATTTTATAAGCATCTCAATTGATTTAGATAGTATTGAAAAAATATATAGATATGGAACCTAACAAGAAGAAAAAGATAGAGGATCAGATTGAGAAGCTGTTTTGATTTCATTAAAGTAATTTTTTAAGCATGATAGCGGAGAAGGCGATTTGAAGCATTGCGAGAGAAGATTCAGAGAAGAACTCGTAGTCAATGGCGACCCTTCTGAAATTCTCGAGCCAAGAGAAGGAACGTTCCACGATCCAACGTTTTGGTATCACGGAGAATTTCTTGGACGACTCGTTTGGTCTTAGCACCACTGAGAGCTCGCAGCCCAAGTCTTTCTTGACAATGTTCGCCAGGGTTTCGCCCTGATAGCCACCATCGGCGAGAATCTTTCTGAGCCTCGGGAACCTGTCAATCATGACCTTGACCACCGATACGGCCCCGACGCTGTCATGGATGTTGGCTTCGTGGATGGCGAGGGCCATGGGAAGCCCGAGCGTGTCGACGACAGCCTGTTGCTTTCGGCCCTTGATTTTCTTGTTGCCGTCTATTCCCCTGTCGCTGTCAACGTGGTGGGAGGTCTTGACGCTCCGCGAGTCCATGATGCCAAGGCTCGGAGTGTCCTCTTTTCCCATGGAAACCCTGACCTTCTCCCTCAGCGTGTCCATCATGTCCTCAAGAACGCCCTCGTTTTTCCACTTACGGAAATAGTAGTACACCGTGTTATACGGAGGGAAATCCTTGGGAATCATCCTCCACTGACAGCCGGTTTTGATAAGATAGAGCATAGCGTTCACAATGTCTCTAAGTGGATTAATTCGTTTTCTTCTTGTGGGATCGAGAATTTTTTCTAATATTTGCCACTGATTGTCGGTTAGGTTAGTTGGATATCCTTTATTCATAACTAAGTTATTGGAAATCACAAAGTTACAAATAATTATCCAATTAACCAACTGATAATCAATAAATTAAATCATTTTTATATAGTAATATTTTCTATTATTCACAAATCAAAACAGCTTCTAATAGTATTAATTCATTATTTCCATTATATCCATAATATTTCTATTATGAACAATAAGATAAAAATAATTATAATACAATGCTTTTTTATTTGCATTACCTCATGTGTATATAATCAAAATGTATCCAATATTAGAATCAAAGAAAATTTAGATGATCTTGTTGATTGCTTTTATAATCATTATTATACATTTCCGACCTCTTCAGACACTTTAGTTTTCGTAATGGAATCAAGAATGATTTATATTGATGAAAGCAATTTATATAATTACAATGAAACTATTAATTTTTTAAAAAAACACAAGAATCACATAACATGGGAATTAAATGAAAAAGATCTCCTACATGAAGAACTTGTTGTTTTATTTGAAAGAGACACCCTCCTCCATAAGTGTAATCAGATGAAATTTCCTTGTCTTGGACTGCTTTTGGAAGAATTTCGGCACTATTATTTGGAAGATCCGAATTCTTTGGAAGATTTTCTGAAAAGGAATCAGAAACGCAAAAAATATGACGAATCTCCATTTATCGGTTGTGATAGTGTAACTATTTTTCAATTAATAGATTGTAACAAAAAAAATCAATTGATTTGGGAAATTAAGAACAATAGTATTCTTATAAAGGTTTCTAATGACACCATCGTTTTTACTCCAACCTTTTCACCATGTGATTTGAATTCTTTTGACAAAAACATTTTACGTTTTTATGATTCTGATGATAATGTAATTATTTCTAGTGAATTGGATTCTGTTTTTAAAAAAGGTTTGTTTGAATTAAGAAAAGAATTTCCAATAGTTATTCAAGGCAGAGAACTTGATTTTATCCTTGTATCGTATACGATTAACAATAAAATACTCACTCTTTGTTCTGATGAAAAAGATTTTAACAAAGAATGGATTAGTGCAATTGAAGCATATATACGGTCTTTTTTAATTAAGCATCAGATTAAATCTATTATTGTGGGATTGTTACCTTGTAAAAATCATTAAAAATAGAAGATTGGTGTTTTAGCCGCGCGAAAAGACAACATGAGAAACCTCGAGGAGACCTTCCGCTACGACGACCAGAACCGCCTGACCGAAGTTATGCTGGGCACGGTGTGCACCGGCGCGTCCGCCTACGACAGCTACGGGCGCATGACCGCGAAGACAGCTGGCGGGCAGGCCGTGTTCTCCGGCGCGGTGTACAATCAACCATTTAAATAAGGAATAATGAAAAGACTGTTTTACTATTGTATATATAGAATAGCATCTGCTTACAAGAAGATGAAGATGCAAGACTATATTGCTCAAGGTTATTTTTTGATGTTTTTTGCATTTACTGGTTATTTATTGACTCTGTTGCAATGTGTATTATTCCACTTTGGCTTAAGGTTAAATGAAACGCTAATTTTTATTTTTTGCATACCTGTGTTAACGGAAGTATTATTCTTTAATAAACTTTTTCCTAATCATGAAAAGATTTATATGGAATATGACTTCAAATATCGACACGAACCATATAAATGGTTAAAAGGTATTTTTGTTTTTCTCTTTTTATTGTTGTCTATATTAAGTTATATTTTTGTCTTATATATTCAAAGACCTGACAATGTGGGATAAATAGACAATGAAATGTTCTCAAAAGCTGTTGTCGGCCAACCAGCATCACAGGCGTGAAAGTGATGACTGCCACCTTGGACGGTAACAAAGGCAGCAAGACCCTTGACCTCAAGGGTCTGCCTGGAGGGGTTTACCTTCAAAATCCGTTGAGGCTCATCGTCACTGTGGGGATGAGCAACAGACCACCGATGACAATCAGCACTAAGATGAACTTCCAAATGAAACGCACCCATTTTTCCCACGGGATGCGGGCCACACCCAAAGTGGCAATGAGCACTCCTGAAGTGGGAGTAATCATGTTGGTGAAACCATCGCCAAACTGGAAAGCCATCACCGTGGTCTGACGCGAGATGCCGATTAAATCGCTGAAAGGCGCCATGATGGGCATGGTGATCGCAGCCTTGGCCGAACCGGAAGGAATCACAATGTTAATCAAGGTTTGAATGCCGTACATGATCTCTGTCGAGGCAATGGTGCCGATGTTGTTCATCGACTTCGACAAGCCATAAAGAATTGTGTCGATGACTCCGCCGTCCTGTAACACGATGACAATGCCCGCTGCCAACCCCACCACCACCGCGGCGGAAAGGATGTCGCCCATGCCCTCGATGAAAAGCTTGGCGATGTCGCTCGCACTCTTGCCAATGGAAAAACCGCTACAGATACCCATGAACAAAAACAATGTGGCAATCTCCATGATATACCAACCGTAGCCCAACACCCCGACAATCAGGTAATACACCGTGCCAAACAACATCGTCAAGATGAAATATGCCACCGACTTCCGTAAGGCAAAGAATCCAATCAACGCAAACAAACCCGCCCCAATAGGCATCAACGGTAGGGTGGTGGTGCTGTTGCCTACCTTCAAAGTGCTCATCGGATAACGGATAGCGCAATACACCAAAATGGCTGTGATGATGCCATAGACCCACCAAGAAGAGTTGAGAGTTGAAAGGTGAGAGGTGTCTTCTGCCTTCTGCCTCCTGTCTTCTGCCTTCTGTTTTCTCCAATACTCATCCTCTTCGTACATGATTGAAGACAAAGGATTCTTTTTCACTTTCTTGGCATAGAGGAGCACAAAGACAATGCCGATGATGGTCAAAATAACCCAGCAGACGGCACGGTAGCCGATGCCTGAAAACAAAGGAATGTCGGCGATGCCCTGAGCGATGCCGATGGTGAAAGGGTTGAGCATGGCCCCCGAGAAACCGATATGCGCGGCTACATACACCATGCAGACACCCACAATGGAGTCGTAGCCCATGGAAATGGCCAAAGGGATGACAATCAGCGTGAAGGCAATGGTCTCCTCACTCATCCCAAATACCGACCCAAACAAGCTGAAAAGTATCATCACCATCGTGATGATGATGTTGTTGACTCCAATCTTACGAATTAACTTGTTGTGTTCCAACCTCTTGGTGAATCGCAGAAAGGCCATGATGCCTGTGTCGATGGCGCGGCTCTTGTTCATAATCCAGAAAGCACCCCCGATAATCAAGATGAACACGATGATGCTACTTTGCTTCACAAACCCCTTGTATAAAGCGGAAAACACCTGCCAGGTCTGAGGCTCGGCTTGGAACTCCGACGCGTATGGCTCGGGCAGTTGGTCCTGATAGTAAAACGTCATCACCGACTCACCTCCCGCTGTTTCGGAGACGTACTTCCCTGGCTTGATGAACCATGTCATCATCGCAGCGAGGAGGATGCAGGAGAAAACGAAGACAAAAGTATGTGGTACCTTGCGTTTTTTCATGGCTGTAAAATGATTTGCAATAATACGAAAAATGACGTAACTTTGCACGCTCATTTTATGGATTTGTATTTTTAAAAATAAAACTATGAAAATCAAACATTTGACTTTTGCCGCAGCATTGGCTTTGTTGGCCTCTGCCTGCTCAAACGCTCCCAAACAACCCGTGGAGCAACCGCAACCGAAACTCATCGACAAATACGCTGAGTACACTTTGACTTCCGATATCAGCCATCTGAGCGAGAACGAAAAGGAGATGCTCCCTTTGCTCTTTGAAGCTGCCGATATCATGGACCAGCTCTTCTGGATGGAGAACTATGGCGACAAAGACGAGCTGATGGCCAAAATCAGCGATCCCGATGTGCAACGTTTTGCCTGCATCACCTACGGCCCTTGGGATGGTCTCAACGGCAACCAGTCGTTCGTGGATGGCATCGGCGAGAAGCCTGCCGGCGCTCGTTTCTATCCCCAAGACATGACGGAAGAGGAATGGAACGCTTTCGACGATCCTAACAAGACCAGCCAGTACACCATGATTGTGCGTGACGAGAACGGTGCCCTGAAATGTGTGTGGTACCACGACTATTTCAAGAATCAGATTGAGAAGGCCGCCTCTCTGCTGGATGATGCCTCGGAGCTTGCCGGCGACGAGGAGTTCGCCACCTATCTCGCCCTCCGCGCCAAGGCTCTCCGTACCGATGACTATCTGGAAAGCGACATGCGCTGGATGGATGTCCGCAACAACAACGTTGACATGGTGATCGGACCTATCGAGAACTATACCGACGCCCGCTATGGCATCAAAGCTTCCCACGAGGCTTTCATCCTCATCAAGGATCAAGAATGGACCAAGCAGCTTTCGCGTTACGCCGCTTTCGTTCCTGAACTGCAAAAACAGCTCCCTGTGCCGGAAGAATACAAAAAAGAAGTGCCCGGCTCTGACGTGGATTTGGCCGCCTACGATGCTGTCTATTACGCCGGCGACTGCAACGCCAACAGCAAGACCATCGCCATCAACCTGCCTAACGACGAGCGCGTGCAGCTGGAAAGAGGTACCCGTAAGCTCCAGCTGAAGAACGCCATGGCCGCCAAGTTTGAAAAGATTTTGGTGCCGCTCTCCGAAGTCCTCATGACTCCCGAGTCGATGGAACATATCAAGTTCGACGCCTTCTTCGCCAACGTCATGTTCCACGAGACAGCCCACGGCATGGGCATCAAGAACACCATCACAGGCAAAGGCTCCGTCCATAGCGCTTTGGGCAACCAATATAACGCCATCGAAGAAGCCAAAGCCGACGTGCTGGGGCTCTATCTTGTGACCAAACTCGCTGAGATGGGCGAATACACCACCACCGAACTCGTCGATAACTACACCACCTTCCTCGCTGGCATCTTCCGCTCGGTGCGTTTCGGCGCCGCCAGTGCCCACGGCAAAGCCAACATGCTTGAGTTCAACTATATGCAAAAAGAAGGTGCTTTCACTCGTAACGAAAAAGGTCAATATGCCATCGACTTTGAGAAGATGAAAGTGGCTGTTGAAAAACTCGCTGGCGACATCTTGATGTGCCAAGGCAACGGTGACTATGATGCCGCCAAGGCCTGGATGGGTGAGATGAGCGTCACCAAACCAGAACTCCAAGCCGACCTCGCCCGCGTCAATAACGCTGGAATCCCCACTGACATTTATTACAATATGGGACCTCAGGTTTTAATGAAGAATTAAGAATTAAGAATTTAGAGGGATCGAGTCTTGGATTTAATAAAATAAAATCAAATTAAACATAAATGAAAAAACTATTTGTATTTGCACTTGCTATCATGGCTATGATGGGCAAGGTGTATGCCGACGAAGGCATGTGGCTCCCCATGTTTGTGGAGCGTCTGAATTATGTCGATATGCAGAAAATGGGTCTGCAATTGACACCTGAAGAACTGTATAGCATCAACCACAACAGCCTGAAAGATGCTATCGTGGGTCTTGGCAATGGACCCCGTCCCACGGGTTTCTTCTGCACCGGTGAGATTGTCTCCGAAAAGGGACTGCTCTTCACCAACCATCATTGCGGCTATAGCTCCATCCAGAAGCTCAGCTCTGTGGAACATGACTATCTGAGAGATGGTTTCTGGGCCAAGGACTACTCAGAGGAACTGCCAGCCGACATGACGGCCTCTTTCCTGATCCGCATGGAAGATGTCACGAGCGATGTCCTCGGTGTGGTCACCGACGACATGGACTGGGCTGCCCGTGGCAAAGCCATCAGCGCCAAAATCAAGGAACTGCAAGAAGCTGCTTCCGAGAATGGCAAGTACAACCCCGTCATCAAGGGTTTCTTTGAGGGTAACGAGTATTATATGTTCGTGTATCAGGTGTTTCCCGATGTGCGTCTCGTGGGCGTTGCTGATGAGAGCATCGGTAAATTCGGTGGCGACACCGACAACTGGATGTGGCCCCGTCACACGGGCGACTTCAGCATCTTCCGTGTGTATGCTGACAAGGATGGTAATCCTGCCGCTTACAGCGAGGACAATGTGCCGCTGGTTCCTAAACATCATCTCCCCATCAGCCTCGATGGCGTGAAACAAGATGACTTCACCATGATTTGGGGTTTCCCAGGCTCCACCGAGCGCTATATGTCGAGTTACGGCATCGACTATAATGTCGATACCTTCTATCCCATCATCATCGACATCTTCGGAAAACAGCTCGAAGTGATGGATGAGTTCATGCAGAAAGACGATGCCATCAAATTGATGTATTCCGACAACCACGCAGGCTTGGCCAACACGTGGAAGAACTTCATCGGTCAATGCACCATGCTCCGCAAAAACAAAGTGAGTGAGGCTAAGGTAGCTCTCGAACAGAACTTCACCCGTTGGATCAATGGCAATGCCGACCGTAAGGCAGAATACGGCGAGGCACTCCCGAACCTCCAGAAAGCATACCAAGAACTTGGTGAGGTCGCCAAATATGTCTATTATCCCAACTTCATCTCCCAGACGGGTCCCTCAGGCAGGGCTGCCGCATTCATGGGTTATTATACGGCCGCTACCAGCAAAGACAAAGATATGGAAGAAGCTGCCATGATGGAACTCCAAGCGATGGATGTGGATGACTGGTTCGCCGAATCGGATCCTCAAGTGGAACACAAGACCTTCGCTGAGATGCTGAAAGTTTACCGCAATGCTTTTGACGAGGAAGACCTTCCAGAGTTCTACAGCAAAGTCATCGACAAAAAGTTCGATGGCGACATTGACGCTTTCGCTGACTATGTCTATGAGAACTCCATCTTTGCCACTCCAGAAAACATCAAGGCATTCATTGCTAAGCCGAAAGCCAAGAAGATTGAGAAAGACTATGCTTTCCAAATTAGCAATCAGATGACCGAAATCCTCATGCAGGCTGTCCCGCAATACCGTGCTGCCATGACGGCTACCGCTGAAAACGACCATATCTTCGTCAAAGGTCTGCGTGAATATTACGCTGCCACCCAACCAGAGAAGAGCCTCTATCCGGATGCTAACTCCACCATGCGAATGAGCTATGGCTCCGTCAAAGACTATATGCCTGCCGACGCCGTGCATTACGACTATGTGTGTACCGCCAACGGTATCCTGGAGAAATACGTGCCGGGCGACTATGAGTTCGACGCACCTAAACATCTCCTTGACCTCATCGAGAAGAAGGACTTCGGTCCATACGCCGACGAGAATGGCGAACTCATCGTGTGCTTCCTCTCCACCAACGACATCACAGGTGGTAACTCGGGTAGCCCCATCATGAATGGCAAAGGTGAGCTCATCGGCCTCGCCTTCGACGGTAACTGGGAAGCTATGAGCGGCGATGTCAACTTCGAACCTCGTCTGCAACGCACCATCAATGTCGATGCCCGCTATGTGCTCTTCGTCATCGACAAGTATGCTGGTGCCACCAACATTATCAACGAGTTGGATATCCGCAAGTCGGAACCCCAGCCTATCCGTGAGGAAGTTGAGGTTGAAGAAGTGGTGGAAGAACCGACCCCCGCAAAACCCGCAAAACCTGTCAAAGCAAAAAAAGGTAAAAAATAAAAAATTGTAAAAGCGAACCCCACGGGGTTTCCTGTAGCTACTTCTGGGAAAACGGAATGAGGAAATGGTTGCTGATATTGCCCTTGTTGATGTTGCCGTTTTTTGGCACAAGTCAGGACGTAGAGAAACCTTGTTTCTCAGCAGCGGGAGGATTTTACGAAACGAGTTTCTTTCTTGAGATCACCCCTGCCAATCCACAACATCACATCCGTTTTACCACGAACGGCAACCGTCCAACAGCACAGTCCCGGCTTTATACCGAGCCGTTGCTGTTGGACGGTTCTTTATATTCTGACGCTGACATCTATACCATTCAGGTGGCCCCTGACGACCAGATGTTTTATCCTGACAGCGTCAAACACTGCATCGTCATCAGAGCCGCTGAATTCGATGATAATGACAGCTGTGTCAGCGAGGTGAAAACCAACAGTTATTTTATTCGTTCTTTGGGTTGTGACACGCACGGCCTGCCGGTGATGTCGCTCTGTTCCGACTCTTTGGGATTGTTTGACTATTTTACGGGGATCATGGTGCCTGGGAGATTCTTTTATCCCACAGATCCTAATTGGACAGGCAATTATTTTTGTAAGGGAGCGAATTGGGAACGAACGTGTAATGTGGAGTTTTATGAGTTGAACAACCGCGGTATCAATCAAATCGCAGGCTTGAAAACCCATGGCGGTGCCTCGCGCCGACAACAGCAAAAAGGGTTCAAGATCCTCGCAAAAGAAGAATTTGGTGAAAAACGCTTCAAACACAACTTCTTTAGCCAGACTCCCGTGGATAGCTTCAAACACCTGTCGCTGAAACCTTTCCGATGCAGCCACTGGATGACCACAGGACTTCAGGATGCCTTGGCTCAGCAGCTGGCTCGTTCCCTTGACCTGGAGACCTTGTGCTCCCGGCAGATGGTGCTGTTTCTCAACGGAGAATACTGGGGAATTTATGCCTTGCAAGAAGTGCCGGACGAACATTTTCTCGAAGATCATTATGAGGCGGATCAAGTGCAGTGCAACATCATCAAAAAATGGAAAGAACTGGATTGTGGCGACAGCACCCATTGGCATGACTTTTTCGGTTGGATGTCAGACGCCGACCTTTCCCTTCCTGAAAACTACGATTTCGCCACTGCCCATATCGATGTGTCTAATTTCATCGATTACCAAATCTTTGAGCTTTTCTCCATGAACGTTGACTGGCCCGCAAACAACGTGCGTTGCTGGCAGGAAGGCGATGGGAAATGGCGTTGGTTCTTCTATGACGGTGACGGTTGTTTCTTCAGAGACTGGGATGCCTTTGCGAATGCCATCGACACAAGCCAAGCGGTGTTCCCGTCCAATGCACGCTCCACTCTTTTTTTCAGGAAAATGATTCAGAACCCGGTTTTTTTCAAACGGTTTGAATCACGCTTTCAACAGGTGATGTCAAATCAGCTGCGCAATGAGCGTTTGACTACTGTGTTCGACTCCCTTTGTTCGGTGATTGTAGGGGAAGTGCCTTTCACAGCCGAACGTTTTAGTTTTCCTGCTGACATGGAAAAATGGGCAAAAGATACCGCATCGGTCAACACTTTGTTGGAGCGTTGGACGGCTATGGTGTCGCAGAGACTGAATGCGTTTTCCTTGGCCTACGAGTTGCCTGAATCTTTTGCGTTGGCGGGACTCTCCTGCTTCCCGAATCCTACTTCGGATGCCGTCGTCCTCTCTGTCGTCAGCGATGCCCCAAAAACCTCGCAGCTTCTGGTTTTTGATGCCTTCGGTCGTCAAGTCTGTCAACAGTCTGTTTCGTTGGAAACCGGAAACAACCTCATTTCACTGGATCTCCCCTTTCCTCCGGGACTTTATTTTTTGAAAATTGATCATCTTGTCACTAAAATCATCCGACAATGAAAAAACGTCCGCTTCTCCTTCTTATCCTTGGTCTTCTTGCCGTTCTTACGGCTTTCTTTATCCATCAAGGCGTGAATTGCCATTTCAAGCCTATGACCAATTTCGGCAAGGGTCGCACAGTCTGCCTCGACATGGATTTGGAAAACGCTGTCACCGATGGCATCTATCTTCCATCGGCAAAGCAGACCGAAGAAGGAGATGGCGTGTTCAAATTTCGCTTTATTGCCCCGAAAAAAGGCTTGTATTACAAGATTTATTATCAGAACGAGTCCTATAAGGTTCCGGACACAAGTGCGCTCTCGGGCGAGAATTTCTATGGAAGCTGGGAAGATGTCAGCGTGGGCTTCAAACCCATCGACCGTTGGCTGGTCAAAGATGAGTTGCGTATCGTGGGCAATCCCCGTGACGAAAAAAAATATTACGGCGCCGACTTGTCTGAAAACAACTTCAACAAAGCCCATGTGGAGCGTGTCATAAAAAGCATCCGCGACCAAGAACCTTGGTACAACAGCATCGTGGAGAAAGCCCAGCGTAACGGCATCAGCGTTGACCAACAACTCTATCGTGACGCCCTCTGGGTGATTAGCGATAACCGTAACAATGGGGAATATAATCACCGCTGGAAACGCAACCCCCGTGTCGGACGATATAGCTTCCTGCTTGTGCTTTGCGATGAGGAAGGATTACAAGAAATCCCCGATTTTGTCCAACACATTGGCAACACGGATGAAAACGGTGCTTTCGTCAACCCTTACGGATGGTTTGAGACCCATCCATCCAAACATATCAAAACCGTGAAAAGCGGTCGTCAGCTGAAGACTCGCGCGGTCATCACACCACAACAAGGGGTGTTTGTAGATGAAGCGAATGTGAATAACGAAGGCTATCAACTGGATACTACCAGCTGCCATTGCGGCACCGATGATGACTTGTATCAACACGCCCTCTTCGAGCAGTTTTTCAGCTCAGTCAGCCAACAATACACGCTGCGCAACATCCCCGTCATTCAAGATGTGGTAGGGGAGGAGCCTTACACCCGTAAAGACTATGAGGCAAACCGTACAAAGTATGACTCCACGCAGCTTCAGATGAACTATCCCGTGGTTTCCAAGACCCCTTGCCAGACTGTCCGCGTAGCCGACGATGGCAGCTACATCAGCCTCATCAACCCGGGAAATGACGACCTTAATGACCTGCACAAAGAATCCACAGGCATCCGCACCCGCGTGGGCTTCACATACGGTAAATTCACCGGAAAAATCAAGTTCCCTGTGATGCTTAACGATGAAAACATCTGGAACGGGCTGACTTACGCCTTCTGGCTCATCTATAGTGACAACCATGCCTGGAACAACCGCCGCCACGATGACGCAGAAGGAGGCTATGTCGATAAAAATGATGACTCTGAAACCCCACAACGTCATCCCGATTACCATTATTCGGAAATAGATATCGAAATTGTGAAGGCCTCCAGATTCTGGCCGAAAAACTACTATGGCCAACGTGCCGACAACATCAAGGTGGAGGAAGATGAGACTATGAACGACGACGTGATGTATTGTTGCACCAACTGGGACCTTGCTGTGCCATCGCCCAAATACTTCTCCTGGGGTATCGACTCAATACCATACGGCAAGGAGCATAAGTTCGAGACCTTGCGTTGGTACAAACTCTATAAAGCCCTTACGGAACGCGCCCCGATGAGCAACAAGAGCTTTAAGGAGCCTTGGTATTATTATGAGATTGAATGGCGTCCCACCGAGATTATTTGGCGCCTCGGCCCCGACCCGAAACAGATGCGCGTGATGGGCTACATGAACGACCAATACACCAGCATTCCCAACAACCAGATGCGCTGCATCGTCACCCAGGAATATCACTATAGCGAGTGGTGGCCGCCCATCGTATTTGAACAAGGCCTGATCCCCTACAATAAGTCCGACATCGAAGGCAAAGTCTATGAAATCATCATAGAATAACTCTAACCTTTAACCTCTAACCTCGAATGACCTTCCAAGGCTATACCAAACGAGATACGAACACGCTGAAAGGCGTTGCCATACTTTGTATTGTCTTCCACAATTATTTCCATTGGTTATGGCCTTCACCCGGGGAGAATGAGTTTGATTTCGCGCCGGATCGAATCCGTCATTTTTTCGACTTGTTGGGTCAGCAGCCGGGTGAGTTTGTCAATATTCTCTTCAGCTATTTTGGGCATTACGGCGTTCAAATTTTCCTCTTTATCAGCGGTTTCGGACTCGCGGTTTCCATGATGCAACGTCCTCGTTCCTGGGAGTCGTTCGTGGTTCATCGGCTCAAAAAGCTCTATCCCTTGCTCTTGACGGCGATATTGGCTTATATTCTTGTCCTCCTGGTGACGGAACATCGTATGCTTGGAGCGTATGAGAAACAGGAACTTGGCTATAAACTACTCTTCCTCCACACCTTGATTCCCGACTCCGGACTCAGTGTCAATGGTCCTTGGTGGTTCTTTGGGTTGATTTTCTACCTCTACCTCTTGTTTCCGTGGCTTTACCGCTGGATTCAGAAATTGGGATATAAAGCTTTTTTCATTATTTGTATCGTTTCATATACTACAATATTTTTATTTCGTCATGGTTTGACCTTGTATCACGGCAGTGTGGTGATGATGAATCCACCGGGGCATCTGCCGGAGTTTTGCCTCGGCATCCTGCTGGCCTGTTCCCAAGGCAAACGCCTCCATCCAGTCTGGTTCTTCCTCGCCCTCGTGGCGTTCTGCCTCGGCAACTGCTACGCCCTGTTCTATCCTTTCACCTTTCTTGCCGTCACTGTCCTCGTGGTTTACGCCTCTCAAAAGAGGTTAGCGGTTAAAGCTGAGAGGTTAGCGTTGAGCGGCGAGAAAAAAGCTGTCACCTCTCATCTCTCACCCCTCGCTTATTTGGGGTCTATTTCTCTTGCGTTGTTTGCGGTTCATGGCTTTCTGAGGACACCGGTGCTGAAGTGGGCCAATACCTTGTCGGGAGGCTGGGCGCATCTGGGTTCTGCATTGCTTTATTTTTTGGTTTCGTGGGGTGTGGCCATTGCCGCCAAGGCGTTATATGACCGTATGGTGTCGCTTCTCGACAAAATCACGCTTCGTGAAAGCAAGGCAACAAGGATTTTGGGCGGCATTTTTCAGGTGGTTTTGCTGACGTTTTTCGTTTTTGTGATAAGCTATTATCTTGTTCAGGAGATGAAAACGGACGACACACCCGTGGAAAGTCTCCAGGTGAAAACCGCCGATCAAACGTTTGCTTCCGACACCGAGTTTCTTGGTTTGGCTTCGGCCTCGTTCAACCAAAACACTTGTTCTTTCTCGCTGCAAGGCTCGTTCGGTTACCGCAGCCTCGACACGGTGGCGCCTTTGCCCGTCCTCGTTGTGGATATCCCTAACGTGCTGTGGCGAGAGTTCCCTCTTGCTGAGCACTGCCGCTCAGGCCGACATGAAAAATTCGAGTTCTCGTTTCGATATCTGTGTCCTTTTGTGAAAAATTTACGCAATAAGCCCATAAAAATCTATCTTTGGAATCGAAATCAGAGCACGGCTGTGATTGACCAGTTGGAATTCAAGTTGTTGCAATAATAAGTCTGGAATGTGATGAATCGTTTTGCCACAGAATCGTTATTGCTCTCTAAGGTGAAGGAGGGTCTCTGTCAGTGGATGAAATTGAATCTGCTGCTGCTTGCTTTTATGATTCTCGTCCGCATGTTGTTTTTCTTGGAGGTGCATGTTCGTATGGGCATCGAGAGTTCCTTTTTCTGGGGAATGATGAAAGGTTCGCTGTTCGATTTTTATTTGTTTTGTCGCATGGCTGCCTTCATGGTGATTCCTTTTTTAGCGCTTTACGTGGCGGTTCCGAAACTGGCGCTCACCCTATACAAAGCACTGCTTTTCTTGTATGCGGTGGTGATGGCCTTGCTAATGGAGTATTACTGCAATCTCTCCATGCCTTTGGATCATGTGATTCTGGTTTATACGCCTGAAGAGGTGAGGGGTACAGCGGCCTCATCGGCCTCGTTGACCCTCGCGCCCTTCCTTTGGTTTTTCGCTGTCATGGCTATTATGGTGGGTCTGGTTCTGTTATGGAAGAAAGTGAAGCTGGGTTTTTATCCCGCAGCGCTGTTACTGCTTGTTGCGGTGGTGTTGAGTTGTTGCATCCCTTATAAGACCTTGATCCGCGAAGAGCGATACTATCCCGAACACCGTAGCTTCTGTTTGGCTGTCAACCAACCTTCTTACTCTTACATCAAACTCACCGACTATCTTCGCGATACACGACGTGGTAATGAAATGAATTACAAAGAAGTGGATAGCAGTGTGTTGGAAGCCGCGGAGCGTTATCAAGCCTTACATCCCGAGTTCGATTTTTTGGATCCGGAATATCCTTTTTATCGCAAAGCTGACGATCCTGACGTGCTGGGGCCTTATCTTGAAATGACCGATGACAGCCTTCCGCCTAATTTGGTTTTCATCATTGTGGAGAGTTTGGGTCAGCATCTGACAGGGGTAGAGCATCCTTCTGTGTCGTTCACCCCCTTTATCGACAGTCTGAAACAACAAGGTCTCTATTGGGAGAACTGCCTCTCCACCGCTGAACGCACCTTTGGCGTGTTGCCTTCGGTTTTTGCATCGGTGCCTTACGGGAAATATGGTTTCTGCACTTCCAACAGGCCGATGCCCGATCATCATTCCCTGTTGCGCGATTTGAAGTCGAACGGTTATGTCACCAACTACTATTACGGGGGTGTTCATTCTTTCGACCGTTTCGATGCGTTTTTGAAGGCGAACAAGGTGGATTATATTTATTTGCCCGAGATGCAAAATGTGGACAGTGCCACCTACCATCTGTTGGACGAAGCGCATCGGTGGGGTCTCGACGACAAGGAAACGGTTCGTCAATTGATTCTCAGGCAGCAGTCTGTGCCGGTGGTTCGTCCCCAGCTTGATATCATCATGACGCTTTCCACCCATGAGCCTTTCCTTGTCGAGGATATCAAGACCTACGAATGGATGGTCATGGAAACGCTTGCCCAACATCCCGAGGCTTCTGAGCGTGAACGGGAGATTATCAAAGCAAACACTAATATTTATGCTTGTTTTCGATATATGGACGATGCCGTGCGCGAGCTGGTTCGCTACTATCAAACCTTGCCAGAATACCGCAACACGCTGTTTGTCCTTACCGGTGACCATCGCATGGGGCCTTTGAACTTTACCGGGCCGCTCAGCAAATACCATGTGCCGCTCTTGATTTTCTCCCCTTTGGTCAAACAGCCGCGTACCATGAAGTCTGTGGTCTCGCATCTCGACATCACCCCTACCTTGAATGCCTATCTTCAGACGAACTATGCCTATCACACCGACTCCGAATGTCACTGGATGGGTACCTCGCTCGACACGGTGGTGGCCTTCCGTAACACAAGAAAACAGGCTTTCATGCTCAACAACCGTGATGTGGTGGAATATGTCGATAGCCTCTTTTTGTTGACGAACAACCACGTTTTTTCCTTTGATGAGCAGCTGGTGAACCATTGGGCAAAAGATCAGAAAGTGATTCAGTGGTTGAAGCCTGAATTGAACGATTTCAATGTGGTCAGCCAATTTGCGGTGTTGCATGACCATTTGAATCTCAAGCGAAAAGGTCAGGAAACGCTGAAAAGCCTCGCGGTCAATTTTGAATCGCGATATGATAAATACTACAAGCATCATGTCACCAAAATCGGGGATAACCATGTGGCTCGTGTTGACACCACCAAAGTATATGGCCCGCTGATGAAGGCGATGAAGCTGACCGTGGACTACCAAGACATTTATCTCGATATAGCGTTTGATCTTCAAGGACTTGATACTTTAAGGGCCTTGCCGATGCTGGTGGTGGAGCTGGGCGATTATTATGTTTCCGCACAGTTGAATTCCGAAGATGAGACCTCGTTGAACACGGGTGAAAAGGAACATTTCCAAGCCCATATCTCCATTGCCGTGCCTGATGGATCCGAGGGTAAACTGTTGAAAGCCTATCTCCATAACAACGCCAAGACCACCATGATTTATGACAATCTCCAAATCAGGGTCTCCGCGAAACGATAGTTGTTGATTATGAAAAAAAGCGTATTTTTGCAACTTTAAATCAAGCAATCCGATGGTATTCAGCAGTAATATTTTCCTGCTTTATTTTCTGCCCCTTTTTCTGATATGCTATTTTGCCTGTCCGAAAAAATGGAGAAATTACATTGTGTTGTTGTTTTCCATCGTGTTTTATGCTTACGGAGGTCCCGATTTCATCTTGATATTGTTGGCTTCGACCACGGCAACCTATTTCTTGGTGAAAGCGATGGTTAAGGCACCTCTAAAATCTCACCGCTCCACTCTTCTTTGCGCAATTGCCATTATTCTCAACTTGGGTTTGCTGGTTTATTACAAATACGCTGGCTTCCTCATGGAGAACCTCAATGCCGTCTTCTCATGGTTCGGCAGCTCTAAGCTCTCACCACTCGCCTCTCAACTCTCCTCCATCGTTCTCCCTATCGGCATTTCGTTTTTCACCTTCCAATCGATTACGTATGTTTTGGATACCTATCGCGGGCAGGTGAAGCCCATGGATAAGTTGACGGATTACATAGTCTATATCATGATGTTCCCCCAGCTGATTGCGGGTCCCATTGTGAAATATGGCGATGTGGAGCAGCAGCTGCGTCATCGGGAGAGTCCTCCGGCTGACTGTCTGCAAGGATTCTACCGCTTTGTCATTGGCTTGAGCAAAAAGGTGCTTATCGCCGATGTGATTGCTGTGCAGGCGGATGCTTATTTCGGAGGCGACCTTAGTGTTTTGGACATGGGCACCGCGTGGATCGGCAGTTTTGCTTATACCATGCAGCTTTATTTCGACTTCTCGGGATATAGTGATATGGCTATCGGTTTGGGTAAGATCATGGGGTTCAAGTTCCCCGAAAACTTCGACAACCCTTATACTTCCCGTTCCATCACGGAGTTTTGGCGTCGTTGGCATAAGACCTTAGGGGCTTTCATCATGAGTTATCTGTATATCCCGTTGGGTGGCAACCGCAAAGGGAAACGGCGCACCTATCTCAATCTTTGGATTTGCTTCCTGCTCTCCGGCCTTTGGCATGGCGCCAGCTGGAATTTCGTCCTTTGGGGGGCCTTTCATGGCTTCTTCATCGTCCTCGAAAAGGCCTTTAAGGCTAAAGATGAGAGGGCAGGGGGTAGGAGTATATTCTCAATTCTCCTCACTTTCCTGATTGTGAACTTTGGCTGGGTGCTGTTTCGGGCGGATAACATCAGTCGTGCCTTCGACTATTATCGGGCGATGTTCTCCTTCAATTTCAGCGGGTTCGGCCTCGATGCCGGACGGCAGTTCTATACCGTTTTGATTCTTGCGTTCCTCTTCTCTTTCTTGACGGTCTTTCCTGTTGGCAAGAAGGTCGAGGAGGCGGTGTTTTACAAGGATTATGGCGTGGTGGGACATGTGGTGGCTTGGGTCGTCTCCCTGCTGCTGTTGTTCACTTGTGTGGCGGCATTGAACGCCACGGGTTTCAGTCCTTTCATCTACTTTAGATTTTAAGCTTATGAAACACAGGGGTTTATATATCACGCTATTCGCTTTGACAGTGCTGCTGCTGGCTTTCCCAGCGGTTCAACAGCATGCCAAACTGTTCAAGTTCTGGCCACTTCGGGGAGCCACGGTCACCACAGAACAGCCACGTTTTACCCTCAAGTCTTTTATGGACGGCAGCTTCCAAGCGCAAGAGGACCGGTATCTCTCCGACCATATCGGCTTCCGTGAGCCTTTTGTGCGTTGCTATAACCAGCTGTGTTGGTCGCTGTTCCGCAAGACACAGAACAAAACCGTTTATGTGGGTAAAGACAACTGGCTTTTCAACGATTATACCATCAAACATCATTACGGCCAATCTGTTTATGACTTTGGAGAAAGCAACGAGGCTGTCGTGGAAAAAATGCGTGCCTCCTCGCTGATGCTGTATCAGCTCCAAGAGGTGTTGAAGTCGTATGGCGTTTCGTTTTTCGTTTGTCTCGCTCCGGGCAAGGATATGGTTTGCGAGGAGTATGTCCCGGATGTGAAGTTTAACCGGCCACCTGGGGTGCTTGCAATTTCCTATTTTCCGCCCGTTTTCGACTCGCTGGGCATCAATTACCTGAATCTGTCGGAATACTACATGCAAATCAGAGATACGGTCTCCTATCCCCTTTATTTGAAGTCATCGTCACACTGGAGCAACCAGGCGGCGGCTTACGTGGCGGATACTTTGCTGCATTACATGGAAGACCTTAGCGGTTTAAACATCCATGACTTGCGTTACAGTAAGCCTTATCTGGCCCCGACCCGCACGCCCGATGCCGACTTGGAGGATGTGCTGAACCTGCTGCGTCCCATTGAGAACAATGCCAATTATTATACCACGGTCACTTTGGATGACGACACCACCGCAGTCAAGCCGCGATGGTTGGTGGTGGGCGATTCCTACTACTGGGAATTTGATTATAATCTCCCTATGAATCAGCTGTTTGACTCGCATCATTATTGGTATTACAACAATACGATTAGCAACGACCCCATTCATACTAATGTTCATCAAGTGGATATCGTGAACGAGTTGCTTTCGACCGATATCGTGATGTTGCTCTATTCTCCTTGTAATCTTTACGACTTAAACCGTCAGTTTTTGACCAAGGCGCTGTTTAACTTCTATTACGAGGATGCGGTAGTGAAAGCCAAGCTGGAAAAAGTGAAGCGGGATATCCGGAATACACCGGATTGGTATGCTCGTATTGAGCAAAAAGCCGCCAACCAGGGTCAAACGGTGGAGGAGGCGTTGGAAAACAATGCGCAGTATCTGCTTTACAGCTCGCCAGGTTATTATTTCAATGAATTCAACGAGGCTCAACCTGCCTCCTGCCGCAATAGCCGGGTGGCCAAGGTGTGGTCAAACATTCAGGACCCCAAACGGTCGCAATTCCGTCGTGAGATGCTGAAAAACGAAGAATGGCTGAACTCCATCAAGAAGAAGGCGGAGACCTCTCATATCAGTATCGACGAGGCCATTGAGCGTGACCTGGATTGGATTTTCCGTCCGTCTATCTGACAAATCCCTTGGGCTCAATGTACATGCGGTAGGTGTAATCGGCATTGTCCCAAAGAGACTGTTCCAAAGTGATTCCTTTTTCCTCGGCTTGGCGGGTGACGCTTTCCAGCCATTCGGGTGAGGCTTTGATGCGCTGGATGTTGCTTTCGATGCTTTGGTTTCTGAAAGCCAGATACAAGCTGTCGGCATGGTCGTATTGCCAAGGCTGCTTGCCGAGGAATTCCTTGTCGTAAGGGCTTAAATACCGTTCAAAGAAACCGTAGGGCCAAAGGTGGTTGGTGGCTTCAGTGCATACCAGCAGGACAAACTCCTGGGATTCGATTTCTTTTTTATAGTCAATAGATTCCACGTTTTGGACTGGGGTTCGCACGGGATAGATGGTCTTGTTATAAAACCAAAAGCCGCCGTCGGAAAACAGGTTTTCTGGTAAGGCGACATTCCAGGCCCATCCGGTCCACCAATACGAGTCGGAGATAGCCAGCACCTTGGGCTTGTAGCCTTCCGTGAAGCTGAAATGGGGGTTGTCGATGGTGTTGTGGGGCAAAGGAAGCAGGAGGTTCATCATGCGGTAAAGGTCATCGTCCTGGTTCATCAACCCGTCTTGATCAAAACTGTCGATGTGGGCATGGGCCTGCACTTGATGGGTCTTGTTTTCCATATAACGCACGAGGGAATCCATGGCCAATGAGGCGGCGTAAACCGTCCAATGGGCACTTAAATCGCAATAGAAAGGATGTTCTTCCTTGCCTTTTTGTTGGCAGAAGTAATGGTTGAAGTCAATAAACTCAACACCTTGTTTTTCAAATGATTTGATATATTCCTTATAGTTGTTTGTCTCTTTGCTTTTTGCAAGATAACGTTCTGGAATGAGTTCGGGATAATACGAGGCTTTGCCCACAGCGAAAACGGGCAGCAGGGTGACGCCTTTAAGGCGGAGCAGCTCTTGAAGGAGCTTCAGCTGACGAGTGTTTTCCTCAATCTTCTCTTCTCCGAGATAGGTCTCTCCCGTGTAACTGATGATGTACGATTCCTCAAAGAACATCTTGCCATCATTACCCTTCACGGGTCCGAGGGCGGAGATTTTTCCGAAGGCGGAATAAAGCAGCTGGTTGTTGAGCCGGATCATGGTTTTACGGAATCCGGATTGTTCCGTGCAATAGGTCATCAACGAATCCTGTGCAGTCTCGTTCACCAAAGTCTTGAAGTTGACCACAGGCTTGGGTGTCTCCACAAAAGCGCCGTCCAAGGGCTTCTCCTCCACGAAATGGAATATCGTCTGCATCATCGGTAGGAAGAGCAGCGCCAGCAGCACGAGGAACCATATTTTCTTGAACTTTTTCATCAGAACCTAAAGTAAATGAAGGGGTTGAAACTGCCTTTGAGGATAAACGATGTGGAAAGCACCAGCAAGATAATCATGATCAAACCCACCCATACAACTTGCTTGGTATTATATGCTTTGCGGTTGAAGAAGAAATCCAAAGCCTTGTCTCCCGCCTTGGTGAGACCGAAGAAGGAGAAGAAGGCGGCGATGATAAGGGTGAAGACAAACTGCGGGGTAACAAAGGCAACTATAGTGTTGCCATTAGCTCCAAACAAGTTGCCAATATAGTGGAATGCGTAACTCAAATCGTCGGAACGGAACAGCACCCAGCCAATCATCACAATGATGAAAGTGGAGAGTTGAGAGATGAGCGTGGAGAGTTTACCTCTTGTCTCTAACCTCTTACCTTTAACCTTTAACAGTTTGTCCAAGCAGATGAAAAGTCCGTGATAGGCTCCCCAAGCCACGAAGGTCCAGGCGGCTCCGTGCCATAATCCTGAGAGGAAGAACACAATCCAAAGGTTGAGGTAGGTGCGCCGTGTGCCTTTGCGGTTGCCTCCCAGCGGGATATAGAGATAATCCATCATCCAGCGGCCTAAGGTGATATGCCAGCGTTTCCAGAATTCCGTCACATTACGGCTAATATACGGATTGTTGAAGTTTTCGGGGAACTTGAAACCAATCATCCGCCCAATGCCGATGGCCATATCGCTGTAGCCAGAGAAGTCGAAGTAAATCTGGAAGGTGTAAGCCAACATGCCTAACCATGCTGTTGAGCAGCCGATTTCTGTGGTGGGTAAGGCAAACACTTGGTCAACATATTCTGCCAAGATGTTGGCAATCAACATTTTCTTTGATAAACCGATGATGAATCGGTATAATCCGAGAATCTTGTTGTCGATGGTCTCGTTAGCCCTTCGGTCGGTGATTTGTCCGGCAATCTCGTTGTAACGCACAATGGGACCCGCGATGAGTTGGGGAAACAGCATGATGAACAGGGCATAATCAAAGATGCTGTTCAAGGGGGCGGAGGTCTTTCGATAAACGTCCACGCTGTAGCTCATCTTCTGGAAAGTGAAAAACGAAATTCCAATGGGCAGCACGACCTTGGTCCAGTGGATTGGGGAGGCACCAAACGTCTCTAGCACCGCGTTGAAGTTGTCGATGAAGAAGTTAGCGTACTTGAAATAGGCCAACAACCCGATGTTGAGGATGATAGAGAATACCAGGAATAGCTTCCTGCGTTTTGCCTCTTGGCTCTTGTCGATTTGCCGCACCAAAAAGAAGTCGATGGTGATAGATGCCAGCAAAATCAGCAGGAATTTAGGGGATCCGAAGCCGTAGAACAGCAGGCTGGCCAATAAGGCGACCGCATTCTTGTAACGCCGGTCCACGAGGAAATAAACCCCGAGAAAAATCGGAAGGAACCACAAGAGGAATATGCTGCTGCTGAATACCATACTTCGTTATTTCCGTGCAAAGGTACAATATTTAGGGATTGTTTTCAATGAATCATTGTTTAGGCAAGATTATTTTCCCGGAGTAGATGTCTTGATCCACCATGTAGGTGGCGTTTCTTCGAATCCATTCTTCTAAGGGTACCCCTTTTTGAGCGGCTTCTTTTTCCAGGGCTTGGAGCCATTCGGGTTCATACATTATCCTCTGTATCATTTCTTTGATAAGGATTTCGCGGTATTCAGCGGCGCTGACAGTCTTGTCGCGCAAAGAAGGGATTCCTTGCAACACACGTTCCGTTTCGCGGTCGATGGCTTGCTCCAGGGTGATGTTTTCTTGGGTCGTGGTATTAGATACGGCAAGCAGCCATTGCGGGTCGCGTTTGATGTCGCGTCGCAACGCTCTTTTTTTCAGATAATGTTCATCGAGCAGTAAGGGGTTTCTTGCGATAGGTGTGCCTTCGCCGGCGATTTTCGGGAAACAAGCCTCTGGGTTTTTCCGCATTTGTTGCTCGACATACGTCTCCAGCTTGGTTAAATAGAGGGAGTCGGAAGCATTCCAGGCGATGCTGTTGCGGGTGGCCTCGTCATGAAACAAGCTGTCAATCAGTTGCTTTTTTCGTTGATTGAAACGCTCTTCACCAATACAGAGTTGGATGATGGCATCTTCGGCAAAGCCTTCGGTGGCGCGGTACATCTGGCTGGCACTCGAGAACCATACGATGTAGTCGGCGTCAAGAATCACGTCAAGGCGGTTGAGAAACGACACACTGTCAATCACCTGGATTGCGTCGCGATAGGACACACGGTTATAATACCAGAACTGGAAGTCGGAGAAGACCTGCTGGGGTGGGAGGTACGACATGGTTCGCAGCAAAAAAGAGTTGCCGATAAACAAGGCCGAGGGATGAACCGTGGTGGAGTCGCTGACGAGATGGTAATCACGTTCCTTATAGGCAAATTTGGGGTCGAACCGGATGGGTCGTATCAAGTTGAGTTCGCCTTCGAGATCGCGGTTTTTATCCTCCCCGATGCGGCATGAGTCGAGGTATTCGTCGCCGTATTCTATACGGGGTAGCTTCTCGCCCCGTAAAGTCTCCATGAAGCGCAGCAACGAGTCGGCGGCATACACACAGGAGAAGTTCCAGTGGTCGCCGGTGGGCGGAAACAGGAAAAAGGAACATGTATCCTTCATTTGAAGGAAATAGTCGTTCATATCAAAACAAGGCATTCCGGTCTCGCCAAAACGTTTCATGTAGTATGTCCGGGCATTGAGCGTGGTGGTGTCGTGTTCCCGCCGTGGAAGATATTCAGGATAAACAATGCTCTTGCTTGGTGCGATGAATGTCATCAAGGTCACGTCGTAGTCGGCCAGGATGTCTCTCACCTTGTTCATCAGGCGCACTTCCTGCTCATAACCCTGTCGCGCGGTTTCAACATCAGGAAACCATTCATACATTTCTGTTCCATAATAGTCTTTAATATTATGGTCATAATATAACCACCTGTCTTTTCCGGAATAAATATAGCTCACATATTCTTTGCCGTATAAATCCCAGCAATATTGGTGATACAGGCGGATGATAGGTTCTCGGAAGCCGTATTTGTTGGCAATGTATTTCTCGACTTTCTGTTGAAAATAGCCGTTTTTATACCACTCCCAGCGGAACTTGGGCTTGTCTGGCTCCATGAAAAAGCCCATCAGAGGCTGGGTCTGAAAGGGTTTGAGATGCTCTTGAATCATGAACGAGAACAGAAACAGCATCAACAGCCCGAACAGCAAAGGATATAATATGGAGGGGCGTTTTTTCATGGTTGTTCAACGGATTTTTTGTTGCGAATCCGTTCTTCAAGAAAATGTTGTGCGTTGTTAACCAGGTTGTCTTCCACGGTGATGCCGAGACGTTCTGCCTGTGTTTCAACGGCTTTCATCCAATCGGGGTTTTCCCGGATGAGGGCGCTGACGGCCTTGATTCCCGCCTCTTCGCTGATGACGCCTTTTTCGTATAGGTTTTGGGCGATTTCGTTGAAGTTGAACATGAAGTCATAGAGCATCGGTGCGGTGTAAACGGCCATCACGATGTCGGCCTCTTCAAGCACATGGTCTGAGCCTAAAACCATGTCGAGAGATTTCCAGTTGAATTGACTTCTTGAGGAATGAATATCACGGTTATACACCCAATAGTCCCAGTGGTTGAAGGCTTCCACAAAGCAGGAACGTCGTAGTTGGTTGAAGAAACTGTCGGCAGTGACCAGCAAGTTGGGACGATCTTTTCCCGTCGTGTCTTTTAAGGTGAAGATGGGATTGGGGACGGCGGGTTTCGGTATGGGGAAAAGCAGGTTCAGGTTGGCTTCAAGCTCGCCGTCGATGGGGGAGTAGTCAGTGCTTGCGTTGTCGCTGACGTATTCAATTGAGGGCAGGTTAAAGCCCGTTAAAGATTCCAGTTTCCTGAAGATGGAGTCGGCCACCCATGGTATGGTGGATTCAGCCCAGTGGGAACCGGTCTTGGTGAAAAGAGGATGTGCAACGGTATCTTTGATGGTTTTGAAATAGTTGTAAAAGTCAATGTGAGGGATGTTGTTTTCTTTGAAAAGCTGGATGTAGTATTCCTCTAAGGAGAAGTCAGCCATGGCGTCGCGGTATCTTTTGGGCGTGTTTTCAGGGTAAACCGCTGTCTTTGTGGGACAAAAGACAAAAAGAAACTGCGTGCCATGTTGCTTGAGCGTTTCAATCAGGGTTAGGGTTTCTTTTACTCGGGTCTGGGCAATGGTTTTGGCTCTTTCCACATCGATGTAGTTTTGACGAATCTTCTCGCCGGTGAAATCGTCGAGATACATATTCATATATAGCTCGCGATGCAGCCCTTCCTTGATGTTTTCGTTGGTGATATGGTGGAAGACAGTATAAGCTATCTGGTTGTAATGGCGGATGAAAAACTCGCGGAAGCCAGTGTTTTCTTTGGCGTATGCGGTCAGATAATCTTGATAGGAGCCGTCGTAATAGGTCTTGAAGCTGAGTTCTTTGGCTTCGATTTCTTTGGTGAATCCACTCAAGGGTTTCATCTTTATCCACTGCGTAAAACTTTGCGTCAGAATGGCCAAGAAGACCACTCCGAGACAAATAAACTGGATGATGAAAGAATTATTTTTGTTCATGGCTTAGAATCTGAAATAGATGAATGGATTGAAGTCAGAGACGCATAACGAACCAGCGGAGAGGACAAAAAGTACCAGGCAAATAGCGAACATGGTCCATGAGAGCGGTTTGGAGTAGCTGTCGGCGAAGATGCGGTCTTGAAGCTTTTGTCCGAAGGGGACAAGAGTGAGGAAAGAGAACGCGATGGCAAGGACAAAGACGCACCAGAATTGTGCGTCGCTTGCCACCGTCAAGCCGCCTTTGAAAGCGAACAGCGCTTGATAGAACGCGCCTGCATCGGCTGCCGTTTCGACTCGGAAGAGTACCCAACCCATGGCCACAAGGAAGAAGGTGATGACGACAGAGGGTAGCATGCCTATCTTTTTTAATGCGTTTTTAAGGAAGAGTTTGTCGGCGCAGATGAACAAGCCGTGGAAAGCGCCCCAAAGGACGAAATTCCACGAGGCTCCATGCCAGAGCCCTGACAGAAGGAAACAGAGCCACAGGTTAAAATACATGCGTCCCTTGCCTTTGCGGTTGCCGCCAAGCGGGATGTAGAGGTAGTTCATGATGAAGCTGCCGAGGGTGATATGCCAACGTTTCCAGAACTCGGTGACACTGCGGCTGGTATAAGGGTCGTTGAAGTTCTCGGGAAAGCGGAAGCCCATCATCTTGCCCAAGCCGATGGCCATGTCGCTGTAGCCCGAGAAGTCGAAGTAGATTTGGAAAGTATAGGCGAGGATGCCGATCCAAGCCGTGCCTGTAGCCAAGTCGCCGTATGCCATGCCAAACACTTGGTCGGCGTAGGCGGCCATGGTGTTGGCGATGAGCACTTTCTTTGCCAAACCGATAACAAAGCGGTAGAAACCCACCACTCGGTCTTCCATGGTGCTGGTGCGTGAGACCAGTTGCGCCGCCACACTGTTATAGTTGACGATAGGACCTGCGATGAGTTGCGGGAACATCATGATATACAGCACATAATCCGTCAGCTTCTGGCTCGGGGGCGTGGTGCCTCGATACACATCAATAGTATAGGTGATGCTTTGGAAGGTGAAGAACGAGATGCCGATGGGCAACGCCACCTTCATCCAGCCGACGGGCTCATGGTGCATCCAGCCCAACACGGCGTTGAGGTTCTCCATGAAGAAGTTGGCGTATTTGAAATAGAGCAGCAACCCCAATGCCATAATAACAGAAAGCGCACAGAGCCATATTTTCCGTTTTTTGTTCTCTGTTTTCGCCATTGCCTTGACAATGAAATAGTTGATGATGCATTCCCCGACGAGGAGGAAGACGAAATCAGGGGCTCCGTAGGCGTAAAACACCAGTGAGAAGAGCAATAGAGTATAGTTCCTGAATTTCTGCGGGGTGAGGAAATAGGCTATCAAGAAGATAGGCAGAAAAAAGAAAAGGAAAATGTTGCTACTGAATACCATAAGTTCGTTCTTATTTAGGGTTGGTTACTATTTTCTTGTCTGTTTTTTTGCATCTGAAAGACGTATGTGGCGTTTTGTTTTAAATTTTCTTCTACGCTGATGCCGAGTTCTTGGGCTTGTTGCTGTATGGCTCCAAACCATTCTTTATCATTTTTGATGGATTCCATGATGGAACGAATGGCTTCTTGTTCTTGGTTGTCACCATTGGAGTAGAGCGCTAAAGCGGTTTGGGTAAAGCCGTTCATGTAGTTGAATAGGTAGTTAGAGGTGTACAAGGCAATCACAATGTCGGCCTGTTTCAAGGTCTCAGCCGTACCATAGAGTTGGTTGAGGTATTTCCAACTCAACTCTGGCCTTGAGGATATGGAGGTTTGGTTATAGAGCCAGAAATCCCAGCGATTGAAAGCATTGACAAAGCAGGAGCCTTTCAATGGCGTGAAATAGCCGTCGCCTACGACGAGCAAGTTGGGCCGGTCTTTGCCAAGGGTGTCGCATAAGTCGAAAACAGGTCGGGAGACCTTGGGCTTGCACAAGGGCAAAAGGAGGTCGATGTTAGTTTCAAGTTCGCCATCTTGGTCGGAATAATCACGGGTGATGTTGGGGGAGATAACTTCAATGTTGGGGAATCGATAGTCCGTTATCGCTTCGAGTTTCCTTAAAATTGAGTCGGCCACAAAAGGAATAGTGCCTTCGGCCCAATGGGAACCAGTTCGCGTGTAGAGCGGGTAAGGGAAAGTGTTTTTTATCGTTTTGAAATAGTTGTAGAAATTGATGTGTGGAATGTCATTTTCCTTGAAGAGTTGAGCGTAATATTCTGCCAACTCGAAATCGGAAATGCTGTCTTTGTAGGCATTAGGCAAGTATTCTGGATAGACTGCTGGTTTAGTGGGACATAGGATAAATAAAAATTGGGTGCTGTGCTGTTGAAGGCTATCAATCAGTGTTAGAGTTTCTTCTACATTCTTTTGGGCAATTGCCTTGGCGTATTCATCAGTGCCGTAGCTTGCTAATAAAAGCTTTCCAGTGACGTCCTCAATGTTGCCTTTCAAGAAAAACTCATGGTGTTTGCCTTCAATCACGTTTGGGTTGATGAATTCACCGAAGCAGCTGTAAGCGACTTGGTTGTGGCAACGGCTGAAGAACTCCCTAAAACCTGTTTTTTTTCTGGCTTGTTGGGCAAGGAACTCTTGGTAAGAGCCGTCAAGGTAGGTGTTCCAACTCAACTCTTGTTTCTCCACCTTGATTTTATCTGTAAATGGACTTAGAGGCTTCGCTGGAATGATGTGAGTAAAGCCTTGCAGCACGAGGGCAGCAAGCAATGCCATGATGCAGGCGAATTGGATGATATGATTCCGTTGCTTTTCCATGATTAAAACCTAAAGTAGATAAAAGGACTGAAGCCACTGGCATTCAAGGCTCCAAGACAGAAAACAAAGGCAAAGACACTGACAATGAAGGCAATGATGTGCTGCCGGTTGTTGTATTCGGTGAAATAGACCTTGTCCTGCACCTTCAAGCCGAACTTCGTCAGGGTGAAGAACGAGAAGAAGGCGGCTACCAACATGGTCACATAAAGATGTGGATTGTCGCTGAAGTGGAAAGGCGTGAACTCAAAGGCAAACAGCCGTTTGATGAAAAGCCACGACAAATCGATGCGCTCGATACGGAAGAAGCAACGGGTAAGCACGATAATCAAGAAGGTGAAAAACACACTCGGGATCTTTCCTAATCGCTCGTTGAACTTCTTCAGGAAGAGCTTGTCGGCACAGATGAAGATGCCTTGTAAGGCACCATAAACTACGAAGTTCCAGGCTGCGCCATGCCATAAACCGCTGATGAGGAAACAAAACCACAAATTGAAATATTTCCGTGCCTCGGTCTTCACGCGGCTGCCGCCTAAGGGGAAATACAGATAATTCTTAATGAACACACTGAAAGTCTGGTGCCAACGTCTCCAAAACTCTGAAATCGTGGTAGATACGTATGGGTTGTCGAAGTTCTCTGGGAACTTGAAGCCCATCATGCGACCCAATCCGATGGCCATGTCGCTATAGCCCGCAAAGTCGAAATAAATCTGGAAGGTAAACGCAAAGATGGTGATCCAGGCCGTCGTGGAGTCCAGCACGGCGATTTTGTTGGCGATGTCGGCAAGTTGTCCGGAGGTCAGCACATCGTAGTTCGACGGGCCAAGCACTTGATCCACCTGAAAACCAATGACATCCGCAATGAGAATCTTTTTGCAAAGACCAATCACAAAGCGATAGAAGCCTTGTAATCGGTCGGTATATAAGGACTCGCGGTTTCTTATCTGGTCCGCAATGTCGCAATATCGTACGATGGGACCCGCAATGAGCTGTGGGAACATGACGATATAAAGCATGTAATCGCTGAGCCTCTCCATCGGCTCGTTGACTTTACGGTAGGTGTCAAGGGTATAAGTGACACTTTGAAACGAGAAGAATGAAATGCCGATGGGCAGCAGGATCTTGGTCCAGGTGAGACTCTTGAACCCCATCCACCCCAACACGGCGTTCAGGTTCTGCATCGTGAAGTTGCCGTATTTGAAATAGAACAGCAGTCCGATGCTGATGGCGATGGAGATGCCGCAGAGCAGCTTCTTCATTCCGGGTTTTTCTGTCTTGTTCATCCAACGCACCAGATAGAAGTTGGCGATGGTGGAGAGGATGAGCTGGATGATGAACTCCGGCGCGCCGTAGGCATAAAACACCAAAGAGGCAAACAACAGGAAATAGTTGCGGATTTTCTTCGGAAGCAGGAAATATACCAGAAAGAAAATCGGCATAAAATAAAGGAGGAATATGTTGCTGCTGAATACCATGGTCGCTGGGTTAAGGATGCAAAGATAGGTTATTTAATGATTCGGACTGTTTTTTTCTGCGGGGATGTAGTCGCACGGCTGTGCTTTCTTTGAGCGGGATGCTGTCTCGCAAAGCGGGAAGGAAGTATTCCGGAGCATAGCTCACCGCTTGGTTGGCCTCTTGTCGCAAGGCTTCCTCAAGGCTGAAATGATACTCCTCGGCTCGTTGTTCGACAGACTTCAACCACGAAGGATAATTCTTGATGTTTTCCACCAACTGGGCTTTTGTCTTTTGTATCTCTTCATCGTCATAACATAGTTTTATCAGGGCTTTTTTACTGAAATCATTACTTAACTTATACAGTTGTGAAGAGCTGTAAATCAGCATGATGACATCTGAGCTAAGCAGCTCTTCAACGAGGTCCACCTCTTCGGTGGAGTGATGTAGTTTGTCGAAATGAATCGTGCTGTTATAGTACCAATAGGGACAAGAGGAAAAGATGGAGTCCATAGGGGTTTGGGCGCAGATGTTCCAGAAGAAGGAGTCGCCGATGGTGATCATCTTAGGTTTGACGGCTCCGGGGATGGCTCGTAGTTGGATGTCGGCATATTGTTGCGGTAGTTTTTTTAAAGGTCTCATCAGGTTGAGCAGGCTTTCTAAGTCATCGTCGGGTTTTCTGATTTTTCCGGGTTGGTGTGGTCCTATCTCCATACGGTTCATCTTTATGCCTTGTTTGGCTTCGATATAACGGTAGATGCTGTCGGCGGCGTATATTGCCGCGAGGTTGCTCCAATGGGTGCCTTTTTGCGGAAACAGCAGGAAATCGACGGAGTCTTTCATCTGGAGAAACCATTGTTCCATGTTGATATGGTTGATGCCCATGGCCTCGAACTTAGCCTCATAATAGTCTCTGGCACTGAGCTGTTTGCCTATTTCGGGGTGTGCGTCTTCGGGCAGGTATTCTGGATAGATGAGGTCTTTGCCGGGGGCTTGGCATACAAAAAGGGTGATGCCATGCCTTTCAAGGATGTGTTGCAGTTGGTAGAGGCGCAACGCCTCTTTGTCGAATTCCTTGGCCATGGTCAGCGAGTCCATCTTTTGCGAGTAGGTGCCGCCATGGTAATAGTCTTCCACAAACCATGGCTCATACATCCATCCTTCTTTACCAAAACTCAGCACGCCGGGCTTCACGAACGTTTTTTTGTAGAAATCCCATAAATATTGGTTATAGAGCCTTATGACTGCCGGTCGGTAACCAAAATGGTGTTGCAGGTATCGTTCCAGTTTTTTTTGGTATTGTCCATTACGATAGTCTTTCCAGGTCAATTGTGGCTTATTAATAGGCTCGGTAACGCCCGCGAGGGGTTTGACGGGAGGGAAATGAAGATGCTCTTGCAGCATGGGCGCGAAGGCTAACACCGCAAGGATGCAAAACAAGATGTGTGGAATCCGGTCTTTCTTCATTAATATTTAAAATTGCAAATGTATAAAATTATTATTTTTGTACCCATGAAAATCACACCTATTGAATTACTATCTCCCGCTAAGGATGCGGAAGTCGGCATTGCGGCCATTAATCATGGGGCGGATGCTGTGTATATAGGCGGGCCTGCTTTTGGGGCTCGCGAGAAGGCTGGGAACTCCATACAGGATATAGAACGCCTCTGCCGTCATGCTGCTTTGTTTGATGCCAAAGTGTATGTAACTTTGAACACCTTGTTATATGATAGCGAGTTGGAACGTGCCAGGCAGATTGCAATGGAATGTTGGAATGCCGGTGTGGATGCGCTCATTGTACAGGATATGGCGTTGACGCAGATGGGTTTGCCTATCCCCCTTCATGCCAGCACGCAGTGTAACAACATGTCGGTCGAGAAGGTAAAATTCTTGGAGCAAGTAGGCTTCTCTCAAGTGGTGTTAGGACGCGAGCTATCTATCGATGAGATTCGTGAGATTCGGCGGCAAACCACGGTTCCGCTGGAGTTCTTCATTCATGGGGCCTTGTGCGTGAGCCATAGCGGTCAGTGTTATCTGAGTCATTATATCGGCAATAGGAGTGCCAATAGAGGGGCATGTGCGCAGCCGTGTAGATTGCCTTGGGATTTGGTGGCCCCCCCCGACCCCCCCAGAGGGGGGGAGATGCTCCACGAGGGAATCCTTAACAAAGGCAAACACCTGCTTTGTCTTAAAGATTTGAATAACAGCACTAACCTTGAAGAACTGATGGATGCTGGCATCACCAGCTTCAAGATTGAAGGACGGTTGAAAGACGCTGATTATGTGAAGAATATCACTGCTTTTTATCGTCAAAAGATTGATGCGATTTTGGAACGGCGACCTGAATATGCCAAGGGGTCTTTCGGTCATTGTCAATATAATTTTGAGGTCAATCCTGAAAAATCGTTCAATCGAGGCTTTACCGATTATTTCATCCACGGTCGTCAGCCTAACATCGGCTCGCCAGATACCCCGAAATGGAGGGGCGAATATATCGGCACGGTGAAATGGTGCAATTCCGTGCAGATGGAAATTGCCATGGATGCGGCGGAGGAGACGAAGTGCACATCGTCTCTACATAATGGCGATGGACTGTCATTCCTGAACGCAAACGGTGAATTAATCGGCATCCGCGCCGACGTGGTGCGTCCCGGTGGTAGAGACGATGTGCACATTGTCTCTACAAACAAACCCCATGGCGCCACCCGCGGCACCAAAATCTACCGCAATTATGACATCGAATGGCAAAAACAGGTGGATGCCTCGAAAGGGAATCGAAAAATGGACATTGATCTTGTTCTTTCGGAAACCGATGATGGGTATGAATTATTTGTTGGTAGATGTGGTGGTAGAGACGCAAAATTTTGCGTCTCTGCAACAACAACCGAAAAATGTGAAAAAATCGTTGCCAACAATCCCGAAAAGGCCACCGAAAACATCCGTAAGAAGGCTATGCAGTGGGGCGATACGGTGTTTAACCCGGTCAGTTTGGAATTACGGTTCTCTGAACCCCGTTTGATTCCCGCCTCGGTACTTGGGGAATTGAAACGTGGGCTGGTGGAACGGATGATGGAATCGTTGATCGCCCAGCATCAAGATAACCGTCCCCGTCGCGATGTGTCGATGGCGGATCCTGCGTCAAACATTCCTTATCCCGAGACAAAACTCACCTATATGGGCAACGTCACCAACCATCTTGCGGAGGAGTTTTACCGTCAGCATGGGGTCACTGAGATAGAGGAAGCCTTGGAGAAATCCTTCTCCAAAGCGCCGGGTCTGACCCTGATGACTACCCATCACTGCATCCGTTACGCCAACGGGATGTGCCTCAAAAACCATCCTTCCTATACGGGTCCCCTCTATATCCGCCACGGCGATTATACCTTCCGTTTGGAATTCGATTGTAAGCAATGTATCATGAAAGTCATTTCAGTTTAAATACGGTTTTTATTCGGTCATTTACCGAACGAGCAGCGAACTAACTACGAAACAAATCAACTAAATTACTATGAATATCTGGCAACTCTTTAGAAACGTGAAGCCTTTTGTGAAGCCCTACAAATGGCTTGTCTTTGTCACTTTAGTGCTTACGCTCATCGGCTCTCTCATGGCTCAGGTCAACGCCATCGTGCTGGACTGGACGGTCGATCAAGTCAACGGCTTGGTGACGGGTGGCGTGGAATGGGGCGCACAGGCCATCCGCATCGTCACCATCATCTCGATCGTGTTGCTTGGCAAGGAAATCCTCTCCGCCTTGATCACCTTCGCCCAAAACTACTTCGGTGAGCGGATGCGTATCTTCGTCTCACGCGACCTCGCCCAAAGCGTCATCGAGAAGGTGCTGACCTTCCGCATGGCTTTCTTCAACTCGGGCGACAATGCCACGGGCAAGCTCCAGGCTCGTATCGACCAAGGCGTGAGCTCCCTCTCACGTACTGTGCAGAACTTCTTCATCGACCTCTTGCCTTTGTTCACCAGTGCCTTGCTGGCACTCATCCTCATGTTCATCGCCAATGTCTATGTGGGTCTGGTGGCCTTGGGTATCGTGCCTATTTACTTCTGGATTACCTACCGACAGGCACGTAGGCTGAAAGGCTGGCGGCGTGAGATGCGTTCGCATCTGGAGACCAAGAGCCAAGGCATCAAAAACATCATCGACTCCATCAATGTCATCAAGAGCTTCAACCGCGAGCAGATCGAGGGTCAGAAACAACTCGACATCCAGAACCAAGTCACTGAGAACCAGATGAAGACCCGTAAGGTGGCCTTTTATTATAATGGTATCAAGAGCTTTGTGAAACAAGTCGGCACGGTGCTGGTCATCATCCTCACCGCTTACCTCGTGCTGATTGGCTATCCGGGCATGACCATCGGTAAGATTATGTACCATGTGATGCTGTTCAGCAACGTCATCGCCCCCATCACCCAGCTTCAGCGCATCTTCGACGACGTAAACGATGCCTTGATTTACGCGGAAGGCTTCTTTGGCATCCTCGACTCGGAGAAGGACATCGAGCCTTCGGGCAGTTATAAACCTGCCAAGATCCATGGCAACTTCGAGTTGAAGAATGTCGATTTCACCTATCCCAACGGCACCCAGGCCTTGTTCGACGTGAACATGCGCATCGAGCCGGGCAAGATCACCGCCTTGGTGGGTCTTTCGGGAGCCGGCAAGAGCACCATCGTCAACCTACTTGACAAGTTCTACGAACCTCAGGTTGGCTCAATCACCCTCGACGGGGTGGATCTGCGTGAGTACGACACCAAGTATCTACGCGAGAACATCGGCCTGGTGTTGCAGAAGAACCACATCTTCGACGGCACCATCGAGGAGAACATCCTCTATGGCAACCCCAACGCTACCCATGAGGAGGTGGTTGAAGCCGCCAAGAAATCGCATCTCTACGACCAGATCATGGGTCTCCCCAAGCAGTTCCAGCACAACGCCGCCGACCTCTCGGGCGGACAGCAGCAGCGTGTGGCCATTGCCCGTATGTTCCTGAAGAATCCCTCCATCATCTTCCTCGATGAGCCTACCGCCAGCCTCGATGCCATCGCCACCGAACAAATCAAAAACAGCATCGACGCCATCAAGAAAGACCGTACCGTCATCATCATCTCGCACAGCATCTCACAGATTATCGATGCCGACTACATCTACGCCCTTCAGAACGGACGCGTGGAAGAATCCGGCGACCCCGACGAGATTTATAAGAAAGGCGGCATCTACAAGGAGATTATCGATGCTTCGGCAAGGAGTTTAAACATCGAGAAGATCGCCAGGACCATTGAAGATAAATAGGACTATTATAAACTGAAAAACATCTGAAAGACATGGAAATAAAACTACCACCCAGCATTAAGTTAAACAAACAAACTGGTTTTTGGAAACAGATTGGAATGATTATCATCGGTACCACCATCTCTTTGGTGCTTACCATTGGAACCAGTGTGATGCTTGAACGCAAAGAGCGAGCCAGCGACCGCAGGCTTTCAGCACTTATGGTGATGGGTACCATAGAGGACTTTGCAAACGGTATCGAGCAGATTGTTGAAAAACAACGACGCTGTGACTCGCTTTGCGCATGGCTTCTCAGTGAGCCCGTCGATGAGTTGGAACAGATGCCAAGAGAAACGTTGGAGAATTTGATGTTTGATGCCTTGAGCAACAACTTTGTCTCGTTCGACAAAGCAGCCGAAAACATTTTTTCAAACAACCTTGAAACATGGAAAAACTTGGGTAATTTCCAGTTTATTAACAATGTCGGTGACTGTTTTACAAGAATGCACAGCATCGAGGATTACTGGAACGACAGAGTGAAAGAGGAGGAAAAGACCATTGATGATATCAGCGGGCATCCGGATCAATATCCCGGGAAATACACATGTACAAAATGGTTGCGAAACACCAATGTGCGTCAAGCGATGGCCATGAAGCACAACTGGCTTTGCTGGCTGCATTATCAGGCAGAATACATGCGATTCACCAACAAGCAGAATATGAGTGTGATCGGTATTTCCGAGAAGGATTTGAGGGAGTTTATGGAGGAATATCACAGGGAAATCGTCATTGAGGAGCAGCCTCCTGTCAGTGATGAGTTCTACACTCCGATGCTCAAGCCCGGCGACCTTTACACTATGGATGCCTATAAAAAACAGCTTGATAGTTTAAGAGTGGGTTTAGAATAGTCAATGAGGGATGGCGAAGACTCTTTACGGCCATCCTTATGATACTCAATCCTTTTCAATCATCCAATCCGAAAGGGTCTTGGTCTCTTGCGAGAAGGCGATGCCTATCTTAATGACAGGCTTACCCTCGGCTTGGTAAGGAATCGCATAATCTTTCGAGTTGATTTGGTCGAGAGCCTCTTGCGCTGTGCCGCGCATCTTCAGTTCCATCACATAGACTGCGTCGCGCATAAAGACCACCACATCCGTGCGGCCACGCGCCACCTTCACCTGCGTGAAGGTGCGACAATTGAAGATGGAGAACACCACGTAGGTCAGCACCTCGTAGTAGGCCTCGTATTTGGTGATGTCGTCCAACTCCTTTCCGCCGAAGTCGAGGTAGGGAATCGAGGCGAAATAGGCTTGCATGGCTTTCAATGCGGCTTCGAGGTCGTGCCTGAGAAGCGATGCGTAGAAATTGCCGGCAAATCCACGCGCGTCTTGGTTGAGGTTCATCATGCGGCTCATATAGTTCTCCATGAACCCCACCTTCACCTCGGCATTGGGGAAGTCGAGCGTGTAGTTCCTGCTGTAGAAATCGTAGCCCTTGATGGTGAGATAACCCGCCTGATAGAGCAAGGGCAAGGCGGAGGTCATCGTCTCGGTGGGCACGTCGAATTGTGAGGAAGACACCTTGAGTTGCTCCAATTCAAGCAAGTTCGTGTTGAAGCGTTTCATTGCCTCGAAGAGGAAGGTGGGCGTGCCGCTGCCGAACCAGTAATAATCAACATCCTTGTTAGTAAAGGCATACATGAGGCTGAAAGGATTGAAAATGTCGTCCGATTTTTTCCCAAAATGGTAGCCATCGTATTGCAGTTTCAGCATGTCGAGCATGACTTCTTTGGAGCAGCCGTATTCATCGGCCAAAAGTTGGATATCCTCGTCGAACACCGTCACCAACTCGTTCTTGGTGATGCCGCAAAGGGCAGAATAGGAAGGCTCCATAGAGATATTGCGCAAATTGTTCAAAGTGGAGAAGATGCTGAGTTGGCTGAACTTTGTGATGCCCGTGATGAACACGAACTGCTCGTCGGCGTCGCACACCTTTACCATTTGGTAGAACTCCTGCATGATGCGTCGTATCTCGGTCAGTTGTTCTGGTTTGTGGAGATAGTCGAGCAAAGGCGCGTCGTATTCGTCAAGGATGACCACGGCTTTCAGACCGGTTTTCTCGTGTACTTGTTGAATCAGTTTCTTGAGGCGTTCGCCGGGAGTGCCTTCGGTCTTATCCCATTTGTAGCGTCGCTCGTGCATATCCAACTGGCTGTGAAGTTCTTCGATAATCTGTTTCATTTCCCACTTGTTCTTGCAGGCACTGATGTCGAAATGCAGCACCGGGTATTGCTTCCAGTCCTTTTCCAATTCGGCGATGGCAAGACCCTCGAACAAGTCTTTGCGGCCTTGGAAGTAGTATTTCAAGGTGCTGCAAAGCAACGACTTCCCGAATCTTCGAGGACGGCTGAGGAATACGAATTGCGATTCGCGCGTCAGTTTAAAGATAAGGTCTGTCTTGTCAATGTAGATGCGTCCGTCTTGACGGATGCGTTCAAAATCGGCGATGCCGGCGGTGTAGAGTCTCATTGGTAGCATGGCGAAACAGTTTTTCCGTTGCAAAGTTAATATTTTTCTTTTTATCCCATCTGAGATAGAAGAAGTTGCCGACTGAAGTTATGGAAAACCTCATTTATTTTAGACGAAGAAGATGAGCTCATTCTAGTTGTTGAAGAAATGCCTGATTTTCCTGGAGGGACAAAAGAATTGTCATTGTTTCTTGAAAACAATCTGAACTATCCTTCCTGTTAAATTCAAATTGAATTGACATTCGTCTTTTTCATCCAACCGGTTTCGTTCAATCCAACCAAAATCCGACTGTTTTTGATTCATCCGGTTGGAATCCGACCTTTTTAAATGGTATCCACCAGTCCATCCAGCCTCGTAAATATAGTTGCTGAACAGACGGGCTTTACTCTGTTCGTGGGCTTCGATGTCGATGCTCTGGAGTGGCGAGAAAGCTATTCGGTTATTAGAACCTTGTCGAAACATGCCTCCGGCATGGCTATCGACATCAATCCTTTGCAAAACCCTTGCATCAGAGGTTCTTCTGTTCAACCGGCAACGGCCACCGACTACGTGGATCGCTCCAAAGCCTTTCCCCACAAAATCGACGAAACCGACTTCTGTAAGCAGGTTTTCGAGTCATTCGGCTTCCGTTGGGGAGGACACTGGCGCAGTGTGAAAGACTATCAGAATGTTTTTCCGTCCAAATCCATGGTTTTTGATATACATTTGGACAAAATTCGTTTGATTTCCGTCCAAATCTCACTTTTTTTAGTTGATTTGGACAAGAATTTGGGAGTGAATTTGTTGATGAGTTAGAATATTTTTGGGCCAACTGGGTGCAGGATCGTGACGACATCGTGTTTGTGGCCTGCGGCAGTGCCACCAGCTGGATGAAGGAAAAACTGGAGGATAAGCAACCGCTCTCGTGATGAGCATTATTGGCAACATCATTTTGCGGATCGGGGTGTGGCTTCATGGGAGGGCTTCACTTTCGAGGAAGTCTGTCTGCGTCATCTTCCGCATATCAAGAAAGGTTTGGGCATCTCAGGCATGGCGACGGCAGCTTCCTCATGGCGTTTTATCCCTAAACAAGACGACTTGCGGAAAGGCGCACAAATTGTTTTGGTCATCCAACGGGCGGATAAAATCATCCATTTAGTGGAAATGAAGTTTTCGGAGACCCCATTTGTCATCACTAAGAATTATGAGCAGCGTCTATTGGAGCGAAAAACGCTGTTTATGGAGATTACAGGTATTACAAGAGGTGTAGTTCTCACTTTCGTCACCCCAAGAGGACTGTCCAAGGGCTCACGATCCTCCTGGGTTCATAGTGAAATCACCGCCAAAGACCTGTTTGCTGAAGTTGACGAATAGATGGTAGTCGGAATCGCCGAAAAAAATCGAGATTCTCACAAAATGATTATATTTGCAAAACAAGCAGATGAACAATCCCTTTTATGAAAAATAACATCCATTTTTACCTCATCATTCTATTCCTTCTCCTGATGTCGTGTGAGATGTCGGCGCAACGTTATTTTGAGGCAGATAATATCCGTTACCGCGTTGTCGTAGAAGCCGACGATGCCCCGACCTACGGAACGGTTTCAGTCGCCAAGCCTGAATTTGGGGAATATGAAGATGATATCGTCATTCCCAAATACGTTAGCGAATACGTCAATGAATCGGAAGATGATGATTTTGACACCTATCAAGTCGTTGGAATCGATGATGAAGCGTTTTATAACGCGAAGCATTTGGGATCTGTAACACTTCCCGAATCCATCAAAACCATAGGCGTGGACGCATTCAGGTACTCTTCGTTGTCGTCCATCACCATCCCTATGGGGAGCTTGACCGCCATCAGCGATGGTGCGTTTGGCTCCACGCAGCTTATCACCGTGGAGATACCCTCTTCGGTAAAGATGATCGGCGACCAGGCGTTCCAAAACTGTTACCAATTGGAATCTGTTTCGTTCGGCAAGGGGGTCGAAAGCATTGGCAAAGGTGCTTTTACCCATAGTAGTATAACGACCTTGGTTTTCCCCGAATCACTCAGAACCATTGGGAACAATGCCTTTAGCGACTGCATCCTGCTCCATAGCGTGACGTTAAGCAAGAATTTGAAATACATAGGAGACGAGGCTTTCTCGTGTTGTTTCCGTTTGCGTAGTCTTGATTTGCCCAAGGGTTTGAAAATGATTGGGGAAAAAGCCTTTGCCGCTTCAGGCATTATCGACATCACCATTCCAGAGACCGTCAAAGAGATAAAGAAATACTGTTTTGCGGGTTCCTTGATCAGAACCATCCGCCTGCATGACAAGCAGTTGTCCATCGACCAATCCGCTTTCGACAATTGTGATATGGATACCCTGATTATCCCTTCTACTGCCACAATAACCAACATCAATTACGGAGAAGGATTCTATGAACTTTTCAGTGAAAATCAGAAAACAGCCATTGAAGAGGAGTTTGACCGTTTAGACGATGAATCGAAATACTCACATATTCAATATGTCACCGGAACAGAAACCAACTTTGGCGCTAACAGGAAGCAAGCCATCCGCGAGAAGTATGTTGCGAACAACCATTCAAAACTCACCAAGAAATCCGTCAAATACATCGACTTGGATTTTTTCAAACCCTGGAATGGAAGGATCCAATTCAAGATTGACGGCATTTCGTATTCCCCCATTCAATACCCCAGCGGAAAAGAGCAATATGGACTTCTGCTTGTGAGCGAAGGAAAAGATGCGAGAGGCAATATCATCATTCCCGACATTATCGAGATCACCGATGGACCTTATGATGAAAAATACATCGTCACAGTAATCAATGCAGGAGCTTTCGATCAATGTGCAGAGATTAAAGGTGTAAGCCTGCCCTCTACCATTGAAGAAGTCGGCATCTCTGCGTTCCGTAATTCAGGACTCACCAGCATCACTTTTCCCCCGTCGCTTACCACAATCCCCAGTGGACTTTTTTGTGGTTGCAAAGACTTGATATCCATTTCAATACCTAATACCATCACCAAGATAGGAACTTTTGCCTTTGATAGGTCTGGGCTGTTTAGCATCTCCCTCCCTTCCAGTATCGACACTATTGAAAACAATGCGTTTTCGAGCTGCGAGAATTTGACTTCCGTGGCTTTGCCCTCTTCATTGCTTGTGTTGGGAGCAAGATGCTTCTACGACTGTCCCCTCACCAACATCACGCTTCCCGATTCATTGCTAAGCATCGGACCTTCCTGTTTTGAGAGATGTCCCTTGACACACGTCACCATTCCCCAAAATGTTGAATTAATCGACGATGATGCCTTCCATTGTGACTCTTTGACCCGTGTAGAGATCTTTGGAGATCCATCCAGATTATGGGTGGGAGATCGAATTTTTGGAAACAACAAAGACCTTAAAATCAATGTAGTCCCAACAATCACGGAGTGATTATTTTTTATGATGATCACTTCGTTCTTTCATTATAGTCGGAATCGCCAAAAAAAATCGAGATTCCGACCATGATCGTTGTTTTTACCTATAATCAATCAACCGGTTTTTGATTCAGATTCTCATAAAATGATTATTATTTTATGATTATCACTTTATGGTAATGTCGGTGAGCTATATGCTCGATTTGAAGCAGTTACCAGTTATATGCATCGGGTGTTGAACGTGTTGTTTTCCAAGACTCAACCTGTCGAACGCTGTACTGTTGACATGGTTGACTTGGCGATTGAATATATCTTGAGGATGTCATCCGATACCTACGAGGCGTTGCTTTTTCGGATGCCCGAGAAACAACGTGCGGTTTTTATCGCCATTGCAGCGGAAGGCAAGGCAAAAGAAGTGACCAGTGCCGCTTTTTTAAAGAAACACCGACTTCCTTCAGCTAGCAGTGTTTCTTCGGCGGTTAAGGGCCTGTTGGAAAAGGATTTTATCACATTGGATAAGGGCATGTATATGGCATACGACCAATTTTTTGTTTTGTGGATGAAATACAAAGGGGTGCTGTAACCGGACGTGTTTGATTTCATTTTTTCATCATAGTCGGAATCTCCAAAAAATCGAGATCCGACCAGGTATCCAGCGTATAAATCCAGATATCACGAAGATCTTCCAGTAACTTCTTGGAGATGATATATTCAGACATTGCCTTGGTGTTTGGCTTTCAGTTCCTGAAGAAAACGCTTTGAATCAAAATCAGTGACATCGGGACTGGCTTCACCCTCTTCAAGGGCGGCTCTGAGCACTTCCAAATGTGCTTCATCTTCCTCCAAACGTCGTAGTCCAGCGCGGATCACCTCACTGGCATTATTGTATCTGCCCCCGGGGATGCATTTTTTGATGAATTCCTCATAATGGGGACCTAACGAAGCGGTAACAGTTCTATTCATGATACTTGTGGTTTTAACCTTGCAAATGTAAGAATATTTCTTATAACTGAATTTTTTTTCATCCATTTTCAAGCTGAATTATCTAAAATAGATAAAGATTTTATATCTGTTCTGTATAATTTTATAAAAATTTTAAAAATTTAATCAAACTATAACCATTATTTTGTATTTTTGACACCTTACAAATTTTTAGAATCATGAAATTAAAACTATTTCTCTTACTTCTTGTAAGTTTACTTTTTTCCTTCAGCGGTGTTGCTCAGGATGTCTCTGGTCAAGATGGTTCTTCTTCAAACGAAGAAGGCGAAATCTTTCAAATTGTGGAAGAAATGCCTGATTTTCCCGGAGGAACATCAGAATTGGTGTTGTTTCTTGAAAACAATCTAAACTATCCCCCCGAAGCTCTCGAGAGCGGTGTCCAGGGGAGTGTGTTCGTGAACTTTATTGTGGAACCGGATGGTCATCTTTCAAACGTTAAAGTCTTGCGTTCCCTTGGGAGCGGCTGTGATGAGGAAGCTATCCGACTCGTGACTTCCATGCCAAATTGGAAACCGGGTAAACAAAGGGGAACTGCTGTGAGGGTCAGTTACATCCTTCCTATTAAATTCAAATTGAAATGACAATTTTATTCTTTTGTGTACCTGATGAATTTGAAATTTTAGAGTTCTAATAATAAAATAGATCGTAGTCGGAATCTCCAAAAAAAATTAAGATTCCGACTACTATCGTCTTCGTGGTCATGTTTTGACTGGCGAATTATGCGGCCTCATAAATATAGTTGCTGAACAGACGGGCTTTACTCTGTTCGGTGGCTTCGATGTCGATGCTCTGGAGGGGTGAGAAGGCTATTAGGTTGTTGGAATAGCGCGAGAGATAGTTGATGGCCTCAACGCTGTTGACGCTGCCATCGGTGGGCATGGAACGAACTACCTGCGAAAGGAATTCGTATTCTTTTGGAGAAAAAAGCCCCCGCACTGCTTCAAGTTTTTGCTGTGAGTAGCGCACGTCCACCTCATCGCCATCGACGAATATCAATCCGAGGCTGACACGCTCGGCAATTTCAGGGCGGATAACCGCATATATGATACTGTATTTCATATTATCCAATATTTTCGTTAAGACAATCTGTGAAATTATTCCATACCTCAGCCGTCCAATGCTCATCAAATAACTGACGCAACTTCTCGCTGACAGTTTCGGTTGTGACTTTCCATTCTGGTGGCATTTCGGCCAACACCTCCGTGATGATGTCTTTACTTTGGCGGAGGCATTCTTCATAATCAGCCTTTAGGCTGTTGGCAAGGGCAAAAACGGTCTTGCGGTCGATGTTTTGGATGAGATGCTTAAATAGATCTGACCACAGAATGGTGTCGGTTGAAGTGAGTTGCGAGATTGGGGAATCAAAGGTTGCCGTGTTGAAGATACAGCCGTAGTCGATTGATACCAACTGCGCGCGAGCCACATCGTACATCAGATTAGCATTATTCGCATTGCGGTCTTCATTAGCTATCCAAAAGTCGAACAAGGCGATTTTCAACAGTTGATCTAACGTTTTTTTCGTGGCAGGAACTTTGGCATAAGTGGAGGGTGTAATGTCAACGACGCCATCGAGCCATCGGAAGCCAATTGACGGGGCAGAAAGACTATGCGAAAGATTCATTCTTTCCCAATGAGCAGGACGAATGTTAACCAAGGCAATATCAGGGGTAAATAGGTGCCATGCCATTGCCAGCTTTGCTCCTATGAACTCACATGCAAGCTTATAAGCAGAAGCCATTGAGCGCATGTATTTGCAGACGTATATGTTTACGTCAGAACACATTACAATAACGGGTTCTTCGCCTGTGTGGAACTGTTGCTTGATGGGTTGTGCGCTATATAGTGTGGATATGGCCATGCTCGTATGTATTTGAGTGCAAAAGTAAACATTTTAAATGAAATTGACGGGTTATGAGTAATTTTGCTATAATCATCTTTTGTGGTTTATGCCGTAGGCATTCAATCTCGGTAGAACCCGGAATGAAGCCCTCCAAGATAATATCCATCTCTGGATAACAGTCTTTTCCACCGTCTCAAATCAATGGTATAGTCGGAATCGCCCTAAAAAATAGAGATCCGACTAGGTATCCAGCGTATTAATCCAAATGTCACGAAGATCTTCCAGTACCTTCTTGGAGATGATGTATTCAGACATTGGCTTGATGTTTGGCTTTCAGTTCCTGAAGAAAACACTTTGAATCAAAATCAGTGACATCGGGACTGGCTTCACCTTCTTCAAGGGCGGCTCTGAGCACTTCCAAATGCGCTTCATCTTCCTCCAAACGTCGTAGTCCAGCGCGGATCACCTCACTGGCATTATTGTATCTGCCCCCGGGGATGCATTTTTTGATGAATTCCTCATAATGGGGACCTAACGAAGCGGTAACAGTTCTATTCATGATGCTTTTGGTGCTGCTTTTTTCATCCATTTCATCCATTTTCAAGCTGAATTATCTAAAATGGATATAGTTTTTGTATCTTATTTGGATAATTAAAATACTGATAATCAGTAAATTAACTTGTTTATTTTTTGATTTTTTTGTATTTTTGCAATTCAAAACAAGAGGACTTGCCAAAAGATATGAGGCAACAAATAAAGAATAGGAAAAACATTGGGATCATTATTATGAGCAACACGAAGTATAGGCCTGTTTGGACCTGCGGACGCTACAATGCAGAAAAGCACGTGGCACTGATGTACAACCTTTTGGCTGGCTACAGCTATTTCTTTGAATCGTATTCGGCGGATGTCATCGGACAGGTGCTTGCCGTACCGCGCAATGGCAAGGTTGAAGTGGGAAAGATAGCCTCTGCCACAGGCATTGCCGAGGAGTCCATCGAAATGTTTTTCGATACCTTAATTAATGTAGGTCTGTTGACGGATTTTGTTCCAACAGCAGACGACATCAAAAGGCTGCGCACGCAATTGGCCGAAGCCAAACGCAACACTTCGATGACCAAAGTGAAAACCACCAAGGAGAAACTACCTTTCGACACTTCTTCGGCGGAGCAGGATTACTACAATGCCGTTGACGATGGCATGACGGTGACTTCCGTTATGTTTGAGTTGACCTACAACTGTAGCGAGCAATGCATCCATTGCTACAATCCTGGTGCCACCCGGAACGACAATGAAATCAGCCACCGTGCCGACCGTGAGGAACTAGATTTAGATGATTACAAACGCATCATTGATGACCTTTGTGAGCATGGTTTGGTAAAAGTCTGCCTTTCGGGTGGTGACCCATTTTCAAAACCTATTGTATGGGACATCATTGATTATCTTTATGAAAAGGAGATTGCTTTCGATGTCTTCACCAACGGGCAACGCATTGTGGATATGGTGGAACGCTTGGCCAACTACTTTCCCCGCTTGGTGGGTGTGAGCATCTACAGCGGCATTGCCGAAGACCATGATGCCATCACCCGTGTGAAAGGCTCTTGGGAACGCTCGATGAAAGTGGTGGAACAACTATCCGATTTAGCCATTCCCATGAACCTGAAATGTTGTATCATGCAGCCCAACCTGCATAGTTATTATATGGTGGCCGATATAGCGAAGCAATATGGAGCTGAGCCGCAGTTTGAAATCAACATCAACGATTCCATTGACGGCGACCTTTGTGCCAGACAATTAAGGCTGACCGAGGAACAGTTGCAGGTGGTACTTAGGGATGATAATCTTCCGTATTATGTTGGTCCTGAAGCGCCTAATTTTGGCGGACAACCTCGTCCGATGGATGTCAATGGTTGTGGTGCTGGACAAACCACTTTTTGCATCACTCCCGACGGTAATTTCCAACCATGTTGCGCTTTCCCAATGCCTTTCGGCAATCTGAAAACGCAGTCTGTGACTTTGATTCTATCAGAAAGCCCGCTGTTGAAAGAGTGGCATTCAGCTACCTTGCAACAATATGAAGAATGCGGCAAGCATGACTATTGCGCCTATTGTAATCTTTGCGCAGGGAATAATTATGTGGAACATGGCGATTATCGCAAGCCGTCAGAGAACAATTGCAAAATGGCAAAAACTCGTTGCAATATGGCGCAACAAATGAAGCAAGGATATGATTCTTTGCAAGGACAAGATTTTGTAACCGCGTTAAAAGCCTTACCGAAGGCCAAGGTGGACTTGCGACGCATCTATGATACAAAAGGGATAAATGGTGTCTCCCGCAGTACATCTTTAACCAGCTAAAATTTTACCGAAATGAAAGTAGAATTAGTTATCAGCAAAACTTCAAGCGTTGTTGCTCCTAGCAAGTGCCCACAAGGCAACCAAATGCAATGTGGTATCGCTTACAGAATCCCGTAAGCATATCGTTTTTACAGGGGAGTGCTTTGCCCGCGCTCCCCTGATAGTTGTTGAACACATTTTAAGAATGAACAAATAACAAGTCTTTATGGAACAAAAGAATTTAGAAAACATCAGAGAGAAAACCCTTAAGGGTCTTAAACTTGCACAAGAAACAAAAGAGGACAACATGATAAAACAAGCCCTTGAAATAATTGTCATGTCATATGCTCAGACTTTAGTCCCGCATCCGGATGAAGACAATGTTGAAGACAAAGAAGTTCGTTTCTTGGTTAATGAGTTGAGTTTTTATCAAAGTAACCTATGATTTTATGCTCTCCGTTCAAGCAATAAATTTGAATTGTGTTGTTCTTGAGGAAACGGAAGAAAGAAAACTTCTTTATCCTTACCTTCGTTCCGAACACGGCGACAAGACTATGTGGCAAGTCAGTCCTATTCATGGCCGCAGTTATGTGGTGGACAGGACTGGCGAAGGCCGCTATGTAGTGAGCAAAGGTAATGGTTTGGGCTATACGCAATACAACTTCGTTTTTACGCCCGAAATGCCATCGGATGTCTGGGGATTGTTGCTCAAGGAAGATGCCTTGCGCGATTTCCACTGCGGACAGGAAGTGCAGGCCTTGGGAATCAAGACGAACCAAATGGAGTGTGTGCTGGAGCTGGATTATCCCATCCATATCGCCAAAACCAATGTGGACAGCAAACCTGTTCTGCTGCAATACAATGTGGAATGTCCCTACCGTATCAGCGATGCGCCATTTATGACACGGGAACAAATCTCTTACGAAGTCAGCAAATGGGAACGGATGAACGACAAAGGTTTTGACAAGGATTATCTCATTGCAGCTAATGTACTCATCCACAATCTGCGCATCATGCACGACCACGAGGTTCTGCACAATGCCATCCACGAACAAAATTATACTTGGGCACTGGAACTTCTTGACTTTGAATTGTGCCGCACGCCGAATTATCCTTACACCCAAGCCGACTATGAGCGGCATGTGTGCAACCTATATGATAGGGAAGTGATACAAACTTATCAGATTATCAACTATATCGCAGGTTGCCTCAATGAGCCTGTCGATTTCAAACAACTCGACAATCTTTTCTTTGAATACGGCTTTGACATTGAGAAATTTAAAATTTGAAATTAATCAGACAAAAAACCAATAAAAATGCGCTATAAATACATTCGCGAAGGCCAAGCAAGCTACGGAAGAATCCTTTATAACATCGATGGGCGATTTATCAGAGAAGGCATACCCTCATACGGCACCATTTGCTATAATATTGATGGCAATTGGATCCGTCGCGGCCATACCTCGTACGGTGAAATCGTTTACAATATCGACGGCAACTTTATCCGCAAGGGTCAAGCCAGCTATGGCGAAATCCTTTATAACATCGATGGTTGCTATATCAGAAGAGGACCACTGAAGATAGGAACGATTGTGTGCCATTTGGAATAATTACATGAAAGAGCCTAAACATGAACACTAAGATGAATAACAATCACTGGGGTATTTCCGTAAAAAAGGCCATTCTTGCCATAGTACTACTGTTCGGTTTGAGCATCCTTACTGATGGGTGTGTCGGTGGTAATGATGAGGCTCAACTACAAAACAAGGCCATCTCTTATATGCAAGCGAATTTGTTTGAAGACGGAGTATGGAGTCCTGGAAATGTTGAGATGGATCAAGCAGAGGAGACACTTGTGGATATGGGCGCACCGGAATTTCGGAAAGGTCAACACGCATTGCAATTAATTGTTAATTTATATGGCGTGAAACAAAGTTACCTTGTGTGGATGCAAGATGGTGAGGTGCTATATTATGAAATGTCAGGATTGGTTACAAGGGGCAGTTTGTCTTGGAGTATCTATCCGACATTGAAGGAAAAAGGATGGAGGAGTGACGACACGCGTTCGTCTAAAAATGCGTATTCGCAAAAACCATCGAAAACTCCGTCTCAACAATCATACTCAGAACCCCGGATAGTTCAAGAAACCTCTTCTTATATCCAATCTTCAAATCAACAATCTCATAATGATGTTGACGAGCCACAAGCAGATTATGATTATTACGAGGATGAAATGGAAGATGAGTATAGCGCAACTCAAGACCCCAAAGTCTATTCCAACGCTTACGATGGCTTCGTCAACATCCGCCAGTCGCCCAGCAGCAAAGCTCCTATCCTTGGTGTCCTGAAGAACGGCCAGGATGGCGCCGTCCTGTTAGGCGCGGAAGGCGAATGGAAAAAGATTGACTGCAATGGCATCGTGGGCTATGTTTATGAAAAGTATGTTCAAGACACTCCAACTGAAGTGTATGAATATTGGGGATTATTAAGAAAAGATGCAAGTAATTACCAATTCACAGAAAACGATTTGAGCCCGCTCACAGCAAAAGAATTGACCTATTTGCGTAATAGCGTGTATGCAAAACATGGCTATGTGTTCAACTCCCAAGAACTGAATAACTATTTCAAACAGATTAGTTGGTATCACCCAGATGCCAGCGTTACCGCAGCAGCATTGAATAGTGTGGAAAGAGCGAATGTGGAGTTTATCAAAAACTATCAAGAACGGAACGGCAAGACTTATAAGCCTCAGTGAAAACACTATTTTGCCTGATTTTTATTTTCCTTATACCTCAACATCTTCTGGCACAAACCAACGACACGCTGAGGTATAAGGATTTTTTGTTTGTTTCTCGTCCCATTCCTAAAGCAGTGCAAGTCAGGATGCAAAACAAGTCGATGCCCGACAACGCCAGCGTCAGATATGATGATCTCCGCTATCTCACCGTTTTCTATTACGATTTCAACGGTCGCGTCAAAAAAGGGGAGTTGGTCTGCAACAAAGCGATTGCCCACGACCTGCTCTGTGTCTTCAGAGCGTTGTTCTCCTTTGAATACCCAATCAACAGCATCCGTCTGATTGATGAATTCAATGCTTCTGACGAGGCCTCCATGCAGGCTAACAACACCTCCTGCTTCAACTACCGAACCATCGCTGGTTCCAAAACCTTGTCGAGACACGCCTTCGGCATGGCTATCGACATCAATCCTTTGCAAAACCCTTGCATCAGAGGTTCTTCTGTTCAACCGGCAACGGCCACCGACTACGTGGATCGCTCCAAAGCCTTTCCCCACAAAATCGACGAAACCGACTTCTGTAAGCAGGTTTTCGAGTCATTCGGCTTCCGTTGGGGAGGACACTGGCGCAGTGTGAAAGACTATCAGCATTTCGAGAAAAATAACTAACATACATTGCCCGCCAAAATCCGGTGAAATGACAAAATAGAAGACGGATGTTGCTGGTTTTTGGCATATTATTTCGCTGTATGGTCCAAAATACGTATTTTTACAAGGCGCCATCGTCTGTCTTTAGTTGCTTTGCCGAGGTTGAAGAATAAAGATTGGAAATTGCAAACAGTGGACAAATCTGGACATGACGCACGGCATCATTATCCTTCTTGTCTATGTATTCTAACTCGGCAAAGTTCTCCAACGAACAACGGGTGGCATCCGTCAGGTGCTTCTGGCGCATAAACTCATACAAACTCTTCATCTTGCCGCTTACACCCGCCTTGCATTCGATGGGCAACACCTTCAGGTCTCGAGTAATGATGTAATCCATTTCTGACCGTGTGCCCTCGGCGGTGTTTTCCTAATAGTATAACTCGTGCTGCGAACGCGGATTGTTGTACTTCACCAATTCCCAGCCCAGCATCATCTCTGCCAAACCACCTTTATTCACCAAATCCTCGGCTGTGCCGGCTAATATCTGCTCGGTCAACTGTCGTGCTCCGCCTAAGTCCATGTCGAGAATCCGTAGCAACAAACCGCTGTCAAGATAGATGTATTTGTTGAATTTATTGTTGACTACACTTTGCAACGTGTTGCGAAGCAACGTCGGATCAACTTTGTCGGCGTATTTTGGGAAGTCGTCGTAATAGGTCAGCTGGATGTCGTCAAGTTCAGCCTGACACTCGCGGTAATCATGAGTTGTTATCCGGGCAGCTGTTCTTCCATTCTAGAAACAATGTGTCTATTGGTCTTTCTATATACATTTCAACGGTTTAAATGGATGTTTTCACGAGCGAATATAATACATTTTGATAAAACCGAGACGAAAAAAGTATCGTTTTTTGATAAAACCGAGACGAAAAAGACCCTGTTATTTGATAAAACCGAGACGAATTATACCAGCTTGGAAAAATTGCAATTGTACCAACTTAAATACGTGCCTCAAAAATCATTGTTTTTCCGTCCAAATCCATGGTTTTTGATATACATTTGGACAAAATTCGTTTGATTTCCGTCCAAATCTCACTTTTTTTAGTTGATTTGGACAAGAATTTAGATTTAATTCAAAGGCAATTATATACTTTTTGTCCCTTTTTAGGTTGAAAAAACGAGTCTTTTCATCTATAATACTATAGAAAACTGTAATGATAGATGATTATGATAGACTTCTCCCAATTCAACTCCCTCTTCGCAATGACAATGTATTTCAACAATGAAGGTGTTTGCAGGAATGCAATCGTTGAATCACGATGGGGAATCGGAAAAGAGCAAGATGTTGTTTGCCCCTATTGCGGACAGCACCACTGCACAACACGCAAGGACGGTAGGTTCCGCTGCAACCATTGCAAGAGGAACTTCTCGTGTCGGGTTGGGACTATCTTCGAGGACAGCAACTTGTCACTCGTTAAGTGGTTCATGGCAATGTACCTCATTTCCTCGCACAAAAAGGGTGTTTCTTCCTGTCAGTTAGCCCGTGACATCAAGGTTACTCAAAAGACTGCTTGGTATATGCTCCACAAGGTGCGTTCCTTGTATGCCCAAGACGATTGCGACACCCTTAGCGGCGACATTGAGTGTGACGAGGTGTATATTGGTGGCAAGGAGAAGTGGAAACATCAGTCAATGCGTACACCCCACACCCAAGGGCGTTCCACAAAGACTAAGACACCCGTGTTTGGCATGTTGGAGCGTTCCGAGTTTATCAACGCAAAGGGTGAGAAGGAATTTATGTCCTATGTACACGCTATCGTTGTAGAAAACACAAACGGTTCAACATTGTTGCCCTTGATTGGGCAGTTTGTCGAAGAAGGTTCTACCGTGTTCACGGACGAGTTGAATGCCTACAACCATTTGGCTGAATGTGGGTATGAGCACAGGATTTGCAACCATGGTGCATTGCAGTTCGTGTGTGACGGCGGCGTTTACACCAACAATATTGAGGGCTTTTGGAGCCATTTCCGCCGTATGATTACGGGGTGCTACCATGACGTTAGTGACGAACACCTTCAATCATACATTGACGAGGCTTGCTTCCGTTGGAACACAAGAAAAGCGTCCCAATCGGAACGCTTTCAATCTATGTTTGAAGCCTCTATTGGCTTGGTTAAACCGAATAGGGCGTTTGTATTATGCAAGGCAGCTTAGCATAAGGTTTTTAACACATCGTTTCTCTAAATATTTCAGCAAAAACCTTAAATACTCGTTTGCTTCTTTTTATTCCAAGGTTTTCGCAAGCAGCATAATAGCATTCCACAATCTCTGAAATTTTTCCATCGAGTCTATAACGCCATGAACTTGGTTGCCTATTTTTCCCGTAATAGTATTTATAAATAAACTGTTTAAATATTTCACGCCAATTGTGCCTACCACTTTTATACATGGTTTTTTCTTTATTAAGTCCCTTTTTATCGTACCCCTCTTTATCATATCCTCCAAGTCCTCGTCCACTTTTTGTGAACCCATCTTTGTCAATTCCAAGTATATTATACCCTTCTTCGTCATAGTTTGTACCTGTTGTTTTATGCAATCCACTTGTCAAATCAAAACCACGTTTGTCATATTTGGGCTTTTCCATTTTTATTGGTGTTTTGTGTGCTGCTATATAATTATCATCACTTAACCATTCTTCAGGAAAATCAGACTGGATGTTATCAGAAAACTTGTCAGGGTATTCTTGCTGTAGCCATTTCAATTGCTCTAATTTCCTTTTATTGCGTTTCGGTGGTGCAACATCAATTTCATTCAATGTTTTCTTCACAACTTCATTGACAATTTGGTGGAATTGGCTTTCCGTGATTCTAATAACTTGTTTCTTTTTCATATTTTAAACTTTATTTATCTTATTTTTCATATAAATAGTATGAAGTTTTGATTTTTTTGATTTTTTTTGTATATTTGTACTTGAATTAACTATTTATATAAGAAATAATTTAAAAATTCAATACGATGATAATAGATGAAGAAACATTAAAACAATTGCCATTAATCACAGAAAGTGAGATGAACAATTTGTATGCGGTTGGTGAATTTGAAAAAATCATAATAGCCGAATTAAATAACGATTTTGATAAAATAGATGCCCAATATGACAGTAAGAATCCCAAATAATTCTAAATTGAAACAATCAATCAGGTCGTTTTATAATTCATTATATAAGCAATTTAAGGAACAAAATCCTACCGATAAAACATACACTAGGGAAAAACTAATGCAAAACATTAGAAATATTCTTTCTGTTGATGGCACATCAATAAATGAACTTGATGTTAGGAACTCGACATATAATGAATGGAATTTAAAAGGTTATAAAGAGTTTTTATACAACACGTGGTATTTTGCTGTTGTTGTTTCAAAAACAATAAATGGCGAAGTTATTGGAATAATACAAGATGGCCACCACAATTCCCAACACCATAATGATGAAATGGAAACAAAGCCTTATGATGAATCAGTTAAAAAGGCTCTTTCGTTAATTGAAAGAATAGAAAAACTATAATTGGCTTGTGCAAACAAGTATATAGTTCTCTATGATTTAACCCTAATAGGGGTCAAAAAGTATATAATTGCCAATTCAAAAATGAAACTTGGGTTTTTATATCAGAAAACGACAAATCGCCGAATTCTTAGATTCCTTTTGACCACAAGGTTTTAAAGAAATCGAGTACATACATGCACTCTGTGTCGCCGATGCGTCGGTTGATGGGATCAAGGGAGACGATGATTTTGCGGCTCTGTGGGTGTTCCTCACCGAAGGCTTTCAAGCCTTTCAGGTGTTTCGGCATCACTTCTTCAACTGACTTGATCTCTATAGCTACCCTTGCGTCCCCGATGACGGCATCAACCTCCAAACCCGTATAGGTGCGCCAATAGGAAAGCTCATCCTCGGAATGCGTATAATGTAGCCAGGCATACAGCTCTTGGATGACCAGATGCTCGAAGGCGTGGCCGTATTCCGGCGTGCCTCTGACGAGGTCCTTGCGATGCAACAAATGGTTGGCCACCCCAACATCGAAATAGTAGAAGCGTGGCGCTTGAACTAAACGCCGTTTCATCACTTTTTGGAATGCTGGAATGCGGTAGCCTATGAGCGTGTCTTCCAGAATGTCGAAATAGGCACTGACTGTGGTGGCGCTCACTCCGCAATCGGTAGCGATATTGTTGTTGTTGACCATCTCCCCATCGGTGAGTGCAGCCACCTCGAGAAATCGTTGGAAAGCTTTGAGGTTACGCACCAAGGCCTCTTCCTTGACCTCCTCTTTCAGATATACTTCGATGTAGGCCGCCAATAGTCGTGAAGGGTTCTTTGCCAGATAGTGGGGTGGTATCATGCCGTAGTTGACGGCGCGGTCGATGTCGAACTCCGGGATTTCAGCACTGACAAAAGGATAGAAGTAAACGGGGAAGGCTCTTCCTCCCAAGGTGTTTTTGCCTTTGCGTTTTAGCTTGCGTGCGCTTGATCCGCAGAGAATAAACACCAGCCCCTGCTTCACGATCAGCCGATGTGCCTCGTTGAGCAGTTCGGGCACCTCGGGTATCTCATCGATGATGACCAAAGTGCCTTCTTCCTTGTCTTGCAGCATTTCGTAAAGCAATGCGGGTCTGCGACTGAAACGTTCTCTGAGAGTTGAATCAAGCAAGTCGATGTAGATAGAGTTTGGGAATTGTTGTTGCAAAACAGTTGACTTTCCTGTTTGACGTGCGCCAAAAAGGAATATGCTGCTATCTAATTCTTTTTTAATCTGTAAGATACGTTCTATCATAGCTTTGTTTAATCACTGATTCTACTTTGGAAATTCCTTTAAAATCACAAGTACTACTTTGGATTTTCAATCAAAATCAAGCGCAAAAATACAAATATATCTTTATATTGTAAGTAAATGTTCAAAATTCATCCATTTCATCCATTTTCAAGCTGAATTATCCGAAATGGATATGGTTTTTGTATATATTTTGTACAATTAAAATATTGATAATCAAACTGTTAATAAATAATTCTTGTATTTTTGCAGCCAAATGATTTAACCCTAAATTACATTATTATGAAAACAGTAAAATTATTAGCAGCAGTCATTGCTTTGTTTGTGTTGGGCTCCTGTTCGCATACGGTGTACCCAACGATGTCATTGTACAACAATTATAACTCTCAAATGAGAAGTAAGGAAGAGTTGTCGATCAAATCAAAGGTGAACGTTTATTTTTCAGAGAAACAAATCAAAGGTGATTTTGAAATCCTCTCCGTAAACACTTACAAACCATTTACATTGATACCATTGAATTATTTCTTCGTTAAGAAGATGAACAAAAAATTCTTGTCAAAGGCGGTGAAGAAAGCCTACGAAGAAGGCGGTAATGCCGTATTAGTTCAAGGTCCAGGTAGCTTCTTTGTGCTTAATTTAAAAGACTGGGTGGCAGATGACGCAATGGCCTCGTCTTTTGTTAATCCTATATTTGACAAAACCTTGTCCGACTTGATTAAGAGCGGAACATTATCTTCAATGAAACGCAGTGAAAGGGTTAGAAAAGAGAACGCCTTCGTTGACGAGATTGAATCAAACTTGGACAATATGGTGACAAGAGAAGAGGTGGAGGCGGTTCGTGAAAAAATCAAAGTCCTTTCGGATTATAATCTCACCTTGAAATCCCCCAAGAAATCTTTTAATAAGCTAATTAAGAAAGGAATGAAGAAATGCAACAGTGTTGAAAAACGAATAAAGAAAGCCGAAACCAAAAAATAAATATACTTTTTTTCATCAAGCCAACTCTTCTTGCCGAGGTTGGTGAATCGATAGTAGTCGGAATCTCCCCCAAAATCGAGATTCCGACTATAATCATTTTTTTGCGTATCTTTGCCACCCTTCATTTTTTTAAAAACATTTCAACCATGAAAAGAATTCTATTTGCGGCAATTTTCCTGCTTGGTGTGAGTATCTCACTGGCCTCTTGCGCCGGAAACCAAAACCAAAACGACAAAAACAATAGCGTGAACAATGGGACGTCTGGAGTGGAGTCGCGTGCCCTCATCCCCGAGGAGTCTTGTAAATCCATCCTGAATCGATTATATAATGACTATGTGTTTGGCGACCAATATGACGAATTCGATCAGGCAGTGAGCGAGTTTTTCACCCCCAAAGCCCAACAGAAGTTGATTGATGCCTACGAATATGATTGCGACGGCGCGTGCTATGCCATCTGGGCGCTGAGAACCAATGCCCAGGATAGCAAAGAAAACGGAGGTAAAAGCGGTGTCGAAGACATCTGGCACGTGGTGGGTAACGCTTACGAGGTTCATTATTCTGACGGGGGCTGGAACGGCTCTACCTTATTCCTGTTTGCCTCTGAAAAAGGTGAGGTAAAAATCGACGATTTTCTTAGGAGACATGACGAAAGTGCCGCTGACTTTGGCCCCTGGAATGTTGACACTCAGGATGTGGTGGTGGACGACCAGGATGCTATTGTAGGTCAATATCTCTTTACTGATGGCGACCATTATATTATCGAAGTACAGGACTATGCTGAGGTGCCTGTTGCTGGCCATTGCAAGGTGACTTATAGTGCAGAAAACGGCCAAGGCGTGATTTACACCCTTCGCTCCAAGGTGAATGTCAGAGAATCGCCAACGACGCAAAGTGCTGTCGTTGCCGTCATGCCCACCGCGGGCGACGGCATGGCCCCCGAGACATTCCCCTGCCTCGGAAAAACCGAAGAGTGGTATAAAATCCGCATCAACGGAAAAGAAGGTTTTGTGAGGGAAGACCTCGTGGAATGGGATTTCCAGAATAGGTTTTAAACAACGCTTCCTCTTGTTTTTATGTCAGAAACCAGCGAAATCTATCATTTTTTTCGAGATTTCGCTGGTTTCTGACATAAAAACACTCCATAATTCCCCAATCCTCCGTTTTTTTAACATCTTTCCTATCCGTTTTGGATATTTTCCGTATCTTTGAAGCCTAATTCAAAAATAATCATCGCGGATAGATAGATAATCATCTGACATATTAATAACTGAGCTTTTGCTCTTATTCCTTCATCGAAAATCTGGAAAATTTGTCACGTGGGAATAAGGATGGCAAAGGTTCATGCTTTACAGCGTGGACTGTCATTACTTATGACGTGACGGGCTTTCCAGAGCCTTCGATGACATGAGAAATGCGTTTCACGCTTTTTCTTGTCTGGATGAAAGCCGAAGCTCTGACGCTATAGGAGCCATGGAACACGAAGGCAGCATCCATATCGGACACCTCATCCAAGCACAGCTGAAAGCCGACCAACGCAGCGTGGGCTGGCTGGCACGTGAGATCGGCTGCACCCGTAACCATCTGTATAAGATTTTCCGTAAACACTCTTTGGATAGCGACCTGCTCCTCCGCATCTCCAAAGCGATGCAGTTCAACTTCTTCCGCTATTACACCGCCGAAGTCACCCAAAGCATGATGGATAGGCTGGGGGAGGATTAAGGTGCCGTCAACCGCTTCTTTAACTTCCTGTAATCCCGCAAATAATAGTCGATTACCTCCTGTCCTGCCTTCTCAAACGCTGGTCTGGAAGCCTTGGAGAGATGCATCGTGTTGAGCCGCTCCTTGATGATTTTACGGCTGATGGAAACCCCTTGGTCTATGTAGAATTTTGAGGTCTCAAGATAGAACTCATTGGTCAAGTTGGGTTCCTGCTTGAACATGTTGTCGATCAACCCGTACCAATAGCTGAAGGTGGGCGCCAAAATGTTCTGTAACTCCTCTTTGAAGAGGGTCAGCGAGTCATCGAGGGTGAGCTCGGGCTTCGGCTCGGGTATGAAAATCGTGTCCACCTGTTTGACGTAGATGGTGTCATGTGGAACGGGCAATGGCTTGAAAGGCTGGAAAGTGGTGGCAAACACCCCCGCGAGCGTGCCAACAACCAGCACAGCAGCCAACAGATATGGCCATCGCTTGGGCTGAAGGGCTTTCTTCAAAGCCTCAATGCTTTGGTAACGTTTTTTGGGGTCTTCTTTCAGACAACGTTTGACCACCGAGTCTTTGGCGAGATGAAAACGTTGCATGACCTTTCCCAAGGCATAGATGTCAGTGGCAGGGCATAGTTGGTCGTTTTGCTGGCGTAGCTGTTCGGGAGCGCTGTAGTCGCGGCTGAATCCACTGTCGTGTAAGAAACCGTCCGTCCAGCCGAATCCTAAGTCGATGAGCTTCACATGATGGCCGTTATGGGTGATGAGTATGTTGCCGGGCTTCAGGTCCAGATGCAGCATCTGCTTGCCATGAAGATAGGCAAGGGCATTGGTGAGCTCATTTAAAAATTGCTGGCAGTGTTTCTGGTTTTGGAAATAGTCGGGATGTTGGGCGACGAATAACTCCAGTGGGTCGCCATCCACATAATCCATCTTGATGAAAGGCCCTTTCTCGTCTTCACCATAGTCGAAGTAACGCACGATGTTCGGGTGTTCCAGTTCGATGCCGAGAGCGAACTCCTTCTGGAAAAGGTTCATGTAATCTTCTGATTGCTTCCAAGCCGCTTTTGGGCGTTTGATGCAATAAGTACGGTTGCCTATGATGCGTTTATAGCAGTCGGCGGTGCCTCCACTGCCAAACAACACTTCGCCACTGTCGTCCAAGGGTCGGGTGGTAAATTCGGAGTCGGTGTTCATGGTTTAGTCATTAATTTTTAAAGAAGTGATGCCGTTTTTTTTGCCCGCGATATAGCAAAGCTCCACTCCTTTGTCATCACAAAGCGCGTTGCCGTCCCTGACGATGTGTGCCATTTCCAGGGGGTAATCGACCCGAAACTGCTGGATGCTGACTTCATCGTTCACCTGTAGCCTTCCGTTAAGGCTTTCAATGACCAAGAAACGGTTTTCACCAATACATTGTAGCCGTAATTTGCGGTCGGGCAGCCAGTGGATTTCCACCGTGGTGCCTTCGTTGACCTCATCGGCATAGACAGCTTTTTCTGTCCAGTCGCTGTCAGATGGCTGTATGCCCATCAACGCCTCCCAAGAGTCATGGCCGAGATAATGCGCTAAGGCATCAAGGGTGGTTTTGCGGGGCTCGATGGGGGCCTTGGCATAGCCCATCAACCGTTTTAAGGTGTTCACCCCCAGTCGGTCGTGATACGGAAGCGACGCCGAAAGCACCTCGAAGTCCTTGGGATTCTCAAAACGCAACCCCGACCGCTGTTTGATTTGTTCGATGACAGATAATGGTAACATAATGGCGCAAAGATAAGGAAATAAGGGACGCGAGCAAAAGCAAATGGATGAAATGGATGGATTTAAAACGTTTTTCCCTTTCTATTTTTGCGGCATCATGAATGGCAAGATAAACAAACTCCATATCGGACACCTCATCCAGACCCAGCTTAAAGCGGATCGTCGCAGCGTGGGCTGGCTGGCGCGTGAGATCGGCTGCACCCGCAACAACGTCTATAAAATCTTTAACAAAGCCTCTCTCGACACTGACTTGCTCCTCCGTATCTCTAAAGCCATGCAGTTCAACTTCTTCCGCTATTATACAGAAGAAGTCGCCAAAGGTTTCATGGATCGACTTGGTGAAGGTTGATTTTCAACGCTCAACTCAAAACGCCACTCCGATTCGGAATCCTGCTGTGAAGGCAAAAGGCGTGTCGTGACTCCATCCAATGAAACCATGGTGGTAATTGGACCGGTTGCTGTTGCCGGCTGCAAGCCCCAGTCCCCCATATACATCGAACACAAACCAACGTTTCACCCAGTCGTAACCCAACACCCCCATCATGGCCAGACGATCGACTTTAAGCCTTCCTTCAGAGGCATGGTTGTAATGATAGGATGAATAGCATAGCTCCGGTTTGATGTAAAAGCCGCATAGCTGGTTGTCAGCATTGTTTTTGTTCGGGAAAATAAACTTGTAAGCGAGTCGCCATGCCGTCCCTTTCGGATTACTGTTCTTGAGTTTGTCGAAGCCCCATCCGATGATCCCCGCCGTGAACTCTATACTTTGAAAATCACGTAACAATCGCTCGTAAGTGACCTTGGAGGTGCCGCTCGCCAACGAAAGCAATGCCACCTTGACCTCATTCTTGCGCATCTTCGATAGTTCCATCTGCCCGAAAGTCATCATCTGAATGAACAAGAATAAAATAATGTAAATCCTTCGTCGTATCATGGTTTCTTAAATTTGTTTATTTAATTATTTTAATCCACATTCTCTATTATGAGACCTCACCCCCCGACCCCCTCTCCACAGTGGAGAGGGGGAGTGTTCTACCCGGGGCCGATCGAGATTAAACCCCTAACGGGGTAGCTCCCTCTAAATTCTAAATTCTTAATTCAAAATGTGTTACATCCTAAACACTCCAAACTGCTGCTGCGGGAAGGGCTGGTTCAACGAGGCTGCGATGCCCAACGCCAAAATCTTCCTTGTGTCGATGGGGTCGATGATGCCGTCATCCCATAGGCGAGCCGTGCTATAAAAAGCGGAGCCTTCGTAGTCGTATTTGGCTAAGATCTCTTTCTTCAACTGGGCAATCTCCTCCACGGGCACTTCTAAGCCCTTGTATTTATATTGGTCTTCCTTCACAGTGGCCAACACGCTGGCTGCCTGCTCTCCACCCATGACGGAAATCTTAGCGTTGGGCCACATGAATAACAGTCTCGGACTGTAAGCCCTTCCTGCCATACCGTAGTTGCCCGCGCCGAACGACCCGCCAAAGATCACCGTGAACTTGGGCACATTGGCGTTGCTTACCGCATGAACCATCTTGGCTCCGTCCTTGGCGATACCGCCTTGCTCGTATTGTTTGCCTACCATGAAGCCGGTGATGTTCTGCAAAAACACCAGTGGGATGTTGCGCTGGCAGCATAACTCGATGAAGTGGGTGGCCTTTAACGCCGACTCAGAGAACAACACGCCATAGTTGGCGATGATGCCTACCGGAAAGCCCATCAGATGGGCAAAGCCGCACACGATAGTGGTGGCATAGCGCGACTTGAACTCCTGGAAACGGCTGCCATCAACGATGCGGGCGATGATCTCCCTCGGGTCGGTGAGCTTGTGGAAGTCGATGGGAGCAAGTCCGTAAAGCTCTCGCGGATCGTAAAGAGGGGCTTCCACGGGTAGCATGTCGAGCTTCTGGCGATGCGATTTCTCCAAAGTCTTGAAGATGTTACGGCAGATCTGCAAGGCGTGCTGGTCGTTCTCCGCCAGATGGTCGGCCACGCCAGAGATGCTGGTGTGCATCTCGCCACCCCCTAGCTCTTCCGCCGTGACCACCTCGCCTGTGGCGGCTTTCACCAACGGAGGGCCGCCCAAATAAATCGTTCCCTGGTTGCGCACGATGATGGTCTCGTCGCTCATGGCTGGCACGTAGGCTCCACCTGCCGTGCACATGCCCATCACGATGGCAATTTGGGGAATGCCCATGGCCGACATACGCGCTTGGTTGTAAAAGAAACGCCCGAAATGGTCGCGGTCGGGAAACACCGTGTCCTGCTCGGGCAGGAAGGCGCCGCCGCTGTCAACCATATACACGCAGGGGAGGTGGTTCTCCATGGCAATCTCCTGGGCACGGAGGTGTTTCTTCACCGTGTATTGCATGTAAGTGCCGCCTTTCACAGTGGCGTCGTTGGCCACGATGACAGCTTCACGCCCCTGGATGACCCCGATGCCGGTGACGATGCCCGCCGAAGGGAAGTCGTCGTGATAGGTGCCGTAGGCCGCCATGGGTGAAAGCTCCAAAAATGGCGTATTCGGGTCGATGAGCAGGTCGATGCGCTCACGGGCGAGTAACTTGTTGCGTTTCTTGTGCTTGGCCACAGCCGCCTCGCCACCACCTTGCATGGAGGCCGACATGGCCTCACGGTACTGCGACATCAGTTCTAGGAAGTTCTTCTCGTTCTGCTTGAACTCGGGTGAGTCGGTCTTTATGTTCGATTTCAGGACTTGCATGGTCAGAAAGTTTTGAAAGGAAACACAAAAATAATAAATGTTTGACATTGACAACGAATTCAAGACAAAAAAACAAATTCCCTGTTTTATATAAATTGAATTTAATTCATCATTATTATTTATATGATTGAATTTAATATATTATTTTTGCTTGCGAAATGATTTCAAAAATATAAATTATTATGGAAAAAACTATTATCTTTGCCGATGAAAACAATAATAATGAAGAGATGAAATACCCCATCGGCATTCAGACTTTTAAGAACATCCGTAACGATGATTTTGCCTACGTTGACAAGACTGCGCATATCTATCGACTGGCATCGAAAGGGAAATGCTATTTCCTGAGTCGGCCTCGCCGTTTTGGCAAGAGCCTGCTGCTCTCTACGCTGAACGCCTATTTCCAAGGCATGAAAGAACTGTTTGAAGGACTTGCAATCTCCAAATTAGAGAAAAACTGGAAACAATACCCCGTGCTGCATCTTGACTTGAATGCGGTAAGGTATAACAGACCGGAAGCACTGGAAGAATTGCTGGAGTATCATCTTTCCACTTGGGAAAAAAAGTATGGCATCACGAATGAAAGCAGTGAGCTCTCTATCCGTTTCCGCAATGTAATTGTCTGTACTGCCAAGCAATCACCAGAAAAAAGAGCGGTGGTTCTCGTCGATGAGTATGACAAGCCTTTGCTGGATGCTATCGGCAATCCTGAACTTCAAGAGGCCTATCGTCAAATACTCAAAGTGTTCTATTCCAATATAAAAAATTGCGATGAATACATCCGCTTCGCCTTCTTCACCGGCGTGACCAAGTTCTCTCACTTGAGTATCTTTAGCGGATTGAACAACCTCAAGGACATCTCACTTGAACCTTGTTATGCCGACATTTGTGGCTTCACCCAACAGGAAATGGAAACGGTGTTTTCGGAGGGCATTGACGATTTCGCCGCTGCGAAAGGGGTTAGCAGAGAGGAAGTCCTTGAGCTGTTGAAAACCCGCTATGACGGCTACCATTTTTCTCGCGACCTCTCAGTGAGTGTCTATAATCCATTCAGTCTGATTAACGCCTTCGATGACAGTGCGACGAATGCCTATTGGTTCGCCACAGGAACCCCTAATTTCCTGGTGGATGTACTCAAATACTGCGATTACCCGCTCGACCGTCTCACCACCGAAGAACTGACGGCTTTCGAAATGGATGCTATCGATAGTATGTATAGCAATCCGATACCCCTGTTCTTCCAAAGTGGATATCTGACCATCAAGGATTATGTCCCTGAATTCTCGATGTACCGCCTTGGCTTTCCGAATACAGAGGTGGAGCAGGGCTTTGCTCAGTTTATGGCTATCTACTACCATGGTGGCCTTGGAAACGGAAGCTTTAATATCAGGAAATTTGTGGAAGCTGTTCGCAACGGCGATGCCGAAGGCTTCATGACGCTCCTTCAAGCCTTCTATGCCGACGGTGACTACCAACTCACTGGCAAGCTGGAGGTGTATTTCCAGAACTCGTTGCTGACCATTTTCAAGCTGATGGGTTTCTATGTTCAGGTGGAACGCCATACCAGTAAAGGCCGCATGGATGTGACTATCCAAACGAAAGACTACATCTACATCCTGGAGCTGAAGGTGGACAAGAGTGCCGACGAGGCCTTGAAACAGATCAGCGAAAAAGGCTATGCATCCGCCTTCTCCTCTGACTCGCGTCCGTTATTCAAAATTGGCGTGTGCTTCTCCAGCGAAGAACGGGGAATTGAGGAATGGAGAATTGAAAGGTGAATCGTTTTTAGCGACGAATCAAGTTTTTTTCTATCTTTGCATCTTCAAATTTAGAAGATGTCAAACCGTAACTCCAGCAAACGCCGCGTGGCAGGCTCTTACGCCATGTCGTTGGTGAGCATCACCTTGGTGCTCTTCCTCCTCGGTGTGTTCGCCATTTTCCTCATCCATGCCCGTAAGCTCTCCAACCATATCAAAGAGAATATCGGCTTCGAGATTGTCATGAACAGCAACGTCAAGGAAGCCAACATCCTTCGTCTGCAAAAGGAACTCGACGCCATGCCTGCTGTCAAGTCAACCGAGTATATCACCAAAGAAGAAGCCATCTCCCGCCTCAGCGAGGACCTCGGTGAGGACTTTCTGAAATGGCTGGGCAACGAGACCAACCCGCTGCTGCCTTCCATCGACGTGCGTTTCCATGCCGACTACGCCAACAACGACAGCATCGCCCTCCTCGAAGCACAGCTGCTGGAGAACACCGATGTCAAAGAGGTCTATTACCAGAAGTCGCTCGTCGATCTCATCAACCAGAACGTCAGTAAGATTGCCACGGTTCTGATGGTTGTCAGCCTTGTGTTGCTCGTCATCGCCATCGCCTTGATACGCAACACCATCCGGCTCTCCATCTACTCGAAACGCTTCCTTGTTCGTTCCATGCAGCTGGTGGGAGCCACCGAGAGTTTCATCCGTAGGCCTTTCCTTCGTTCGGGCGTCTCCCAAGGCTTCTTCGGCGGACTGCTGGCCGACATCTTCCTCATCCTGATCCTCTATGGCGCCTCCAAACGCTTTCCCGATTTGGTCTTGATCCAGGATGATGTCGCCTTGATAGCCGTCTTCGTGGGCATTGTCATGCTTGGCGTCATCCTCGCCTGGCTCTCCACCCGTGCAGCCCTCGACAAATTCCTTAAAGCCAACCTCGACAAACTATATAACTGATTGAAATATATTATCTTATGGCAAAAAATAATCTAGCAAAAGAAAACACCACCAAGACTATCGTCACTGAAACGGAAGACAAAGCCAAAGCCTTGCCTTTTACCAAGATGAACTACATCCTTGTGCTCGTGGGCGTCGCTCTCATCGCCCTGGGCATGATCCTGATGATCGGTGGCGGATCAGACAATCCTGATGTCTTCAATCCCCAAATGTTCGACTTCCGGCATATTACCCTCGCACCCATCTTGGTGCTTCTCGGCTTCGTGGTCGAAATTGTCGCCATCTTCTGGAAACGGAAATAACTTCTTCGTCCACCCTCTAAATTCTTAATTCTTAATTCCAAATTAACATGAATTGGCTTCAAGCGTTAATCCTAGGTCTTATTCAAGGCCTTACAGAATACCTCCCCGTCAGCAGTAGCGGACATCTCGCCATTGGTCAAGCCTTGTTTGGCCTTGATGACGGCTCATCGAACCTCACCTTCACCGTCCTCCTCCATGTGGCTACCGTGCTCAGCACCATCGTCATCCTTTGGAGCGAGATTGTGTGGCTTTTTAAAGACCTCTTCAAATGGAAATGGAACGAGGGAACCCGATATGTCGTGAATATCTTGATTTCCATGATTCCTGTCGCCATCGTCGGCTTCTTCTTCAAGGACAAGATAGAAGAAGTGTTTGGCTCGGGATTGCTAATTGTGGGCATCATGCTGTTAGTGACAGCTGCCTTGTTGACGTTTTCTTACTTCGCCAAACCGCGCCAAAGGGAAAACATCAGTCCTTTGCACGCTTTCATCATCGGCATCGCCCAGGCCTGCGCCGTCATGCCAGGTCTGTCGCGTTCTGGCTCTACCATCGCCACGGGCCTGCTGCTGGGTAACAAGAAAGAGAAACTGGCACAGTTTTCTTTCCTGATGGTCATCCCGCCAATCTTGGGCGAGGCTTTGCTTGACGTCAAGGACATCGCTGAAGTCGGCTTCAGCGAAGCCATGAGCGGCCTCTCGTCAGTGACAGCCCTCGTGGGCTTCCTCGCTGCTTTCATCGCCGGTTGCTTCGCCTGCAAGTGGATGATTAACCTGGTGAAGAAAGGTAAGCTGATTTGGTTTGCGGTTTATTGCGTTATCATCGGAATTCTCGCTATCGTCTTCGCCTGATGTTCTACCCCGAAGAAGGAACGGTATTTCTCATTGACAAGCCCATCGACTGGACTTCGTTCGACACGGTGAACTTCATCCGCTCACTGTTCATGCGTTTCTATGGCATCCGTAAGCTGAAGGTGGGGCACGCCGGAACCCTCGACCCCCTGGCTACCGGCCTGCTTATCCTATGCACTGGGCCTATGACCAAACAAATCGAGGACTTTCAGGCTCAGGTCAAGACTTATACAGGTACCATGATTCTTGGCCAAACTACTCCCACCTTCGACCTCGAAAGTGAACCGAACCAGTTCTTCCCGACAGACCATATCACCGCCGAACAATTGGATGCCGCGCGCATGAAATTTATCGGCGACATCCACCAATATCCACCTAAATTCTCCGCCATCAAAATCAAAGGGAAACGGGCCTTCGACTATGCGCGATCCGACGAAGAAATTGAACTCAAAGCTCGTAACATCCATATCGATGACTTCCAGTTGCACCTTGAACGCTTCCCTGAAATCGACTTCGAGGTGACGTGTAGCAAAGGTACCTACATCCGTAGCCTCGCCAACGACTTCGGAAAAGAACTGGGCAACGGTGCCTGCCTAAAATCTTTGCGCCGCACCCGTATCGGCGACTTCGAAGTGGAAGATGCTTGGCAACTCGAAGACCTCAAACAAGCCATCATCGAATCCGGACCAGAGTATAGGGAATCGAAAATTGAGAATTGAGAGTTGCCCCGCTCCCTCTAAATTCTAAATTCTAAATTAACTCCCCGGGTTTTTTGCAGCAAAACAAAAAAATCGCTTGACAAAACTTGTCAAATGCATTATCTTTGCGTTTTGTATTAAAAAGTGTCGAGATGAAACTGTCCCAATTCAAATTCAACCTCCCTTCGGAGTTGATTGCTAATTATCCTATCAAAAACCGTGATGAAGCCCGACTGATGGTGCTCAACCGTAGGGCGCAAACCATCGAGCACCGCATCTTCAAAGACTTAGTGGATTACGTCAAAGACGGCGATGTCTTTGTCATTAACAACACCAAGGTGTTCCCTGCGCGTCTTTATGGCGAGAAAGAGAAAACTGGCGCTAAAATCGAAGTCCTTCTGCTTCGTGAACTCAATTCAGAAAGCCGTCTGTGGGATGTGTTGGTTGACCCCGCACGTAAGATTCGTATCGGCAATAAACTCTATTTCGGCGAGGGCGAGGAGCTGGTGGCAGAAGTCATCGACAACACGACAACTCGTGGTCGTACCTTGCGTTTCCTCTTCGATGGTACCTACGAGGAGTTCAAAAAAACTATCTTCTCCTTGGGCCATACTCCGCTTCCCAAAGAGATCCTAGAACGTCGTGAAAACCAAGAGCTGCTGCCTGAAGATGCTGAAGAGTTCCAGACCATCTACGCCAAAGTGGAAGGCGCAGTGTCGGCACCTACCGCTGGAATGCACTTCAGCAAGATCCTCATGAAACGCCTCGAGATCATCGGTGCCTCCTTCGCTGAACTCACCCTGCATCCTGGCATGGGTAACTTCCGCGACATCGAAGTGGAAGACCTGACCAAGCATAAATGCGACTCGGAAGAAATGGTGGTTGACCAACAATGCTGCGACCTGGTTAACGAAGCCAACCAACGTCATAACAATGTGTTTGCCGTCGGCACCACCACCATGAAAGCCTTGGAGACTGCCCAGACTATCTCGGGCAAAATCAAGCCTTTCAACGGATGGACCAACCGTTTCATCTTCCCGCCTTATAACTTCTCCGTTGCCAACTGCATGATTACCAACTTCCATCTGCCCAAGTCGCCCATGATGATGGAAGTGGCTGCTTTCGCAGGCTATGAATTCTTGATGAAGGCTTACAAAGAAGCTGTTAATGAGAAATATCGTTTCTTCACGTATGGAGATGCGATGCTGATTATTTAGAAGCTGTTTTGTTTTTAAAAGATATGCCGTAGGCATTATGTCTCGGTAGAAATAGAACGGATTTTTCTACCGAGATTAAACCCCTACGGGGTAATCCGTATTACGTTTTTTCTCTACCGAAATTAAACCCCTACGGGGTAATCCTTTAAAATCAAAACAGCTTCTTAATCTCGGTAAAAGAATTATGATGAAATAAATCATTTATAAATAAAAAATCTATTTTTCTTTTCTTTTTAAAAAAATTAATTATTTTTGCGGTGTATTTTAATCATTGAAAGATGGAAAAGAAAAATCCTTTGGAAGAAGCCCGGCGTTATATGGATAATGCCAAGAAGTTGTTGGTAGAAAACGGCGAATTAGACGTGAAAACCCGCCTTTATGGTGACAAGAAATACGTGCGTATGGCTGGCTGGGGTACGATGGCGTTGCCGATAAAGACACTTGTGATTCAAGTTTCCGCCTCGCTAACGACATCATCGACCGGTGTGGGAGGTTGATGTAGAAATAACTACTCAATTTTGAAATTAAACATCGCCCATTCGTAAGTATAAACCTCGTCAGCTTTTTCAGGGGTGTCAACAAGGATGAGTCCTTGCGCTTCGCGTTTCAGATCTAACAGCTGTCCGATGCTGAGTTTTTCTTTTAACCGTTTCAGCAATGCCTCCATGGTCTTCAAATCCAAGTCGTGTACGGTCTGTCCCATGAAAGGCATCTCTAACCAATAAATCTCCCGGGCAGCCACGTCAAGCACGCCGAACACCATGCCTTTGCTGAGGTTTGACTCGCTGATGAGCACCAGATGCTGTACACACGATGGGTCGTAGGCCACCCCCGTCTCATTGGAGATGGTCATGGGATAGGCGGAGTTCATCCAGCCTACCATGAGGTTGGGCGACAAGGCTCCGTTGCTGTAGGCGTTGCAGGTGAAAGAGACATATTTGGCTCCTGCCCGTTCCAGCTCGGGCAACGTCAGCTCGATATACTCCGCTGCACCTACCTGGTCGGGGATATGGATGATGTCACCCGAGTGTTTGGCTCCTGGGGCGGTGAGGCTATAATAGGCGCACTCGAACACGATACCGTCGCTCATGGCGATGGCGCAGCTCAGGTCCATGTCGAGATGCTGTGCCGGCAAGCCCTTGCCCCATTGCATGAAGAGACGCACACTGTCGCCTTCCACCTTGAACCGTGTGCCTTGCAGGGCACAGGCGGTATCCTGGATCGTGGTGCTTCGGTCACCTACGCTGACAGGGATGTCATATAGTTTAGGGTCAATATAGATAGTCTTGGAATTCGTCCCCTGGCTGGCATAGCGTTTCTTCATCGCAAGGGTAAAGACATCGTTAACCGCCTTGGCCATCGCCATGCGTTCCTCCTCTTTGTAAAGCCAAAGAAGAGGGTGGGGTTGCACGGGGTGAGTGCCTCCCGTGATGGGTCGTGCCACTCGGATGCGTTCCGCGTCGAACCAACCATCAGCGGTATTGCCCAGCGAAAGCAATAGCCTGGCGGGCAACTGGTCGGTCACTGTCTCGAATGCAGCCAAGGTCTTGTCCTTGCCAAAACGCAGCATCGTGGAGAAGAGACAGCGTGCAAATAGCCCGGGACGCGTGCAAAGCATCGCCAGCACCTCGTCGGTGTGGTTGTCCCGCTGAGCTTGGTCGAGTCGCCCCGCCCAAGTGGTATAGTCTTGCTTGTAGAACACGTCGAGGATCTCGGCGAGATGCTCGAAGCCTTTCCGACGTGAATATTCTCCGAGACGAAGGGCATGGATCATCCGCACCCACATCCCACGCTTTGGATTCATGTTCTCTGATGCCTGTTGCGCATTCATCGGTATGGCGTTGAGCCAAATGGCAGCCATGCGACAGTGCTTGCGGTCGTATTTTAACTTCAACGCCTCGCGTTTCTCTTCAGCCGCCTTTTCACTCTTGTCCGCCGGCATCCACCGGTGACGGTTGACTTTCCGCTCATGTTCCACCAAAGCCTTCCGCTCGATGATCTTCACCTGCCCTGTCTTCTCATACCAGAAATACCTCAATATATCTGTTGGGTTTTTTAATAATCTCATCCCCAACTCAACTATTTTCTCCTGCTTTTTTTCTCCTGCTTCCTGAATCACTACCATCACCGTCTCCTTCATGGGAATCTCCACATCTTCCGGCACCTCAAATTCCCTAAGCAACAGTTTTACTGAGTCTAACTGGGTGGCATCCAACGGAGTAGGGGATGTTAGGAGGTTGTGAAACACGGTTTTCATGTCGTCGAGGGTAAACAACCTCAGCTCTTTCAGCTTGCTGCCTTGTCCATGATACACGAAATTGGCCGTGTGGAAGGGTGTGCCGCAATAGGGACAGCCGTTGTAACGCTCCAAAGGGAAGGTTCCTTCGGGGATGAAATGGCCGCAAGGCAAGGTGCTGCCTTTGAATCCAGTTTTCTCACCACCAAAGAGGTTGGCAAGGAAGGTGATTAGATGATCCATGCGGGTCTCGCCCGTGGGCACATCCCAGCCCTTCACCAAAGGCATCCAATTCAAGTTCACTCCCATGGCTTCGTTGATCAGCGAGGTGATGTTAGCCAGCGTGTTAGCCGGCACCTTGGTCAAGGCGTGGAGCAACTCCTCGCTTAAGCAATAGCCATTCTCCTTCAGCCTTGCGGTGAAAGCCATCACCGGCACCGTTGGCTCATAATTTCCAGTCAGCCCGTCTCTCTCAACAGGCAAAAAAATTGCCCTATAACGCAGGGCAACCTTTCGTAGAACTTGTTCGTTCATAGTGATTTGTTTTAATAAGGTAATTGCGAAGCTGAAAAACAAACCCCGAAGGGTTCTCTGAATAATAGAAGTAAGCCTCGCTTGGACCTTTATTAGGATGCAAAGATAATAATTTCTTTTGAGATGAAGAAAAAAAATATATCTTTGCAATCAGAAATATTATCGACCATGGAAGAATTGATTGTATCTGTTCCTTTTCAGGATTCCAAAATATTGGAATTATTGGCAATGAGAATGGGGTGGAAAGTGCGTTCTCGTCGCACTTCCATAGAGAATTTTATTAATTCCTGTCCGACTTCTCCGGTGATGACTGATGAGGAAATCGCTGCAGAGGTCAACGCTGTTCGTTACGGAGAATGAGAGTTCTATTTGATACCAATCTCTGGATTTCTTTTATGATTGGAAAGCAACTTTCTTCTTTAGCTGATGTGTTGAGTTCCACTGAAATAAAAGTATATGTCTGTGCTCCTTTATTAGATGAGATAAGAAGAGTGCTCGAACGTCCTAAATTTAGTCGTTTGATTTCCGAAGAAACACGATCCTCTTTCTTTCAAATGGTTGATGATGTGTGTTATTGGACCGAAATTTCTGTTAAAGTGGAATCACCTATTCGTGACATCAAAGATTTATATCTTTTATCAATGGCTGAAAGTGTTTCTGTTGATTATATCGTTAGCGGGGATAAGGATTTACTGGTATTGAATAGTCATGCTGGAATTCCCATATTAAGTTATAATGAATTTGTTAAAAAGGTAATGTGTATTTAAAAATAGAAAAATGAATCAAGAAGATTTCTTTAAGAAGATAACCGCTCATGCGAAGGAATATGGTTTTATTTTCCCTTCGAGCGAAATTTATGACGGACTGTCTGCCGTTTACGACTACGGTCAAAACGGCGTGGAATTGAAGAAGAACATCCGTGAATACTGGTGGAAAGCCATGGTGCAGATGCACGAGAATATCGTCGGCATCGACGCCGCCATCTTCATGCACCCCACCACCTGGAAGGCCTCGGGCCATGTCGATGCCTTTAATGACCCGCTCATCGACAACCGCGACTCGAAAAAACGTTATCGCGCTGATGTGCTCGTCGAGGACTATATGGCCAAGATAGAGGAGAAGATTAATAAGGAGGTGGAAAAAGCTCGCAAGCGCTTCGGCGATGCCTTCAACGAAGAGCAGTTTGTGACCACTAACCCACGTGTTTTGGAGCACAAAGCCAAGATCGAGGAAATCAGCCACCGCCTGTATGGCGCCATGGAGCGTAATGACCTCGATGCCATCAAGCAGCTCATCCTCGACTTGGAGATTGTCTGTCCTATCAGCGGCACCCGCAACTGGACTGACGTGCGTCAGTTCAACCTGATGTTCGCCACCAAGATGGGTTCGGTGGCCGACGGCTCCGACACGATTTACCTGCGTCCCGAGACGGCTCAGGGTATCTTCGTCAACTACCTCAACGTGCAGAAGACCGGTCGCATGAAAATCCCGTTTGGCATCGCCCAGACCGGTAAGGCCTTCCGTAATGAGATTGTGGCCCGTCAGTTCATCTTCCGTATGCGCGAGTTCGAGCAGATGGAGATGCAGTTCTTCGTCCGTCCCGGCACAGAGCTCGAGTGGTTCCAGCACTGGAAACAAGAACGCCTCAACTGGCACCTCTCGCTGGGTCTGCCCGCCGAGAAATACCGTTTCCACGATCACGAGAAGCTTGCCCACTACGCCAACGCCGCCACCGACATCGAGTTCGACTTCCCCTTCGGCTTCAAGGAGCTGGAAGGCATCCACAGCCGCACCGACTTCGACCTCTCGGCCCACGCCAAATACTCGGGCAAGAAACTCCAATACTTCGACCCCGACACCAACGAGAGCTACACGCCTTACGTCATCGAGACCTCCATCGGCCTCGACCGCATGTTCCTCGCCATGTTCAGCAATGCCTTCACCGAGGAGAAGCTGGAAGACGGCTCGGAGCGCGTGGTGCTGAAGTTGCCGGCCATCCTCGCACCTTACAAGGTCGCCGTGCTGCCTCTGGTCAAGAAAGACGGTCTGCCGGAGAAGGCTCGCGAGATCATCGACTCGCTGAAGGCCGACTTCATGTGCCAATACGACGAGAAAGACTCCATCGGCAAACGTTACAGAAGACAAGATGCCATCGGCACCCCGATGTGCGTCACCGTCGATAACGACACCTTGGTTGACAACACGGTCACCGTGCGTGACCGCGACACGATGCAGCAGGTGCGTGTCCCGATCGACAACCTCCGCAACATGATTTTCGACGAGCTGAAGCCGAAGAAATGACAGTAGAGACGCATTGAACGCGTCTCTTATGATAGACAACCCCATAGACAACGGTTGGATTTTGGTTTCGTAATAAATTGAAATCCAACCGTTTATTTTTTTGTATCTTTGCGACATGATAGACAAGGCCTCTTAGGGGCTTGACAAGTTGTTTTTCGTTTGGAGAAATGCTATACTTTTGCATTGCAAACCTCAAAAACGAAACAATAACAATTAAAAAACATAATGCCATGAAAAAGTTATTCGTAATTGCCGTATTAATGGCCTTAGCCATGAATGGATTCACACAGCAAATCCATTTTGATTTTGCTGAAACTATCGAAT